>NZ_JBITGI010000027.1:0-104027 GCF_044456945.1 Streptomyces sp. NPDC050759 | reverse complement strand
CGGCAAAGCTGGGGTTCACCGAGGCAGAGCGGTTCCATGCCTGGGACGCCGAGCAGTGGCTCGGCCAGCGGTCCCCCGCCACGCCGTCCAGTTGAGCTGACGAGCGTGCTCGTCAAGCTTGAGGAGGCTGCGCAGTGCGGATCTACATCAGTGTGGACATGGAGGGCATCACCGGGCTCGTGGATGCCAACGATGTCCAACCTGGCGGCCGGGACTACGAGGGTGGACGGCTGATGATGGCAGAGGACGTCAACGCTGCGATCCGCGGTGCTGTCGCGGCCGGTGCCACCGACATCACTGCCAACGACGCGCACGGCCGGTGCCGAGCTTCTCGAACGGCCCGCGCAGCGTGTGCGGCTGGCCTTCCGGCCGCCTCTGGACAGCTGGTGCAGCGCCGTCTCGAACTCGAAGCGGCCTCGTCGAAGGGTGGCGGCGCAGCCGCCCGGGACGTTGTGGCGCTCTGCCGGGAGGGTTGAGCAGTCCTCGAAGTCCGTCGTCGTGGTTACTGTTCGGCGGCCTCTCGGGCGATCTGCTCGGACTGGGCGCCCACGGCCTCGCCGAGCGCCTGGGCGGCGGAGAGCGGGCGCACCATCACCGTGATCTCGTCGATTTTCCCGTCGTCGTCGAAGTGCACGAAGTCGCATCCCTGGAGCTGCTTGCCGGCGACAGTGGCGGTGAAGACGAAGGCGTGATCGCGGCCGTCGGGGTTGGCGATCTCACGGATGTAGGTGAGGTCCTCGAAGACCCGGAGCGCGCCGCGCAGGATCGTCGCGGTGATGGCCTTGCCCGGGTACGGCTTGAAGGTGACAGGGCTGGTGAAGACGACGTCGTCGGCCAGCAGAGCGGCCACGGCGTCCAGGTCGCCGCTCTCGACGGCCTTGGGGAAGGGATGCATGAGCCCACTTCTGATACTCAAGAATGTTAATAGGTGCGTTTGAGATTAGAGGGCCCGTTAGTGCTTGTCTACAGGGAAGGGGTGACTGTTTAGTCGCGTCGTTGAATAATCTGCTAGCGTGCATCCATGGCTTTGCGGAACGCGGTGATGGCCGCGCTGTTGCAGGGCGAGGCGTCCGGGTACGACCTCGCGAAGGCGTTCGACGCGACGGTTGCCGACTTCTGGATGTCGACGCCTCAGCAGCTCTACCGGGAGCTGGAGCGCATGGAGGCCGAAGGGCTCGTCACGGCCCGCGTCGTCGAGCAGAAGCGCCGCCCCAACAAGCGACTGTTCTCCTTGACGGAGGCCGGACGGACGGCCATCCATGCCTACACCGCCGAGCCCCTGGGTAAACCGGCGGTGATCCGGGACGAGTTGCTGGTCAAGGTGCAGTGCCTGGACGCGGGCGATATGGAAGCGGTCCGGACCGCCATCGCCGAGCGCACGGAGTGGGCCACCGCCAAGCTGGCCCGCTACGAGCGACTCCGGCAGCGCCTGCTCGACGGGCGCTCTGAGGAGGCGTACTTCGCCGAGGCCGAGCGCATCGGCCCGTATCTCACCCTGCTGCGCGGGATGGCGTTCGAGCGGGAGAACATCCAGTGGGGGGACATGGCGCTGCGCAGGCTCGAACAGCGCACGGCCGCGCTCCGGGCCGACGGCTGACTGCGGCGGTCCGACCCAACACGGTTAGTCAACTAAGTGATTACCCGGGACCGGTCTGAGCAGCCGCCCTCTCAGGGGTCGTCGGTCTGTGTCCGAGCCAGGACCGGCCGCGTTCCTTGTCGGCCGGATTGCGGTGCAGTCCCTTGCGGTCGGAGAACCGGGTCACGTCGGAGCCGGAGAGGCACGCGACCGCGAGTCCCGAGCCCAGGATCACCCAGCCTCGGGGCAGTCCGGCGTCGCCCTGGGCGTCGTAGTGGAGGATGGAGCGGACGACGCCGGTGATCTGACGCAGGGGCTGGAACTCGCCGAGGGTGCGGTGCAAGCCGGGGAGTCGCCTGGCGGGGGCCGTGGCGCCGGACGTCGGGGCCGCCATGACGATGCAGAAGGTCGTGATGAACAGCTATCCCCGGCATGAGCGTGCGCACCCCCGGTGAAGCGCAGTTCAGCACGAGGAGCCGCCGGCGTCGTCGCAAACCAGAGCATCACACCGATGGGGAGATGTCCCCAGCGGGCGCGACCACCGGAAGCAGCGCCGGCCGCTTGGCCTGGCGGCCGTCGCCGGAGGAGCGGCCACGCAGGCGGCGGCCGATCCAAGGGCCGAGGAAGGTGCCGGCCCAGCGCAGTTCGGCACCTACGGTCCTCCAGGCAGGGATGTCTGTCCTCTCGGCCGGAAGGGGAAGAGTCCACTTATCGTCGCTGCCCGGCAGACCGAGCGCGTGGGCCACGGCAGCCGCGATGCGCGCGTGTCCCAGCGGGCCGGCGTGCAGCCGGTCAGCACTCCACAACCGCGGATCGGTCGCCGCCGCGTGCGCGGCCGTCTCCGCCACCACCACGCCGTGGCGGTCGGCGGCCTCCCGGATGCGCGCGTTGAGCGCGGAAATACGGTGACCGACCGGGCGGGCCAACGGCGTGATACGCCCGACATCGGGAACCATGAGGGTCGCGACGGTGGCGCCCTGCGCCGTAAGGGCGGCGAACATCGCCTCGACATGGCCGGCCACCTCGTCGAGGTCGCAGCCCGGGCGCAACGCATCGTTGACCCCAGCCACCACGGTGGCGAGGTCGGGCCGCATCGCGAGAGCCGGAGCGAGTTGCTCGGCGCGCACCTGGCCGGCCTTACGGCCGCGCACCGCGAGGTTGGCGTAGAGCAGGCCGGGGCTGTGGCGGGCGACCTGCTCGGCGAGCCGGTCCGCCCAACCCCGAAGACCACGGACGTCGTCGCCGTCCCCGAGTCCCTCGGTGTGACTGTCGCCCAGGGCGACATAGCGCAGATACCCACTGCTCGACACGGGGCTGCCCGCCTCTCGTCAACGCTGCTGAGGGAAGTGACACACGGCCACCGCTAGGCAACTAGGCACCTAGTCATATTGTTGAGTATGAAGATAGCCGCAGGCTCCCTTCCTGCAAAGTGACGCAGCTCATGCAGGTGCCGAGGCCGTCGAAGGCGGTCCACCGCCTTGGTCCGCCCCGAAGATCGTGTGGCAGTGGGTCGCATCGTCGGCGATGCGGCCGATCAGGGACTTTTCCCGCGAAGCCGGCCGTGTCCAGGACGCCCTCGACCTGCGCGAGCAGGTTCTGGCCGCCCGGGAGCGGATCCTGGGCGGCGACCACCCAGATACTGTCACCACTCGTAACAGGCTCGCCGCCCTCCGTGATGCCGCGGCGGACGTACAGCAAACGGATACCGCAACCCCAGCAACCGTGCCCGGCGTCCAACCCCCTCAGAGCCTCGAGTTCGCGCTCGTTCACGTCCGTGCCGACAGAAGGCGACACCCGGGATCCGAACGAGCCTGAACTACCAGGACGCCGTTTTCACGGTTCGGAGTCCCGTTCGTCCGTCTCATTCCTCGCCGTACACGGCCGTTCGGACCCGTACGCCGAGACCCTTCGGGCCCACCATCCGTTGTGCCGCGTTCTAGGCTTGCGGTCCGTGGTGGTTGTGAGTGAGGAGTGCGGGCGTGGGCGAGAGTGTGGCGGAGCCTCCCTTTCCCGAGAGCTACCGGGTGGACCGGGAACCGGCTCCGCACCCGCTGCTAGAGCCCGTGCTCGGGTTCCTCGGGGTGTGGCGCGGTCAGGGCCGAGGTGGGTATCCGACGCTCGACGACGACTTCGCGTATGCGCAGGAGGTCAGCTTCCGTCATGACGGGCGTCCCTTCCTCCGGTACGAGGCACGGGCCTGGCTGCTCGACGGCGACGGGGCGCCGTTGCGACCCGCGGCCCGGGAGAGCGGGTGGTGGCGGCTTCAGCCGGACGGCCGGGTGGAGGCACTGGTCACCCAGCCCACCGGCATCACCGAGGTCCTGGTCGGGCATGCGGGCGAAGGTGTGGTCGATCTCTCCACCCACTCCGTCGCCCTCACCCCCACCGCCAAGGACGTGACCGCCACCCGTCGCCGCTACACCCTGGCCGACGGCGATGCCGACAGCGACACGTTCACGTTCGTCCACGACCTCGCGGCTGTCGGGCAGCCCCTGCAGCACCACCTCTCGGCGACCCTGCGCCGCGCGGTCGGTCAGAGCACACCGCCCACCTCGTCCTGGAACAGCTCCGTCCAGTAGTGCCAGTCGGCGTCCGTCGTCGTGCCCGTCGGGTCGATGGTGGACAGGGCCCGGACCATCGTCTTGGCGACCTGGACGTACAGCGTGTTCGTCAGCTCATGGGCGAGTGACTCGTCTATCTGGCGCTCCCGGTGCAGGAGCCAGAGGGTGAAGGCGAGGGTGGAGATGTCGGTGTTGAGAGGGTGGAGGGTCGCTTCCCGCTCGCTCCAGTTCAGGACCGCGCCCGTCTCGCCGTCGACCACCAGGGTGTTGTCCTCGATCAGGTGACCGAGGACGATCAGGTGTTCCGCCCGGGGCGGGAGGGCGAGCAGTTGGTCGGGCCGGTGCTCCGCGAGGGTCGGCAGCGGGGCGTCCGGGTCGGTGTGGAAGAGGACACCGTCCTCGGGCAGGCCCGTCTCCGCCAGGAAGCGGCGGGTCGGGGCGTGCGTGAGCGTGGACGGGAAGTCGATGTCCTCGAAGCGCACGACGTGGCTACGGCCGAACTCCTGGTCCAGGAGGCGCGGCGGGAGGTCCAGGGCCAGGCCCGACCCCGTGCCCGGACCCGCCACCAGGGCCAGGGGGCGGATCAGGGCCGCGATCTTCCAGAACGTCGGCACCTCGCCGCCCGTGCCCTCCTCGAACACCGTCAGCAGCTGGCGCGTCGCCTCCTCCACGGCCGTAGGACCGAAGCGGCCGGCGTACGCCGCGAACTGGCCGCGCACCTCGGTCAGTTCGTCCGTCGCCGTCGCGAAGCGGACCAGGGTGGGGAGGGAGGGGGCCAGCGGGGTGCGGTCCATCAGGTCCGGGCGGGCGTGGAAGAACGCCGTCGTCGAGACCTCGCCCGTGACTCCGTCGAGCAGGACCGACTCCCGCTCCCTGCCGTGCAGATCCGTCAGCCCGCCTATCACCAGCTGGTCGCACAACTCCTGGCTGAGCCGTCCGCCCGGGTCGGCCGTCGCGTCCGCCACCGTCCGCAGGCCCTCCCGGCGCAGCTCCTCGAAGGTGAACAGGTCGCTGTCGCCGGGCAGTCCGGGGCCGCTGAGCCAGCGGCGGGTCGACACATGTGAGATGTACGGCTGCAGTTCGTCCTCGGTCAGTCTGATCGCCGCTACGGCGGCATCGGTCGTGCTCATGGCTCCCCCGTGTGCTTCGTACGCAGTCCCCTGGCCGGGCACGGCACGGCGAACCCGTCGGGCCTGCGCTCGTCCCCCACTGCTCGAAACACTACGCGCCACCACTGACAACGCCCCCGTACCAAGGAGACGTCAGAGCACCTTCGCGCGTTCCCGCCCCGCGAGAATCGCCTCCACCGTCTGTGCCGGGGTCAGTGCGGAGGTGTCCAGCCACAGACCGATCCGCGGAGTCGACGTCCGCAGCGCCTCGTCCAGCGCGGGAATCGTCCAGGTCTCGCCGTCGTAGCCCGTCTTCGCCCGGCCGGCCTCCCGGGCGGCCACCGTCCCTGCGTCCGGTGCCAGGACGACGACGTACAGCGGCCGGGTCCGGACCAACCCGGCGTACGCCGTCAGGTCCTCGCCCAGCACCACGTCCTGTACGACGGCCGTGAACCCGGCCTCGGCGTACGCGTCCGCCGTCGCGGCCGACAACCGGTACCGCAGGCGGAGTTGGGCCGAAGCCTCGCCGGAGGCGCCGGGCAGGTACTCCGCACGCCCCGACACGATCATCCGCCGGAAGACGTCCCCGCGGACATGCGCCGCCCTCGGCAACCGCTCGGCCAGCGCCTCCGCGACCGTCGACTTCCCGGCCGCCATCACACCGGTGACCAGTACGACACCCTTCACGCCGACTCCACTGCGGCGGGCGCCCCCTCGCTCACGCGAAGTACACGCCGCCCACCACGACCACGATCGCCGCCACCACGAACAGCAGGATCCACAGCGCCAGCTTGCCCAGGCCGGGCGGCGGTTCGTACTCGCGGGGCTCCTGGCCGGGAGAACTCATCGGTCCGTCACCACCGCGGCCTGCGGACGGATCGGCAGCCGGTTGACGGGACGGCCGGTCGCGGCCCGTACGGCGGAGGCGACCGCCGCCGGTGACGTGACCACCGGCACCGCGCTGGCCGCCTTCGCCCCGAACGGGGCGACCACGTCCCGTTCCTCGACGAGCTTGACGATCCGGATCTCCGGCGCGTCCAGGGCCGTCGGCAGCGCGTACCCGGTGAGGTCCGGGTGGCGGATCAGGCCGCGCGCGCTGCGCAGGTTCTCCGTGAGCGCTATCCCGACGCCCTGGGTGACGCCCGCTTCGATCCGGGCCTCCAGCTGGGCGGGGTTGAGGATCCGGCCGACGTCCTGGGCGAGCGCCAGCTCGACCACGCGGACGGAGCCGAGTTCGATGTCGACGTCGACCACCGCGCGGATCGCGCAGAACGCCATGCCGACGAAGGCGTCGCCCTGGCCGGCCTCGTCGAGGGGTTCCGTCGGGTGCGGCCGGCACTGGGCGGTGGCCCACAGTTCCTTGCCGTCCATCGCCTCGGTGACGGTCGTCGACAGAACTCCGTCGTACGAGGTGATCTTGCCGTCGGTGATCTGGAGCAGTTCGGTGGACATGCCGAACTTGTGCGCCAGGGGCTGGAGGAGCTGGGTGCGGACCATCTTGGCCGCGCGCTCCACCGCGCCGCCCGAGACCCAGGTGTGGCGGCCGCGGCAGCCCGGGCCGGCCGGGGGCTGGTCGGTGTCGACGGGGGCCACGTGGACCTCGTCGATACCGAGCGTCTCCTGGACGATCTGACGGGCCAGCGTGGTGAACCCCTGGCCGGTCTCGACGGCCGCGCAGAGCACCGTGGCGACGCCGTCCTGGACCCGTACGGTCGCCGTGGAGACCTCGTCCGCGCCCTCCGCGCCGAGCATGTGCACCATGCCGAGGCCGTAGCCGACGCCCCTGCGGATCGCGCCCGGTTCGCCCGCGCCCTCGGGGCCGCCGGGCAGCAGCCACTCGTCCTCGGGGGTGTCCTTGGGGAGGTCGGGCAGCGGGAAGTCTCGTACCGCCTGGAGCAGTTCGGCGACGGGCGCGGGGCAGGTCACCGTCTGGCCGGTCGGGAGTACGTCACCGGTGGCGAGGGCGTTGCGCAGGCGCAGTTCGGCCGGGTCGACGCCCAGCTTCTTGGCCAGCTTGTCCATCTGCGCCTCGTAGGCGGCGCACACCTGCATCGCGCCCTCACCGCGCACATGGCCGGAGGGCGGGTTGTTGGTGCGGACGGCCCAGCCCTCGATGAAGGCGTTCGGGACGACGTACGGCCCGCAGGCGAAGCCCACGGCGGCGGCCAGGGCCTCGGAGGAGGTGTCGGCGTAGGCGCCCGCGTCGAGCAGGATCTGCGCCTCGACCTTGACCAGCTTGCCCTCGGCGTCGGCGTGGTGGCGGTATCTCAGCAGGGTGGGATGCCGGTGCACGTGGCCCAGGAAGGACTCCTCGCGCGTGGCGGTCAGTTTCACCGGGCACTGCGTCTTGAGCGCCAGCAGGCCGAGCGGGAGCTGGAAGCCCTGGTCCTCGCGGTCGGCGGTGGCGCCGGGGACGCCGGTGACGACGACCTTGACGCGCTCGGGCTCGAGTCCGTAGCAGGCGGCGGCCGTGTCGCGGTCGGCGTGCGGGTCGGTGGAGGCCAGGTAGAGCTCGACGCCGCCGTCGGGGCGGGGCACGGCGAGGCCGGCCTCGGCGCCGATGGGGGCGGGGTCCTGGCGGCCGATGCGGTACTGGCCCTCGACGACGATCTCACCGGTCGCGGAGGGGTCGCCGTGCTGCAGCGGGATGTGCCGGACCAGGTTGCCGTCGGGGTGCAGGGGCTCGGCCTCGAAGGCCTGCTCCGGGTCGGTGACCGGGTCGAGGATCTCGTACTCGACGATGACGGCGGCCGCGGCCATGCGCGCGGTGTCGGGGTGGTCGGCGGCGACGGCAGCGATGGGCTCGCCGTGATGGCGTACGACCTCGGAGGCGAAGACCGGACGGTCGGCCTTGCCGCGGCCGTGCACCGGGCTGCCGGGCACGTCCTCGTGGGTGACGACCGCACGGACTCCGGGCATCTCACGCGCGTGGGAGGTGTCGATGGACACGATGCGCGCGTGCGCGTGGGGCGAGCGCAGGACGGCCGCCCACAGCAGGCCCTCGGCCCACAGGTCGGCCGCGTACGGGAAGGTGCCCTCGGTCTTCGCGCGGGCGTCGGCGGGCGGCAGAGAGACGCCGATGCCGTGCGGAATCGGCTCGGGAGCGGGTGCTGCCTCCGCGGCAGTGGTCGCGGTGGCGGCTTCGTTGCTCACGCCTGGCCTCCGTCCTGTCCCTGTCCGTATGCCTGCTCATGCGGTCCGGCGGTGTGCGGAAACCCCGGGGAGTCGAACGCCGACGGGTGGACGCTTCCGCCCCCGGGGCCCGCCTGATGCGGGATACGTGCCTCGTCGCCGTCCGTCTCACCGTCGCCCGTCGCGTGGGCCTCGCGCTCGGCGACGACCTCCTTGACGGCGTCGACGACGCCCCGGTAGCCGGAGCAGCGGCAGAGGTTCCCGCACAGCGCCTGGCGGGTCTCCAGCTCGGTGGGCGCGGGGTTGCCCTCCAGCAGGTCGTGCACGGTCATCGCCATGCCGGGCACGCAGAACCCGCACTGCACGGCGCCGCACCGGGCGAGCGCCCGCTGCACGTCCGAGGGCCGGCCGTCCTCGGCGAGTCCCTCGACGGTACGGACCTCGCTGCCGGCGGCGGTCACCGCGGGCACCAGGCAGGAGGCGACGAGCCGGCCGTCGACCTGGACGTTGCACGCCCCGCACTCGCCCTGCGAGCAGCCGTCCTTGGCGCCGGCGAGGCCGAGCCGCTCGCGCAGCACGTAGAGCAGCGACTCGCCGATCCAGGCGCCGGTGACGGGGCGGTCGACGCCGTTGACGCGCAGGACGTAGGAGGCGAGGGGGTGTTCCTCGCCGGGGAGCGCGGGGGCCTGGTCGTCGGGGTTCTCGTCGGAGTCGCTCGCGTGCTCCTCCGCGGCCTCCGGACCCTGTCCGCGGAGCACGCCGTCGGCCGGGGCGTGCTCCGCACCGGGCTCGGCGGGGCCGTCAGTGGCCTCTACGGCCTCTTCGGCGCCCTCGGAGACCCTTGGGGGTGCCGAAGTCTCGCCGGGGCCGGGAGCGGGCCGTGAGGCGGTTGCGGCGGGGCCGTCCCCGTAGGGCTCGGCGGGATGGCGGGGCTGGGCGGTGTCGTGCGGTTCGGCGAGGCGGATGCCGTGGCCGTCGCTGTCGGGGTGCGGCTGCGCGGAGTCCCGGGCCGCCTCGTGGGACGCCTCGTCCGGCTCGGGCCGCTGCGGCGCGTCGGCGACCGCGTGACTTCCCAGGTGCGCGGCGGACGGCAGCTGCGTGTCGTCCGCCGCGCCGGCGTGCGCGTCACCGGCCGGGCCGGCGTGCCGCTCGTCGACATCACCGGCCGGTCCGTCACCGGGGGGCACGTGCGCGTGGTCGTCGCCCACCGCACCGCCGTGACCGTTGTCGAAGTCGCCACCGTGCCCGTCACCGTTCGGCACGTGCGCGTTGCCGTCGCCCGCAGGACCGGTGGGGCCGTCGCTCACCGCACCGCCGTGACCGTTGCCGAAGCGGCCACCGTGCCCGTCACCGTGCGGCACGTGCGCGTTGCCGTCGCCCACAGGACCGGTGGGGCCGTCGCTCACCGCACCGCCGTGACCGTTGCCGAAGCCGCCGCCGTGCCCGTCACTCCGCGGCACGTGCGTGTGCCGTTCCCCGGCCGGTCCGTCGTGCTCTGGTCCCGCTCCCGGGCCGTCCTGGGGCTGGTCCCCCCACGGCTGCGCCGGCTGCGTCGCCCAGGGTGCGGCCGCGCCGCCCGGCAGGGTCGCCGGAGGGGTGCCGCCCCACTGCTCGACCAGGGACGACGTGGTGAACTCGCCCGATTCGTCCGGGAGGTCGCCGCCGGCGACGGGGATCGACCACTGGCCGGTGACGTCGTGACCCGGCGCGGGCGCGGCCGCGGTGTCCTCGACGTTCCACTGCTGGGTGGTCGCGGGGTTGTACGTGAACTGCCCGGTCTGGCCCTGCGGCAGGGTGCTCGGGTCGGGCCACTGCGCGCCCTCGGCCGGCACGGCCCAGCCGCCCGCGGCCGCCGGGTCGGTCCCGTCGCCCGGCGTGGCCGTTATCTGCGGCGGCACATAGCCGTGACCGGGCGCGGCGAGCGGGCTGTCGGCGGAGGCCAGGAGGGCGTCGATGCCCCCTTCGGGGAGCTTCACGAAGGCGGTCGCGCCGTCGTCGTAGTCACCCTGGGGCAGCGGGTCCCAGCGGCCGGCGGCCCTGGGCGTGCCCTCTCCGTGCTGGTCGTCGGTCACGAAAGTGCCCTCCCCAGTGCTCGTCGGGCCAGCGCGGCGACAGTGCGCCGCAGGTGCAGTACTGCGGGCGGATGCTGCGGCACGGAGCCGTCCGCGGCCGGTGCCGGGTCGGGGATGCAGGCCGCGGACACGTACTCGCCGAAGGCCTCCAGGGCCTCCGGGACGATCGCGCGGTTGTTGTCCCAGTCGATGAGCCGGGCGACCCACTGCTCGGCGTCCAGGGGGCGCAGCGGCATCGGCGCTATGGCACCGACGGCACACCTGACCCCGCGCCGGGCCGGGTCGAGGACCAGTGCGACGGAGGCCATCGCGCGGCCCGGGCCGGTGCGGCCTGTGACCTTGAGGAAGACCTGCGGGGCGTGCAGCAGCGGCACGCGCACGTAGCCGATGAGTTCGCCCGCGCGCAGCATCTCCATGCCGGCCAGCAGGTGCGAGACCGGCATCTCCCGACGGGCTCCGTCCGCGCCCGCGATGATCAGCGTGGCTTCGAGGGCGGCGAGGACGGGCAGCGCGTCGCCCGTGGGGGCCGCCGAGGCGATGTTGCCGCCCAGGGTGCCCGCGTTGCGGATCTGCGGTGGGCCGGCGGCGCGGGCGGCGGCCGCGAGCGCGGGGATGAGGGCGGCGAAGTCGGGGCGGCCCATGCGCGCGTGCGTGAGTCCGGCGCCGAGGAGCGCGTGGCCGTCCTGGTACTGCCAGCCGCGGATCTCGCTGATCCGGCCGAGGCCGACGAGAGCGGCCGGCCTGAGCTGTCCGGAGTTGACGGCGGCCATCAGGTCGGTGCCGCCGGCGACGGGCACGGCGGCGGGCATGGCGGTGAGGGCCGCCACGGCCTCGTCCAGCGTCGTGGGCAGCGTGACGGCCTGCGCCGCCTGCGGTGTGTGCGTGGTCAAACCGGCTGCCCCTTCCCGCTGCCCCACCTGGTCCTGCTGGTCCTGCCTGTTGCTGCCGTACGGTACGTGCTGACAGGGCGGACGTGGCAACTCTGGCACATCTTCGCAACACCCGAAGACAGGGGTCCGCTAGGAGGCGTTCGGCGGCATTCGCCCACCCCGTCAGGGAGATGGTCCGTTTTCGCACGGGATCACCTACACATACCGATTAACGCCCTTCGGTGACCCTTAGGGCTCTTTTTCCCTTACCTGTTCGGAGGCGCTCCCTCGATGGGCCGGCCGAGCACACCGGGCCGCTTCTGCCACGGCAGCGGCCCCGTGGGCGGCCGGTAACCGACGCCCAGGGCGTCGAGCCGCTCGTAGTGGGCGGCCATCCGCCGCTCGAAGTCGGCGAAGTCCCGTTCCGCGGGGGCGGGCAGAGCGCTCCAGGCCACCTCGGCGAGGGCCACGAGCCGCGGAAACGCCTGGTAGTCCACGCGCGCGTGATCCTCCATCACCTCGGTCCACAGGTTGGCCTGCGTGCCCAGGACGTGCGCGGCCTCCTGCGAGGTCAGCTGCGGCGGAACGGGTTCGAAGCGATACACGTCCTCCAGGGTGCGGACGTAGCCGATCGGCACCGGCTCGTCCGCGCCGGCGTCCTGGCGGTGGTCCAGGTACACGTACTGCTCGGGGCACATCACGACGTCGTGGCCGGAGCGTGCGGCGGCGATCCCGCCCTCGTAGCCGCGCCACGAGGAGACGGCGGCCCCTTCGGCGAGTCCGCCCTCCAGGATCTCGTCCCAGCCGATGAGCCTGCGCCCGCGCGCGGTCAGCCACTTGTCGAAGTGTCCGATGAACCAGGACTGCAACTCGTCCTCGTCCGCGAGCCCGAGCTCCTCGATCCGGGCCTGGACGAAGGGCGACTCCCGCCACTGCTCCTTGGCGCATTCGTCGCCGCCGATGTGAATGAACTCGGAAGGGAACAGCTCCAGCAGTTCCTCGAAGACGCCCTCGTAGAAGCGCAGGGTGTTGTCAGTGGGGGCGAGTACGTTCAGAGAGATGCCCCAGGTGTCCCAGACGGTGAGGGAGGTCGTGTCGATGACGTCGGTGTTGCCGAGTTCCGGGTACGCGGTGATGGCGGCCTGCGAGTGTCCGGGTACGTCGATTTCGGGGACGACGGTGATATGCCGCTCGGCGGCGTAGGCGACGATCTCCCGGATGTCGTCCTGGGTGTAGAAGCCACCGTGCGGCTTCTCCTCCCACAGCGGTGAGGCCCGGTGGCCGAATTTGGTACGCCCCCGCCATGAGCCCACCTCGGTGAGCCGGGGGTACCTCTTGATCTCGATCCGCCAGCCCTGGTCGTCCGTCAAGTGGAAGTGGAAGACGTTGAGTTTGTGGGCGGCCATCAGATCGAGGTAGCGCAGCACTCCGTCCTTGGGCATGAAGTGCCGGGCCACGTCGAGCATGAGGCCGCGCCAGCGGAATCGGGGAGCGTCGCTGATGGCGACCGGGGGTACCTCCCAGGCGCGCCCGGAGGCGACGGGGGCGCGACGGAAGGCGGCGGGGCCGAGCAGCTGACGGAAGGTCTGGGCGCCGTAGAACAAGCCCTCCTGGCCGGCCCCGTCGATGACGACGGCGTGCTCGTCCACGGTGAGGCGGTACGCCTCGGGGCTGCCGAGTTCGTCGGCGAGGGACGGCGTGATCCGCAGCAAGATGCGGTTCCTGCCGGAGGTGTAGGGCTCCAGCGGCAGGCCCGTCGCGGCGCCGACCGTGGTGCGCAGCCACCGGGCCACGCCTGCGGCGCCCCGCCCGGCCTCGATCTCGGTGTCCTCGTCGAGGACGAACGGCCGCCCGCCGGGGGCGCCGACGCTCGACGGCGCCGGAATCAGTGAGGTCACGTCAGTCCTTAACCGCTCCGCCCAGCCCCGAGACCAGGCGTCGCTGTACGAGTACGAAGAACACCAGCACCGGAATCGTCATCACCGTCGACGCGGCCATGACCCCGCCCCAGTCCGGCTCGTCCGGCTTGTAGAAGACCAGCAGGGCCATCGGCAGGGTCGACTGCGAAGTGTCGCTGATGATGAACGACTTGGCGAAGAGGAAATCGTTCCAGGCCGAGATGAAGGAGAACACGCTCGTGGCCACCAGGCCGGGAAGAACGAGGGGGAAGAGAATCTGCCACAGGAATCGCGCGCGGCTCGCCCCGTCGATGTACGCGGCCTCCTCCAAAGCCTCCGGTACGGCCTTCACGAACCCCCTCAGCATCCAGATCGCGAAGGGCAGCGAGAAGGCGATGTGGGGCAGGATCAGCGAGCCCAGCGTGTTCAGCAGACCGAAGTCCCGCATCTGGAAGAACAAGGGGATGGTGAGGGCCTCCACGGGCACCATCTGGGCCACCAGAAACATGATCAGCAAGGTGGTCCGGAAGCGGAAGCGGAATCGTGTCACGGCGGTCGCCGCGAGAAACGCGATCAACGCCGAGACGATCACGACACTGCACGCGACGACAAGGCTGTTGACGAAATACCGACCGAAATCCTGCTGTCCGAACACGCGCCGGAAGGAATCCAGCGAGGGCGCGAGCGTCCAGGGCCGGGGCTCGGTCGACTCGATCTCTCCGGCCGGTTTGAAGGCGCTGAGCACCATCCAGTAGAGGGGGAAGGCGACCACCAGGGCGATGAGCAACGCCGAGGCCTCCGCGGCCAGCCGCCAAGGACGCCGTAGAAGGTTCACAGTTCCTCCCCCTGGCGGTGGAGCAGCCGCAGGTAGACAAGCGTCACGGCGAGCAGGATCAGCAGCATCACGACTCCGATCGCCGAGCCGAGGCTGTACTGCGAGGAGGCGAACGCCTGCTGGTAGGCGTAGACGTTCAGGACGAGGTTCTGGCCCGCGATGCCGCCGCCGTTTGTCATGACGTAGATCTGGGTGAAGACCTTGAAGTCCCAGATGACCGACTGGATGGTGACGACGGTCAGGATGGGCCGCAGCATCGGCGCGAGCACCGAGCGCCAGATCCGCCACTGCGAGGCACCGTCCAGCGCGGCGGCCTCCAGCACCTCTGCCGGTACGGCGCGGATCCCGGCGTAGACCGTGACCATCACGAACGGGAAGGAGCACCAGACGACTTCGAGCAGGACGAGGAGGAAGGCGCTGAGCCGCCCGTACGTCCAGGAGTGGTCACCGAGTCCCAGGATCCGGTTCACCGGGCCGAAGTCGGGGTCGAAGAGGAACAGCCAGACCGTCGACCCGGTCACGGCCGGTGTCGCCCACGCTCCGAGCGCGGCCAGCAGCAACGCCAGCCGCGGCACGGCACGCACGCGCGTGAGCAGCACCGCCAGCGCGCACCCGACGGCGAGCGTCGACACGACGCAGGCCGCCGCGAACAGCACGGTGGCGAGCAGCACCTGCCAGAACTCCGGGTCTGAGAAGAGCGCCGAGTAGTTCCCGAACCCCTGGAAGGTGGTCGGTTCACCGCCGCTGACCTGAGCCTGGGTGTACTGGAAGAAGGAGATCAGGCCGAGCTGGTAGATGGGGTAGACGAGCAGTCCGCCGAGGACGACCAGGGCGGGGGCGAGATAGAGCCAGGGCGTCCGGGTGGCACGGTGGGTCGCCGAGGTCACCCGACGGATCCGAACGCGTCGTTCATCTTCTTCGCCGCTTCACCGGAGGCCGCCGCCACGCTCTTCTTGCCGCTGATGACCTCCTGGAACATCGTCGGCAGCACCAGCGAGGAGTCGATCTGCGACCAGGCGGGCGACGCGGGCACGAACTTGGTCCCGGCCGCGAGGGTCTGCGCGAACGGCTTCACGTACGGCTGCTGGGCCGCGACCCGCTGCCGGACGTCCGCGAAGGTCGGCAGGAAGCCCATCGCGTCGAACATCGACGCCTGCGTCGCCTTCGACGTGAGCTGCTCCATCAGCTGGACCGCCAGCGTCCGGTGGGACGTGCTCTTCAGCACCCCGATGTTGTTGCCACCGGCGAACGCGGGAGCGATCGACCCCGCGGAGACCCCCGGCAGCGGCACCACCGCGTACTTGCCCTTGACCTTCCCGGCCTCCACCGCGGTATGGCTGAAGTCACCCCCGATCGCCATGCCGGCCTTGCCCGCCGCGAACGCGGTGATCGTGTCGTTGCCGCCCATGCCGGCGCACTTCGCGGCGGGGCAGTTGTCGTCGGTGAAGAGCGAGGTGTACTCCTTGATGCCCTTCTGGGCGGCCGCGCCGGAGATCGCGGAGGCGTACGAGCCGCCCTTGCCGGTCGCGAGTTCGCCGCCGTTGGCCCAGATGAAGGGCATCGCGCCGTACGTGTAGGCGCCGCCGACGACCAGGCCGTACAACTCGGGCTCGGCGGCGCGGATCTTCCGGGCGGTCTCGGCCAACTCGGCCATGGTCCTGGGTGGTTGCAGACCGAGTTCCTTGAAGACGTCGGTCCGGTAGTACAGCGCGCGGACGCCGACGTAGAAGGGCGAGCCGTACACCTTGCCGTCCACGGTGACCGATGTCTTCGCGGTGGGGTCGGTGTCCTTGGCCTCGTCCCAGGCGCCGAACTCCTTGGTGACGTCGAGGAGTCCGCCGTCCTTCACATAGCCGGCGGTGTCGGTGTTGCCGTACTCCATCACATCGGGTGCGGAGGACGGGTCGTTGAAGGCGGCCTTGACGCGCTGGGCGCGGGTCTCGATCGGGATGTACTCGACCTTGACCCTGGTGCCCTTGTGGGCCTTCTCGAAGGCGGCGACGGCGGCGTCGACGACCTTCTGCTTCGGCTGGTTGCCGACTTCCTGGAAGAGCCAGACGCGCAGGGTGCCGGTCTTCTCGTCCTTGTCGGAGGAGGAGTTGGAGGAGGTCTGGGGGGCGCAGGCCGTGACGACGAGGGCCGTCAGAAGCAGGGCGGGCAAGCGGGGGGAGAGCTTCATGGAGTCGATCCTCCGGACGTGCGTTGCAACATATGCAATGACGGTTTCGCTCAACGCAACGGAGGCTATGGCGTGCATGAACACGCCCACAAGAGGTCTCAACCAATTCGTGACACGCAAAAGGCCCCTGAGGCGCGCGGAACGCACCTCAGGGGCCTCGCGAAGCTCAGCCGGGCAGCGGGCCTACTTGTCGCCACCCTTGTCGTCGTCCCCGGAGCCCATGGACTCGTAGATCTCCTTGCACATGGGGCACACGGGATACTTCTTGGGATCGCGGCCGGGCACCCACACCTTGCCGCACAGCGCCACGACGGGGGTCCCGTCGAGGGCGCTCGCCATGATCTTGTCCTTCTGGACGTAGTGGGCGAAGCGCTCGTGGTCGCCGTCGCCGTGGGACACCTGCGGCGTCGGCTCTACGAGGGTCCCCGTACCAGTCCCGCGCTCGGGCTCGAGAGTGCTCATACGGCCAAGAGTAATCAACCGCCGGGAACTATGGATCCCTGGCCGGTACAACGAGCGCCTGCTCCGTTCCAGGCACTCGCACGAGAGCTCCACCGTGCTCGATCAGTTGAGCGAAGGGTCGTCCGCGTACGTGGCCACCATCGCCAGCTCGCTGCGCTGGCGGCGCAGGACCTCGCGCCAGAGTCTCTCGGGGAACGGGGAGGAGACGTCGCCGGGTTCCGACTCGACGACGTACCAGGCGCCCTCCACCAGCTCGTCCTCCAGCTGGCCGGGGCCCCAGCCGGCGTAACCGGCGAAGATGCGCAGGCTGCCGAGGGCCGAGGCGAGCAGTTCCGGCGGTGCCTCCAGGTCGACCAGTCCGATCGCGCCGTGCACTCTGCGCCAGCCGAGCGGGGCACCGTCGATCGCCCCGCCGCCGGGGATGACGGCGACCCCCAGGGCCGAGTCCAGGGAGACCGGGCCGCCCTGGAAGACGACACCGGGTTCGCCGGCGAGGTCGGCCCAGCCCTCCAGGATGTCGCCGACGTCCACCGGGGTGGGCCGGTTGAGGACGACACCGAGGGAGCCCTCCTCGTCGTGGTCGAGAAGGAGCACCACCGCACGGTCGAAGTTCGGGTCCGCCAGGGCGGGCGTTGCCACGAGCAACCGCCCTGTGAGCGAGGACACCTCGGTCATGCCAGACATGATCCCGCATCTTCCCTCCGCGTGGGGAGGCAATGCCTCTACGGCAGTGGATGCAGCTCAGAGCGCAACGATGCGCCCCACGCGCACAACTTCCACCCGTGACCGCTTGTGCCCGACAAGGAACCGTTCGTGTTGTGACACAGCTATGACGTGTCTGGGCGGCACTTGGGCTTACAGAAGGGGGGTGGGCGGCGATTACCCTTTCCCTTCTGCCCCCTGCCCGACTCATCGGAACGCGAGATACATGACCGTCAACGGCTCTGACGACGTACTGATTGTCCACGGCGGAACCCCGCTGGAGGGCGAGATCCGGGTCCGCGGTGCGAAGAACCTCGTACCGAAGGCCATGGTCGCCGCCCTGCTGGGCAGCGAGCCGAGTCGACTGCGCAACGTTCCGGACATCCGTGACGTGCGGGTCGTACGCGGACTGCTGCAACTGCACGGGGTGACGGTCCGTCCGGGTGAGGAACCGGGCGAGCTGGTGATGGACCCGACGCACGTCGAGAGCGCGAACGTCGCCGACATCGATGCCCACGCGGGTTCCAGCCGCATCCCGATCCTGCTGTGCGGTCCGCTGCTGCACCGCCTCGGTCACGCCTTCATCCCCGGCCTCGGCGGCTGCGACATCGGCGGCCGGCCGATCGACTTCCACTTCGAGGTGCTGCGGCAGTTCGGCGCGACGATCGAGAAGCGGGCGGACGGGCAGTACCTGGAGGCGCCGCGGCGGCTTCGGGGTACGAAGATCACGCTGCCGTACCCGTCGGTCGGCGCGACCGAGCAGGTCCTGCTGACGGCCGTCCTCGCCGAAGGTGTCACCGAGCTCTCGAACGCCGCGGTGGAACCGGAGATCGAGGACCTGATCTGCGTCCTGCAGAAGATGGGCGCCATCATCGCGATGGACACCGACCGGACCATCCGCGTCACGGGTGTGGACAGGCTCGGCGGCTACAACCACCGCGCCCTGCCGGACCGCCTGGAGGCCGCCTCCTGGGCGTCCGCCGCGCTCGCGACCGAGGGCAACATCTACGTCCGCGGCGCCCAGCAGCGCTCGATGATGACGTTCCTGAACACCTACCGGAAGGTGGGCGGTGCCTTCGAGATCGACGACGAGGGCATCCGTTTCTGGCACCCGGGCGGCCAGTTGAAGTCCATCGCGCTCGAGACCGACGTGCACCCGGGCTTCCAGACGGACTGGCAGCAGCCGCTGGTCGTCGCGCTCACCCAGGCAACGGGCCTGTCGATCATCCACGAGACGGTCTACGAGTCCCGCCTCGGCTTCACCTCCGCGCTCAACCAGATGGGTGCGCACATCCAGCTCTACCGCGAGTGCCTGGGCGGCTCGAACTGCCGTTTCGGCCAGCGCAACTTCCTGCACTCGGCGGTCGTCTCCGGCCCCACCCGGCTCCAGGGTGCCGACCTGGTCATCCCCGACCTCCGCGGCGGCTTCTCGTACCTGATCGCGGCACTGGCGGCCCAGGGCACGTCCCGGGTCCACGGCATCGACCTCATCAACCGCGGCTACGAGAACTTCATGGAGAAGCTCATGGAACTCGGCGCGAAGGTCGAACTCCCGGGCAAAGCCCTCGGCTGACCCCGCCGCCCGACCCGGCCCCGGAGCAGCCCCTTCCGGGCCGGGGGTCCGGGGGGTGTCCCCCGGGCAGACACAGCATGGAGAAGCTCATGGAACTCGGCGCCAAGGTCGAACTCCCGGGCAAAGCCCTCGGCTGACCCCGCCGCCCGACCCGGCCGGGAGCAGCCGCTTTTGGCCGGAGGGCCGGGTCGTACGTACGCCGATGGGGCGGTCACCCGGACTCGGGTGACCGCCCCATCGGCGTTGTGCTGAGCGCCCTCAAGGGGCGCGGGGAACTGCGCGGCCGGCCACGGACGTCCCGACAGCCGAAGAACGGCCCGCAGTCACCCGGCGCTCGAAGAGGAGCGCTTACTTGCCCTTGGCGGCTTCCTTGAGCTTGGAGCCCGCCGAAACCTTGACGCTGTAGCCGGCCGGGATCTGGATCGGGTCACCGGTCTGCGGGTTGCGCGCGGTACGAGCGGCACGGTGGGTGCGCTCGAAGGTCAGGAAGCCGGGGATGGTGACCTTCTCGTCACCCTTGGCGACGATCTCGCCGACGGTCTCGGCGAACGCGGCCAGAACGGCGTCGGCGTCCTTGCGGGTCACCTCGGCGCGGTCGGCCAGCGCGGCCACCAGCTCACTGCGGTTCATGTTGTTACTCCCGTGTTCTTCTTGCCGTTGGGGTGTGCCACGCGGCGGGGCCGCACACGAGGCACAGCGAAGCCGATGCGCTCGCGCCCAGGGACGCATCCTGCCCCTACCTGCTGCGGGAAAGCCAATCCGGCACCCGCAGGACTCGTATGAACACCCTAGGGGGTCACACGAACAGAGGCCTGGGCGTGGCGCCACCCTAGAGGGTGCCCTGAAGCGCCCGGTTCCGCGACGCGCCGGGCCGGAGGACCGCCGTGGCAATCCTCACAGCCGAACAGCCGACGCTCACTGTAGACGCAGGTCCTACGCCGTCGCCCCGGCGGCCTTCGCCGCGTCCCGCACCGCGCCCGCGACCGCGCCCGCGACCTTGTCGTTGAAGACGCTCGGGATGATGTAGTTCGGGTTCAGCTCGTCCTCGGTGACGACGTCCGCGAGGGCCTTCGCGGCCGCGAGCATCATGTCCGTGTTGACCGTGCGGGACTGGGCGTCCAGCAGGCCGCGGAAGACACCGGGGAAGACCAGCACGTTGTTGATCTGGTTCGGGAAGTCGGAGCGGCCGGTGGCCACGACGGCCGCCGTCTGACGGGCGACCGCCGGGTCGACCTCGGGGTCGGGGTTCGCGAGCGCGAACACAATCGCCCCCTCGGCCATGGCGGCGACGTCGGTGCCGTCGAGGACGTTCGGGGCGGAGACGCCGATGAAGACGTCCGCGCCGTGCACGGCCTCCTTCAACGTTCCGGTCAGGCCCTCGGGGTTGGTGTTGTCGGCGATCCAGCGCAGCGCCGAGCCCGGGGCGGCGTCGACGAGGTCCTCGCGGCCGGCGTGCACGACGCCGTGGATGTCGGCGACGACGGCGTTCTTGAGGCCCGCGGCGAGCAGCAGCTTGAGGATGGCCGTACCGGCCGCGCCGGCGCCGGACATGACGACCCGGATGTTCTCAATTGCCTTGCCGGTGACGCGAAGTGCGTTCGTCAGGGCGGCGAGGACGACGATCGCGGTGCCGTGCTGGTCGTCGTGGAAGACGGGGATGTCGAGGGCCTCGCGCAGCCGGGCCTCGATCTCGAAGCAGCGCGGCGCCGAGATGTCCTCGAGGTTGATGCCGGCGAACCCGGGGGCGATCGCCTTGACGATCTCGACGATCGCGTCGGTGTCCTGGGTGTCGAGGCACAGCGGCCAGGCGTCGATGCCGGCGAACCGCTTGAAGAGGGCCGCCTTGCCCTCCATGACCGGGAGGGCGGCCTTGGGGCCGATGTTGCCCAGGCCCAGCACGGCCGAGCCGTCCGTCACGACCGCAACGGAGTTGCGCTTGATGGTGAGGCGGCGGGCGTCCTCGGGGTTCTCGGCGATCGCCATGCAGACGCGGGCGACACCCGGGGTGTAGATCATCGAGAGGTCGTCACGGTTGCGGATGGGGTGCTTGGACTGCATCTCGATCTTGCCGCCGAGGTGCATCAGGAACGTACGGTCGGAGACCTTGCCGAGCGTGACGCCTTCGATGCCGCGCAGCTGCTGGACGATCTCGTCGGCGTGCGCGGTGGAGGACGCGGCGATGGTGACGTCGATGCGGAGCTTCTCGTGGCCGGACGCGGTCACGTCGAGGCCGGTCACCGAGCCTCCGTGGGACTCTACGGCCGTGGTGATCTGGGAGACCGCGGTGCCGCTCGCGGGCACCTCCAGCCGGACCGTAATCGAGTAGGAGACGCTGGGCGCCGTTGCCATGGCCGACTTCCTCTGCTTTCACCTGTGACGCTGATGCCGTCCGATGGTCGCACCTACTGATGAGTAGGCGTTAGCCGCGCTGGATTGCGGACTTTTTGTTCATGACGAGAGAGGCCCACGTCACATGGACGTGGGCCTCTCTCAGGTCAATGACACCGACCCGCCATGCTCGCCTCGCGGCAAGTGGTCGCTCGTAGCGACGAAGGTTGGGCCCGGGGGCTTGGATCGGGCCGGTGTCACGTCCAGGCTAACAAACGGATCCCGAAACACCATTCCCGTACCGAGAGTTCAATCTCTCAGCAGATCGGGCACCCCGTCCCGGTCCGGCTGGTCGCGCTCCGCCGAGACGACCGTCAGCTGCTGGGTGGCCCGGGTGAGGGCGACGTAGAGCACCCGCAGTCCGGCCGGCGACTCGTCCGCGATCTCCGCGGGCGATACGACGACCGTGGCGTCGTACTCCAGGCCCTTGGCCTCCAGACTGCCGAGCGCCACCACCCGGTCGCCGAGCCCGGCGAGCCAGCGCGCGGCCTCCTCGCGACGCTGCATGGCGACGACGACGCCGACGGTGCCGTCGACGAGGCCGAGGAGGCGGGCCGCCTCGGCGCGGACGGTCTCCGCCAGGGACCTGCCCACGGCGACGAAGCGGGGCTCGACACCGGTGGACCGTACGGCCCTCGGGGATTCGGCGCCGGGCATGGCCAGCGCCAGCACCTTCGCCGCGAGGTCGGCGATCTCGGAGGGGTTGCGGTAGTTCACGGTGAGCTGGAAGCGGCGCCGGGGTCGCGTGCCGAGGGCCTCGTCGCGGGCCTCGGCGGCCTCGTCGGGGTCGGACCAGGAGGACTGCGCCGGGTCTCCCACGACCGTCCAGGTGGCGTGCCGGCCGCGGCGGCCGACCATGCGCCACTGCATCGGCGTGAGGTCCTGGGCCTCGTCGACGATGACGTGGGCGTACTCGACGCGTTCCTGGGCGAGCCGCTCGGCCCGCTCGCGCTGCGACTCCTCGCGGACCGGCATCAGCTCCTCCAGGCCGGTGAGGTGGTCGAGCGGGTCGAGTTCACGCCTCTTCTTCGGGCGGGCCGGGGTGCCGAGGACCGCCTGGAGCTCGTCGAGCATGGCGATGTCGTGCACGGAGAGGCCGTCACGCCTGAGTGAGCGGGCGACCCTGCGGATCTCGCCGGGATTGAGGATGCGGCGGGCCCAGCGGCCGAGGCGCCGCTCGTCGGCCATCGCGGCGAGGACGGCCTTGGGGGTGAGCTCCGGCCACCAGGCGTCGAGGAACTCGATGAAGCTGTCCTCGGAGGTGATGTCCTCGTCGAACGACGACCGCAGTTCGGCCGCCAGTTCGGGATCGGTGTGCCGGGTGCCCGCCCCGGACCGCGCCCACAGGGCGTCCAGGAGCAGCTTGCGGGCCCGGGGCCGCAGCAGGTTGACGGGTGCCGTGCCGCTGAGGGCGTTCCGGCGGATGTTCTCCAGCTCGTGCGCCTCCAGCTCGAGCCGGCGCCCGAAGGCGACGACGCGGAGGCGGGTGGGGGGTGCGGCGGGGGATGCGGTGGAGGTGTCCTCCTCGCCGAAGGCGAGCTGCCCGGAACCGCTTCTTCCGCTGTGGCTCCCCACCTCCAGCGCCCCCCGCGCCGCCTTCCGCAGCACCTTCAGCATCCGGTACGACCCCTTGGCGCGGGCCACGGCCGGGGAGTCGTACAGGGTGGCCTCGACGCCGTCGACCAGGGAGCCGATCGCGCGGATGGCGACCTGGCCCTCCTCGCCGAGGGAGGGCAGGACGCCCTCGGTGTACGCCACGAGCAGCGGGGTGGGCGAGACGATGAGGATGCCGCCCGCGTAGCGGCGCCGGTCCTGGTAGAGGAGATACGCGGCCCGGTGCAGGGCCACGGCGGTCTTGCCGGTGCCGGGGCCGCCCTCGACGTAGGTCACGGACGCGGCGGGGGCGCGGATGACCATGTCCTGCTGGGCCTGGATGGAGGCGACGATGTCCCGCATGGTGTGGCTGCGGGCCTGTCCCAGCGCGGCCATCAGGGCGCCGTCGCCGATGACGGGCAGCTCGTGGCCGTCGAGGAAGGCCTTGAGCTCGGGGCGCATCAGGTCGTCCTCGACACCGAGGACCTTGCGGCCCTTGGAGCGGATCACCCGGCGCCGTACGACACGCCCGGGGTCCACCGGAGTGGACCTGTAGAAGGGGGCGGCGGCCGGCGCCCGCCAGTCGATGACCAGCGGCGCGTACTCGGAGTCCAGGACTCCGATCCGGCCGATGTGCAGGGTCTCCGCGATGTCGGCGGTGCCGTCCTCCCGGACGGCGCCTTCGGCGGGCTCCACGGCGGTGTAGGCGCCGTCGGGCCCCTTCTTGCCGTCCTTGCCGAGGAGCAGGTCGATCCGGCCGAACAGGAAGTCCTCGAACTCGCTGTTGAGCCGGTTGAGGTGCACGCCGGCCCGGAAAACCTGGGCGTCCCGCTCGGCGAGAGCGCCCGGTGTGCCGACCTGGCCGCGCTTGGCCGCGTCGTTCATGAGGAACTCCGCCTCGTGGATCTTCTCCTCGAGGCGCCGGTAGACCCGGTCCAGATGTTCCTGTTCGACGCCGATCTCATGGTCCCGAACCGAGTCCTGAACCGAGCCGACCGCGGATGGTTGAGCCTGAGCGGCCACCGGGCCCCCTTCTGACGTGCTGGGCAGCCGTCAACCGTACGCGAAGGGGGCCCCGGCGGGAAGTTACGCGTCGACCTGGACGAGCTTCTTGCCGTCGGAGGTGACGACCTCGAAGTGGTCGATGTCGTTCTGAGCGGGTGCGACCGCGCCGCCGATGTAGAGAGGCTTCTTGGACTCCGGGGTCTTGCCGTCCGGGAGACCGTAGCCCCACTTGCCGACGGACCAGGTGGAGGCCGTCCAGCGCTCGCCGTTGTCGGTGACGGCGATGAGGGAGCACTTGAGCTCTCCCTTGACGCCCTTGAGCTCCAGACCGAGCGACGTGCCCCAGTCCTTCGTCTGCATGGCGACGGTCGCGCTGACGCCGGTCGAGGAGTCGGTCGCCGACACCTTGTCGTTCATGGACTCGAAGAGTTCCTTCGCGGTGCTCGCGAGGACTCTCGGCTGCTCCTTGTCGCCTCCGGAGTCGCCGCCGCCCGCCGCCATCGCGGCGAACGGACCGCCGATGATCAGCGCGGCCGCGGCCGCGACCATGTAGAAGCTGCGGCGCCGCTTCTGCGCACGGCGCTCCGCGACCTCGTCCACCAGCTTGTTCACGATCCGCGGGCTGGGCTTGGCGGAGAGCGACTCACCGATCGCGGGGGTGCCGGAGCCCGGCAGGTCCGCGAGGGCGGCGAGCATCGGCTCCATGCCGGCGAGCTCGTCGAGCTGCTGGGCGCACCACTCGCAGGTGGCGAGGTGGGCCTCGAAAGCGGTTGCCTCGGCGTCGTCGAGGATCCCGAGGGCGTAGGCGCCGACGGTCTCATGCTCGTTCGGCACCGGAGATCCCATCATGGAACCTGACATACCCGAACCGCCTGTACCGAATCCCTGGTTACCCCCATACACACTCATCACGCCGTCACCCCCCGCTCCTCCAGTGCGAGCTTCATCGACCGCAGGGCGTAGAACACCCGCGAGCGGACGGTTCCACTGGGAATGCCCAGGGTCTCGGCCGCCTCGTTGACCGTACGCCCCTTGAAATACGTCTCGACGAGGACCTCCCGGTGGGCGGGGGTCAGGTCGTCCAACGCATCCGACAGCGTCATCAACCACAGCGCCTTGTCGATCTCGTCCTCCGCGGGGATGACCTCCAGCGGCGACGGATCGACCTCCTGCGGCCGGGCCTGCCGGCTGCGGTGGCCGTCGATGACGATGCGCCGGGCGACCGTCACCAGCCAGGGGCGTACCGATCCGGTCGCTCGATTGAGCTGTCCGGCGTTCTTCCAGGCACGGATGAGCGTCTCCTGCACCACGTCCTCGGCTCTCTGGCGGTCGCCCGCAACCAACCGGAGGACATACGCAAGGAGAGGCCCGGCGTGCTCTCTGTACAGGGCACGCATCAGCTCCTCATCAGGTTCCGAGGGCTGGGACATGCGATGTCGGGCCCTCGATCCACGTTCATTGGCCACGACGGAATCCTTGCGCACGCCCACCTCCGATGTCCCGGGTTCCCCCAGTCGGTCGCTCGACTACGGGTACGGACGTGAGGGGTGGGGTGTTCAAAGGGCGACGACAGTTTTCTTCTGAGTGACGTGACGAGACAGGACATGCGCGCACATTCCCGCCGCGCGATCTTTACATTTCCGCCACACAGGCAAGATCACGACTACGGCCCGTGAGGTTGAGCGAGTAAACGACATGTAATCGAAATCACGTCGACAGGCCCTCCACAGAAGGGACATAACGAACAGTCAGGTGCGCGAGAGAGCCGCCCGCCTCCGGTGCCGGGCCACTCTTTCGCGGTTCCCACAGACCTCACTGGAGCACCAACGCCTCCTGCGTCCCCGTGACGTATCCAGATAGACGATGGGGCAGTTGTCCCCTTCGCACTCCCTGATCGCCGCCCGTGCGACCGGGTCCGTCAGCAGTCCTACGGCGTCCCTGGCGACGGCCCCGAGCAGTGCCGCACAGCCGGGCGGACCGTCCAACTCGCGCACCAGCGCGCCGTCCTCGTCCCGCACCGCGCGGGGAGCCGGAGGTGCGACCCGGGCGACGTCGTTGACGTGGGCGAGCGCGAGGTCGTAGCCGGGTCCGGGCGCTCCTCGCACCAACTGCCCGATCCGGCCGCGCAGTTCCCGGAAGCCGACGAGCCAGGAGGGGTCCGCGTGGGTCAGGTCGGTCCCGTCCGGCACCAGCCCCGAACCGACGATCCAGGCGCAGAGCACCTCCGTCGAGTCGAGGCGTTCCTCGGGGTGGGTGGTCGCGAGGAGGTCGAGGCTGATCCGTCCGGCGTCGAACCGCAGCTCGTACGCGACCGTGGCCGTACCCAGTGCCATGTGCCTGTCACCGCCTAGAGTGCCCCGGTCGTAAGGGGTCGGTGAGGTGCTTCGCGGCTGTTCCGGGGCTCCCTCTTACAGTGCCCTCCCGCTCTCGCCGCCGGAACCCCTCGTACCGGGAGCGGTGCCTGGACGCGCACGTATGCGGCGGCGCGTCTCGGCCATGTCGGCGCGAGGGGCGGGGCCCTTGACTGGAGACATGACACAGAGCAGCAGGAGCAGCCGATTCGTTCTCAGCCGGTTCGTCCTGGGCGCGGCCACGGTCGCCACGGGCCTGATCGCCGGGGCCTTCTACGTCTTCGCGTGTGCCGTCATGCCGGGCCTGGCGCGCAGCGACGACCGCGTCTACGTCACCGTGATGCGCGACATCAACGAGGTCATCCAGAACCCGGTGTTCCTCCTGAGCTTCCTGGGCGCACCGGCCCTCACGGCGGTGGCGGCCTGGCAGGCCCGGGGCAGCCGCCACCGGTGGTGGGTGTGGGCGGCCCTGGCGGCCTCCGCCCTGGGGTTCCTGGTCACCGTCGTCTTCAACATCCCGCTCAACGACGGCATCATGCGGAACGGCGACCCCGGCGCTCTGCGCGAGGAGTTCGAGGACGCGTGGGTGGCGTGGAACGTGGTGCGGGCGGTGCTGCTGACGGTGGCGCTGGGCCTTCTGGTGAAGGCCGTGGGCAGCCGTGCGGCGAGGGCCGACTAGTCGGCTGGTTGTATTGATCACAACCCTGCGGACCAGTGCGGACCCATACAGCCAGTGCCTCGGCAGGCGCTAGACGTCCGCGTACTTGGTGTCGGCGGCCGGGTCCAGTGCCAGCCGGTACCCCCGCTTCACCACCGTCTGGATCAGCTTCGGGGCCCCCAGGGCCGTACGGAGTCGGGCCATCGCCGTCTCCACCGCGTGTTCGTCCCGGCCGGCGCCCGGCAGTGCCCGCAGCAGCTCGGCCCGCGACACCACCCAGCCCGGCCGCCGGGACAGCGCCCGCAGCAAGGACATCCCCGCCGGCGGCACCGGCCGCAGCACCCCGTCGACCAGCACCGCGTGCCCACGGATCTCCACCCGGTGCCCTGCGATGGGCAACGACCGGGCCCGCCCGGGCAGCTCCTGGCACAGCAGCTGCACGAGCGGCCCGAGCCGGAAGCGCTCGGGCGACACCGTGTCCACCCCTCGCGCCTGCAACGGCAACGCGGTCACCGGCCCGACACAGGCCGGCAGCACATCGTGGTGGAGAGCGGCGAGCAGCTCCGGAAGCAGGCTCCGGTCCTCGGCCCGGGAGAGAAGGGAAGCCGCGGCGGGCGCGCTCGTGAAGGTCACCGCGTCCAGCCCCCGCGAGACAGCCGCATCCAGCAGCCGGTCCATCGGTGCCAGGTCCTCCGGTGGCATCCACCGGTACACCGGCACCCCCACCACCTCGGCTCCCGCGGCCCGCAAGGCCTCCACGAACCCGGGCAACGGCTCCCCGTGCAGCTGAATGGCGACCCGACGCCCCTCGACACCCTCCTCCAGCAGCCGGTCCAGTACCTCGGCCATGGACTCGGACGACGGCGACCAGTCCTCCGTCAGCCCGGCGGCCCGTATGGACCCCTTGACCTTCGGCCCGCGCGCGAGCAGCTCCACCTCGCGCAGCCGGTCGAGGAGCGCCTCACCGAGCCCCCACCCGTCGGCGGCCTCGACCCACCCCCGGAAACCGATGGCGGTCGTGGCGATCACGACATCGGGCGCCTGGTCGATCAGATCCTTCGTCGCCGCCAGCAGTTCGCTGTCGTCGGAGAGGGGCACGATCCGCAGGGCCGGCGCGTGCAGTACGGCGGCCCCACGGCGCTGGAGCAACGCACCGAGTTCGTCCGCTCGGCGCGCGGCCGTGACTCCCACGGTGAACCCCGCGAGGGGGCCGTGTTGCTCTGTTGCCTGCTGTTCGTCGTACATGGCTGTCGTCCCGCAGTCTGTCGTCTGACCTACATGCCGACCGAGCCTGTCAACGGCTCGTGACAGGCTCGGTTCCGCTTTATGTCGTCAGTGTTACGTCACACCTCGGCGTAGTTGAGCTGCGGCTTCGCCTCGGAGGCGGTCGTGGCCTGGCCCTGGGCGGCCGTGCGGCGAAGGTATACGGCCCAGGTGACCAGGAAGCAGGCCGCGTAGAAGGCGAGGAAGGCGACGAACGCGCCGGTTCCGGAGCCGTAGGAGAGGAAGGACTGGCGGAAGGCGAGGTTGATGCCGACGCCGCCGAGTGCGCCGACCGCGCCGATCAGGCCCATGGAGGCACCGGAGAGACGGCGTCCGTAGGCGGCGGCCGCTTCGCCCTCGAGCCCCTTGCCCAGGGCCTTCGTGTGGAAGATGCCGGGGATCATCTTGAAGGTCGAGCCGTTGCCGAGGCCGCTGAGGACAAAGAGCACCACGAACGCTGTGGTGAACAGTCCGAGCGACTTCTGCATGCTGGCGGCGATCAGGACCGCGGTCGCCGCGCCCATGCCGACGTAGTTGTACAGCGTGATCTTCGCGCCGCCGTACTTGTCGGCCAGCGCGCCGCCCACGGGGCGGATCAGGGAGCCGAGCAGCGGGCCGATGAAGGTGACGTACGCGGCCTCGAGCGGGGTCCGGCCGAACTGGTTCTGCAGCACCTGCCCGAAGGCGAAGCTGTAGCCGATGAACGAGCCGAACGTGCCGATGTAGAGGAAGGACATGATCCAGGTGTGGCCGTCCCTGGCGGCGTCCTTGGCGGCGCCGGTGTCGTTCTTCACGTTCTCGATGTTGTCCATGAAGAGCGCGGCGAGGACGGCGGCGACGACGATCAGCGGGATGTAGATCCCGAGCAGCACCCGGGGTCCGCCGCTGGCGCCGATGATCGCGAGGGCGACCAGCTGGATGACCGGGACGCCGATGTTGCCGCCGCCGGCGTTGAGCCCAAGGGCCCACCCCTTCTTACGGAGGGGGAAGAACGCGTTGATGTTGGTCATGGAGGAGGCGAAGTTGCCGCCGCCGATACCGGCCAGCAGACCGACCACCAGGAAGGTGTTGAACGAGGTGCCCGGCTTCATCACGGCGAACGCGGCGACGGTGGGGACGAGGAGCAGGCTGGCCGAGATGATCGTCCAGTTCCGCCCGCCGAAGATCGCCACGGCGAAGGTGTAGGGCACCCGGACGACGGCTCCGACCAGGGTGACCATCGAGGTCAGCATGAACTTGTCGGCCGGGGTGAGGCCGTACTCCGGGCCCATGAAGAGCACGAGCACGGACCACAGGGTCCAGACCGAGAACCCGATGTGCTCGGAGAGAACGGAGAAGAGCAGGTTCCGCTTGGCGACCTTTTCGCCGGTCTCCTTCCAGAAGGTCTCGTCCTCCGGATCCCACTGCTGGATCCAGCGGCCGCCCCTGCTCGGGGGTGCGGGGGCTGTACTAGGGGCTGTCATGACGCCTCCACGGTGCGACGGGGCTCGGTGGTTCTTTTCGGGGGTGCTGAGCGGTGATAAGTCCCGAAGGTAGGGAGGACGCGTTTCCTGCCTGTGGCACAGGGTGACCGGAAGGGAACTTTGCTCTCACCCCGGCGGGGGGCGGGATGAGAGGTCGTGGGGTCTTTGTGTTACGAGGATCTCCGCGCCGGGAGGCCACGGTGTGAGGACCGGCCGACCAGGTCAGTCGTCGGCGTCCTCGGGGTCGCCGTAGTCCTCGAGGATCCGCAGTCCGAGGTCGGACTCCCATTCAAGGGCCCATCTCCGCAGCTCAGCGATCTCCTCGGGAGTGAGCCCGTAGGCCGCGAACTCCTCGTCACTCATCCATACGACGCTCTCCAGCCGGTCGCGCAGGTCGACGAGGTCGAATTCACTCTCGTCCCGCGCGCCCAGCTGCTCCAGCTCGATGACGGAGTAGTACCGGCAGGCCGCGTGGACGTCGATCACGTCACGCGGCAGACCGCGATCGCCGAGGGCGCGTACCTTCATGACCACCAGGTCTTCGAGATCGACCACGGGACCGACGTCCATGACCACCGGCTGGTGAGCCAGAGCCTCTTTGAGAAGTTCGACTTCGCAGGCTTCCCGGCTGTCCGGATCCGTGACGAGGAGCCGCGCCTCGAGCGGCCTGACATCGAGAACGGCGACCGCCCAGCCCTTCCCCCGCAGGTCATCCTCGAAGGGCGGGACGATGTCCGTCATCGACGCAGGGTGCCGAGTCACGAAGTCCAGATCCTGACTGGGACGATCGACCAGGCCATGAGCCTGTACGGCATACCCGCCGGCGAGCGCGAGCTCGTAGTCCTGGCCCGCGTCCAGGGCATCAGCCAGCAGTCGGCGATACAGCGGGGGCAGCGTCATACCGGCCCGGAACGGCAGAGCTCGAGACCGGAAAGGCAGAGCTCGGGAAAGGCTTCCTCCCAGGCCTCGCGCACGCCACGCCCCAGCATCCTGCGCAGGATCGACCAGTGGCGGACGAGGTGCCCCTGATCGAGGTAGCGCACGAAGTCGTCCGTCGATCCGTTGTTCAGGACGATCCGGTACAGGCCCAGCAGCAGCTTCACATCACCGAGCTCGAAGACCCGCAGCCCCGACCACGCGAGCTCCAGGGGAAGCGCGACGGATCCGCTCTGGGGCCCGGCCAGCTCGTCGAGCGACACCGGCAGCCGCTCCGTCCCGTAACCCCAGCGGGAAGGCGCGCGCCTGCTTCGGTCCGCGTACTCGGCCACACCAGCAGTATGCCGGGCTTGTACGACAGCCGCCGCTGGACTGCTCACCGCTTCTGACCAGGCCGGTCACCCCGGCCCACCTCGACCACAACAGCTTCCCCGCACCCCGGTCGAGAAGCCCGTCCCCGAGCGACCAGCCGCCCACACATCGGCGAACTCCTGCACAAGGACCAGCCCCCGCCCTCCGACCGCGTCCAGCGAGGCGGGCTGAACGCGATCGCCGGGAGGCCGGGCGAAGGGAGCGGGGATATAGGGGTGACTGTCCCAGACCCCGACCCGCAGTCGTCCTTCCCCCCGAGCCGTCAGCCGCAGCGAGGAGGGACCCTTGGCGTGCACGTAGGCGTTGGTGACGAGCTCGGACGTCTACGTAGAGGGCGCCGTCCCACAGCTCGACACCGTTCAGCTGGACACACACCACGGGGCTGCCGCTTCCTCGGCTCGGAGGCATTTGGGCCAGTACCGTGCGGTGCTCAAGCCCGAGTCGACACGTCCCCCCGCCTCGTCAGGCCCCCTGACCGGCAGGCGTCGTCCGCTTCCCGTGTCCCCGCTTCATCCCGTTCGGCCACAACCGCGGCCTCCGCTTCGCCGCCAAGTCCTCGATCCACCCGAACGCCAGGATCGCGAGCCCGATCAGCGGCCAGACCAGGAAGAACATCCAGAGCATGTCCGTCGCGTCGAGCGCCGCGACCGCGCGGTCGCTCTGCATGAAGGGGAGGCGGTAGGCCAGGTCGATGATCGGGACCGTGGCCATGATCAGCAGGTTGTGCCAGAGGTAGATGGTGACGGCACGGTTGTTGGAGAGGGTCACCAGTTTGTCCCAGCGGGCCAGGCGGCCCGGCAGCTCCTGCCACGAGGGCGAGTACTGGAGCAGGATCACCACGAAACCGAAGGACCAGGCCGCCTGGGCCAGCGGGATGTCGTTCAGGTCCCAGCCCTCGGGGCCCAGATGGCCGGACGCCCACCACAGCGCGAAGGCCATCACCATGACCGAACCGGACACGGCGAGGTAGCGCGGGACCTTCGCCAGCACTCCCTCGTGGTGCGCGAAACCGAGGACCCAGCAGCTGCCGTAGACCGCGAAGTCGGTGACCGCGTTGCCCAGTTCGCCGGGGATCGTCACAAGACCCGTGCCCACCACGGCCGTCAGGGCCAGCGGTGCCAGCAGTGTCACCCACGGCACCCTGCGGAACGCCCACAGCAGCAGCGGGGAGGCCAGCACGAACCACAGATAGGCGCGGAGGTACCACAGCGGGCCCACCGCCTGATCCGCCCACGTGCTTTCCAGCAGGTCCTTCGGGAAGCCGACCTCCCAGGGGTACGGCGGCGCCCCGATCGGGATGACGTAGTTGACCATCTCCAGGAGGCCCCAGGTGCCGCTGTGGTCCGGGTCCTCGGACAACTTCCAGCCGCCTGCGAACATCAGCGGCAGCACCACCGCGCTGAACGCCCAGAGGGGAGGCAGGAGTCGGCGGATCCGACCCCGGATCACGCTCAGCGTCGGCCTGTTCAGCGAACGCGCCATCAGCGAGCCCGCCAGCGCGAACATCACGCCCATCGACGGGAACAGTACGGTCAGCCACGCCCAGCCGAAGAGGTGGTAGACGACCACGCGGACCAGCGCCAGGGAGCGGAGAAGGTCCAGATAGCGGTCCCGGCCGGGCGCCTTGGGCGCAGCGACCACCTCGCGCTGCCCCGCCGTGTACTCCTGCGTCATCCGACCGGCCTCCGCTCGTCACTCTCACTGCGTGTCCGCTGCCTCGCCGCCGGTCCGCCCGGTGCCTCGACGACCCCCGTGCGGCGCAGCTTCTGCCAGCGCAGGCGGCCTCCGGTGAGGGCCGTGATCCAGGACTGGAGCAGCACGACGTACATGAGCTGGCGGTAGAGGATCTGCTGCAACGGCAGCGAGATCAGGTGGGTCATGCGTTCCCGGTCGAGGCGGAACGCGTAGGCGGCGCAGACCAGTTGGATCGCGAGGACCCCCAGCCAGGCCACGATCGTCTTCTCGGTCGGGCCGAACACGACGCCGTAGAGAAGGAATACGTCGATCAGGGGGGCCAGCAGCGGCGCCACCACCATGAAGAGCGACACCAGCGGCAGGCCTACGCGGCCGAAGCGGCCCGACGGGCCCCGTTCCACGAGTGCCTTACGGTGCTTCCAGATCGCCTGCATGGTGCCGTACGACCACCGGTAGCGCTGGGACCAGAGCTGTTGCACCGACTCCGGTGCCTCCGTCCAGGCGCGCGCCTTCTCCGCGTACACCACACGCCAGCCGTCCCGGTGCAGGGCCATCGTGATGTCGGTGTCCTCGGCGAGCGTGTCGTCGCTCATGCCGCCGACGCGTTCGAGGGCGGAGCGGCGGAAAGCCCCGACCGCACCGGGAATCGTCGGCATGCAGCGCAGGACGTCGTACATCCGGCGGTCGAGGTTGAAGCCCATCACGTACTCGATGTGCTGCCAGGCGCCGATCATCGAGTCGCGGTTGCCGACCTTCGCGTTGCCTGCCACGGCGCCCACGCGCGGGTCGCCGAAGGGCTGGACCAACTCCCGCACGGTGGACGGCTCGAACACCGTGTCGCCGTCCATCATCACGATGATGTCGTGACGGGCGTTCGCCAGACCGCGGTTCAGCGCGGCCGGCTTGCCCGCGTTCAGCTGGCGTACGACCCGGACGTTCGGCAGGCCCATCGCCTCGACGATCCGGGCGGTGCCGTCGCTCGAACCGTCGTCGATGACGAGCACCTCGATGGGGTGCTCGCTCGCCATCAGTGAACGGACGGTGCTCTCGATGCACTTGGCCTCGTTGTACGCCGGGACCAGCACCGACACCGGCTGGGTGACCGGCTCTCCCCAGCGGAAGTCCTTGCGGCGCACCCGGCGGGCGTGGATGCCCGAGAGCAGCAGCATGAGGACGAACCGGCCGATGACCAGGGAGCCGATGATCGAGAGCCCGACGACGAGGACGTCGGTGATGTGTTCGGAGGCCTGGACCAGGAAGATCCACGCCTTGCCCTTCCACAGCTCGGGGCCGGCTACGGCGGTGTGGGCGGTGGGCGCGTCGAGGGCCTCGGTGAGGTTGTCGACCTCGTAGCCCTTGTCCTTCATGTCGGGCAGGAACCGGTCGAGGGCCTGGACCGTCTGGTGGCGGTCGCCGCCGGAGTCGTGCATCAGCACGATCGCGCCCTTGCCGTTCTTCGGCGTGGCGTTGCGGATGATCTGGCGTACGCCGGGCTTCTGCCAGTCCTCGCTGTCGGTGTTGTTGACGACGGTGATGTAGCCGCGGGTGCCGATGTACTCGGTGACCGGCCAGGTCTTGTCGTCCATGGCGTCGGCGAAGGAGGAGTACGGCGGGCGGAAGAGCGAGGTGCGGATACCGGCCGCGCCGGCGAGGGCGAGCTGGTTCTGGGACAGCTCCCAGTCGATGCGTTTCTTGGACTGGAAGGACAGGTCGGGGTGGTTGAAGGTGTGCAGCCCGATCTCGTGGCCCTCGTCGACGATGCGCTTGACCAGGTCCGGATAGCGGGAGGCCATGGTGCCGGTGACGAAGAAGACCGCGTGGGCGTGGTGCTTCTTGAGGACGTCCAGGACCTTGGGGGTCCAGGTCGGATCGGGACCGTCGTCGAAGGTGAGGACGAGCCGGCGGTCCGGCATCTTCAGGCTGGTGGCGCGGCCGCCGCGGGTGTCGATCACCGGGCCGCCGTCGAGGATCTTCTCGGGCACCTTGTCGGTGGCGGCCTCGGACCGGATGCGGTGGTCGGCGAGGATCTCGCTGTGGACGTAGCCGCGCAGCATCAGCATCGCCATCAGGGCGACGAGGACGAGCACGGGCAGCAGCAGGCGCATGGGCAGGCGACGGCGCCTGGAGCCGTCGGGGGCTCCTGGTGCGGCCCCCGGGCGGCGGGTTCGGGATGCCATCAGTGGATGTACTCCGGGGACGGGGAGAGAAGCGGGGCGTCTGAAGGCGCGGGAGCCGGCGTACCGGATATCTCCGACGCGACGGGCACGGAGGCGGCCGAGCCGGCAGCGGCTCCCGGTGCAGCCGCCGCGCGGCGGGTTCGGGATGCCGTCACAGAACCACCGGAAATGATCACGGCCCCGGACCGGGAGGCCTCCGACGCGATGGCCGAGCAAACGGGCGAGAAGGCGGCCGAGCCGACAGAGGACCCAGGTTCGACCCCCGCACGCCGGGTTCGGGATGCCATCACAGAACGTGCTCCGGGGACGCGGACGCGGACGACAGCGGATCGCCGGAAGGCGCGGGAGCCGGCGTGCCGGAGGTCTCCGACGCGACGGGCGCGGGCGAGGCCGGGCCGTCGGCCACCGTGCCGGGGCCGGCGCTGCCGCCGCCCGCGGTCTCGGTCGGGGCGACCGAGGGGTCGGGGCTCGTGGTGACGGGCGGGGTGACCGAGGGGCTGGGCGGCGGGGTGACCGACTGGGTCGGCTGCGTCGAGGGATCGACGCTGACCGACGGGTTGCCACCGGGCTGGGTCGCGGTCGCCGACGGATCGGCGGACGTCCCCGGCTTGCCCGGGCTCACGGTAGCGCCGGGCGCGGTGCCGCCGGCCCCGGGAGGCGGTGTCACCCCTCCGCTGACCGTCGGCGTGGTCCCCGGGATCACGCCCGCGGCGGCGGAGGGCAGGGCGGACTCCGCCGGCATCGGACTGGTGTCGACCTTGCCGGCCGGGGCGTCGTCCTTCGGGCCGGTCACGGGGAGCCAGGGCGCGTTGGAGTTGCCGGACAGCAGGGTGACGACGATGACGACGGCGTAGACCGCGCAGGCCAGGCCGACGGCGATGCCGATACGGCGGAAGCGGCGGCTGCGCCGGCCCGACTCGTCGACGAAGACCGGGCCGTCGGAGCTCTCGGACCCGCCCTCGCCTCCGGGGCGGCCCTCGACGCTCTCGTCGCCGTTCGGACCGATCCCATCGAGCTGGACGGTCACCTCGTGTGGATCGTGGGCGTGACCAGACCCGCTGCCGGACTCGTCCCACGGATCGCGTACGACGGCTCTGCGGCCGGCCGGCTCCGGGGCACCCTGGCCGCGGTCCGCTCTCGGGGCGCCGGGGAAGTCCCGGTTCCCGTCGTCGGCCGGGACTCCGGCCGGGTCTCCGGCCGGGACTCCGGCCGACACTCCGGTTGTGCCGGTTTCGCCGGTTTCCGAAAACGTCTGGGCAGTGCCCCCAGCTGTCGGTATGTCCTGGGTGCCTGATGCAGCCTCGGGCCATTCCGGTTGGGCGTCTTCCCGCCACTTTTTTACGTTCTTCACGCGCACGCACATCCCCCCACGGGCTGTTCTGGGCGCGCTGTCGACCTTGAGCACACGTCGGCCGAACCGGGCCCCCACCCGGTCCGAGCGCCCCCTTTACCACACCGTGCTCAGGTGACGAATGTAGCGCACACGGAGGAAGTGTGTTTGCCACGTGTCATTTGTGGATGTTCATATCGCCCTCATCGGTGGCTGGAATCCATCCATCGACAGGCCGACGAAGCCAGTCATGTTCGACGGACAGTTCGATTGCGGCGCGCCGAAGGGCGTCGAACGCGGGATGCGCCAGACCCCTGCGCCACACCAGCGACACGGGCGACAGCGGTACCGGGTCGACCAGCGGACGCAGCACGGTGGCGGGCATGGCCGGAAAATCCACGACCGCGAGAATGGGGTTCCGGGTCTTCGCCATGATCCGCTGGAACTCCTCGTCGCCGACCGCGAGCGGGGCCGGCGGGGCGAGTTCGATGCCCCGTCCTTCGAACAGTCGACGAGCGAGATCGGTCCATTCCGGAGTACGCGGATTTCCGGCTCCCGCGTACACGGTCTCGCCCTCCAGGGCGGCGAGCGGCACCCGCTCCAGGGAGGCCAGCGGGTGGTCCTCGGGCAGGACGACGGCCATGGGCTCGAGGCGTACGGGCTGGTGGTCCAGGCCTGCCCGCAGCGCGGGGTCGAGACCCGTGAACCGGCCGAACGAGGCGTCGAGGCGACCGGCCAGCAGCTCCCCCGCGGCGCCGGTCAGCCCGCTCTCGTAGCGGGCCATCAGCTCCTGGTCGGGGGCGAGTTCCCGGGCCCGCAGCAGCACGGCGCGGGCGGTGGCCTGGTCGGGGAAGTTCAGGTCCACGAGCAGCGGGCGGGCCTGCGCGAAGGCGGCGAGCAGCTCGTCCTGGGCCTCCAGGGCGCGGCGGGCGTACGGCACCAGCCGCTCGCCGTCGCCGGTCAGTGTCACCTGCCGGGTCGTGCGCACGAACAGCTCCGCACCCAACTCCCGCTCCAGCCGCCGTACATCGCGGCTGAGCGCCTGTTGGGCGACGTAGAGCCGGGCCGCCGCGCGCGTGAAGTGGAGCTCGTCGGCGACGGCGAGGAAGGCGCGCAGGAGACGGGGGTCGAGGTGGCGGGAGCCGCCGATGGGGTGGGAACGGGGGCCCGGACTCGGGCTGGGACTCGGGCTGGGCACGGACACCGGGCGAACTTACAACACAGGTGCGTGAATCGGTACGGAGAAGGTGTTGGACCCCTTGATCGCCTCCACGCGACGGTAGGCGCATGCCGCAACCGGACCGACCGATGTTCACCACGACCGCCGACACCCTCGTCATCGTCGACTTCAGCCCCCGAAGCCCCCGAAGCCCGCGGAGCCCCCGAAGCCCGCGAAACCCACACCGCCCGCGCGCCCCGCGCGACCCCGGTCCCTACCGCCGTCTTCTCGCCACCCCCGGAGCCCGCGCCTTCACCATCGGGAACCTTCTCGCCCGCCTGCCCATGGGCATGTTCAGCGTCAGCGCGGTCGTCATGATCGCCGGGACGCGTGGGTCGTACGCCCTCGCCGGCGCCGTCACCGCGGCGGGCCTGGCGGCGACGGCGGTGGTCGCCCCCTGGACCGCGCGGCTCGTCGACCGACACGGACAGGCCAAGATCGCCGTACCGGCCACGGCACTCGCCGCACTGGGTTCGCTGGCGCTGCTGCTGTGCGTCCGCCTCGGGGCGCCGGCGTGGACGCTCTTCGTGTCGTACGCCGCCACCGCCACCACGCCCAACCTCGGCGGTATGTCCCGTGCCCGGTGGGCCCACCTCCTCGCCGGCGAGGAGAAGTCCCTCCATGTCGCGAACTCCTTCGAGCAGGCCGTGGACGAGGCGTGCTTCATGCTGGGCCCGGTCCTCGCGGCCTTCCTGTGCACGGCGTTCTTCCCGGAGGCGGGCACGCTGGCCGGGGTGGTGCTGCTGGTGACGGGCGTGCTGGTGTTCGCCGCGCAGCGTTCGACGGAGCCGCCGGTGCGGCAGCGCGGCCCTTCTCCGGCGCCCTTCCGCGCCCCCGGCATCCCGCCCCTGCTCGCCGTCTGCCTTGCCATGGGCGCCGTCTTCGGCTCCATGGAGGTCGTCACCATCGCCTTCGCCGACACGCAGGGACACCGCTCGGCGGCCGGGGTCGTACTCGCGCTCCAGGCGGCCGGGTCGTGCGCGGCGGGGCTGGTCTACGGGGCGATACGGCGGACCGGATCCGCCGAGGACCGGTACGTGTGGTGCGTCGCGGCCATGACGACGCTGCTGACGCTCCCCCTGCTGGCCGCCTCCCTCACCGGTTCCCTGCTCGCCCTGGCGGCCGCGCTGCTGATCGCCGGGATGGCGACCGCCCCGACGATGGTCACCGGGATGACCCTGATCCAGCGGCGCACCCCACCCGGCCGCCTCAACGAGGGCATGACCCTCGCGGTGACCGGCCTGCTCGGCGGCATCGCCTGCGGCAGCGCGGCCGGCGGCTGGACGGTGGAGCACGTCTCGCCGGCGGCGGGCTACGGAGTTCCGGTCACGGCGGCGGCGACGGCCCTGATGATCACCCTCGTGTCGGCCACGTCTCACCGACGGCCTGTTTCAGCACCACGACCGCCGCAGCCCTGACGACCGGCGCGCCGGCCGGACCACCCACAGCCGCACGGCCGGCGGCCGGACCGTCGACCCCTCTCGCCCACGGCGGGCTATGGCGCCCCGACCACCACAGCCACCGCACCCCTGACGACAACCCTCCCCCAACCCGAATCGTCGAATCGCTTCACCCGATCCTGCATAACCCATTGACGACCTTCAAAGGCGCCGCATACGTTCCTTCGTCGAAGCGCTTCGACAGGGGTCGTCGAATCGAGTCGAATCGACGACCCCTGCGTGGCGCCCGGCCCGAAGCACCATCCGACTCCCCGGAGGTACGGGATGTTGACGGCACGAAGGCGTGTGGTGGCGGCGGCGGTGATCCTGACCGGATCGCTGCTGGTGACCTCCTGTGGGGACTCGGACAGCGGGTCCTCCGACGGCAAGACACTCAGGCTCTGGCACTACGAGGGTCCGACCAGCGCGATGGGCATCGCCTGGAAGGAGGCGATCAAGGAGTTCGAGGCCAAGCACCCCGGTGTGAAGGTGGAGTTCGAGGAGAAGAGCTTCGACCAGATCCAGAAGACCGCCCCGATGGTCCTCAACTCCTCGGACGCGCCCGACCTCATGGAGTACAACAAGGGCAACGCGACCGCGGGCCTGCTCTCGAAGCAAGGCCTGCTCACCGACCTCACGGAAGAGGCGACCAAGCGCGGCTGGGACAAGAAGCTCAGCCCGAGTGTGCGCACGACGAGCCTCTACGACACCAACGGCGTGATGGGCTCCGGCAAGTGGTACGGCGTCCCCAACTACGCCGAGTACACGCTGGTCTACTACAACAAGGACCTCTTCAAGAAGTACGGCATCTCCGAGCCGAAGACGTTCGACGAACTGACCGCCGCGATGGACAAGTTCGTGGACGAGGGGGTCACCCCGCTGGCCAACGGCGGCGCCGCCTACCCGGCCCAGCAGTACCTCTACCAGCTGGCGCTGTCGAAGGCCGACCGCTCCTGGGTCGACGCCTACCAGCTCTACAAGGGCAAGACCGACTTCCACGACGCGGCCTGGACCTACGGCGCCGAGACCTTCGCCGACTGGGTCAAGAAGGGCTACTTCAGCAAGAGTTCCAGCGGCCAGAACGAAGAGGCCGCCGGTGTCTCCTTCACCTCCGGCAAGGCGCCGATCCTGTTCTCCGGCAGCTGGTGGTACGGCCGCTTCAAGACGGACAACAAGTTCGACTGGGGCACCTTCCGCTGGCCCGACTCCAAGCTCACCCTCGGCTCCGGCGGCAACCTCTGGGTCGTACCGAAGGGTTCGAAGAACAAGGACCTCGCCTACGACTTCATCGACATCACCATGTCGAAGAAGATCCAGAACCTGCTCGGCAACTCCGGCGGCGTCCCGGTCGCGGCCGACGCCTCCGCCATCACCGACCCCCAGTCGAAGACCCTGATCGACGACTTCAACACCCTCTCCAAGAACGACGGCCTGGCCTTCTACCCCGACTGGCCGGTCCCCGGCTTCTACGACGTCCTCGTCTCCGGGACCCAGAAACTGATCACGGGCAGCGAGAAGCCCGACGGCTACCTCAGCGATCTCCAGGACGCCTACGACAAGGGCGCGCCGAAGCAATGACGGTGACCGTCGAACGGAGTGCGCGGGCGGCCGGCAAGGGCGCCGCCGCACGGCCCCCGCGCCGCCCTCGCGACTCCTACGCCCTGTTCCTCCTCCCGGGTGCCCTCGCCTTCCTCGCGGTCATCGTCCTGCCGTTCGTGATGAACACGTACGTGAGCTTCACGGACTGGCAGGGCGTGGGCTCTCCCGAGTGGTCGGGGCTCGCCAACTACCGCGAGCTGATGGACGACTCCGAGTTCTGGGCGTCCTTCCGGCACAGCCTGTTCATGGTCGTCGCGATGGCGGCGATCCCCACGGCCCTCGGACTGGTCCTCGCCGCCGCCCTGTTCGACTACGTCGGCAAGCACTTCGGGTCCAGAACGGCCGCCGTTCTCCGCGCCTGCTTCTACCTCCCCCAGGTGCTGCCGATCGCGGTCGCCGGCATCGTCTGGAGCTGGATCCTCGCCCCCGACAACGGCTCCCTCAACGCCCTCCTCAAGGCGATCGGCCTGGGCAGCTGGCAGCAGGACTGGCTCGGCGACCCCGACCTCGCCCTCTACAGCGTCATGGGCGTCATGGTCTGGGTCCAACTCGGCTTCCCGCTGGTCATCTTCATGGCCGGCCTGCAACGCGTCGACCCGCAGCTGCACGAGGCGGCCGAGCTGGACGGCGCCGGCTGGTGGCGCCGCTTCTGGCACATCACGCTGCCGCAGATCCGCCCGGAGATCTACGTCGTCCTGACCTGGTGCTCGATCGCCGCGCTCAAGGTGTTCGGCGCGGTGTACGTGCTCACGAAGGGCGGTCCCGGCGGCGCCACCGACGTGCCGTCCTACTTCTCCTTCACCACGTTCTTCGAGAAGACGCAGGTCGGCTACGGCGCCGCGATCTCCACCGTGCTGACGGTGCTCATCCTGGCGCTCTCCCTGATCGGTCTCAGGCTCCAGGAGAGGACCGACACATGACCACCGCCCTGCGCCGCTACCCGGTACTGATCGCCCTGTGCATCGCGGCCCTGTTCATGGTCGTCCCGTTCCTCATCGTCACGGTCAACGCCTTCAAGTCCCCCGCGGAATACGCCCAGAACGGCCCCCTCAGCCTCCCCGACGGCCTGTACACGACCGGCATCAAGGACTTCTGGGAACGCGTCGACTTCGGTCAGAAACTGGTCAACTCGGTCCTGATCAGCGGCTCGGTGGCGGTACTGGCCGTGATCCTGTCCGTCCTCAACGCCTACGCGATCGGCATCGGCCGCATCAAGGGCCGCACCTGGGTCCTCGCCTTCTTCGTCCTCGCGAACATGCTGCCGCAGGAAGCGCTGGTCTACCCGGTCTACTACCTGAGCAAGGAAGTCGGCCTCTACGACACCAGGTTGAGCGTGATCATCGTGTTCACGGTGATCCAGGCGGCCTTCGGCACGTATCTGCTCTCCGCGGTCCTCGGCCAGTTCCCCCGCGAGATCCTGGAGGCGGCCCGGATCGACGGCGCGAACAAGTGGCAGGTCCTGTGGCGGATCGTCGTCCCCGTCAGCCGCCCCACCCTCGGTGTGCTGCTGGTCTTCTTCTTCATCTGGACCTGGAACGAGTTCCTGCTCCCCCTGGTCATGCTGATCTCCAATGACAACCAGACGGTGTCGGTGGCCCTCGGCGTCCTCCAGGGCCAGCGCCTGATGGACGCCACGATGACCAACGCGGCCGCCCTGCTCGGCGTCCTCCCCGCGATCGTGTTCTTCCTCGTCTTCCAGCGAACCCTCACCCGCGGTATCGCCGTGGGTGCCGTGAAGTAAGGACCCCCCACGTGAAGTTCACCGACGGCTACTGGCTGCTGCGCGAGGGCGTCACCGCGGCCCATCCGGCGCAGGTCCACGAGGTCGCCGCGTCGGACGGCCGGCTGGACATCCTCGCGCCGACCCAGCCCATCCGCCGCCGCGGCGACCTGTTGAAGGGACCGGTCGTGACGATCAGCGCCCACGCCCCGATACCTGACGTCATCGGCGTCACCTTCACCCACTTCGAGGGCGAGCAGCCGCAGGGCCCCCAGTTCGAGGTGCGGAAGGAGGACGTCACCGCGCACACGGAGTACGACGAGGAGCACGCCACCCTCACCTCCGGCGCGCTGTCGGTCCGGGTGGCCCGCACGGGCACCTGGCAGGTCGACTTCCTCGCGGGCGGCCGGCTGCTCACCGGCAGCGGCCCCAAGGGCATGGGCATCATGCGGGACGCGTCGGGCGCCCACTACCTGCGTGAGCAGCTCGGCCTCGGCGTGGGCACCTCGGTGTACGGCCTGGGCGAACGCTTCGGGCCGCTGGTGAAGAACGGCCAGGTCGTCGACATCTGGAACGCCGACGGGGGCACGGCCACCGAACAGGCCTACAAGAACGTCCCGTTCTACCTCACGGACGCGGGCTACGGCGTCTTCGTGGACCACCCGGGCAAGGTCTCCTTCGAGGTGGGCTCGGAAGCCGTCTCCAGGGTTCAATTCAGCGCGGAAACGCAGGAGTTGACGTACTACGTCATCTACGGCCCGAGTCCGAAGGAGATCATCCGCAAGTACACGGCCCTCACCGGCCGCCCGGCCCTCCCGCCCGCCTGGTCCTTCGGCCTGTGGCTGTCGACGTCCTTCACGACGTCGTACGACGAGGAGACCGTGACGTCCTTCATCGAGGGCATGCGGGAGCGCGAACTCCCGCTCTCCGTCTTCCACTTCGACTGCTTCTGGATGCGCGAGTTCAACTGGTGCGACTTCCAGTGGGACCCGCGGGTCTTCCCCGACCCGGAGGGCATGCTCGCGCGCCTGCACGCGCGGGGCCTCAGGGTCTCCGCATGGATCAATCCGTACATCGCCCAGAGGTCGCCCTTGTTCGCGGAGGGCAAGGAGCTCAGCCATCTCCTCAGGCGCCCGGACGGCAGCGTGTGGCAGTGGGACCTGTGGCAGCCCGGCATGGCCCTGGTCGACTTCACCAGCCCGGCCGCCCGGGACTGGTACGCGTCCAAGCTGGAGGCGCTCCTCGCGCAGGGCGTCGACTGCTTCAAGACCGACTTCGGCGAGCGGGTGCCGCTGGACGTGGAGTGGTCCGACGGCTCCGACCCGGAGCGGATGCACAACTACTACACCTACCTCTACAACCAGACCGTCTTCGACGTGCTGCGCAAGCATCGCGGTGAGGAGGAGGCGGTGGTCTTCGCCCGCTCGGCGACCGCGGGCAGCCAGCAGTTCCCGGTGCACTGGGGCGGCGACTGCGAGGCGACCTACGAGTCGATGGCCGAGTCGCTGCGCGGCGGTCTCTCGCTGGGCCTGTCCGGCTTCGGCTTCTGGAGCCACGACATCGGCGGCTTCGAGGGCACCCCGACCCCGGCGCTGTTCAAGCGTTGGCTGGCCTTCGGACTTCTCTCCTCCCACAGCCGTCTGCACGGCAGCTCCTCCTACCGGGTGCCGTGGCTGTTCGACGAGGAATCCGTGGATGTGCTGCGGCACTTCACCCGCCTCAAGCTGAGGCTCATGCCGTATCTCTACGAGGCGGCGCGCACCGCCCACACCGAGGGCGTGCCGGTGATGCGGGCGATGGTCCTGGAGTTCCCGGACGATCCCGGGTGCGCGCACCTGGAGCGTCAGTACATGCTCGGCCCCGACCTGATGGTGGCGCCGGTGTTCAACGACGAGGGCGAGGTCTCCTACTACGTCCCCGAGGGCACGTGGACGCACTTCGTGACCGGCGAGACGGTGACCGGGCCGCGCTGGGTACGGGAGAAGCACGACTTCCTGAGCGTGCCGCTGCTGGTCAGGCCGGGCGCCGTGGTCCCGGTGGGGGCGGTGGCCGACCGGCCCGACTACGACCACGCCGACGGCGTGACCCTGCGGGCGTACGGCCTCGGGCGGGGCGAGCAGGCCACGGTGCGGGTCGGTGAGGTCGCCTTCACCGTCGTACGCGAGGGGGACACGCTGCGGGCGTCCTGCTCCGACCCCTCGGCGCCCTGGGGGCTGGCCGCGGGCGGGCGCGAGGCGCGGGCGCGGGCCGGGACCGGCTTCCTCTCCCTGGAGCTGGGCTGATGGTGAAGATCACCGATGTGGCGCGGCGGGCCGGGGTCTCCCCCAGCACCGTCTCCTACGCCCTCAGCGGCAAGCGCCCGATCTCCGAGGAGACCCGGCAGCGGGTCGAGGACGCCGTCCGCGAGCTGGGCTACCGCCCGCACGCGGGCGCCCGTGCCCTGGCCGGCCGCCGGTCGAACGTGCTGGCGCTGGTCGTGCCCTTGAGGTCCGGGATCCATGTGCCGACCGTGATGCGGTTCGCGGTGTCGGTGGTGACGACGGCCCGGCGGCACGACCACGATGTGCTGCTGCTGACCCAGGAGGAGGGCGAGGACGGACTGACGCGGGTCGCGGACACGGCACTGGTGGACGCGCTGATCGTGATGGACGTCCAACTGGACGATCCCCGGCTGCCGTTGCTGCGGAATCTGGACCTGCCGTCCGTGCTGATCGGCTTCCCGGCCGCCCCGGAGGGCCTGACCTGCATCGACCTCGACTTCAGGGCGGCGGGCGAGGCGTGTGTGGAGCATCTGGCGCGGCTGGGCCACCGGGTGGTGGCCCTCGTCGGCTCCCCGCCGGAGGTCTACGTCCGGCAGACCGCCTTCGCGCAGAGCGTGGTCCAGGGCTTCACGGCCGCCGCCGACCGCTGCGGGATGTCGTCGACGGTCCACCCCTGCGAGCCGGGTACCGCCCGTGCGGTGGCCGAACAACTCTTGCGCGAGCAACCCGCGTTGACGGGCGTGGTCGTCCACAACGAACCCCTGCTGGAGCCCTTGGTCGACGCCTTCGAACAACTGGGCCTACGCGTCCCGGCGGACCTGTCGGTCACCGCGATCTGCCCCGACGAACTGGCCGAGTCGGTCCGCGTCCCGATCACCTCGGTGGCGCTGCCGTCGACGGAGGTGGGCGCGCGGGCGGTCGAGCTCCTGATGAAGAAGCTGGACGGGACGGCCGTACCGGAGTCGACCCTGCTGCCACCGCGGATGACGGAACGGGCGAGCACGGGGCGGCGGACGGTTGCCTGACGCGTCGGCGTGGAGCCCTAGGGCCGCCCTAGGCGAGTCCGCCGTAGGTGACGGTCCTGGCCGGGCCCGCTTCACGGGCCACGCGCTCGGCCAGGTCACGGCCCCGCAGGTCCAGTTCCCTGCGCCTCGCGTCGTCCTTCGCGTCGTCCCGGTCCTTCAGGCACTGCTCCATGCCGGCGTCGAAGTCGGCCGCCCAGCCGTACAGGTCCGCGACCAGTTCGTCGGACAGGTCCAGCCCGGCGGTGGGGTCGTCGGGAGCGAAGTCCCCAAACCCCTCCGCGCGGAGCGGGTGCCACTTGTACTCGCCCTCGACGGTGATGCGGAGCGGATACGGAGGCGTGTCGTGCTCGTAGAGGAACCAGTGCAGTCGCCGGCACCCCCAGCAGACGAATTTCTCGGTGTCGTATGCGTCGTCCCAGTACCGCACCACCCACTGCGGCCCGAGGTACCGGGCCAGCGCCTGGGCGACCTCCAGCCCCTGCTTGGCATACCTGCGCAGGCTCTGACGTGACGCCGCCCCTCCCCCGGGGCGTTCCCGGGACCACGATGTCAGCTGCTCGGCCAGGGACTCGGTCAGCCCGAGGCAGGGGTCGTCGGGCGGCACGGAGCGGGTGAACCGGGAGAGGTCTTCGGCGCCCTCCTCGTCCGCGAGGTACAGCGGTGAGTCGTCACCCCGCGCGCGGACGAGCAGATGGCGTGATGTGCGCATCGAGGTCATGCGGGGTTCTCTTCCACGACGGTTACCAGAGTCTCGGGGCCACCTTATGGTGGGAAGCATGACCGCCCGCGTCTATTTGAAGCCGCCCTGGATGCAGCGCCACATGGCCAACCGGCTGGTCCCGTTGTTCCAGCGGTCGATGATCTCCCGCCTCACCGTCAAAGGCCGCCGCTCCGGTCGCGAGCGCACGGTCCCGGTGGCCGTCCTGGACCACGAGGGCGAGCGCTACCTCGTCTCCTACCGCGGTCTGAGCGACTGGGCACTGAATCTGCGCGCGACCTCCAAGGGCCGGCTGACCAACCGGGGCCGCACGGAGGACATCACCGTGGAGGAGGTCCCGGAGGCAGACCGCCCACCCCTGCTCGCCGCCTACCGCGAGCGCTACGGCGGCATGCCCACGGTCTCCGGTGTCCTCGACGCCCTGCCGTCGCCCGCGGACCATCCCGTCTTCCGCATCCGCGCATGAGAGGCCGGCGGCACCGGGCGGGCGCCAGGGGCACCGGCCGTCACGCCACCAGGTGCCGCACCTCCGACACCACGAACTCGCCGTACCGCAGCGCCGAGCCCAGTGCCGCGAGCCGCGCGTAGTGCTCCGGCGAGAGCGCCGCGCCGGACGTGGTGCCGATCTGTTGCATCGCCCGCAGCAGCAGCGGAACGCGAGGTCCGGTGTGCAGCGGCGGACGCACTCGGTCAGCGCCCGCCCGACCTCGTCCGGCAGGAAGTCCGCCGCTTTGATCTCGGCCAGGACCGTGTCGGCCAGTTCCACGCCGTCCCACTCGGCGGGGACGGCGGCGGCCACATCGCCCCCGGCGTGCCTGGACAGCCAGGAGTCGCACAGGCCGGTGAGCGTCTCCATCCACCGCGTTCCCGAGGTGGCGCCGGTACGCCCTGCGGAGAAGAAGGACGGCCCAGCCTCTGTACCGGCAGGCCACAGCACCTCGATCGTCGCCGAGGGCAGGCGCAGCAGCAGCGCCGCGTCCCGCCGGACCGCGACGACGCTCTCCGGGTCCAGGCCGTCCCAGAGGTGGTAGCCGACCGCCTCGGCGGCCGTGGGCCCGTGATGCGTCCAGTCCGCGTGGAACATGCTCATCAGCCAGGTCACACCGAAGTCGGACTCATCGATGCTGCGCACCATCCGTCATCTCCAGGACATGACGAAGGCCCCGCTGCCGTGGAGCAGCGGGGCCTTCGTCACTGTGTTCAATTACAAACATGGGGTTGCCTCTCGGAAGAGGCGAGTGGAGATGGCGGGAATCGAACCCGCGTCCAACGGTGCAGAATCAGGGCTTCTCCGTGTGCAGTTCGCTGCGATTTTCTCGGCCCCGGCGATCACGCGAACAAGTCGCCGACGGGCCCAGTCACTGTTTGGTTTCCCATCGAACCCCGTGACCGGGCTCGATGGTTTAGTCCCCTAGATTATGCCAGGGTCCGGGTCGGGAACATCCCCGGGCTGACACCCGTTAGGGCCTTCACTCACTGCTTATTAGGCAGCGAGGGCGAAGGCGCGGGAATCGCTCTTGGAATTGGCGATTATTGGTTGCGACATATGGTTAACGAGATCATTGCCGCTTCCTCGACACGCTTCCCCTGCTTCAACAGCCGCTGTCGAAACCGATCATCCCCATGTTGATTTTTCAATGCTCCGAGAGGAGCGCGCACCCTCGGTGAGGTGCAGGATCCATCGTACGTGACCAACGCACGACGGTGCCAGTCTATTCCTACTGGGCCTGGGCCCGCTGCTTCCGCTTCGCCGCCGCGATCGCGCGGTCCGACTCCCGCCGGTCCTGCTTCTCGCGCAGGGTCTGCCGCTTGTCGTACTCCTTCTTGCCTCGCGCGAGCGCGATCTCGGCCTTCGCCCGGCCGTCCCTGAAGTACAGGGCGAGGGGCACGATCGTGTGACCCGTCTCCTGGGCCTTCGACTCCAGCTTGTCGATCTCCTCGCGGTGCAGCAGCAGCTTGCGCTTGCGGCGCGCGGAGTGATTGGTCCAGCTGCCCTGGTGATACTCCGGGATGTGGGCGTTGTGCAGCCACGCCTCACCCCCGTCGATCTGGACGAAGCCGTCGGTCAGGGAGGTTCGGCCCTCGCGCAACGACTTGACCTCGGTGCCCATGAGGACCAGCCCGGCCTCGAAGGTGTCGATGATCGCGTAGTCGTGCCGGGCCTTCTTGTTCTGGGCGACGATCTTGCGCTTGCCGCCCTTCTCCCCGTCCTGCGCCTTGCCGCCCCCGCCACCCTGCTTCGGCTGGGACTCCTTCGGTACGTACATTCCCTTGCTCATAGTGCTGCCCATTTTCGCACTAAGAGGGGGCATGGAGACCAGTGCTTATCCACGGGCGGACAACCTCTAGTCGCCCAGCCCTCCCAGCACCGTCTCCGCCTGCCGGAGAGCCCCCTCGTCGACCTCGAGGTCAGGCGTGATCCCGCGGCCGTCGACGCCTCGCCCCGACGGAGTCCGATAGTGCCCCACCGTCAGCTCGGCCACCGCCCCGTCCGGCAGCCGGCTGGGCATCTGCACCGACCCCTTGCCGAAGGTACGGGACCCCACGACCACCGCCCGCCCCCGGTCCTGCAGCGCCCCGGTGAGAAGCTCCGCCGCACTCATCGTCCCGCCGTCGACGAGAGCGACCAGCGCCCGGGTCGTGTCCCCGCCGGGCTCCGCGTGCAGCGCCTGCTGCGATCCGTCGACGTCGTACGTCGCGACCAGCCCGCCGTCGAGAAAGACGGACGCCGTGGTCACGGCCTCGGTGACCAGCCCGCCGGAGTTCCCGCGCAGGTCGAGAACGATTCCTCCGCCGGCCGGGGCCTGCCGCACGGCGTCCCGGACCTGGTCCCCGACACCCTTCGTGAACGAGTCGATCTTGATGACGGTGATCCCGCCGGCGAGCTCTCGAACGGTGACCGAGTCCGTGGACAGACGGGCCCGCCGTACGGTCTTCGTCCACGCGCGCGTGCCGCGCTCGAGGCCCAGCCGGACCGTCGTACCGGCCGCCGCGTCCGTGGCGTCGCCGCGCAGCAGGGAGACCACCTCGGTGACCGGATGCCCGTCGACCTTCTCCCCGTCCACGCTGCGCAGCCGGTCGCCCTTGCGGATCCCGGCGGACGCCGCGGGCGAGTCCGAGCTCACCCTGGTCACTTCGATACGGCCGTCCCGCTCGCGCCGCGCCCACAGCCCGACGCCGGTGTACTGGCCGTCGAGGGCCTCCTCGAACTCCTCGTACTCGTCCCGGGAGTAGACGGCACCCCAGCGGTCCCCGCTGCGGCTGACGGCACGCTCGGCGGCCTCCATGGGGGACGCGCCGTCGGCCTTGGCCTCCTCGGCCGCCTCCGCCACGTCCTCGTGATGACCCGCGGGAGCGGCCGAACGGGCCGCGTCCGACGAGGACTTCCGGTCGCCGCGGTCCGCCTCGGGAAAGGAACCGGTCGCCGCGCCGGCCACCAGCACGCTCGCGAACACCAATGTCAGGGCCGCCCCGCGGCGGATGCGGCGGGGCTGACAGAACAGGTCTCGGCCTGACATGCCGGTGAGTCTAGGACAACGCAAGAGGGCCGCACGGCCGGTTGACCGTACGGCCCTCTTGGCATGCGTCACACCTTCAGGTACTTGCGCAGCGCGAAGAACGCGGCCAACGCGGGCATCAGCACACTCGCCGCGAGGATCAGCGGCAGCTTCGTCAGTACGGCGTCCCAGCCCACGAAGTTGATCAGGTTGAGCTTCGTGGACAGGGCCATGCCGTGGTCGATGGTGAAGTACCGGCCGACGACCAGGAAGACACAGGCGAGCCCACCACCGATCGCGCCGGCGACGGCGGCCTCCATGATGAACGGCGCCTGGATGTAGAAGCCCGAGGCGCCCACGAGCCGCATGATCCCGGTCTCCCGCCGACGGCTGAACGCCGAGACACGCACCGTGTTGACGATCAGCAGCAGGGCGACGATCAGCATGAGCGCCATGACGCCCAGCGCGGCCCGGTTCATCAGGTTCAGCATCGTGAAGAGGTTGTCCAGGATGCCCTTCTGGTCCTGCACGGACTGCACGCCGTCGCGCCCGTTGAACGCGGTCGCGATGACCTGGTACTTCTCCGGGTCCTTCAGCTTGATCCGGTACGACTCCTGCATCTGGTCCGGCGTGAGGGACGCGGCCAGCGGGGAGTCGCCGAACTGCTCCTTGTAGTGCTTGTACGCCTCGTCCTGGGACTCGTGGGCGACCGTCTCGACGACCGACATCTTCTTCAGGTCGGAGAGGATGTCCTTCTTCTGGTCCTCGGTCACCGCGCCCTTGGCGCAGTTGGGGTCCGACTCGGCGTCGCTCTTGTTGCAGAGGAAGATCGAGACGTTGACCTTGTCGTACCAGTAGCCCTTCATGGCGCCGACCTGGTCGCTCATCAGGAGCGAACCGCCGAACAGGGCGAGTGACAGGGCGACGGAGACGATGACGGCGAAGGTCATCGTGAGGTTGCGACGGAGACCGACACCGATCTCGGAGAGTACGAACTGGGCGCGCATGGCGTCTTCTTCAGGCCTTTCCGGGGACTCTTCGAACGGCGGTCAGTGCTGGTAGCCGTAGACGCCGCGTGCCTGGTCGCGGACGAGACGGCCCTTCTCCAGCTCGATGACGCGCTTGCGCATCTGGTCCACGATGTTCTGGTCGTGGGTCGCCATCAGCACCGTCGTGCCCGTCCGGTTGATCCGGTCGAGCAGCTTCATGATGCCGACGGAGGTCTGCGGGTCGAGGTTGCCGGTGGGCTCGTCGGCGATCAGCAGCTTGGGCCGGTTGACGAAGGCCCGCGCGATGGCCACGCGCTGCTGCTCACCACCGGACAGCTCGCCGGGCATCCGGTCCTCCTTGCCGCCCAGCCCGACGAGGTCGAGCACCTGGGGCACGGACTTACGGATCTCGCCCTTCGACTTGCCGATGACCTCCTGCGCGAAGGCGACGTTCTCCGCCACCGTCTTGTTGGGCAGCAGCCGGAAGTCCTGGAAGACCGTCCCCAGCTGGCGGCGCATCTGCGGCACCTTCCAGTTGGAGAGGCGTGCGAGGTCCTTGCCCAGGACGTGCACCTGGCCCTGGCTGGTCCGCTCCTCGCGGAGAACCAGCCGCAGGAAGGTGGACTTCCCGGAGCCGGAGGACCCGACGAGGAACACGAACTCACCCTTCTCCACTTCCAGGGAGACATCCCTGAGTGCGGGGCGGGTCTGCTTGGGGTAGACCTTGGATACGTTGTCGAATCGGATCACGGATGCACCACGGTAGGCCGGGGGTAGATGAGCGTGACCATACGCGAACCGGGTGCGGGAGCGCAGGCGCCGGTTCGGGTTGCGTAGTGGATGGGGGGGTTTGTGCCGGCCTGGAAACCCTCGCTTCGGCAGCGCCCGGGCGACCCTCGGTGGAACCTGGCACAGTAGGGAAGGGAACGTTCTGCTACCCGCGGGCGTTGTCCTGTATGGAACCGACAGCAAGAAGGGTGACGCGCATGACGTACGACCGCCTGGTGTGCGCAAACTGCGCGGCGCCCGTGAATGAGGGCCGGTGCCCCGTGTGCCGCGCCAACCGCGAGCGGCTGCAGCAGGAGAACCTCTTCGCGGGCCTGAACCCGATGGCCCTGATCGCCCTGCTGGCGGTGCTGATCGCAGCGGTGGCTCTGCTGGCACATCAGACCGCGTAGGCCAGCACCCCGAGGACGCAGGAAGGGCCCGGAGCGGATACGCTCCGGGCCCTTCGCCGTACGGCAGGCGCACGTTAAGCAGATGCGCGACTACCGGAAGTCACCTTCAGGCGGCAGCGCCACCGCGGCCGCTCGCGAGGCGCGGCAGGATGCGGAAGCCGATGCCACCGGCGATCATCGTGGCGGCACCGACCAGCAGGAAGGCGGTCTGCCCGGCACCGGTCTCGGCGAGCTGCGCACCGCCCGTGCCCTGGGCGGCGGTGTCGGACGTGGTGTCCGTGCCGGTCTCGGTGAGGGCCGAGGAGCCCTCTTCCTGGACGGAGGTGTTGGAGCCGCCGTCGGGGTCGTTGTTGTTGCCGCCCCCGGCGTTGCCGTTTCCGTTGCCGTTTCCGTTGCCGTTTCCGTTCCCGTTCCCGTTGCCGTTCCCGTTCCCGTTGCCCGGGTCGGTCGGGTCATCGGTGGGCTCGGTGGGCTCGTCGGTCGGCTCCTCGGTGATCGGCGGCTCCTCGGTGACCGGCGGCTCCTCGGTGACCGGCGGCGAGTTGGGTGCGGTCGGGATGCCTCCGTCCGGAGGGGTCGGAGTGCCGTCGCCCGGCTCGCCGTCGCCGAGGCCGGTGTCGACGTTCACGCCGACCCCGCTCTCGTCCACGCTCACACCGATCTCCAGCGCGGAAGCGGCGCCGGCAGCGGTCAGCGAGGCGCCGGCCGCGATCACGGCACCAGCGGCTATGCGCGCGATCCGGATCCGCGTCTTCTTCGTCATGTGGTTGCTACCCCCAGTAGCTCATCGTCAATGAGGCGGCGCTCGGGGCCGTGATCGACGGGAGAAGGTAGCTGTACTTAGGTCCCCCGGTTCACATGCGCCCCAGAGATACGCATGCCGCGCTTTACCTTTCCCATTTTTCAAAGCAACGTCAAGGCCGTTGCGCGCGCGATGTCCTGGTAAGCGCTCTTTGCCGGGGAAAGCGGTCTGTGAGTGTGATGTAAAACCCAGACATAAAGCAAACTGCCGCCCGGTGGGCGGCAGTTGCGAAGGATTACCAAGTCGACAAAGTTACTTCTCCCGCTGCTTGCGCCAGCGAATCCCGGCCTCCAGGAAGCCGTCGATCTCGCCGTTGAACACGGCCTCGGGGTTGCCGACCTCGAAGTCGGTGCGCAGGTCCTTGACCATCTGGTACGGGTGCAGGACGTACGAACGCATCTGGTTGCCCCACGAGTTGCCGCCGTCGCCCTTGAGGGCGTCCATCGCGGCCTGCTCCTCCTGGCGGCGCCGCTCGAGCAGCTTGGCCTGGAGGACGTTCATCGCGCTCGCCTTGTTCTGGATCTGCGAGCGTTCGTTCTGGCAGGAGACGACGATGCCGGTGGGGAGGTGGGTGAGGCGCACCGCGGAGTCGGTGGTGTTCACGCCCTGGCCGCCGGGCCCGGAGGAGCGGTAGACGTCCACCCGCAGCTCCGACTCGTCGATCTCGATGTGGTCGGTCTGCTCGACCACAGGGAGGATCTCGACACCCGCGAAGGAGGTCTGGCGGCGCCCCTGGTTGTCGAAGGGCGAGATGCGCACGAGGCGGTGGGTGCCCTGCTCCACGGAGAGCGTGCCGTAGGCGTACGGGATCTGCACGGCGAAGGTGGTCGACTTGATGCCGGCCTCTTCGGCGTACGACGTCTCGTAGATCTCGGTCTTGTAGCCGTGCTGCTCGGCCCACCGCAGGTACATCCGCTGAAGCTTCTCGGCGAAGTCGGCGGCGTCGACGCCACCGGCCTCGGCGCGGATGTTGACGAGCGCCTCGCGGGAGTCGTACTCACCGCTGAGCAGCGTACGGACCTCCATCTCGTCGAGCGCCTTCTTGACGGAGACGAGCTCCGACTCGGCCTCGGCGAGGGTGTCCGGGTCGTCCTCCTCCTGGGCCATCTCGAACAGCACGGAGAGATCGTCGATCCGGCTGCGCAGCGCGTCGGCCTTCCTGACCTCGGCCTGGAGGTGGGACAGCTTGCTGGTGATCTTCTGCGCCTCGTCCGGGTTGTCCCACAGGGACGGCGCGGCCGCCTGCTCCTCGAGCACGGCGATGTCTGCCCTCAGCTTGTCGAGGTCCAGAACGGCCTCGATCGACTCCATGGTCGAGGAGAGGGACTTGAGCTCTTCGGATACATCGACGACTGCCACGCCCTCCAGCGTAACGGCTGTGGCAACCGACCTCGCCCGTCCACCACCGTCACCGGCCGGGAAGCAGGTCAAGCACTGCTCCGGCGGCATGCGGCGCCGTAGCGGCATCGCCGCGTCCCTGCTCGACAGCGCCCGAACCGCTCTTCCTCGACGAGCCGACGACCGGCCTCGGTCCGCGCGGCCGCCAAGAGGTCCGGGACATCGTGCGCGCGGTCGTCGCCCAGGGCACTGCCGTGGTGCTGGGGCCGCCACCCCGGCTTCCTCAGGGGGAGGCGGGCGCCGAGTTCTTCGTGTCCTGCGGTGACGCCCCGGCGTCGTCCGACGTGGCCGCCCACACCCCGACGCCCGCCGCGGCCACGAGCACCAGCGCCGCGGCTCCCACGGCCAGCCGGCGCCGCCGCGTGGTCGCCCGGTGCCGGGCCGAGCCCGGACGGGGCGCGCCCGCTGCCCGAGGCACCCGGGCGGTCCCCCGCGCGCCCCCGGCCAGCTCGTCGGGCGCCGGCACCCGCATCGACGTGTGCGTGTCCCGGTTGGAGTCGGCGGGCTTCGCGCCCGGGACCAACGGCACGGCTCCCCGCCGCACCGGCCGCCCGGAGGACACCGCGTCCCCGTCGGAAGCCGCCGTCGGTGCCTCCCCGTCCGGCTCCCCCTCTTCCTCCGCGTCCGGCTCGTCCACGTCCAGCGGTGGCATCCCGGCCAGCAAGGGCAACAGCTCCCGCAGTCGCACCCCCAGCTCGGACGCCCGCAGCCGAGAGGCCGGCGCCTTGGCCAGGCACTGCACGATCAGCTGCCACAGCTCATCGGGGATACCCGGAAGGGGAACCACCGTCTCCGTGACATGCCGTCGCAGCACCGCCCCCGGATGCCCGCCGCCGAACGGCGTGAACCCGGCCAGCAGCTCGTACAGGACGGTCGCGAGCGCGTAGATGTCCACGGACGCCCGTGGCGGCAGCCCCTCGACGATTTCCGGCGCCAGGTAGTCCGGCGTCCCGATGATCTTCGTGGCACGGGTCCGCCGCGGCGAGTCGATCAGCTTCGCCACACCGAAATCGGTCAGCAGCGCGGGATGCGAGCCCCCGGGGCCCAGCGGTCCCTGCATGTCCAGCAGGATGTTCTCCGGCTTCACGTCCCGGTGCACGACCCCCTTCGCGTGCGCCGCGGCCAGCCCGTCCGCGACGTCCGCCACGATCGCCACCGCCGCCTCGGGCGCGAGCCGCTTCTCCCGGTCGAGCCGGGTGCGCAGATCCGTGCCCCGGACCAGGTCCATGACGAGCGCGAGGTCGTTGCCGTCGACCACGAGGTCGCGTACGGAGACGACGTGGGGGTGCTCCAGGCCGAGCAGGGCCGTGCGCTCCTGGACGAAGCGGCCCACGAGCTCCTGGTCGGACGCGAGATCCTCGCGCAGCAGCTTGACGGCGACGGGCCCCTCGGGTCCCTCGCCCAGCCACACCGTGCCGGCGCTGCCCCGCCCCAGGATCTGGTTGGCGGTGTACCGGCTGCCGATCTTCCGTGCCAAGGCTGCTCCTACAGACGCGTGTTGTCGCCAAAGCTACGCGCCGCAAGAGCCAACCTTCACCGCGGAGACGGAAATCACCCGCTGGGTGTCGACAAATCCCCAGAGTTACTGCTGACCTGAGGAGTTTCCGCCCAGATCCCCGATCCACCCGCTCACGGTGTCGACGATGTCCCCGATCTGCTGCCAGTAGCTCTTGCCGGTGCCGATCCAGTCCTGGAGCGGGCTCAGCTCCCAGATCAGCCAGCTCGCGACGAACAGGATGACGATCGTGAACAGACAGCCCTTGAGGCAGCCCAGACCCGGGATCTTCATCGGGTTGGCGCTGCGCTGGCGCGGCTGCCGGGGTTCGCGCGCGGGGCGCTCGGGCTGCGGCGGGGGCGCGTACCGCTGCGGCTGCTGCTGCGGGGCGTACTGCTGGGGCTGGGGTTGCTGCCGGCGGCCGTGACCGCCGTCCTGCGGCGGCCGCTGCGGAGGGCGCTGCTGTCGCTGCGGCGGCTGTTGCTCCGGCCTGGCGACCTGCCGCTGCGGACGGCGGCGCAGCGGGTCCTCGTTGGGGTCGAGGTACTGGACCTGCGTCTGTTCGTTGCGGTCCCGGGCCGCGCGCAGCTGGTTCTGCCAGGGGTGCGGGTCCTCGGGCCCACCGGGCTGCTGTCCCTGCTGGCCGTACTGCCCCTGTCCCGGCCGGCCGGGCGGTACCGGCGGCATGACGGCGGTCGGATCGGCCGCGCCACGGTGCGGGAGTACGGCGGTGGGGTCGGCGGCGCCGACGGGGTTCCCGGGGCCGGTGTGCGGCAGGAAGCTGGTCGCGGCGTTCGGGTCGTAGGCACCGGCGGCGCCCGCGCCGTGCGGCAGCACCTGCGTCGGGTCGGCGGCGCCGGGCGCGTCCGGTACCGCGGCCGGGGCCGGGTCGGGCAGCAGCAGCGCGCCGACGTTGTCCGCGGCGGCGATCTGCGCGGAGTTCGCGTGCACGCCGATGCCCTCGGCGACGACCCGCAACCCGCGTGCGAGGTTCTCGGCGCTGGGACGCCGGTCCGGGTTCTTGCTCAGGCAGCGCTCTATGACCGTCCACAACGGGTCGGGGACCGTGGAGGGGCGGCGCGGTTCGGCGCTCAGGTGCTGGTGCAGGACTTCCAGGGCGGAGCCGCCGGAGAACGGCGGACGGCCGGTGACCAGCTCGTACAGCAGGATGCCGGCGCCGTAGATGTCGACCGCGGAGGTCTGCGGGCGGCCCTCGGCGGACTCGGGAGCGACGTACGCGGGCGTGCCGACGAATTCCTGCGTCCGGGTCAGGCCCGGGGAGTCCGCGAGACGCGCGATGCCGAAGTCGGTCAGGAGGGGGTGCATCTGGCCGCCGTACTGCCGCAGCAGCACGTTGGCGGGCTTGAGGTCGCGGTGGACCACCCCGTCGGCGTGGCTGGCGGCGAGGGCGTCGGCGATCTGGGCGGTGATCAGGGCGGCGCCGACGGGGCTGAAGGGGCCGTTCTCGCGCAGATAGCGGTGCAGGTCGGGGCCCTCGACGAGGTCCATGACCAGGGCGAGCAGATCGCCTTCGACGACCAGGTCACGCACCCGCACGATGTTCGGGTGGGTCAGCCGGAGCAGGACGGAGCGCTCGCGCAGAAACCGCATCACGATGTCCGGATCGCTCGCGAGCTCCTCCTTGAGGACCTTGATCGCGACGGTCTCGCCGGGCTGTCCCGGTACGGCGGCCTCGGCGCCCGCGGTCTCCCGCTGGCGGGCTCGCCACACGGTCCCCGTGGCACCGCGTCCGAGCGGCTCCTCGAGGAAGTACTTGCTGCCTACCGGCCGCACGTCATGCACTCCCTGCTGCTTGCTGTCGTTCCGACCCACTTCCGACCCACTGTAGTGCCGCTCCTCATGGCACTACGTAAGCGTTCCCAAGCGCGTTCGAAGGAAAGACGCTCCGGTCGGGTCCGCTGGTTGCCGGACGTTGGACGTGACCGATCTCAAGTGATCGTCGGCGCTGCACTGGTCAGGCACTTTTGGGGGCAGAGCTGACCAATCAAGATCACTTGCCCTCGGGCGGCGGGCGTGTTGTCAGTGGCAGGTGCGAGGATGCCTACCGTCAAGGCCGACGAACTTGGGCGCGTGCTGGTGCGCGAACTCGTCCGCGCAGAAGGGACCGCTGACGGCGATGCAGATCCGGCTGACCGTCGTAGACCCGCTGGGTCCGCCCGACCGCGCCCGGGGCCGCGCCACGAGCTGTGACGTGCTGGTCACGGCGCCCGTCGGCACAGCGCTGGCCGCGGTGGCGACGGCACTCGCCTCGGCGGTCCCGGCGGACGGGGGCACCTCCCGCGCGGGCGAAGCCGAGCGCGGGGGCGGCCCGGTCGTGCTGTACGCGGACGGGGAGCGGCTCGACACCCAGCGAGCCACCCTGGGCGAGCCACCGCTGATCGACGGCGCCGTGCTGTCCCTGGGCGCCCCGGCGGCCCCCGAGCCGCACCCCGAGCTCGACGACGCCCCCACCCAGCTCCACGTGGTCGCCGGCCCCGACGCCGGCGGCGTCCATCTGCTGCACGGCGGCCAGATCCACATCGGCCGCTCCGCCGACGCCGACGTCCCGCTGGACGACCCGGACGTCTCCCGCCTGCACTGCGCGGTCACGGTCGCCGCCGACGGCCGCGTCTCGGTGGCCGACCTCGACTCCACGAACGGCACGACCCTGGACGGCACCCGCGTGGGCACCCGCCCGGTCCGGTTCCCTCCGGGGGCACTGCTGAGGATCGGCGAGTCGGTGCTGCGCCTGTCACCGAGCGGGGGGCGACGGCTCGGGACGGAACCTGACGGCGAGGGCCACGTGCGGGTGACCTCCGTCGAGGGCGGGCCCGTGGCGGGCGACCAGCAGGGGCCGGGGGGCTCGGATGCCGCCACCCGGTCCGGCCGGACCGGCCGAGCCGGGTACGCGCCGGGCGGGAACGGGCAGGGGTCGGAAGCGGCCGGCGGGCCGGGCAACGGTGGTCAGGGGCCGAGCGCGACCGGGGCCCGCCGGGGCTCGGAGACCACCTCGGGGTCCGGCTCGGCCGGGTACCCGTCGTCGGATGCGGTCCAGGGGCGTGGAGTGGCAGGAACCCGCGAGGACGGCGGAAGTGCCTCCGGCTCGGCCCCCGGACAGGCCCAGCCCCTGCCACGCGCGCGCGGCAGGGTGTCGGAAAGGGCCGGGGCCGACAGGTCCGCGCCGTCCTCGGACGCGGGGCCGGCCGAGGGCTCGGCACGCACGCGTGAAGGCAGTGGCAGTGGCAGTGGCAGTGGCGACACCTCACCCCGGTCGCCCACCGACCGGACCCATCACACCTACGGCTCGGCGGGCTGGGGCGCCTCGGGCGGAGGCCCCGAGGGCACGGGAGGACAGGGCCACGGCCCCGCAGAGCCGCGGGCCGTCGTGCCGGAGCAGGGCGGTGCGCCCCGGATCGAGCGCCGGGACGAACCCGACGGCGGGCGCCCCGACACCGACGACAACCCCCGGAGCGCCGCCGGAGCGGTCTCCGACGACCCGGGCCACGGGCACGGCAGGGGCCCCGGCGGGGACACCCACGGCGGCCGGTCCGGGGTCGGCTCCTTCGAAGTGACGCGCACCACCGCAGTCCTCCCGCCTCCCGCAACCGGCCAGGACCTGCCCTCGGCTCCCGACGCCCCCGCGACCGGCCGCCGCAAGGGCACCCCCCTGCGCGGAACCGACGTACCGCACGGCGTGCGGCGCCGTGGTGGGCTGTCCGCGTGGGCCCGGCGGCTGACCGGAGGGCGGAGCGAGCAGGAGACGCCCGGGCGGGACGAGGCGTACGACGAGGAGAGCGCGCCCGTCACCGCGGTTCCATCGCCCGCCGCCACCCAGGCGCCCGAGGCCTGGCCCGACCCGGCGGCCCTGCTGCTGACGGCGCTGGGTCCCGGCGCGCGGCTGTGGGAGCGCGGGCCCGGGCATCCGGAGGCGCTCACCGTGCGGCTGGGCACCGCCGACCGTGCGGCGCCCGACGGCTCGGGGCTGCTGCCGGCCGTTCCGGTCACCGCGGATCTGCGCGAGGTCGGTGCACTGGGCCTCGCCGGTCCGCGCGCGCGGCTCGCCGGGCTGGCCCGCGCGGTGGTGGCCCAGCTGGCCGCCCTGCACGCGCCCGAGACCCTGGAGATCGTCCTGATCAGCGCGGACCGCTCCCGGCCCGCGCGAGAGCGCACCACCGAGTGGTCCTGGCTCGGCTGGCTCCCCCATGTCCGCCCGGGTCACGGCCAGGACTGCCGCCTCCTGCTCGCCCATGACCGCGAGCAGGCAGCGGCCCGCACCGACGAACTTCTGCGGCGCCTGGACGACCACCTGTCCGACGCGCAGGCCGCACCGGCCCGCAGGACGATCCCGGCGGCCCGCTCCGCCGCCCCGCCGGACCGCCTCCGCACCACCGCCCGACGGCCCTCCTGGGCGCGCGAGGACGCGGAGGACGAGACGAGCGGCGGTTTCCCGGGGCCGTACACCGTGGTCGTGGTGGACGGCGATCCCGGCGGCGCCGACCTGCGCAAGGCCGTGGCGCGGCTGGCTGCGGAGGGCCCCCTGGCCGGCATCCACGTCGTGTGCCTGGCCGAGACGGCCCCGGCCTCCCCGGCGTCCCCGGTGACGGACACCTACGAGGCGGCGTGCGCGGTGGCCCCGACGTTCCGCGAGTGCGGCGCGGTCGGCCTGCTCAGCGGGGACGTGGCGACGGCACTGCGGCTGACGCGGGTGGCGCGGGCGGGGGTTCCCGCGCGGGCGGGCATCGAGACCGACGGCCCCGGTGCGGCACCGTCCGGCGACCGCCCCGAGCCCGGACGCCCGGCCACCGGCACCTCCCACCCCGGAACCACCACGTCCCCGGCCGACGCACGCCAGGCGGACATCTCCCGCACCGGCACCAAGGCCCACCCCACCGGCACGCGCGCCGACGCTCGCACCGGCGCCGACGCCGACACCCTCCACCTGACCGCCGACCCCACCCCCGCCCCCGTCGGCCACGGCACCGTCGCCGCCGTGGACGCCGTCTCCGCGGCCTGGGCCGAGCGGTTCGCGCGCGCACTGGCGCCCTTGCGTACGGACGGCACCGCCGGTGGGGGGCACGCGCGCGTGTCCTCGCCGTTGCCCCAGGCGGCGCGGCTGCTGGACGAGCTGGGGCTGGCCCGGGCCACCCCGCCGTCGCTGATGACCCGCTGGGCGGACGCGGCCGACGACCCGGAGTCACTCGGCGGCCGGGCGTGGGCGGTGCTGGGGGCCGGACCGCGCGGCCCGGTCTGCGCCGACCTCGTGGCCGAGGGCCCGCACCTGCTGATCGAGGGCCCCGCGGGCAGCGGCCGTACGGAACTGCTGCGGGCGGTCGTCGCCTCACTGGCCGCGGCCGAGCGCCCCGACCGGCTGAGCATCGTCCTGATGGACGGCCGGGACAGCGTGAGCGCCGGGGGCGGCGGTCACGGCGAGGGCCTGCGGGTGTGCACGGACGTGCCGCATGTGACCACCCACCTCACCGCCAACGACCCGGTCCGCATGCGGGAGTTCGCCCAGTCCCTGAGCGCCGAGCTGAAGCGGCGCGCGGAGCTGCTCGGCCGCTCCGACTTCGCGGAGTGGCACACCGGCCGGGAGCTGTCGGGCCGTATGGTCGCCCAGCGCGCGGCGCATCCGCGGGGCACGACAGGCACCCCCGGCGACCCGGCCGCCGGCGACCTGGACTCCCCGCCCAGCTCCACGATCCGGCTGCGTCCGGCGGCGGCCCGCCGACAGACGGAGACGGCACCCCCGCTCCCCCGTCTGGTCGTGATCGTGGACGACCTGGACGCGCTGGTCTCCCCGCCCCTGGGCTCCCCCGGCAGGCCGGCCGCCGGCTCCGTCATACGCGCGCTGGAGGCGGTGTCCCGCGAGGGCGAGCGCCTGGGCGTCCACCTGGTGGCCGCGACCGGCCCGGGCGGCCGTACGGCGGAGTCCGAAGCGGCCCGCCGGGCCACCCTCCGCGTCACCCTGGACACCCCGGCCACCGGGCCGGACGAACCGGCTCCCGGCCGCGGCCGGCTCACCTGGTCCGACGGCCGGGTCACGGCCTTCCAGGCCGGCCGGGTCACCGGCCGCATCCCCCGGACGGCCACCCTCCGCCCCACGGTCGTCCCCCTGGAATGGGAACGCATGGGCGACCCACCGGCCCGCCGCCCGGTCCGGGAACTGGGCAACGGCCCGACGGATCTCGCCCTGCTGGCAAGTGCATTGGAACGGGCGGCGAGGGAAGTCGCAGCAGCAGAGGTCCCGTCGCTGCTCTAAGACGTGAAGGGATCCGGGGGCACCGCCCCCCACTGACGCGTGCCGCAACGCACCGGCACTGGTCACGACGGCATCACGATCTTCCGGTTGACAGCGGACGCCCACTTGCCGACCTCGTTCCCCCGGCGTAGACCAGTTCGCACGGGACAGCCCTCGAACGTTCGACGAGGAACGAAGAACGGGGTCGTGATGCGTAGCACGAGCAGCACCAACCGGAAGCCCAGGTCAGCGAACAGGGCTTCCGCGAAAACGGCGGCCGCCGCCCTCGCGGCAGCCCTCGCCCTGTCGCTCGCCGCATGCGGCGGAGACGACGACAAGAGCAGTGACACGGGCGCGACAGGCGGCAAGGAGACCGGCACCAGCCTCACCCTGCCCAAGCTGAACGGTCAGAACCTCCAGGTCGCCGCCGTATGGAGCGGCGAGGAGCAGGCCAACTTCAAGAAGGTCCTCGCGGAGTTCGAGAAGCGCACCGGCGCGAAGGTCTCGTTCGTGCCCGCGCAGGACCCGATCATCAACTTCCTCGGCTCGAAGGTCGCGGGCGGCCAGCCGCCGGACATCGCGATGCTCCCGCAGCCGGGTGCCATCAAGCAGGCCGTGGACAAGAAGTGGGCCAAGCCCCTCGGCACCGAGGCCAAGGCCGAGCTCGCCAAGAACTACTCGCAGGGCTGGCAGGACATCGGCAAGATCGGCGACACCCAGTACGGCGTCTACTACAAGGCCGCCAACAAATCCCTGATCTGGTACAACGCCAAGGTCTTCGAGAACGCGGGCGCCACCGAGCCGAAGACCTGGGACGAACTGCTCACCACCGCCCAGACGGTCTACGACTCGGGTGTGACCCCGTTCTCCGTCGGCGGCGCCGAGGGCTGGACCCTGACGGACTGGTTCGAGAACATCTATCTCTCCCAGGCGGGCCCGGAGAAGTACGACCAGCTGGCCAAGCACGAGATCAAGTGGACGGACCCGTCCGTGAAGGACGCGCTGACCACGCTGGCCCAGGTGTGGGGCAAGAAGGACTATGTCGCGGGCGGCGCGAAGGGCGCGCTGCAGACGGACTTCCCGGCCTCGGTGACGCAGACCTTCACCGGCGGCGACCAGCCCAAGGCGGCGATGGTCTACGAGGGCGACTTCGCGCAGGTCAACATCCAGACGGCCAAGGCGAAGGTCGGCACGGACGCGAAGGTGTTCCCGTTCCCGAAGGTCGGCGACACCGCCCCCGTGGTCTCCGGTGGCGACGCCGCCGTGATCCTGAAGGACTCCAAGGCGGCGCAGGCGCTGGCGACCTTCCTGGCCTCGCCCGACGCGGCGACGATCCAGGCCAAGTTGGGCGGCTATCTCTCGCCGAACAAGAGCGTGGACATCTCCTCGTATCCGAACCCGGTGCAGCAGAAGATCGCCAAGGCGCTGATCGAATCGGGTGACGACTTCCGCTTCGACATGTCCGACCAGGCCCCGCAGGCCTTCGGCGGCACCCCCGGCAAGGGCGAGTGGAAGGCGCTCCAGGACTTCCTGACGAACCCGAAGGACGTCGCGGGCACCCAGGCGAAGCTGGAGGCCGCAGCGGCGGCCGCCTACGGGAACTGACGCGATGACCTCGGCCACCGAGGCAGGGGCCCCTCCGGCCCCTGCCTCCCCCAAGTCGCGCAAGAGCGTGACCGGCACGCGCAGGACCGTGGCAGTGCTGTTCCTGCTGCCCGCTCTCGTGCTGCTGGGCGCGCTCGTGGTCTACCCGATCGGGTACTCGCTCGTCCGCAGCTTCTACGACCAGTCCGGTGACGGTTTCGCCGGAATCGACAACTACAAGGCGCTGTTCACCGACGACGGCATCCGCACGGCCCTGAAGAACAACATCATCTGGGTGGTGTTCGCGCCGACGATCTCCACCGCGCTCGGTCTGATCTTCGCGGTGCTGACCGAACGGGTGAGCTGGGGAACGGCGTTCAAGCTGGTCGTCTTCATGCCGATGGCGATCTCGATGCTGGCGGCGGGCATCATCTTCCGGCTCGTCTACGACCAGGACCCGGACAAGGGGTTCGCGAACGCGGTGTGGGTGGGCGTGCACGACACGTTCGCGCAGTCCTCGGCGTTCCCCAAGGCCCACCCGGGCCGGAACTCGCCGCTGGTGGCTCAGGGGGGCGGTTTCATCACCAAGACGACCGTCCACACCGGGGGCACCATCACCCTGCCCCTGGTCGGTGTCGCCCCGGACCAGATGCCCGGCGACGCGAAGAAGGCCGTGGCACCCCAGGCCGACCCGGGCCGGATCACCGGGACGACCTGGCAGGACTTCACCCGTGGCAAGGGCGTCGGCAAGCTCGGCGGGGTGGACCCGACCGAACTCGGCTATCCCGGCATGAAGATCGAGGCGGTCAAGGACGGCAAGGTCGTCGAGACGGCGAAGGCCGGGGACGACGGCACGTTCTCCTTCTCGGAGAAGGCCGACGGGGCCCAACTGCGGCTTCCGGCGAGCAACTTCAAGGAGGCCTACAACGGGATCGACTGGCTCGGCCCGTCGCTGGTGACGCCGGCGATCATCGGGTCGTACATCTGGATGTGGGCCGGTTTCGCGATGGTGCTGATCGCGGCCGGGCTCGCGGGCATCCCCCGCGAACTCCTGGAGGCCGCCCGGGTCGACGGCGCGAGCGAGTGGCAGGTCTTCCGCAGGGTCACGGTCCCCCTGCTGGCACCCGTGCTCGCGGTCGTCACCGTGACCCTGATGATCAACGTCCTGAAGATCTTCGACCTGGTCTTCATCATCCCTCCGGGCTCCTCGCAGGACGACGCGAACGTCCTCGCGCTTGAGCTGTACCGCAAGGGCTTCGCCGAGGACCAGCCGGGTATCGCGAGCGCCATCTCGGTGTTCCTGCTGCTGCTGGTGATCCCGGTGATGTGGTTCAACATTCGTCGGCTCAGGCGGGAGGTACGGCGATGACCACTCAGGCCGAAAGGCTTCCCGAGACGGCGGCGGCCGACGGGGTGAAGGCGAAGCAGTCGCTCGGCTCACGGCTCGTCGAACGCGTCAGCGGCGGCCTGATCAGCGTCGTCCTCGTCCTCGTCGGCCTGTTCTGGCTGGTGCCGACGATCGGGCTGCTGATCTCCTCGCTGCGCACCCCGGAGGACCTCGCCGCGACGGGCTGGTGGAAGGTCTTCACCGAGCCGTCCCAGATGACCTTCGACAGCTACGACAAGCTGCTCCACAACAGCGACATCACCGGCTCGATCGTCAACACCGTACTGATCACGGTCCCGGCGACGGTCCTGGTGATCGTCATCGGCGCGCTCGCGGGCTACGCGTTCGCGTGGATGGAATTCCCGGGCCGCGACTGGTGGTTCATGGGCGTGGTCGGTCTGCTGGTGGTGCCGGTGCAGGTGGCGCTGATCCCGATCGCCGAACTCTTCGGCAAGCTGGGCCTGTTCGGCAACATCTTCGGGGTGATCCTCTTCCACACGGGCTTCGGTCTGCCCTTCGCGGTGTTCCTGCTGCGGAACTTCTTCGCGGAGATCCCCCGCGAACTCCTGGAGGCGGCACGGCTCGACGGCGCGGGTGAACTGCGCCTGTTCGCCAGGGTGGTGCTGCCGCTCGGCGCGCCAGCGATCGCGAGCCTGGGCATCTTCCAGTTCCTGTGGGTGTGGAACGACATGCTGATCGCCCTGGTGTTCACGGACGCCGACAGCCAGCCGATCACGGTCGCCCTGCAGACCCAGATGCGCGCCTTCGCCGACAACGTCGACGTCCTGGCACCGGGCGCGTTCATCTCCATGGTGATCCCGCTGCTCGTGTTCTTCGCGTTCCAGCGGCAGTTCGTGTCCGGCGTGATGGCGGGCGCGGTCAAGTAGCCCGCACGACAGCCGACTTGAAGGGGCGGACCGATACCGGTCCGCCCCTTCACGTTCGCCCGAATGCCGTACAGACCGTAACCAAGCTCCTCCTTGGGGCGTTCCCGGGCAGAACTTCCGCGCCGAACCCATGGAGGTGCCGTGCCCAGGTTCAGTGTCATCGTCCCCGCGTACAAGGTTCAGGCGTATCTGCCCGCATGCCTGGAATCGGTGCTGTCACAGTCGTACGAGGATCTGGAACTGATCGTGGTCGACGACCTCTCGCCGGACGCGTGCGGCGAGATCGCCGACGAGTTCGCGGCCCGCGATCCACGCGTCCGGGCGGTCCACCTGGCGCGGAACAAGGGGCTCGGTCCCGCCCGCAACGCGGGGATCGCGGAGGCGACGGGCGACTACCTGGTCCTCCTCGACGGCGACGACACCCTCACCCCGCACGCACTGCGGGCGATCGCCGACCGGCTGAAGGAGACCGGCGAACCGGACGTCCTGCTCTACGACCACGCGCTCGCCCCCTGGTCGGGCGAGACCGTCCGCAACGCCTCCATGGGGCAGCTCACCGAGCAGGGCCCGGCCCCCTTCCTCCTGGAGGGCCGGCCGGGGCTGCTGCGGGCACCGACGGCGGCCTGGAACAAGGCATACCGCAGGGAGTTCGTGGACAGCGGGGGCTTCGCCTTCCCGTCCGGCCACCACGCGGACACGCCCTGGACCTACCCGGTCCTGATGACCGCCGAGTCGATCGCCACCCTGGACCGGGTCTGCGTCCACCACCGGCAGCGCCGGCGGAGCCGGGCCCTCGAAACGACCGGCCACTTCGACATCTTCGACCAGTACGACAGGGTCTTCGCCCACATCGACTCGCGCCCCGAACTCGCGCGGTGGCGGTCGGTGTTGTTCCGCCGCATGGTGGACGAGCTCTGGGCGGTGTTCGCCGACCGGGACCGTCTCCCGCGCGGCAGCCGCGCCGAGTTCCTGCGCCGGGCCCGCGACCACTACCGCGCCCACCGCATCCCCGGCCACCCGGTCCCGGTGCGCTCCTGGCCGCGCCACAAGGTGATCCGCCTGGGCCTGTACCGCACCTGCCGGGTCGTGGAACTGGCCCGGCGGCTCGGGCGGCTGGCCACCGGGCCGGTCGTCCGCCTCGCCAGGGCCCTGCGCGCGGCGGCCCTCCGGCTCCACTACCGCGTCCAGCTGTGCCTCCCCGTGCGCGAGGACCGGGCCGTCTTCGCCGCGTACGGGGGGCGCGGCCACGGCTGCAACCCGGGCGCGCTGGAGGAGGCGTTCCGCACCTTCGCCCCGCACCTCCGCACCGCGTGGATCGCCCGTCCCGAGCACCACCACACGATCCCGACCGCGACGCTCAGGCTGCGCCCCGGCACGGCCGCCTACTGGACGGCGCTCGCCCGCTCCAAGTACCTGGTGAACAACACCGACTTCGACCGCCGTCTGGTCAAGCGCCCGGGCCAGGTCCTCGTCCAGACCCAACACGGCACGCCTCTCAAGCACATGGGGCTGGACCTCCAGGAACGCCCGGCGGCCGCAAGGGACTTGGACTTCGACGAGATGCTGCGCGGTGTCGACCAGTGGGACCACCTCCTGTCCCCCAACCGCCACACCACCCTGACCTGGGAACGCGTCTACCCCGGCGGCTACACCGTGCTCCCCTACGGCTATCCCCGCAACGACGTGTTCCAGCGGGCGACTTCGGCGGACGTACGGCGGCTGCGCGAGTCCCTCGGCGTTCCCGAGGGGTCGGTCGCGATCCTGTACGCGCCGACCCACCGCGACTACCGCCGCACCCAGCGCACCACCCTCGACCTGGACCGCCTCCTGCGCCGGCTGGGCCCCCGCTTCGTCGTGCTGGCCCGCGCCCACCACCGCCACGGCGGCCCGCTCGTCTCCCCCGCGACCGGCCGGGTCATCGACGTCAGCGACCACCCGAGCGTCGAGTCCCTGTGTCTGGCCTCGGACGCCCTGGTCACCGACTACTCGTCCCTGATGTTCGACTACGCCAATCTCGACCGCCCGATCGTGATCCACGCCGACGACCACGAGGCGTACGAGGCGGCCCGCGGCACCTACTTCGACCTGCGGTCCTTCGCGCCGGGCGCGGTCGCGCGCAGCGAGGACGAACTGACCGACATCTTCGCCAGCGGCCACTGGCGCGGCTCCCGCTCCACCCAGCTGCGCTCGGCGTTCCGAGCGCGCTTCTGCCCGTACGACGACGGCCGCGCCGCCGAGCGGGTCGTACGCCATGTCGTCCTGGGCGAGACCGAGTTGCCACCAGTGATCCCGCTCGCCGAGCGCCACCCGGTGCCGTCTGCGGCGGCGGCGCTCGACCGCTTCCCGTTGGCCACCGTGCCCCTTCCCGCGACCACCGAGACCCACTAGAAGGGGTCCCCATGCCGTCCAGCCCGTCCCGTCCCACACCGACCCGTCCGTCCACCTGGCGCCCGGTGGGACGACCGGGGCGCCGGCTCCGTTCCTGAGCGCCCGCCCTAGCCCCGGGCCGCCTCCGGATGCAGCCGTACCCAGCCCTCCCAGGCCGACGTGATCATGTCCTGGACGTCGTGTTTGGCCTTCCAGCCGAGTTCGGTGGCTGCCAGGTCGGCCGAGGCGATGACGCGGGCCGGGTCTCCGGGACGGCGGGGAGTGACCGTCGGGGGACGGTCGTAGCCGGTGAGGGCGTTGATGTGGTCGATCATCTCGCGGACGGAGACGCCCTCGCCGCGGCCGATGTTGACGGTGAGGTCGCGGCCGGGGGATGACTGCAGGGCGCGGGCGGCGGCCACATGGGCCTCGGCCAGGTCGGCGACGTGGATGTAGTCGCGGACGCAGGTGCCGTCGGGGGTGTCGTAGTCGTCGCCGAAGATGCGCGGGGCCGCGTGGGCCGTGAGCTTCTCGAAGACCATCGGGACGATGTTGAAGACGCCCGTGTCGGCCAGCTCGGGGCTCGCCGCTCCCGCCACGTTGAAGTAGCGGAGGCAGGCCGTGGAGAGGCCTGTCGCGCGGCCGGTCGCGCGGACCAGCCACTCACCGGCCAGCTTGGTCTCACCGTACGGGGACATCGGCGCGCACGGGGTCTCCTCCGTCACCAGGGGGACGTCCGGCATGCCGTACACCGCCGCGGAGGACGAGAACACGAAGGAGAAGACCCCGGCCGCCGTCACCGCCTCCAGGAGGACGCGCAGGCCCTCGACGTTCTCCCGGTAGTAGTGCAGCGGCAGCTCCACCGACTCTCCGACCTGCTTCTTCGCCGCTAGGTGGACGACGCCGGTGACCTCGTGGTCGGCCAGGGTGTGCGCGATCCGCTCGGCGTCCAGCGTGGAGCCCACCACCAGCGGCACGTCGGCCGGCACGCGCTCGGCGATGCCGGTGGACAGGTCGTCGTACACGACCGCCTGTTCGCCCGCCTCGGTCATCGCCCTCACGACGTGCGCCCCGATGTAACCGGCGCCACCGGTGATCAGCCAGGTCATGTACGGCCGTCCCCTCTTCGGTTGACCCGTGTCCACGTATCAGTGAACCAGGCGGTCGGGCTGAATCTCGGTAGGTGTCAGTCCGGTCAGGCCTCGTTCGGCAGTTCCGCGTGCACCGCCGCGTCCAGGGCCGAGGTGAGCTGGTCCAGGCGGGCCCGCAGGTCGCGGATCTCGTCCATGTCGAAGCTGGTCGCGGAGGCGATCCTGCGCGGTACCTGCACCGCGCGCTCGCGCAGGGCGACGCCTTCCTCGGTGAGCCGTACGTCCACCGAGCGCTCGTCGCGGGCACTGCGCTCGCGCCGGACCAGGCCGGCCGTCTCCAGTCGCTTGAGGAGCGGGGACAGGGTGCCCGAGTCGAGCCGCAGGTGCTCGCCGAGCTTCTTGACGGGCAGGTCGCCGTGCTCCCACAGCACCAGCATCACCAGGTACTGCGGGTAGGTGATCCCCAGATCCTTGAGGATCACGCGGTAGACGCTGCCGAAGGCGCGCGAGGCCGCGTTCAGGGAGAAGCAGATCTGCTGGTCGAGGCGGAGCCAGTCGGTGGCGGTCGGTGGCGTGGTCATGGCTCCAGGATAGCTCTTGCGGGCCATTTAGTTGTGTGCAATTGAATTGTGTGCTCTACTTGTAACCGTGAGGCGGCCGCGGAGCCGCCGGAACAGACTTCGAGAGGGATGGTCTTTCATGGACGCGCTCTACACCGCTGTCGCCACCGCCACCCACGGCCGCGACGGCCGGGCCTACACGAACGACGGCAAGATCGACGTCGCGCTGGCCCCGCCGGTGGAGCTGGGCGGCAACGGACAGGGCACCAACCCGGAGCAGCTGTTCGCCGCCGGTTACGCCGCCTGCTTCGGCAGCGCCCTCGGTGTCGTCGGCCGCCAGGCCAAGGTGGACGTCAGCGACGCCGCCGTCACCGCCGAGGTCGGCATAGGCAAGCAGGGCGAGGGCTTCGGCCTCAAGGTCGCCCTCCGTGTCGAGCTGCCCGACTCCGTGGACGCGGAGACCGGCCGCAAGCTCGTCGAGCAGGCCCACCAGGTCTGCCCCTACTCCAACGCCACGCGCGGCAACATCGAGGTCGACCTCGTCATCGAGTAGGTCCAGGAACCCAACCCGACCTCCGGAACCGCGGTACGGACCGTAACGGCCGTGTGCGGCACCGGGGGTCGCACGAGGGCTTGCCTGCGCGGACGGCCCACCCTCGGGGCCGACCCGCGCGGGGGTGCGTTGCAGACCGGGGCCGACCCGCGCGGAAGGCCGTAACCGCTCGGGACTAGCCTGCGTGGATGGTCGTTCGCACAGAGCGCGCCCTGGGCGCCGTCATCGGCTCGGCCGTGGGGGACGCGCTGGGCGCCCCCTTCGAGTTCGGGCCGGAGGGTGCCTTCTCCGACCGCTTTCCGGAGCCGGGGCACGGCAGCGAGATGTGCGGAGGCGGCGGCTGGGACCCGGGCGAGGCGACCGACGACACACAGATGGCGGTCCTGGTCGCCGAGTCCCTGGTGGAGTGCGACGGGCTCGAACTCCCGGACATCTTTCGGCGGTTCCAGCGGTGGGCGGCGGCGGAGCCGAAGGACATCGGCCTCCAGACCGAGGCCGTGCTGAGCAGCGGCGACCCTTGGGACACCGCCGCCGCACTCCACTTCCAGGTGAACCAGCGAGCCGCAGGCAACGGAGCGCTGATGCGAGCGGCCCCGTCCGCCGTGCACTTCGCCCCCCACGGCCGCGAGGCCACCATGGACGCCGCCCGCCGGCTGGCCGCCCTCACCCACGGCGACCGGGCGGCCTGGGAGGGCACGGCCGTCTTCCACGAGCTGATACGGGTGGCCCTCGCCGGTGACGACCCGCTGGACGCCGTGGAGGCCACCCTCGACGCGGTCCACCCGGAGCACCGCCCGCGCTACGCCACCGTCCTGGCCACCGACTGGCATCCGGACCTGGCCACGGAGTTCAACGGCGCCGTATGGCCCTGCCTGGGCTCCGCGGTCTGGGCCCTGCGCACGACGACCTCGTACGAGACGGCCGTACGCGCCGCGATCGACCTGGGCGGCGACACGGACACGGTGGCAGCGGTGACGGGCGCCCTGGCCGGAGCGGTGTACGGCCTCGCAGACGTCCCGGAGCGCTGGACAGCACCCCTGCACGTACCCCTGCCGGGTTTCGCCGACCGGGTACTGAGAACGTCCGACTTGGCGAACCTCACCCATCGCCTCATCGGCTGACACCGAGTATCGGCGCCCACTCCCGAATGGCGCGCACCTCGACTCCCGGTGTGCGCCGGTAGTACGGGTCCGCCTCCAGAATCTCCTGCAGCTCCGCCCGCTCCACCGCGAACAGCAGCATCGCCCCCTGGTCGTCCTGCCACGGCCCCGCCGCGAACAGCTTCCCCTCGGCATGCAGGCGGCCGAGCGTCTCGCGGTGAGCGGGTCGGGCGGCAAGGCGTTCGGGCGCGGGCGTGAAGGCGAGTTCCACGACAAGCACAAGGTCCCCTTTCCAGGGCAACAGGCCGACGCGACCGACGTTAGGCTCAGCCCCCCGCACAGGTCTGTATCAGCCGATACAGCGAGGAGAGGAGCCGTCATGTCCGCGCCCGACTGGCGGCGCCTGCGGGGCGTCCCGCTGTTCGCCACGCTCCCCGAAGCCGACCTGCGCCGCCTGTGGGAGTCCTCGGTCCCCCGCCGCTACGCCCCCGGCGAGATCCTGCGCAGCCAAGGCACCCCCGCCGACCATCTGCTCGTCCTGCTCGACGGCACCGCGTCCGCGTCCGCCACGACCACCGCCGGACGCGTCATACGGTTCGGAACGTGGTCCGGCCCCTGCGCCCTCGACAAAGTCGCGCTGCTCGACGGAGCCGGCCACACGGCCACCTTCACCGCGCTCACCCCATGCGCCGTACGGGCCGTCCCACGCGGCCGCTTCACCACCCTGCTCGACGACTCCGCGACCGTGCGCGCCCACGTCTTCCGGCTCCTCGCCGCCCAGGCCCGCGCCCAGCAGGAACGACTCACCGACACGGCCACCCTCCCCTGCGAGGCCCGCCTCGCGGCCTGGCTGCTGGACGAGCTCGGCCGGGACGGAACCGACGGCCACGTCCCCCTCCCCGGCGGTCAGCGCGAACTCGCCGACCTGCTGGGAGTCACCCGCGTCACGGTCAACCGTGCGCTGTCCCGGCTCCGGCGGGACGGAATCGTCGGCCCCACGGAGAACGGCGGCGGCCGGATCCGGGTGCTCGCCCCGGAACTCCTCGCCCTGCGTGCGGCGCGGCATACCGGCCACAGTCGCTGAGGCAGGCTCAGAGCGCCTTCAGCGCCTCCGTGGTCGCGCGCGCGAGTGCCGCGAGATATCCCTTCGGCAGCTTCGGGCTGCGGATCACCACGGAGCGCCAGTACAGGGGGCCGGAGATCAGATCGAGGGCCAGCTCGTCGTTGAAGCCCGTGCGGAGCTCCCCGCGCTGCTCCGCCGCCGTGATGATCTTGCTGGCGACGCCCTCCTGACCCTTCTGCAGCGCGTTCTGCAGGGCCTCGGCGATCTCGGGATTGCGGGCCGCCTCGGCCTGCAGGTCCGGGATGATCTGCGAGGCCACCGGGTGGCGCAGCGCCCGGGACGTCACCTCGTACAGCATCCGCAGGTCGTCCTCGAGCGAGCCCGTGTCCGGCACCGGCAGGCCCATCACCGCGATCTCCGAGACGACGTCGAGGACCAGGTGCAGCTTGGAACGCCAGCGGCGGTAGACCGCGGTCTTGCCGACGCCCGCGCGGCGCGCGATGCCCTCGATCGACATCCGTGCGTACCCGGCGGCCGCGAGCTCCTCGAAGACGGCCGCTCGAATGGCTTCCGTCACATCCTCACGGAGGACGGCGGCTCCTGCCGGGGCACGGCGGCGCGGACGGGTCGGCGGCGCGTCGGCGTTGGTCGTCATGCGGACCAGCATAGGGCGTAGCGACGAAACGGTCCCGTCCCGACGCGCGTGCGCCGCGACGAAACGGGTGCGTCCCGACGCGGCGCGTCACGAGGGGTCGCGTCACGACGATACGGTTACGTTCCATCGTCATCCGTCGCGACGAAACGGTTGCGTTCCGACGCTCACTCGTCCTACGCTCACGTTGCGACGATACGGTCCCGTCCCGACGTAAGAGAACGTGAAGAGTCACGTAAGGAAACGTCGGATGACGGGCGGCCCCGGCCGCACGCGGCACCACCCCCACCCCCCGAGTGAAAGCAGCGGATGTGAGCCAGGTCCTCGACACACCGCCCCCGACAGCGCCTCCGACCGACGACGACCTCGCGGCCCTGGCCGCCCGGCACGGTCTCACGGTCAGCGGCGCCCGTCCCTCGCTGCCGGAGTACGTCCGCCAGTTGTGGGCGCGGCGCCACTTCATCACCGCGTTCTCGACCGCCAAGCTCACCGCGCAGTACAGCCAGGCGAAGCTGGGCCAGGTCTGGCAGGTCATGACCCCGTTGCTGAACGCGGCGGTGTACTACTTCATCTTCGGCGTGCTGCTGGGCACCAAGAGGAACGTGCCGGACTACGTCCCGTTCCTGGTCACGGGCGTGTTCATCTGGACGTTCACGCAGAGCTCGATCATGGCGGGCACCCGCGCGATCTCCGGCAACCTCGGCCTCGTGCGCGCCCTGCACTTCCCGCGGGCCGCGCTGCCGATCTCGTTCGCCCTCCAGCAGCTGCAGCAACTGCTCTTCTCGATGGCCGCCCTGGTCGTCATCCTGCTCTGCTTCGGTGTGCCCCTCGCCGCGTCCTGGCTGCTGGCGATCCCGGCGCTGGTCCTTCAGTCCACGTTCAACGCGGGCGTCTCGATGATCATGGCGCGGATGGGCGCCAAGACGCCGGACATCGCGCAGCTGATGCCGTTCGTCCTGCGCACCTGGATGTACGTCTCCGGCGTGATGTGGAGCATCGACAAGCTGGCCAAGGGCCACCACGACTGGCCGTCCTGGGTGGTCCCCGTCCTCCAGGCCAACCCGGCCGCCGTCTACATCGACCTGATGCGCTACTCCCTGATCGACAGCTTCCACGCAAGCCAGCTGCCGCACCACGTGTGGGCGCTCGCGGTGGGCTGGGCGCTGGTCGCCGGCGTCGGTGGCTTCATCTACTTCTGGAAGGCTGAGGAGACGTACGGCCGTGGCTGACATCGAGAACGACAAGATCCCCACCGTCGTCGTCGACGGCGTGGACATCGTCTACCGCGTCAACGGCACCGGCGCGGGCAGGGGCTCCGCCACCGCCGCCCTCAACCGCATGATGCGCCGGGGCCAGGTCGAGAAGGCAGCGGGCGTACGCAAGGTGCACGCCGTCAAGAACGTGTCGTTCGTCGCCTACAAGGGCGAGGCGGTCGGACTGATCGGCACCAACGGCTCCGGCAAGTCGACCCTGCTCAAGGCGGTCGCGGGTCTGCTCCCGGTGGAGAACGGCCGTATCTACACCCACGGCCAGCCCTCCCTCCTCGGCGTCAACGCGGCCCTGATGAACGACCTCACCGGCGAGCGCAACGTCTACCTCGGCGGGCTCGCGATGGGCATGTCCCGCGAGCAGGTCAGGGACCGCTACGAGGAGATCGTCGACTTCTCGGGGATCAACGAGAAGGGCGACTTCATCACCCTGCCGATGCGCACCTACTCCTCCGGCATGGCGGCCCGCCTGCGTTTCTCCATCGCCGCCGCCAAGGACCACGACGTTCTGCTCATCGACGAGGCTCTCGCCACCGGCGACCGCTCCTTCCAGAAGCGCTCCGAGGCCCGCATCCGCGAGCTGCGCGAGACCGCGGGCACGGTGTTCCTGGTCAGCCACAGCAACAAGTCGATCCGCGACACCTGCGACCGGGTGCTCTGGCTGGAGCGCGGCGAACTGCGCATGGACGGCCCGACCGACGAGGTCCTGGCGGCCTACGAGGACTTCACGGGCGGCCCCGACAAGGCGAAGACGAAGGTCGCGGCCTGAACCGGCCCTGACCCACGGCTTTCGCTCATACGACGACGAGGGCGCCCGGAACTTCACGGTTCCGGGCGCCCTCGTCGTCGTATCACTGATGAATGCTGCCGCTCACTTATGAATGCTGCCGCAGCAGCGTCCGCATGGTGCGCATCGCCACCGACAGGTTGGCCAGGTCGAACGCTTCCGAGCCCTGGATCTCGTCCAGGGTGGTGCGCGCCCGGCTCAGGATCGGGGCGTTCTTCTCCTCCCAGGCCTTGAAGCGCTGCTCGGGGGTCGAGGTGCCGTTGCCGACGGCCAGGACGTCCGCGGTCAGCGCCGAGTGGGCCGCGTAGAGGTCCTCACGGATGGAGGCGCGGGCCATGGACTGCCAGCGATCGGCGCGGGGCAGCTCGATGATGCGGTCCATGAGCTGGGTGATGTGGAGGCGGTCGGCGAGGTCGTAGTACACCTCGGCGACGTCCATCGGGTCGCGGTCCATGCGGTCGGCCACCGAGACGATGTCCAGCGTCGGGAAGGCGGAGGAGAACCCGGCCACGCGCGTGGCGAGTTCGTCCGGAACGCCGGCGCCGGCCAGCTCGTCGTAGATCTTCTGGTACCACTCCAGGTCGGCGCCCCGCAGCAGCTTCGGCAGCTGCGACCACACCTGTTCGACGCGGTCGCCGAAGAACTCGACGGTCTCGGCGAGCTGGAGCGGCTGCGGCCGGTTGTTGAGCAGCCAGCGCGTGCCGCGCTCGACCAGTCGGCGCGAGTGCAGCCGGATCCGGGTCTGTACGGCGGCCTCGACCTGGTTGTCGAGGGCCTCGACCCCGTCCCACACCACGCCGGAGCGGAAGATGGCGCGGGCCACGGTCTGCGCCCGGACGATCTCCTCGAGCGAGGCGCCGGTCTCCTCGCGCAGGCGGTGCAGATAGGTCGTACCACCGGTGTTGACCGTGTCGTTGACCAGGACGGTCGTGGTGATCTCGCGGTGCAGCGGGTGGTTGTCGATGTGCTCGGGGAACTTCTCGCGCAGCGCGGTCGGGAAGTACGTGTGCAGCAGGCCGCGCAGATAGGGGTCGTCCGGCAGCGAGGTGTGCAGCAGCTCCTCGGCGACCGTGATCTTCGTGTACGCCAGCAGGACGGCCGTCTCCGGGCTGGTCAGGCCCTGTGCGGCGCCGAGGCGTTCGCGGATCTGGCGGTCGGTGGGCAGGAACTCCAGGGCCCGGTCGAGGTGGCCCTCGCGCACCAGGTGGCGCATGAAGCGCTGCTGGGCGTGGAGCATGTCCTTGGACTGGGCGAGCGCGTTGGCGATGGCGGTGTTCTGCGCGTAGTTGTTGCGCAGGACCAGGCGGCCGACCTCGTCCGTCATCTCGGCGAGCAGCTTGTTGCGCTGCTTGACCGTCATGTCGCCCTCGGCGACCAGGCCGTTGAGGAGGATCTTGATGTTCACCTCGTGGTCGGAGGTGTCCACACCGGCGCTGTTGTCGATGGCATCGGTGTTGATCTTCCCGCCGTGCAGCGCGAACTCGATCCGGCCGAGCTGGGTCAGTCCCAGGTTTCCGCCCTCGCCGACGACCCGCACCCGCAGGTCGGCGCCGTCGACGCGGATCGGGTCGTTGGCCTTGTCGCCGACGTCCGCGTGGGTCTCGGTGGAGGCCTTCACGTAAGTGCCGATGCCGCCGTTCCACAGCAGGTCCACCGGCGCCTTGAGGATCGCCTTCATCAGATCGGCCGGGGTCATCTTGGCGACCTTGCCCTCGATGCCGAGGGCCTCGCGGATGTGAGCGTTGACCGGGATGGACTTGGCGGTGCGGGGGAAGATGCCGCCGCCCGCCGAGATCAGCTCGGTGGTGTAGTCGGCCCAGCTGGAGCGCGGGAGCTCGAAGATACGGCGACGCTCGGCGTAGGAGGTGGCCGCGTCGGGCTTCGGGTCGATGAAGATGTGCCGGTGGTCGAAGGCGGCGACCAGGCGGATGTGCTCGGAGAGCAGCATGCCGTTGCCGAACACGTCACCGGACATGTCGCCGATGCCGACGACCGTGAAGTCCTCGGCCTGTGTATTGACGCCCAGCTCCCGGAAGTGCCGCTTGACGGACTCCCAGGCACCGCGGGCGGTGATGCCCATGCCCTTGTGGTCGTAGCCGGCCGAGCCGCCGGACGCGAAGGCGTCGCCGAGCCAGAAGTTGTACTGCTCGGCCACCCCGTTGGCGATGTCCGAGAAGGTCGCGGTGCCCTTGTCGGCGGCGACGACCAGGTAGGTGTCGTCCTCGTCGTGCCGTACGACGTCGGCGGGCGGGACGACTTCACCGGCCACCATGTTGTCGGTGATGTCGAGCAGCGCCGAGATGAACGTCTTGTAGCTGGCGATGCCCTCGGCCAGCCATGCGTCCCGGTCGACGGCCGGGTCGGGCAGCTGCTTGGCGACGAAGCCGCCCTTGGCGCCGACCGGCACGATGACGGTGTTCTTCACCATCTGCGCCTTGACCAGGCCGAGGATCTCGGTGCGGAAGTCCTCACGCCGGTCGGACCAGCGCAGACCGCCGCGCGCGACCTTGCCGAAGCGCAGGTGCACGCCTTCGACGCGCGGCGAGTAGACCCAGATCTCGAACGCCGGGCGCGGGGCCGGGAGGTCGGGGATGGCCTGCGGGTCGAACTTCATGGAGACGTAGCCGTGCGGCTTGCCGCCCGCGGCCTCCTGGAAGAAGTTGGTGCGCAGGGTCGCCTTGATGACGGTCAGGAAGGAGCGGAGAATCCTGTCCTCGTCCAGCGAGGCCACCTGGTCGAGGGCCGCGTCGAGCTCCTCGAGGAGGGCGTCCACGAGTTCGTGCCCTGCGCGCTGGCGGTCCGGCGACATCCGGGCCTCGAACAGGGAGACGAGCAGCCGGGTGGTGTGCACGTTGTTGCGGAGGGTGTCCTCCATGTAGTCCTGGCTGAACGTCGAGCCCGCCTGGCGCAGGTACTTGGCGTACGCCCGCAGCACCATCGCCTGCCGCCAGCCCAGGCCGGCGCTCAGCACCAGGGCGTTGAAGCCGTCGTTCTCCGCCTTGCCGGTCCAGGTGGCGGCGAAGGCCTCCTGGAAGCGCTCGCGGCCGTCGTCGCCGAGATAATCGCCGCCGCCGTTCTGCGACTTGGGCATGCGCAGGCCGAAGTCGTAGATCCAGGCGATGCTGCGGTCGGAGCAGCGCAGTTCGTAGGGCCGCTCGTCCGTCACCTCGACGCCGAGCCGGCTGAGGACCGGCAGCACGGCGGACAGGGAGATGGCGTCGCCCTTGCGGTAGATCTTGAAGCGGCGCTCCTCGGGGGCGGCGCCCACCGGCTCGTAGAGGCTGAGCGCGAAGTCGTTCTCCTCGCCGAGCCGCTCCAGGTGGATGAGGTCGGCGACCGCGGAGCGCGGAGTGTGGTCGGCCTTGTAGCCCTCCGGGAAGGCGCTGCCGTAGCGGCGCGACAGCTCGGCGGCGCGCTCCTCGCCGAGCTCGGCGTTGAGTGCCTCCGCGAAGCCGTCGGCCCAGGAGCGGGCGGCCTCGACCAGGCGGGCCTCGATGCGCTCCTTGTCGCTGTCGCTGAGCTGCTGCAGCTCGGTGCCCTGCGGAACGCGGACCACGAAGTGCAACCGGGACAGGATCGACTCGGTGTTCCAGGCGGTGAAGTCGACGCTGATGCCGCCGAGTTCCTCCTTCAGGATGTCGATGATCCTGAGGCGGACGCCGGTGGTGTAGCGGTCACGGGGCAGGTAGACGAGGGCCGAGTAGTAGCGGCCGTACTCGTCCTGGCGCAGATAGAGGCGCAGCCGCCGCCGCTCCTGGAGGTACAGGACGGAGGTGGCGATGGACTCCAGCTCGTCGGCCGGGGTCTGGAAGAGCTCGTCGCGCGGGTAGGTCTCCAGGATCTGGAGCAGGTCGCGGCCGTCGTGGCTGTTGGGCGAGAAACCGGCCCTTTCGAGCACTTCGTCCACCTTGCGCCGAATGACCGGAACCCGGCGCACCGATTCGGTGTAGGCGGCGGAGGAGAACAGTCCGAGGAAGCGCCGCTCGCCGACGACATTGCCGTCTGCGTCGAACTTCTTGACACCGATGTAGTCGAGATACGACGGCCTGTGCACCGTCGCCCGGCTGTTGGCCTTGGTCAGCACGAGCAGCTTGTGCTCGCGGGCCTTCGCGCGGGCGTCGGCGGGCAGCCGCTCGAAGGACGGGCTGACCGGGTGGCCCTCCTCGCCGGCGTGCTGCGGGTCGGAGCGCAGGATGCCGAGGCCGGTGCCGGGGACTGCCGCGAGGGAGTCGTCCTCCCTGAGCTGATACTCCCGGTAGCCGAGGAAGGTGAAGTGGTCGGCGGCCAGCCAGCGCAGCAGCTCGCGGGCCTCGTCGATCTCCATGCCGCGCAGATCGGTGGCGACGGGCTCGGCGGGCAGTTCGTCGGCCATGCGCAGGGCCGTGTCCCGCATCTTCTCCCAGTCCTCGACGGCCTCCCGGACGTCGGACAGGACGCGCAGCAGGTCGGCGGTGATCTGCTTCAGGTCACCGCGGTCGGTCTCGCGGTCGATCTCGACGTGGATCCAGGACTCGATGTGCGCGTCGTGCGGGAGGTCGGCGGCGGAGGGCGGAGCGGTGAGGACCTCGATCAGCTTGCCGGTGAGGTCGCGGCGGACGACGACCTGGGGGTGGATGACGACATGGATGCCGCGCCCCTGCCGGGTCAGCTCATTGGTGACGGAGTCGACGAGGAAGGGCATGTCGTCGGTGACGACCTCGACGACCGTGTGGGTGCAGGTCCATCCGTTCTCCTCCACCGTGGGCGTGTGCACCCGCACGTTGGCCGTGCCCTGCGGGCGCGTCTCGCCCAGCCGGAAGTGGGAGAGAGCGGCTCCGTAGATGTCGACCGGGTCGCGGTCGGTGAGGTCTTCAGGGGCCGTGTGCAGGTAGTAGCGCTGGAGGAACGCGAGGACGGTCTCGCTGTCCGGGGTGTCCGGGGTGCGGGGGGTGTCGTCGTCCGTCGTCCCAGTCGGTAGGTGCCCCCCGGCCGGGCTGTTCTCAGCTACCCGTGCGGCCCTCTCGAGCAGCTCGGCCTTGGCTTCGTCCAGCTTGGTCTGCATTGTCCTCTGACTCCTGTCGCGCGCCGTTGCGTGACGTAGAAGGAAGTACGGTCTCTTCCCCTGCGGCTCGACGCCACGGCCCGGGGTCTCCGGTCTGCTCAGACGCTATGCCGCAAGGTGAGATGAGCGGGGGTATATCAGCCATTCTCGACACGCCCGCCAGGTGTGACGCTGCTCTCTGCCGCGCCGGTGACGAGGGTGTACTCGGCGTCATGAGGGCCCTGACGGCCCCGTCCCGCCCGCGAGGACCAGCGACCGCCGCCCGGCCACGGAGGTGTTCCGTGCGCACCGGGCGCAGGGCGGGGGCCACAGTGCCCCCGCGAACTATCGCGCTGATCACGCCACCCAGGCTATCGCTCCTTACAGGGGGGTCGTCATGAGCCGTATGTGTACAAAACCGGGGGTGGAACTTTGACACTCTGCACAGTGCCCACGTCGCATCCAGGCCATGACCTTCTTCCCTCCCCTTCGCACACCCTCTTGGCAAGCACGGCTCCGCGGTGCACGTTGCCGACATGACCGTAAAAATCCTCATCGTCACCGGCGACGCAGCAGAGTCGCTGGAGGTCCTGTACCCCTACCAGCGCCTCCGTGAGGAGGGCTACGAGGTCCACATCGCGGCCCCCGCCCGCAAGAAGCTCCGCTTCGTCGTCCACGACTTCGAACCCGGCTTCGACACCTACACCGAGAAGCCCGGCTACACCTGGCCCGCCGACCTGGCCTTCGCCGAGGTCGACGCCGGTCAGTACGCCGCCCTCGTCATCCCCGGCGGCCGCGCCCCCGAGTACCTGCGCAACGATCCCGAGCTCCGCAAGATCCTCAAGTCGTTCTTCGACGCGGACAAGCCGGTCGCCCAGATCTGCCACGGCCCCCTGCTCACCGCCGCGATCGACGGCCTCCGCGGCCGCCGCGTCACGGCCTATCCGGCCCTGGAACCCGACATGCAGTCCGCCGGCGCCGCTTTCCAGGACGCCGAGGTGGTGGTCGACGGCACCCTGGTCTCCTCCCGCGCCTGGCCGGACCATTCGGCCTGGATGCGTGAGTTCCTGGAGGTGCTCAGGGCGAAGGCACCGGTGACCTGACCGACGGGGTACCGCATGCCATCGCGGTCGCGGAACTGGCGCGAACCGTCATGCCGCTATTCGCTCGGCCTCCGCAACCGCCTCCGCCAGGGTGTCCACCACCGGCACCCCCGCCACCTCGAGACTGGCCCGGCTGTGCGACCCCCCGGTGTAGAGCACGGCCCGAGCCCCCACCCGCATTGCCGCCACCGCGTCGTCCGCGGCGTCCCCGATCACCACGGTCCGGGCCGCCTCGACCCCCACCAGTGCGGAGAGATGCCGCTCCATGTGCTCCGCCTTGCTCCCCCCGGACGGCCCGGTCCGCCCGTCCACCCGCAGGAAGTGCGCCTCGATCCCGAACCCCCGCACCAGCGGCAGCAGCTCGTCATGCACGTACATGCTGAGGAGCGACTGACTGTGCCCGGCCGACCGCCATCCCGCGAGCAGCTCCACCGCCCCGTCGGTGAGCCCGCACCCCACCCGGTGCTCGGCGTAGTACCGGTGGAAGGTCTCGTCCATGACCTCCCACTCCGCGTCGGTGGGCAGCCGGCCGAGCAGCCGCTCGTAGAACTTCGGCACCGGCACGCAGTACAGCGCCCGGTACTGCTCCATCGTGATCGGCGCGAGCCCGAGTTCGCCGAACGCCGCGTTCGTCGCTCCGATGATCGCGTCGTTGTCGTGGAACAGCGTGCCGTTCCAGTCCCAGACGATGTGCGCCCCTGTCAGCTTCCCCATGCCAAAAACGTACCCGCCCCCACTGACAATCAAGAGACCAGCAGGTCAAAGAGGGTAAAGCGGCGGCCCGGCAGGACGGATCGCGCTCAGCCGCCCAGTCCCACCAGATTCGGGATCTCCTGCGTCGCGTACCACAGCAGTTCGTGGTCCTCGGCCCCGTCCACGACGAACTGCGCGTCGTCGTCCCCGGCGTCGGCCGCCTCCAGCGCGTCGGCGGCGGCGGTGACGTCCTCCTCCGCGTCGTCCGAGTCGACGTGCACCGCGGCCGCCTTGGCGAGCCTCACCGTCCCGGCCACCCGCACCTCACCGAGCGCCGAGGGGTCCAGCGCCCGGTCGGGATCGGCGACCGCTGCCCCGTCGGCCACGTCGACGGCCACCACGACCCGGCGCCGCGCGGCCCCGGGGTCCACCGCGAGCAACCGCAGCGAGGCCAGCGCGGCCCGGTTCAGTGCCGCGTACTCCAGCTCCTCGATGTCGTCGGAGAGGTACCACTCGCGCAGGGCGGGCGTGACGGCGTAGGCGAGGAGCGGTCCGGCCCCCAGCTCACCCGTCTTGTACGCCTCGGCGAGACCGGAGAGGGTCAGGGGGACGTAGACGCGCATGGCTGGCCGCTTTCGTGGTCGGAGAACATGATCGGAAGGGCTCCGCGAAGGCCTTCAGGATACGTGCGGGCGTCCCCTTTCGAGTCCCTGCCCACGCCTCGGCGGGCGTCCACCCCGGGCCCGGAATTCACCCGCCCCATCCCCGGGGTCACGGGGTTCCGCCCTCTCCGGCCACCCTGATAGGTGAACATTCCGGCGACCCGACGCGGCCCGTCGCTTCCTTGCCGCCGTGGTCCACGGCCCCGTACAAGATCTCCAACGAAAGTTACCGCCCGGTACTTCCCGGGCTCGCAGAACGGGGATCCCATGAACAAGGTCATGACCAGGGCTCAGCACCACCCCGGCACCCGCCCGCCGGCTCGCCGCGACTCCCGCCGCCCGAGCGGCACGCCACCCCGCACTCCCGGCGGCAGCGCGCCGCGCACCGCCCCGGGCGACGGCCGCCCACCGGGTTCCCCCGGCAGCGGCCCGCGCGCCCGCACGGGCCCCGCGGACACCCGCCCGCACGGCACCCCGGGTCCGAACGGCACGACCACCGGAACTCCGCGTCGCAGCACCACGTCAGGCCCCGGGACAGCCGGAACCACCGCCGACACAAGCATTACGGCCGGCTCCGCGCCCACCACCGTCGTCGCAGCAGCACTCGCCGACGGACGCACCGCAGGCCCCGCCACAGGAACCCGGACCCGTCCCGCCCCCGTCGTCCCGTCCCAGGCCCCGCGCCGCCCGCTGGTCCCCCAGCCCCGCCCCACCGACCTCTTCGCAGATCTCCTCCTCGCGGTATTGAGCGGTCAGCGCCCGGTCCACTCGATGCTCCGGCACACCGCGGGCCGCGCCTACGACGAACTGGCCTGGCTCGCCGAACGCGGCCCCCTGCGCACCCGCGGCGCCCGCCCCGTCGTCCGGGACATCGGCTACTACGTCCCCCGACCGGGCGCCGTGGAGGCCTTCGCCCGGATCGGTGCCGGCGACCAGCTGCGCGCCATGGCCTTCCGCCTGGAACAGGGCCAGGACCTCCGCTGGCGCTGCACGGCGGTCGAACTGGGCGGCTCCCGGGCTCCCCGTCCGGACGACGACTGACAGGCCCGCAGAAGTCCGCCGGCCCGTCCCACGCCGAAGGGCCGGCCACCCCGAGGTGACCGGCCCTTCCTACGTCACGGCGCCACCGGCACCGTCCCATCGATCGGCTACGGCGCCTGTCGCGCCGTAGCCACTACTTCTTGCGCCGCCCCCGACCACGGGACTGCTTGCGCCGCTCCGCGCGCGTGAGGCCGTCCGCCTCGGAGCGCACGGGCTCGTCGTCGTCGGAGAACTCGCCCTCGATGACACCGCCCTCGCCGTCCACGGTCGGCGCGGAGAAGTGCAGGTCCCTGCGCTGCGGGGCGTCGAGCCCCTTCGCGCGGATCTCGGGACGCGAGCCGGCCTGCGCCGGAACCGCGTCCTGCTTGGCGAGGGACGGCTTCTCGTCCTCCACCGGGACCTCCTCGACCTGCTGCTCGACCTGGACCTCCAGGTTGAACAGGTAGCCGACGGACTCCTCCTTGATGCCCTCCATCATGGCGGTGAACATGTCGAAGCCCTCGCGCTGGTACTCGACCAGCGGGTCCTTCTGCGCCATCGCGCGCAGGCCGATGCCCTCCTGGAGGTAGTCCATCTCGTAGAGGTGCTCGCGCCACTTGCGGTCCAGGACCGACAGCACGACCCGGCGCTCCAGCTCACGCATGATCTCGGAGCCGAGCTGCGCCTCACGCGCCTCGTACTGCTCGTGGATGTCGTCCTTGATCGACTCGGAGATGTACTCGGCGGTCAGGCCCGCGCGGTCGCCCGCCGCCTCCTCCAGCTCCTCGACGGTGATCTTCACCGGGTAAAGCTGCTTGAACGCGCCCCACAGCCGGTCGAGGTCCCAGTCCTCCGCGAAGCCCTCGGCGGTCTCCGCCGCGATGTACGCGTCGATCGTGTCGTCCATGAAGTGCACGACCTGCTCCTGCAGGTCCTCGCCCTCCAGGACGCGGCGCCGCTCGCCGTAGATGACCTCGCGCTGGCGGTTGAGGACCTCGTCGTACTTCAGGACGTTCTTACGGGTCTCGAAGTTCTGCTGCTCTACCTGCGACTGCGCGGACGCGATCGCGCGCGTGACCATCTTGTTCTCGATCGGGACGTCGTCCGGGACGTTCGCCATCGACATCACGCGCTCGACCATCTGGGCCTTGAACAGCCGCATCAGGTCGTCGCCCAGGGAGAGGTAGAAGCGGGACTCGCCGGGGTCGCCCTGTCGGCCGGAACGACCGCGCAACTGGTTGTCGATACGGCGCGACTCGTGCCGCTCGGTACCGAGGACGTAGAGCCCGCCGAGCTCCTTGACCTCCTCGAACTCCGCCTTGACGGCCTGCTCGGCCTTCTCCAGGGCGGCGGGCAGGGCCGCGGCCCACTCCTCGATGTGCTCCTCGGGGTCGAGGCCACGCTGGCGCAGCTCCGCCTCCGCGAGGTCCTCGGGGTTGCCGCCGAGCTTGATGTCGGTACCACGGCCGGCCATGTTGGTGGCGACGGTGACGGCGCCCTTGCGGCCGGCCTGGGCGACGATCGTCGCCTCACGGTCGTGCTGCTTGGCGTTCAGCACTTCGTGCTGGACGCCGCGCTTGCTGAGCTGCTGGGAGAGGTACTCGGACTTCTCGACCGACGTCGTACCGACGAGGATCGGCTGGCCCTTCTCGTGCTTCTCGACGATGTCGTCGACGACCGCCTCGAACTTCGCGACCTCGGTGCGGTAGATCAGGTCCGACTGGTCCTTGCGGACCATCGGCCGGTTGGTCGGGATCGGGACGACGCCGAGCTTGTAGATCTGGTGGAACTCGGCGGCCTCGGTCATCGCCGTACCGGTCATGCCGCAGAGGCCCGGCTGTTCCTTGCCGTTGTGGTCGTGGCGCTTGTAGAGGCGGAAGAAGTTCTGGAGGGTGATCGTGGCAAGGGTCTGGTTCTCGTCCTTGATGTCCACCCCTTCCTTCGCCTCGATCGCCTGGTGCATCCCCTCGTTGTAACGGCGGCCGGCGAGGATACGGCCGGTGTGCTCGTCGACGATCATGACTTCGCCGTCCATGACGACGTAGTCCTTGTCCTTCTTGAAGAGCTCCTTCGCCTTGATGGCGTTGTTCAGGTAGCCCACCAGAGGGGTGTTGACCGACTCGTAGAGGTTGTCGATGCCCAGCCAGTCCTCGACCTTGCTGACACCGGACTCGTGGATGGCGACCGTGCGCTTCTTCTCGTCGACCTCGTAGTCGCCGGTCTCCTCGATGCCCTTGAGCGGGTTTCCGGCCTCGCCCTTCTTCAGGCGGGTGACCAGCTTGGCGAAGTCGCCGTACCACTTGGTGGCCTGGTCGGCCGGACCGGAGATGATCAGCGGCGTACGGGCCTCGTCGACGAGGATGGAGTCGACCTCGTCGACGATGGCGAAGTTGTGGCCGCGCTGGACGAGTTCGTCCTGGGACCACGCCATGTTGTCGCGCAGGTAGTCGAAGCCGAACTCGTTGTTCGTGCCGTACGTGATGTCGCACGCGTACTGCTCGCGGCGCTGGGCCGGCGTCATGTTGGCGAGGATGCAGCCGACGCTCAGGCCGAGGAACTTGTGGACGCGGCCCATCATCTCGGAGTCGCGCTCGGCCAGATAGTCGTTGACCGTGATCAGGTGCACGCCCTTGCCGGACAGCGCGTTCAGATACGCCGGCAGCGTACCGACGAGGGTCTTGCCCTCACCGGTCTTCATCTCGGCCACATAGCCGAGGTGGAGGGCGGCGCCGCCCATGATCTGCACGTCGTAGTGGCGCTGGCCCAGCGCGCGCTTGGCGGCCTCGCGCACGGTGGCGAACGCCTCGGGGAGCAGGTCGTCCAGGCTCTCACCGTCGGCGTACCGCTGCTTGTACTCCTCGGTGAGGGCCCGCAGCTCGGCGTCGGAGAGGTCGATGAAGTCCTCTTCGATGGAGTTGACCTGGTCCGCGATGCGGTGCAGCTTGCGCAGGATCTTGCCTTCGCCTGCACGCATGATCTTCGAGAGGACGGACACGGGGGTTGGTCTCCTTGCCGGTCGGGCCTGGGACGGTCGGTTTCCATTTGACTTACTGAGCAACGGCCATCGTATGCGAGGACCCCGCCGCGTCGGGAGGCCTGCCGGGGAGGCCGACTGTCAGCTCCTTCAAATCTGTTTCAAAGGGAACAACGGGCGGGGAACTCCGATGGTGCCGCCCCCCGCCCACGAATTGCGCGAATTGTGATCGCGTGCTCACTCACAGCGAAACCAGTGGCGTCTTCACCGAACACCTGAGCAGAATCGGCTGATGGAACCCGTCATCCTGACCACGGCCCGTCTCCTGCTGCGCACACCCACCCCGCGGGACACCGAGACCGTCCTCGCGGCCGTGCAGGACCCCGACATCCTGCGCTGGACCACGATCCCCTCGCCGTACCTGCCCGAGCACGCCCAGGGTTTCACGGAGCAGCTGGTCCCAGAGGGCTGGGCGAACGACACGATGGCCACCTGGGGCCTCTTCCTTCCCCAAGGAGAGGAGCTGGTGGGCATGCTCGGCCTCACCAAACGCTCCGCGGGCACGGCCGAGATCGGTTACTGGAGCACCAAGGAACAGCGCGGCAACGGCTACGTCACGGAGGCCGTCGAGGCCGCCGCCCGCTGGGCCTTCGGCGAGTGGTCGATCGACCGCGTCGAATGGCGGGCGGAGGTCGGCAACCACGCCTCGCGCGCGGTGGCGGAGCGCGCCGGCTTCACCATCGAGGGCGTCCTGCGTTCCTCGCTCGTCCACCAGGGCGTACGCCGGGACTGCTGGGTGGGCGCGTTGCTGCCCTCGGACCTGGGCCTGCCGTCGACGGCGCAGTACCTTCCCGCCTCTGAGTAGATCCGCAGGTCACCTCGCACTGTCAGTGCCGGGCCCTATCGTTCGGACCCATGACGACCCCGCCTCCCACCACCGACCTCTCGGCCGACGAGGCCCGCCGCATCGTGCTGCGCGCCCAGGGCTTCCTCGGCACCCCCGACCGCCGGGCCGGAGTCCGCGGCGTCCTCCGTCACCTCGGGGCGGTCCAACTCGACACCATCTCGGTCCTCGCCCGCTCCCACGAGCTGATCCCGTACGCCCGTCTCGGTGCGGTGGGCCGCAAGAAGGTGGAGAGCGCCTACTGGACCGACACGCATGCTTTTGAGTACTGGTCGCACGCGGCGTGCATCCTCCCCATCGAGGAATGGCCCCACTTCGCCTTCCGCCGCCGCGCCTACCGCAGCCGCCCGCACTGGAACCACCAGCTCCCGGACGGCACCTACGACCAGGTCATCAAGCAGCTCCGCACCGAAGGCCCCCTCACCGCCACGGAGTTGGGCGGTGCGAAGAAGACCAGCGAGTGGTGGGACTGGTCGGGGACCAAGGTCGCCGTCGAGCGCGCCCTGATGTACGGCGAGGTGGTCTGCGTGGAGCGCCGTGGCTGGAAGCGTGTGTACGACCTCGCCGAGCGCGCCGTCCCCGCCGACCTGCTCCACGACGAGCTGGACGACGCCGAGTGCCTGCGCCGCCTGGTCCGACTCGCCGGCCAGTCCCTGGGGGTCGGCACCCGCGCGGACATCGCCGACTACCACCGCCTCAAGGGCGAACAGGTCGACGCGGTGATCGCCGACTCCGGCCTGGTCCCGGTCACGGTCGAGGGCTGGGGCAAGCCCGCCTGGGCCGACCCCGCGGCCCTGGAGACACCCCCGCGCGGCCGCCACCGCACCACCCTGCTGTCCCCGTTCGACTCCCTGATCTGGGAACGCGCGCGCACTGAGCGGATCTTCGGCTTCACCCACCGGCTGGAGGCCTACGTCCCCAAGCCCAAGCGGGTCTACGGCTATTTCGCGATGCCAGTGCTGGCCGGTGGGCGTCTCGTGGGCCGCGTGGACCCGGCCCGGGAGGGGAGCACGCTGGTGGCCAGGCAGGTCACTCTGGACGGTCCGAAGGCGGTCCCGGCCGTGGCTCAGGCCCTGGTCGAGGCGGCGAGCTGGGTGGACTGCACGGACATTCGGGTCGAGCGGGTGGACGCGCCGGACCTGCGCGAGCCCCTCGCCAAGGAGGTCACCGGAGCGCTGACGACGGCCCTGCGCTGACCAGGAGCCGCATCAGCGGATCTCGAGGATCTTCTCCCGCATCGCGTAGACCACCGCTTCCATCCTGGAGTGCAGCTGCAGCTTCTCCAGGATGTTGCGCACATGGTTCTTCACGGTGTTCTCGGAGATGAACAACTCCTTCGCGATATCGCGGTTGTTCATCCCGGTGGCAACGAGCTTGAGGACTTCCAGCTCACGGTCGGTCAGCCGCGGGGCGGGCACGAGGCGTCGCTCGTCCGTCCGCTGGATCATCGACTTGAACTCGGTGAGCAGCTTCGACGCCATGGAAGGGCTGATCTGCGACTGTCCGTCGGCCACCGCGCGAATGGCGGTCGCCACCTCGTCGGTGGAGATCTCCTTGAGGAGATAGCCGGTCGCGCCGGCCTTGATCGCGTCGTAGAGGTCGGCTTCCTCGTCGCTGATCGTCAACATGATGATCTTGGCGCTGGGTGCCACTTCCTTGATGGAGGTGCACGCCTCGATCCCGCCCCGCTTGGGCATCCGCACGTCCATCAGAACGATGTCCGGCAGCAGGTCGGCGGCCTTGTCGACGGCCTCCGCGCCGTCGCCCGCCTCCCCCACGACCTGGATGTCCTCCTCGGCCGCGAGCACGATCTCCAGTCCGCGCCGGAAGAGTGCATGGTCGTCCACGACGAGAACCCGGATCGGCTCCTTGCGTGGAGAGCCCGCGTCCGTGCCCGTGCTGACGACACCGTCGCCGGCGTCCTCGCCGTGCAGCGGTCCGAAGCTGTCCGCCATCGTTCCTCCCCCTGAAGGCTGTGGCTTGTCCTGTGCCATCGCCAACCCAAGGCAACGACCCACCGGTTGGGCCGGTGTGGCCATGATTTCATGCCCGGACGACAGTGAGATGACAGAGCGGTACGCGAAAGGGTCGCACGCGGGTGCCCCTGGGGGCGCACAAGCGCTCCAGGGGCACCGGCTCAGCTGTCATCCGGGAGGGTCAGCCACCCGTCGTGTCTCCGGCCGCGGGAGAGTGCGCCCGGGCGACCATCGGGTCCGTGCTCAGGTGGATGACCCCGTAGTCGTAGGCGTGCCGCCGGTAGACGACACTCGGTTCCTTGGTCTCGGAGTCGACGAACAGATAGAAGTCGTGCCCGACCAGCTCCATCTCGTAGAGAGCCTGGTCGAGGGTCATCGGTGAGGCGACGTGGGTCTTCTCGCGGACCACCAGGGGGCCTTCACCCTTGATCTCCAGCGAGCCGATCTTCTTGGTGGGCACACCGTCCGACTCTTCCTCGTGAACGGCCTGCCCGTTGCCGTTGAGCGTCGCCGCGCCCGGAACGTGGTCGGCGACCTCGGCAGCCGTGAGTCGCCGTGCGCCCCTGCGTGTGTGGCGCTTGTCGTGCTCCTTGCGCAGCCGGGCGTCCAGCTTCTCCGCCGCCAGGTCGAGTGCCGCGTACGGGTCGCTGGCTGCCGCTTCCGCCCGGATCACCGGACCGCGGGAGCGGAGCGTGATCTCCACTCGGTCACAACGGTCGGCCTGTCGGGGGTTCGGCTCCTTGGACACCTCGACGTCGAGGCTGATCACCTTGCCATCGAGCTTCTGGATCTTCTCCAGCTTCAGCTTCTCGGCCACGTGCTTGCGGAACCGCTCGGGCACCTCGGTCTTGCGGCCCTTGACGACGATGTCCACGCAGAACTCCGTTCCCGGATCGCTCCGCCTCGATGCGGAGCGTCTCCCTTTTGCACCAGGCTCCGGTGAGCTCCGGAACCTCGGACTCGGTGACTTCCACCTCCTCCCCCGCGAGCAAGATCCCCATTCCACCGTCGCGCATGATGGTGGAAATCCCGCGGGCACGGCATTCGGATTTGCGAGGCTTGGCCTGCGCCTTTCTCTCACAACCGAACATATCTCGCCTGGACGGATGTCGTCACCCTCTACTGCGGCGTACCTCCGTTCAGGTGAATTGATCCTCTCGTAACCTGCAACGATGCAACTACGCAGTCAGTTCCGGTTTATTTCGAAGGAATCCGGTGAGGCCGCGACCACAGCCGCGCAGATCACGTCGCGGACGCCACCGACGCCCGCCGCTGTCACCGAGCAGCGCTCCCGGTCCGTGTCCTCCTCCGTCACTGTGACCAACCGTTCCCCCATGCTTTCCCGAGTTGCAGCGGTGTACACGACGTCCGTCCCTTCACCGCCGCATCCGGCCACCACGCGTCCACCGCGGCGCCCGCCCGCGTCTTGCCGCCGTTGCCCATGCCATTCGCCCGTTCCCCCTTGGACGCGCTGTTCCGCTGTCCCCTGCTGCCGAGGACATTGCCGTGTACCCGTCTCCTGCGGCCGACACCCTCTGCACCCTTCCGCCTTCTGTTGCCGTTGATCACGGTGTCCGACCCTCATCTGTTCACCAGGGTTCCCGGTGTTCTCCCGAGCCCGCGCCTCCCGAACAGCCCGCGCCGCCTCGGTGAGGGACGCGCCTGTCGTCATCAGGTCGTCGACCAGCACGACCAGCCCTTCGGTCAGCAGACGTCCGCCGCCGGGAACCACGGCCAGCGCGCCCGCGAGATTGTCCAGCCGCTGCCGGGAGTTGAGCCCCGACTGGTCGGCCACCCGCCGCCGCTGCCGCAGTACGGCCACCACCCGCGCCGGCATCCCCGCCCGCCGCAGCTCCCCCGCCGCCGCGAGCGCGATCCGCCGCGCCGGATCATGCCCCCTGGCCCGAACCGCCCGCCGCGCGGACGGCACGGGAACGAGCAGCACCGGCACACCGGGGCCCTCCCACCACCACCGGCCCCCGACACCCGCCCCCACCCCCACCCGCAGGCCACCGCACCCGTCGGCTCGAGCCACGGACGCACCCGCAGCGCCACCCCTGCCCCCGTCAAAGCCCACCGTCACCCGACCGAAAGACGCACTCCCCACCTCTCGACCGGGCCCGACCAAAGCCCCATGGCTCCCCCCGCAGGATCCGCGAGACCGCCCCGACGCGGACCCCTCACCGCCCGGCTCACCCACCTCTCGCACCGCCGCCCACACCGCCCCCGCCAGAGCCGTACCGAGCGGCCCAACGAGGCCCAGCGCCCCCCGCTCCTTGTGGGCCAGCAACACCGCCCGAACCGAATCCGCATACCGAGCCGCCGCGTGCACGACCGGCAGTCCGGGCGGCTCCGGCATCGGCCGCACCCGGCTCGGTACGGCCCCGTCCAGGGCGGCACGGCACTCCGGACAGAGCACCGTGCGAGGCCGCCCACAGCCCCCGCACTCGGCCGGCAGCACCAGTTCGGTCAGGTCCCGCCACCACCCCCGCATGCCCACCACTGTGCCAACGCCGAAGCCGACCGGCCACCCCTGTGGATAACTCCCCGCGGAAAAAGCCGCCCTCGACACGAACAACAGTTCCCACCAAAATCTCCGGCCTCCGTTACAGCCAGTCGGTCGGCCGAACACAGCCCGCGAATCAGTTCCCCGTACAACGAATCCGTGCACGAATCCGGCCCGTTCCCCCCAGCGAATCCAGTTCGACCGATCAGCCGCGAATCCCCACCCGCCCCAAAACAAAAGCGGCCACCTCCACCAGGGCCTCACCCCGGCAAAAGCGGCCGCTCCCGACAGCGCGGTCCCGTCACCTCACCCCGGATAGACCGGCGCCGTCCCGTCCGCGTCCACCTTCTGCCACTGCGCCCCCGCAGGCAGCCGTACGATCCCGTCCTCCGAGTAGGCCACCAACGGCATCTCGTCGTCCTCGGACGCGGCGATCTCCTTCACCCCCGTGAGCGCGGCCGGCGGCGGCCCCTCCGGAGTGGAGCCGTCGACCTGGACGTACCGCGTCTGCTGCACACCACCCTGCTCACGTCCGACCACCACGAGCCTGCTGTCGCCGGCCCAGGACATGGTCGTGACCTCCTCCAGATCAGGCGTCGTGGAGCGCAGTTCCCGCACCGACACGCTCTGCGGATCCCCGGTCCTGCCCTCCCGCTCGATCCGCCCGACGAACAGGGACTGCTTGCCGCCCTTCTCCACGACGAGGGCGATCCGCACCCCGTCGGCGGCCACTCGAAGGTCCTTGATACGCCCGTCCAGCCCGGGAGTCGCCACCTCCAGCGGCTTGCCCGCGCCCTCCTTGAACAGCAGCAGCCGCGGATCAGCGGGGTTCTGGTCGGCCACCCACAGATCGCCCTCGGTGTCCCAACTCGGCGTAGTCAGCCGGTCCCCGGCCGTCTTGCCGTTGCTGACCACCACCGGCTCCCCGAGTGACCCGCCCGACACCAGCGACCCCACGTACAGCGCCTTGCCGTCGATACCGACACCGGCTGCCGTGTGCTCGTCACGCGAGACGGCCACCGACCGCAGGTCCTTGTCCCCGTCGCCCAGCGCTCCGGGCACCGGTACCGGCTCGGCCTTCGTACCGCCGGCATCCGCTTCGGCCGAAACCCGTACCAGCCGGTGCCGGCCGTCCACGAAGTAAAGGAACGCGGGATCCTCGACCGAACCGCGCGTGGCGGCGCCGTTGGCCGCGTTCTCCTTCACGGAACACAACTGCTTGCCGTCCGCCTGCAGTTCGACATCGTCCACGGCGGGGCTGAGGTTCTGCAGGGTGAACAGCAGCTGGGTCCCCATCGCTTCGCACTGGTCCAGACCGACGTGCCTGGCCTTGTCATTGAGCGGCACCGTCAATGTGTTCTGGTCGTCCGGAGCCAGCGAGGAGGCACCGTCCTTCAGCGCGGCACCGGTCGGAAAGCGCGTCCTGACGACGGGGTCGAGCCAGCTCGTCGGCCCGCTGAGCAGGGATCGCACCAACTGCGTCATGGGGTCCACGCGTTCGCGCACATACACGGGATCGGCGACCGCCACGGTCTGCGGAGCCGTCGCCGCCCTCGTGTTCGAGGCGAAGTAGTACTTGTTGACGGACACGTAGTTGCGCTGGAAGTCCGACTTCCCCATGACGACACCCGGCGGAGGGCTGTCGATCCGCCACTGCTTGCTCTTCTTGTCGTGCACGAGGTGCACGGTCTCCCGGTACTCGCCGGAGGCGGGCGCGTACGACTGCTGCGCGTCCACCACGGCCACCTTGGTGCCGGTCAGGGTGAACGCCGTGTCGTCGCCCTGCTCCCGGCCCACGGGAGGCACGACGTCGGCTCCGGGCCCGTCGTCGAGCACCGTGGTGGACAGCCCCGGCTGCCACTGCTTCGCGGCACTCCGGGTCAGGTACTTGCGGGCGGTCTCGTAGTCCGGATCGTCGCTGGTCAGCGCCTCCAGAAAGCCCTGCACGATGTCCAGGGGCTCGGCGTCCTCCTGGGGCGGCATCGCGTAGACCCGCACCTGGGTGTCCTTCTGCGGGGTGGCGTCGACCCCGCGCAGATCCCCGCTGTCCGGCATGGAGGCACATCCCGCCAGCAGTACGACGCCACAGGCGGCGTACGCCATGGCCCGCCCCGGCGTGCGCCGGCCGCCCCCCTCGCGGTCAGCGTCCACGGAATGCCTCTCCCTGCTGTTCGTACGACTCCTGCGGCCCCGCGACGTCCCGGCGGCTCACGGTCTCACCGCCGGGTCTGTCCCCGGCGGAAGTGCTGTCCGGTCGTGCCGCACCGGACGTCGGCCGGGGCACCACGCGCGCGCCGTTGCCGGGGAGCGCCGTCGGGTCGGCCGTGGGTGTCACAGAGGCCGACCTGGGCGCTATCGGATCCCGCGAGGTCACCTGGTCACCCGTCGGCTGAACCGGCACGGTGGCCGTCTTGTCGCCGCCCCCACGCGGCAGACCGGCGTCATTGAGTCCACGGTTGCGACGCGAGTCCTTGGGCTCCAGCGGTATCGGCGAGCCCCGCAGCGGCTCGTCGGCCGTCCTCGGCAACGTCAGCCGGAACTGTGAACCGCCGCCCGGCTCGCCCCACGCCTGCAGCCAGCCGCCGTGCAGCCGCGCGTCCTCCAGGGCGATGGACAGCCCCAGTCCCGTCCCGCCGGTGGTACGCGCGCGTGCCGGGTCGGCCCGCCAGAAACGGCTGAACACGCGCGTGGCCTCGCCGGGCTTGAGCCCGACGCCGTAGTCACGCACCGCGATCGCGACCGCGCCGCCCGCCGAAGCCAGCTTGACGACGACGTCCTTGCCCTCACCGTGCTCGACGGCGTTGACGACGAGATTGCGCAGCACCCGCTCCACGCGCCGGGCGTCGGCCTCGGCGACGACGGGCTGCTGGTCGCCCACGACGCGGACGGTGGTGCCCTTGCGCTCGGCGAGCGGCGCGGCCCCGCCGACCACTCGCCTCACGACCTCCCTGAGGTCTATCGGCTCCGCCTCCAGCGCCGCCGCGCCCGCATCGAAGCGGCTGATCTCCAGCAGGTCCGCGAGCAGCGTCTCGAACCGGTCCAGCTGGTCGGCGAGCAACTCGGCCGACCGCGCGGTCATCGGATCGAAGTCCTCGCGAGCGTCATGGATGACGTCAGCGGCCATCCGCACGGTCGTCAGCGGCGTCCGCAGCTCGTGCGACACGTCCGACACGAACCGCCGCTGCATCCGCGACAGGTCCTCCAGCTGCTGGATCTTCAGCTGAAGGTTCTGCGCCATCTTGTTGAAGGCCTCACCGAGCCGCGCGATGTCGTCCTCACCGGTGACCTTCATCCGCTCCTGGAGCCGCCCGGCGGACAGCCGCTCCGCGATCCCGGCAGCCATCCGCACCGGCGTGACGACCTGCCGCACCACCAGCCAGGCGATCGCGCCGAGGAGTACGACGACGAAGAGCCCGGCGGTCGCCAGGGTGCCCTTGACCAGGCTGAGCGACTTCTCCTCCTGAGTGAGCGGAAAGAGGTAGTACAGCTGGTACGGGTCGCCGTTGGGGTCGTTGACCTGCTTGCCGATGACCAGGGCCGGCTGGGGGTCCTGGTAGGGGTCATAGACGATGCGGGTGTAGCTCTGGGCGGCCGTCGTGCTCTCGTCGATCTTCTCGCGCAGAGCCTCAGGGACGCTGGCCGTCGGGTCGACGTCGCCCGAGGCACGCGGCCCCCGCCCGCTCCCGCTGTCGCCGCCCACAGGCAGGGTCACGACGTCGAAGGCGCCCTGACCGCCACTGGAGAGCGAGTAGACGAGGTTGCTCATCCACTCGATGACGAACTGGTCGGACTGACCATCCGCCGGGGCCGCCTCGTCGGTACCGGCACCGGCCTCGTCCGCCTTCTGTTTGGCCACCGCGAACCCACCGGTGGCCTGGCTCTGCGACGCCTTGACCTTGGCGTCCAGGAGCCCGTTGCGCACCTGCCCGATGACGACGAAACCCAGCAGCAGCACCACACCGAGCGACATCAGCAGGGTCGTGGCGACGACCTTGAGCTGGATGTTGCGCCGCCACAGCCGCATGACGGGCAGCAGCGGCCGGCGCACCCAGCGCATGAAGAGCCTGAGGACCGGACTGCCCTGGACTCCACCCTGAAGCAACCCGATCTCGACGAAACGTCCCCAGCGGGAACCCGCCGACTTCCGCCCGACAGGCCGCCCCGCAGCCGCCCCGGTCCGTCCGGGCGACGAAGCAGCACTGTCTCCGGACATGTCAGCTGGGCCCTGCCTTGTAACCCACACCACGGACGGTCACCACGATCTCCGGCCGCTCCGGGTCCTTCTCGACCTTGGAGCGCAGCCGCTGCACATGCACATTGACGAGCCGGGTGTCGGCGGCGTGCCGGTAGCCCCATACCTGCTCGAGGAGCACCTCACGTGTGAACACCTGCCACGGCTTGCGCGCGAGCGCGACCAACAGGTCGAACTCGAGCGGCGTCAACGCGATCGACTGCCCGTCCCGCTTCACGGAGTGCCCGGCCACGTCGATGACCAGGTCACCGATGGCGAGCTGCTCGGGAGTCGGCTCCTCCGACCTCCGAAGCCGCGCCCGGATCCGGGCCACAAGCTCCTTCGGCTTGAACGGCTTCACGATGTAGTCGTCGGCACCGGACTCCAGGCCCACGACCACATCGACGGTGTCGCTCTTCGCCGTGAGCATCACGATCGGTACCCCGGACTCCGCCCTGATCAGGCGGCACACCTCGATGCCGTCCCGCCCGGGCAGCATCAGATCCAGCAGCACCAGATCCGGCTTGGCCTCACGGAATGCGGCCAGCGCCTTGTCACCGTCGGCTACGAAAGACGGCTCAAAACCTTCACCACGCAGCACGATGCCCAGCATCTCGGCAAGTGCGGTGTCGTCGTCGACGACAAGGACTCGTCCCTTCATAAAGACATCATCCCATTCTCATAACAGTGGTGAAGGCAGTGGTGAGACAGCTCACCGACCAGTGACCTTAGTCGTACTGGACCGTCAGTGTCTGCCTCGACCGCCGCTGAGGAGCTCCGCCGTGGATTCAGGCGGAATACGTGGCCACCGCATCCGGATCAGCTGGTCGTCACCTCCCGGGACCTCGCACACAGCTCGGCAAGAGCCTCGGCCGTCACCGGCGACACCACGCCCTCCTCCGTGACGATCGCCGTCACCAGCTCGGGCGGCGTCACATCGAAGGCCGGGTTGTACGCCTGGGTCCCCAGCGGCGCCACCGGAATCCCACCGCCCGCCTCGGCTCCCGCCACCGGCACCTGGGGCGCCGCGATCTCGGTCACCTCGTGCCCGGGCCGCTGCTCCACCTCGATCGACGCCCCGTCCGGGGTGTCCGGATCGACCGTGGTCACCGGCGCCACCACGATGAAGGGCACATGGTGGTACCGCGCGAGCACCGCGAGCGGATAGCTCCCCACCTTGTTCGCCACCGACCCGTCGGCCGCGATCCGGTCGGCCCCGATCAGCACCGCGTCCACCTCCCCGGCCGCGAACAGCGAGCCCGCCGCGTTGTCGGTCAGCAAGGTGTACGCCATCCCGCTGCGCGCCGCCTCGTACGCCGTCAGCCGGGCACCCTGGAGCAGCGGACGCGTCTCGTCCACCCACAGCCGCCGCAGCCGCCCCGCCCGGTGAGCCGCGAGCGCCACCGCGAACGCCGTCCCCTCACCGCCCGACACCAGCGAACCGGTGTTGCAGTGCGTCAGGATCCGGTGTCCGCCGCCCGGCAGCAGTTCGTCCAGCAGCGCCAGCCCACGCTCGGCCATCGCGGCACTGGCCGCCGCGTCCTCCCGGTGCAGCCTGCGCGCCGCCGCCAGCGCAGCCCCGGCCGCCAACTCCTGGTCACCGCTCTTGGCGAGCTCGGCCCGGTGGGCGGCCTCGGCTCTGCGCACCCCGACGGCGAGATTCACCGCGGTCGGACGCGCGCCCGCCAACACGGCCGCCGCCTCGTCCACGTCGAACCCGCGCGCGGCGGCGAGCGCGACCCCGTACGCCCCCGCGATGCCGAGCAACGGCGCCCCGCGCACGGCGAGCGAACGGATCGCCTCCACCAGAGCGGACGCGTCCGTACAGACCAGTTCGACCTCCTCGGCCGGCAGCCTCGTCTGGTCGAGAAGCACCAGGACAGGGCCTTCGGGTGGCTCCTCCCAGCGGATCGCCGGAAGCTCGGTGGGCTTGCTGTCCTCACCGGATTGCGCGTACTGATCAGCCATGCCGTCAGTCTGCCCCTTGTGCGGCGGAGTATTGAAGCTGTGCAGCCCATACCGCGGCTGGTCCTTCGCAGACCACCCCATGGCACGATGGCTGCCAACCTGCCGCCGCGACCCGCGGACGGGCACCGTGAAGGAGCGACGATGAACGACACTCCGGGCTGGGCCTCGCCCGGATCCGCCCCGCCCGACGGGCACAAGCCCGGCACGTCCGATCCCGCCGAGCCCGCCGACCGGCCCGAAACTGCGAACCCCGCGCAAGAGCCGCAGAACAACCCGCAGGACGCCGACTCGAAGTGGTCCCAGGAACAGCCGCCCCCCGGTCAGTGGTCCGCCCCCACAGGCCCCGCCGCTCCCGGCCAGACACCTCCGCCCCCGCCGCCCGGCCCGGGCTGGGGATCCCAGCCCCCCGCCGGCCCACCCGGAGGCTACGGCCCTCCGCCGGGCTGGGGCGGCGGCTGGGGCGGCCCCCCGCCCGCGGCCAAGCCCGGCGTGATCCCCCTGCGCCCGCTCGGCGTGGGCGAGATCCTCGACGGCGCGGTCTCCACCATGCGCACCTACTGGCGCACGGTCCTCGGCATCTCGCTGACCGTCGCGGTCGTGACCGAGGTCCTCGTCATCCTGCTCCAGGGCTTCGTCCTGAACGACAGCGCAGGGACCGAGGCCCTGAACGACCCCAGCGCCAGCGCCGACGAGCTGACCCGCGCCCTGGGTGAGACCATGCTCGGCAGCACCGTCGTCTTCCTGATCTCCCTGATCGGCACGGTCGCCGCGACCGCGCTGCTGACAACGGTCACCAGCCGGGCCGTGCTCGGCAGGCCGGTCACCACCGGAGAGGCCTGGCGCGACGCCCGCCCGCAGGTACCCAGGCTGTTCGGCCTGATCTTCCTGCTGCTGCTCATCACCTTCGGTGTGCTTGCCGTCGGGGCGCTGCCCGGCATCCTCGTGGCTGCCGCGGGCTCGAACGGCGGCGGCATCGCCCTCGTCATCCTGGGCCTCCTCGGCGCCGGCGTCGTCGCGCTGTGGCTGATGATCCGCTTCTCCCTGGCCTCGCCCGCGCTGATGCTGGAGAAGCAGAGCATCGTGAAGTCGATGAGCCGCTCCACGAAGCTGGTCCGCGGTTCCTGGTGGCGGGTCCTCGGCATTCAACTGCTGGCCGGGATCATCGCGAACATCGTCGCGGCGATCATCGTCATTCCCTTCACCTTCCTCGCCGCAGCGCTCAGTGGCGAGGGTGTCGGCGGCTTCGTCAACGGCACCGGCGACCTCGGCTGGACGTTCCTCATCATCAGCGGCATCGGCTCGGTGATCGGCTCCATGATCACCTTCCCGATCACGGCGGGCGTCACCGTGCTCCTCTACATCGACCAGCGCATCCGCCGCGAGGGCCTCGACCTCGAACTGGCCCGGGCAGCCGGCGTCCAGGGCTACGGCACCGGCCCCACATCCGGGAGCTGATGCGGTGAACCTGCCGGGGGGAGTGCTCACCATGCTGCGCGCCGGCGACACATCCGTGCTGTCACTGGCGCGGTCCGCCGACGAACCGCCACTGACAATCCCGCGCGACCCCGCGCGAGAGGCGGCCCGCCGCGAGCTGTCCAAGCGCATGTACCACGAGAACGACCCCAGCTGGTTCCAGCGCGCCCTCAACGCGTTCTGGGACTGGGCCGACAAGCTGTTCAACGCCGCCTCGTCCGCGACACCAGGGGGACCACTCGGCCTCGTCGTCGTCATCGCCGCCGTCCTCCTGGTCGTCGGCGCGCTGTGGTGGCGCCTGGGCACTCCGCGCCGCGGGCCGGCCTCCTCCGCCGCCCTGTTCGACGACCGCCCACGCAGCGCCGCCGACCATCGCGCGGCCGCCGAGGCACACGCCGCGCAGGGCCACTGGAACCAAGCCGTCCAGGAACGCATGCGTGCCATCGTCCGCTCCCTGGAGGAACGCACCCTCCTCGACATCCGCCCCGGTCGCACCGCGGACGAGGCCGCCGCGGAAGCGGGCCGCGCCCTGCCCTCCCACACCGACCGGCTGCGCTCCGCGGCCCGGGACTTCGACGACGTCACGTACGGCGGCCGGGCCGCGAGCGAGCGGTCGTACCACCGCATCGCCGAACTCGACCGCGACCTCGAACGCACCAAGCCGGTGCTCGCGGCCAGCGCGAGCAGCCACAGCGCGGCCCACAACGCCCGCCAGGGAGCCGCCGAATGACCACCGAGGCCACGCTCCCGTCCACCTCGGTCTCCCCCACCGCCCGCCAGGTGTGGACCCGCGCGCGAGGCGTCGTGCTCGCCCTCGTGCTTCTCCTCGTCGCGGCCGTGGCGATCGCAGCGATCCGCTCCACCGAACGCCACGGCAGCCTCGACCCGCGCTCCGCCGACCCCTACGGCAGCCGCGCCGTCGCCGAACTCCTCGCCGACCGAGGCGTCGACACCCGAGTGGTCACCACCCTCGACGAAGCACGCTCCGCGGCCGGTGCCGACACCACGCTCCTGATCGCCGTACCCGACCTCCTGACGCACCGCCAGCAGAGCCAACTGCACTCCGCGACCGCCGACTCCGACGGCCGCACCCTCCTCGTCGCCCCAGGCAGCGGGTCCGTGGAACGGCTGGCCCCCGGCATCGTCGCGGACCCCGCCACCAGCCTCGACTCGACGCTCTCCCCCGACTGCGCCCTGCCGGCGGCCCGGCGCGCGGGCTCCGCCGACACCGGCGGCATCCGCTACACCGTCACACAGCCCGGCTACGACGAGTGCTACCCCAGCGACCGGCTGCCCACCCTGGTGCGCGTCCCGGCGGCCTCCGGGGACGGCGACACCGTCGTGCTCGGCGCCCCCGACATCCTCTACAACGACACCCTCGACGAGCAGGGCAACGCCTCGCTCGCCCTCCAACTCCTCGGCTCCCGCCCCCATCTGGTCTGGTACCTCCCCTCGCTCTCCGACCCCTCCGCCACCGACCCGGACGAGGAGAAGGGCTTCCTCGACCTGCTCCCCTCGGGCTGGCTGTGGGGCACACTGCAACTCTTCTTCGCGGCGGCACTCGCCGCCCTGTGGAGGGCACGCCGGCTGGGCCCGCTCGTGCCCGAGAAACTCCCCGTGGCGATCCGCGCCTCCGAAACCGTCGAAGGCCGCGCCCGCCTCTACCGCAAAGCCAACGCCCGCGACAGCGCGGCCACCGCTCTTCGCTCCACCACCCGCACCCGTCTCGCCCCCCTCGTAGGCGTCCCCGTCACCCAGGCGCACGCGCCCGAAGCGCTGCTTCCCGCCCTGTCCGCCCATCTCCACAGAGACGGAGACGGACAGTCCCTGCATTCCCTCCTCTTCGGCCCGCCGCCCGGCGACGACGCAGCCCTCATCTCCGTAGCCGACCAACTCGACGCCCTCGAAAGAGAGGTACGCCGTTCATGATGGACCCGACCACTGACAACGCCGGGACCACCGGGGACTCGGGCCCCGCCAGGGCCTCCCTGGAAGCCCTACGCGCCGAGATCGCCAAAGCCGTGGTCGGCCAGGACCCCGCCGTGACCGGTCTCGTCGTCGCCCTCCTCTGCCGCGGACATGTACTACTAGAAGGAGTCCCTGGGGTCGCCAAAACGTTGCTCGTCCGCGCCCTCGCTTCCGCACTCGAACTCGACACCAAGCGCGTCCAGTTCACGCCCGACCTCATGCCGAGCGATGTGACGGGCTCCCTGGTCTACGACACCCGCTCCGCCGAGTTCTCCTTCCAGCCCGGCCCGGTCTTCACCAACCTGCTCCTCGCGGACGAGATCAACCGCACCCCGCCCAAGACCCAGTCGTCCCTCCTGGAGGCCATGGAGGAACGCCAGGTGACCGTCGACGGCACCCCGCGCCTCCTCCCCGACCCGTTCCTGGTCGCCGCGACGCAGAACCCGGTCGAATACGAGGGCACCTACCCCCTCCCCGAAGCCCAGCTGGACCGTTTCCTCCTGAAACTGACGATCCCGCTCCCCTCCCGCCAGGAGGAGATCGACGTCCTCACCCGCCACGCCGAGGGCTTCAACCCCCGCGACCTGCACGCCGCCGGCGTACGCCCCGTCGCAGGTCCCGCCGACCTCGAAGCCGCACGCGCCGCGGTCGCCAAGACCACGATCTCCCCCGAGATCACCGCCTACGTCGTCGACATCTGCCGCGCCACACGCGAGTCCCCTTCCCTCACCCTGGGCGTGTCCCCGCGCGGCGCCACGGCCCTTCTGGCCACATCGCGCGCATGGGCGTGGCTGACCGGCCGCGACTACGTGATCCCCGACGACGTGAAGGCCCTGGCCCTCCCCACCCTCCGCCACCGCGTACAACTGCGCCCGGAGGCCGAGATGGAGGGCGTGACGGCCGACTCCGTCATCAACGCGATCCTCGCCCACGTCCCGGTCCCCCGCTGATGGCCCTCACCGGACGCGCCGCACTCCTGGCAGCCCTGGGTTCTCTCCCGGTCGGCATCTGGGAACCCAGTTGGACGGGCATCCTCGCCGTCAACGCCCCCCTGGCAGTGGCCTGCGCCTGCGACTTCGCCTTGGCGGCACCCGTACGACGACTCGGCCTGGCCCGCTCCGGTGATACTTCCGCCCGCCTGGGTGAGGCCGCCGACGTCACCCTCACCGTCACCAACCCGTCCGGCCGCCCCCTCCGTGCCCACGTGCGCGACGCCTGGCCCCCCAGCAGCTGGCAGCCCGGCACGGAGGTGGCAGCCTCCCGCCACCAGCTGACCGTCCCCCCCGGCGAACGCCGACGCCTCACCACTCGCCTACGCCCCACCCGTCGCGGCGATCGCCAGGCAGACCGAGTGACGATCCGCTCCTACGGACCCCTCCGGCTCTTCTCCCGCCAGGGCACCCACAAGGCCCCCTGGACGGTCCGCGTGCTGCCCCCGTTCACCAGCCGCAAGCACCTCCCCTCGAAGCTCGCCCGCCTGCGCGAACTCGACGGCCGCACCAGCGTCCTCACCCGCGGCGAAGGCACGGAATTCGACAGCCTGCGCGAGTACGTCCCCGGCGACGACACCCGTTCCATCGACTGGCGAGCCACCGCCCGTCAGACGTCCGTCGCCGTACGCACCTGGCGCCCCGAACGTGACCGCCACATTCTCGTGGTCCTCGACACCGGCCGCACATCGGCAGGCCGCGTGGGTGACGCACCCCGCCTTGACGCCTCCATGGACGCGGCACTGCTCCTGGCCGCCCTCGCCTCCCGCGCCGGAGATCGCGTGGACCTCCTCGCATACGACCGCCGAGTACGCGCCCTGGTCCAAGGCCGAACGGCCAAGGACCTCCTTCCCTCCCTGGTCGACGCGATGGCCCCCCTAGAACCCGAACTTGTCGAGACGAACGCTCGGGGCCTCACAGCCACAGCCCTGCGTACGGCTCCTCGCCGCTCCCTGATCGTGCTGCTCACCAGCCTCGACGCCGCACCTATCGAGGAGGGCCTGCTGCCCGTCCTTCCTCAGCTCACCCAACGTCACACGGTCCTTCTGGCCTCAGTGGCGGATCCCCATATCGCCCGCATGGCCACGGCCCGGGGAAGCACAGATGCGGTCTACGAGGCCGCAGCAGCCGCCCAGGCGCAGACGGAGCGCCATCGCACCGCGGAACAACTCCGCCGCCATGGGGTGACTGTCGTCGACGCGACACCGGACGATCTGGCGCCGGCGCTGGCCGATGCCTATCTCGCATTGAAGGCGGCAGGCCGCCTGTAAACGAAAAAAAGGGGGGCGCGAAGCGCCCCCCTTGAGGAAACCGAGCATGAAATGCAGAAAGGCCCACACCATATGGCGTGGGCCTTTCCGTCTAAAAATTGTTCGGCGGTGTCCTACTCTCCCACAGGGTCCCCCCTGCAGTACCATCGGCGCTGTAAGGCTTAGCTTCCGGGTTCGGAATGTAACCGGGCGT
>NZ_JBITGI010000026.1:92102-106384 GCF_044456945.1 Streptomyces sp. NPDC050759 | reverse complement strand
ACGGCGGCGTACGGCCACTTCGGCCGCGAGCTGCCCGAGTTCACGTGGGAGAAGACGGACCGCGTGGAGGCACTGAAGAAGGCCGCGGGCCTGTAAGTCCGCAAGCAAGCCCCTGCGGGTTGCCGCGAGGCCCGGTGTCCCCTTGGGGGCGCCGGGCCTCGGCGCGTCACCGGCCGGACGTGCGCGCCCGCGGGAAAGGGCCCCTTCGGGTCCGGGCGGCGTCAGTTGTCAGTGGGGTTTGGTAAGAATGCAAGCGTGAGCAGCGAGAACGGGTCCGTGGACGGTGGCGCCGAAGGAGCGCAGCCCGAGCAGCTTGCCTTGATTCGGGAGAGCGTGCGCAAGGCCAAGGTGCCGCGGGCCAAGCCGCGGACGTGGCGGGGTGCCGCCCTGGCCAAGGAGCTGCCGGTCGCGCGGGTGCTGGTGGACAAGGGCGTACTGCATCTTGACCGGTACTTCGACTACGCCGTGCCCGAGGAGCTCGATGCGGATGCGCAGCCGGGGGTGCGGGTGCGTGTGCGGTTCGGGGCTGGGCGCGGGCGGGTGCGGGAAGGGCGGCGTGAGGGCGGGGGGCTGATCGACGGGTTTCTGATCGAGCGGCTTGCCGAGTCGGACTATTCCGGGCCGCTGGCGGCGCTTGCTCAGGTCGTCTCGCCGGAGCCGGTGCTCAGTGAGGAGCTTCTGGGGCTCGCTCGGGCCGTCGCCGACCGGTATGCGGGGAGTCTGGCGGATGTGTTGCAGCTTGCCGTCCCGCCGCGTAGCGCTCGGGCCGAGCAGCGGCCTTCGCCCGAGCCGTTGCCGCCGCCCGCGACCCCCGAGGTCGGGTCCTGGGGGCGGTACGAGCGGGGGGACGCGTTTCTGGAGTCGCTGGCCTCGGGGGGCGCACCGCGCGCGGTGTGGAACGCCCTGCCCGGGCCGGAGTGGAGTGAGGAGCTGGCGCGGGCCGTTGCCGCGACCCTGGCCTCGGGGCGGGGGGCGCTGGTCGTCGTGCCGGACGGGCGGGCCGTCGCGCGGGTCGACGCCGCGCTGACCTCGGTGCTGGGGGAGGGGCGGCATGCGGTCCTGACCGCCGACGCCGGGCCCGAGAAGCGGTATCGGGAGTGGCTGGCCGTGCGGCGCGGGGCCGTGCGGGCGGTGGTCGGAACCCGAGCCGCCATGTTCGCCCCGGTGCGGGACCTGGGGCTCGTCGCTCTCTGGGACGACGGCGACGACAGTCACAGTGAGCCGCATGCTCCGCAGCCGCATGCGCGTGAGGTGTTGCTGCTGCGGGCCGCGCTGGACAAGTGCGGCTTTCTGGTGGGGAGTTGGAGTTGCACGGTGGAGGCCGCGCAGCTCGTGGAGAGCGGGTGGGCGCGGCCGCTCGTCGCCTCGCGGGAGCAGGTGCGGGCCGTCGCTCCGCTGGTGCGGACCGTGGGGGACCAGGATCTCGCCCGGGACGAGGCGGCTCGGGCGGCCCGGTTGCCCACGCTCGCCTGGCAGGCCGTCAGGGAGGGCTTGCGGCACGGACCGGTGCTCGTGCAGGTGCCGCGGCGGGGGTATGTGCCGCGGATGGCGTGCGCCAACTGCCGGGAGCCGGCGCGGTGTCGGCACTGTGCCGGGCCGTTGGAGGGGCAGGAGTCCGGGGCGGCGCTGCGGTGCGGGTGGTGTGGGCGCGAGGAGGCGGCCTGGCACTGTCCGGAGTGCGGGGGCTTCCGGTTGCGGGCGCAGGTGGTGGGGGCACGGCGTACCGCGGAGGAGTTGGGGCGGGCGTTTCCGGCTGTTCCGGTGCGGACGTCCGGTCGTGAACATGTGCTGGACACCGTGCCGGGGGCGCCGGCGCTCGTGGTGAGTACGCCGGGGGCGGAGCCCGTCGCCGAGGGCGGGTATGCGGCGGCGTTGTTGCTGGACGGGTGGGCGATGCTCGGGCGGCCGGATCTGCGGGCCGGGGAGGACGCGCTACGGCGGTGGATCGGGGCGTCGGCGCTGGTGCGGGCGCAGGATGCCGGGGGCACGGTGGTGGTAGTTGCCGAGCCCACGCTACGGCCTGTGCAGGCGTTGGTGCGGTGGGACCCAGTGGGGCATGCGGTCCGGGAGTTGGGGGAGCGGGCCGAGTTGGGGTTTCCGCCGGTGTCGCGGATGGCCGCGGTGTCGGGGACGGGGGAGGCGCTCGCCGAGTTTCTGGCGGCCGTGGAACTGCCTGCTGAGGCCGAGGTGTTGGGGCCTGTGCCGTTGCCGGTGACGGTGGCCGGGGGGCCTCGAAGGGTGGGGGCGCCACCGGTCGGGGAGCGGTGGGAGCGGGTGCTTGTGCGGGTGCCGCCGGGAAGGGGAGCGGCGTTGGCGTCTTCCCTCAAGTCGGCGCAGGCTACGCGGATGGCTCGGGGCGGGGGCGGGGGCGGGTCCGGGGGCGGAGGTGAGGCGGCGGTGTGGGTGCGGATTGACCCGCCCGACATTGGATGACGGTCGGGTGCGCGTGCGAGTGCGAGGGGCGGGTCGGGCGATCTGGGCGTGGGGACAGGGGGCCCGCGCTCTCGTGGTGGCGGTGAGGCCGCGGTGATCTGGGGGTGGCCGGGGTGTTCGGGTGGGTCGCGGGCGGGGTGAGGCGGCTCGGGCGATCTGGCTGCGAGGACATGGGGCCCATGCGCTCGTGGTGGTCGTGGCCGCAGCCGCGTGGCCGCGGTGATCTGGGGGTGGCCGGGGTGTGCGCGTGGGTCGCGGGCGGGGCGAGGCGGCTCGGGCGATCTGGATGCGGGGACATGGGGCCTACGTGATCGTGGCGGCCGTGGCCGCAGCCGCAAGGCCGCGGGCCGGGCGACCTGTGCGCAGGACAGCGGGGCCACGCGATCGCGTGGTCGCAGGCATAAGGCCGACGCGATCTGTGGGGGCCACGGGAACCGCCCGGGGCGGGGTGGGTGAGGACATGCGTCTGCCCTCCCGGTCGTGGGGTGGGAGGGCAGAGAGGGGGGAAGTGGGTCAGCCGTTGCGCGGGCCGGGGAAGGCGGTGGGCCTTGCCTCGTCGCGGAGGGTGGGGCTGCCCGCGGTGGGCTGGGTCGGCATGGAGCGGGCCGCGGGAACGGTCGGAACCGCGGGCACCGTGGGGATGCCGGTGTTGACACTGACCGTGCGGGTCCCCGCCGTCTCTGTGGCCCGCTCGGCGTCGGCCGTCGCCTGGGCCGCGGCGCGGCGGGCGCCGTAACGACGGTGGACCGCCTGCTTGGTGACGCCGAGGGCGGAGCCCACCGCGTCCCACGAGAAGCCGAGCGAGCGGTCGAAGTCGACCGCGGCCGTCACCAGGGTCTCGACGCTGTCCCGCAGCTCCTGCGCGAGACGGACCGTGGGGGCGGGGGCGCGTCCGTAGACGACGAAGCCCGTGGAGGGGCCGGAGCGGCGCGGGCGGTAGACGTTGCCCAACTGGGCGGTCAGGGTGCGCAGTGCGTCCACCTGCCGGCGGACCCGCTCGATGTCCCGCACCAGCAAGTGCAGGCTGGCCCGAGCCTGGGCGTCGTGGGTTGCGTGGTCGGCCATGAACAAGCCTCTCGAACCGGCGTTGAAAAGGATGGGGCCGCGATCGCGGCCCGTTGTGGTCAACTCTTTCTTGACCAACGCGTTTACGCTCCGCTGGTCACGCATTGGGGGCGTACCGGCATATGCGTGCGCCGGGGGTGGGGGTTCGCGCCCTGATCGGGAACACGGGTCTCGCCCGTGGGATCCCTCTCCGGCCGTGCGGCGGTCACGCCTCGCCATAGACTTGTGCGTTGCCCGTCGTCACCCGTCCGAGTCCCCCGTCCGAGAGGCCCTGTCCACCCATGAAGCTCGTCTTCGCCGGTACCCCCGAGGTCGCCGTTCCCGCTCTGGACGCTCTCATCGCCTCCGGGCGGCATGAGGTCGCCGCCGTCGTCACCCGGCCGGACGCGCCGGCCGGGCGGGGGCGCAGGCTGGTCGCGAGCCCGGTCGCGGAGCGGGCCGAGGAGGCGGGGATCGAGGTGCTGAAGCCCGTCAAGCCGCGGGATCCGGAGTTCCTCGAGCGGCTTCGTGAGATCGCCCCGGACTGCTGCCCCGTCGTCGCCTACGGCGCCCTTCTGCCCCGAGTCGCCCTCGACATCCCCGCCCACGGCTGGGTCAACCTGCACTTCTCGCTGCTTCCCGCCTGGCGTGGGGCCGCTCCTGTGCAGCACTCCATCATGGCGGGGGACGAGATCACGGGCGCTTCGACCTTCCTCATCGAGGAGGGGCTCGACTCCGGGCCCGTCTACGGCACCGTAACCGAGGAGATCCGGCCCACCGACACCAGCGGTGACCTGTTGACCCGGCTCGCCTTCGCCGGTGCCGGGCTGCTCGCCGCGACCATGGACGGCATCGCCGACGGCACGCTGAAGGCGGTACCGCAGCCGTCGGAGGGCATCACCGTCGCCCCGAAGATCACCGTCGAGGACGCGCGGGTCGACTGGGCCGCGCCCGCCGTGCGGGTGGACCGGGTCGTGCGGGGGTGTCACCCCTCGCCCGGCGCCTGGACGACCTTCCGCGGCGAGCGGCTCAAGCTCATCCAGGTCCAGCCGGTTCCCGACCGGACCGATCTCGCCCCCGGCGCCCTCTCCGTCGGCAAGAACACCGTCCACATCGGGACCGGGTCGTACGGCGTCGAGTTGCTGTGGGTGCAGGCACAGGGCAAGAAGCCGATGAAGGCCGCGGACTGGGCGCGGGGCGTCAGGATCTCGGACGGGGAGACCGTCGGCGGGTGACGCGTCCGCGACAGCGCGGCCGGGCTGCCGACGGTGGTCGGTCAGCCTGGTCGGCGACGGCGACGGCGACGGCGACGGCGACGGCGAGTCGCAGTGCGCCGGTCTCCGGCACGGGCCGGTGGCGCCGGACCAGGCTGCCGACGGGTCTCAGGACGGCGAGCGTGGGCGGGATGCCGGAAGTCTCCCCCGCGGCTCGGGTGGCGTCGGCCGTCGGTCGTCGGAGTGCCCGGGCCCAGGCTCCTGTCGGGTGGCGGTGGTCGGTGGATCCGGTGGGTGGCGTGGGGTGCCTGCGTCTGTGGCAGGTCGTGCGGGCAGGGGCTGGAGTCGCGGTTGGTGGCGGTCGGTCGTCGGAGTGTCGGGGCCGGGCGCCCGTGTGACGGTGGTCGGCGGGATCCGGTGCGAGTCCGGCTTCGGCATGTGACGCCTCGCCTCGGGAGCACCCGGCCCTCGAAGGGTGACGTCGCCTCCCGCGGACGTACGCTTGGGGCGTCACCAAACTTGAACCCGGAGCACCTTTTTCGTGAGCGACCAGCCCCGTCGGCCCCACAAGACCGGCAAGCCCTACCGTCGGCCCCAGAAGGACCCCGTCCGCATCCTCGCCTTCGAGGCGCTGCGGGCCGTGGACGAGCGGGACGCGTACGCCAACCTCGTCCTGCCGCCGCTGTTGCGCAAGGCGCGGGAGAAGGGCGGCTTCGAGGCGCGGGACGCGGCGCTCGCCACCGAGCTCGTGTACGGGACGCTGCGCCGGCAGGGGACGTACGACGCGATCATCGCCGAGTGTGTCGACCGGCCGCTCCGCGAGGTCGATCCGCCGGTGCTCGACGTGCTGAGCCTCGGGGCGCATCAGCTGCTCGGGACGCGCATCCCGACCCATGCCGCCGTGTCCGCCTCCGTCGAGCTCGCGCGGGTCGTGCTCGGGGACGGACGCGCCAAGTTCGTCAACGCCGTGCTGCGGAAGATCGCGCAGGACGACCTCGACGGGTGGGTCGCGAAGGTGGCTCCGCCCTACGACGACGATCCCGAGGACCATCTCGCCGTCGTGCACTCGCACCCCCGCTGGGTCGTCTCCGCGCTGTGGGACTCCCTCGGCGGCGGGCGGGCCGGCATCGAGCGGCTGCTGGAGGCCGACAACGAGCGGCCCGAGGTGACCCTCGTCGCCCGGCCGGGGCGGTCCACCGCCGAGGAACTCCTGCACGAGGAGTCCGCCGTGGCGGGGCGCTGGTCGCCGTATGCCGTACGGCTGTCCGAGGGCGGTGAGCCCGGTGCCGTCGACGCCGTACGGGAGGGCCGGGCCGGGGTGCAGGACGAGGGGAGTCAGCTTGTCGCGTTGGCCCTCGCGAACGCGCCTGTCGAGGGCCGGGACGAGAAGTGGCTCGACGGGTGCGCCGGGCCGGGTGGCAAGGCCGCACTGCTCGCCGCGCTGGCCGCCGAGCGGGGGGCCGTGCTGCTCGCCTCCGAGAAGCAGCCGCACCGGGCCGGCCTCGTCGCCAAGGCGCTCGCCGGGAATCCCGGGCCGTACCAGGTCATCGCCGCGGACGGGACGCGGCCGCCGTGGCAGCCGGGGAGTTTCGACCGGGTGCTGATGGATGTGCCGTGCACGGGACTTGGGGCGTTGCGGCGTCGGCCAGAGGCCCGGTGGCGGCGTCGGCCCGAGGATCTGGAGGGGTTCGGGCCGTTGCAGCGGGGGTTGTTGAGCACCGCGCTGGACTCCGTCCGGGTCGGCGGAGTCGTCGGATACGCGACCTGTTCGCCTCATCTCGCGGAGACCAGGGCCGTTGTCGAGGACGTGCTCAAGCAGTGGCCGGCCGCCGAGCTTGTCGATGCGCGGCCATTGTTCCCGGGTGTGCCAGAGCTGGGGGAGGGCCCCGACGTTCAGTTGTGGCCGCATGTGCACGGGACCGATGCGATGTATCTGGCGGTCATCCGCAGGACAGGGTGATCTAGTCGCGCGTCTGCGGCGCCGTCGTGGCTGGTCGCGCAGTTCCCCGCGCCCCTGGGTCGGTCGGGTCACCGTTGGCCAGTTTGCTGGGCCACCACACCTTCTCGCCCACGTCCAGGAACAGGGACGTGACCAGCACCGACCGCACGATGAACGTGTCCAGCAGGACGCCCAGCGCCACCGTGAAGCCGATCTCCGCGAAGGCGACCATCGGCAGGGTGCCGAGAGCGGCGAAGGTGCCGGCCAGGACCAGGCCGGCGGAGGTGATGACGGCGCCGGTCGCGGCCAGACCCGTGATCACGCCCGCGCGGGTGCCCCCGTGGGCCGCCTCCTCGCGGATGCGGGTGGTCAGGAAGATGTTGTAGTCGATGCCGAGGGCCACCAGGAAGACGAAGACGAACAGCGGGAAGTCCGTGGACTCGCCCGCGTAGTCGAAGACATGGCGGAAGGCCAGGGCGCTGATGCCCAGGGCCGCCGCGAAGGACAGGATCACCGTCCCGATCAGCAGCAGCGGGGCGATCAGGGCACGCAGCAGGCCGCACAGGATCAGCATCACCACGACCAGCACCAGCGGGATGATCAGGATGTTGTCGTGCGTGGTCGCCTTGTCCATGTCGAGCAGGGCGGCCGTACCGCCGCCGACCTGGGCGTCGGCGTCCGGGACCGCGTGGACGGCGTCCCGGACCCGTTCCACCGTCTGTTTCGCGGCCTCGCTGTCGGACGGGGCGGTCATCGTCGCCTCGAAGAGGACCTTGCCCTCGTGCGACGGTTTCGTGCCCGGTGGCAGGCCGAGGGACGTGGGCACGACTCCCCGGGTCCCCGCGACCGCCTCGCCGACCTGTCGTGCCTGGGCCTGGTTGCTGACGACGACCAGAGGATCGCCGCTGCCCGCCGGGAAGTACTGCGCGGACACCTCCTGGCCGGTGATCGAGTCGGGTTTCCCGGTGAACGCGTCCGCGTTGCTGATGCCTTCGGCGCGCAGCTGGATCAGGCCGAGCGAGCAGATGACGAGGGCCGCTGCCGTGGCACTCCAGACCATCCGGGGGCGGAGGGCCATACGGCGGCCGGCGCGGGCCCAGAGGCCGGTCTCGATGCGGTCGGGGGCGCCGAAGCGCGGGATGGCCGGCCAGAAGATCCAGCGGCCGAAGATCACCAACAGGGCCGGGAACAGGGTCGTCATCGCCAGCAGGGCGACCGCGACACCGATCGCGGCGACCGGACCGAGGCCCCGGGTCGAGTTCATCTCGGCGGTCAGCAGGACCAGCATGCTCAGGACGACGGTCGCGCCGGAGGCGAGCACTGCCGGGCCCGCGCGGTGCAGGGCGAGGGCCATCGCCTCGTGGCGGTCCTCGTGGTGGTGCAGTTCCTCCCGGTAGCGGGCGACCAGCAACAGGGCATAGTCGGTCCCCGCGCCGAAGACGAGCACGGTCAGAATGCCCGCGCTCTGGCCGTTGACGGTCAGTCCGGCGTGCTCGGCGAGCAGGTAGATGAAGGCCTGCGCGGTGAACAGCGCGGCGACCACGGAGAGCAGCGGGACCAGGAGCAGGGTGGGGCTGCGGAAGGTGATGAGCAGCATGACGATGACGACGGCCATCGCCGACAGCAGCAGAGTCGAGTCGATGCCCTCGAAGGCCTCGGAGAAGTCCGCGGACGTGCCGCCAGGGCCGGTGATGTGCACGGCGAGGCCGTCGCCGCCCTTGCCCACGACGTCACGGACGGAGTCGACGGCGGGCGAGATCTCCTCCCAGCCCTTCTCGTCCATGGTGATCGGGACGAGGACCTGGGCCGCGCGCGGGTCGCTCTGCCGGTCGTAGATCGGGCCCCGGGTCTCCGAGCCGCGGATGCCGTGTGCGGTGAGCTGTTTGATCTCGGCCGTGTCCTTGGCGATCGCGGCCCGCTCCTGCGGCGTGAGGCCGCTCTCGCGCGCGTAGACGACGACCGCGGGGATCTGTTCCGGCCTGAAGTCCTCGGAGAGCTGCAGGACCTGGGTCGACTCCGCGGAGCCGGGCAGCCAGGAGGCCGCGTCGTTGTCCTGGGCGTCGGTGAGCTTGGAGGCCAGGGGTGCCGTCAGGAACAGCACCACCAGCCATAGCGCCAGCACTACCCACTTGGCACGCCGTCCGCAGACGAAGTGCGCGATGCCCCGATTCCCGGTCATGGCCACCCCCGGCGCCACCAGTCGAGCCGATCAGCCGCCCAGCATGGCACGCACAGGTCGTCCACAACATCCGATGAACGGCTTAGGTCCGGACCGGCGCTCCCCTTCGCGCCCCGGCATGGGAGGCTTGGGGCATGGCCGCGCAGATCAATCCCAGCATCCTGTCCGCCGACTTCGCCCGCCTCGCGGACGAGGCGACGGCGGTCGAGGGAGCCGACTGGCTCCACGTAGACGTCATGGACAACCATTTCGTCCCGAACCTCACGCTCGGTGTGCCGGTCGTAGAGTCTCTGGCCCGTGCGACGGACACCCCGCTGGACTGCCATCTGATGATCGAGGCCCCCGATCGCTGGGCGCCCCAGTACGTAGAGGCGGGGGCCTCCTCCGTCACCTTCCATGTGGAGGCTGCCGCCGCTCCGGTCCGGCTCGCCCGGGAGATCCGGGCCAAGGGCGCCCGCGCCGCCATGGCGCTGAAGCCCGCGACGCCCATCGAGCCGTACGAGGACCTGCTCCCCGAGCTCGACATGCTGCTGATCATGACGGTCGAGCCCGGTTTCGGGGGACAGGCCTTCCTCGACATCATGCTCCCGAAGATTCGCCGGACCCGCGAGTTGATCAGCAAGCACGGGCTTGAGCTGTGGCTTCAGGTGGACGGTGGCGTCTCGGCCTCCACGATCGAGCGCTGCGCGGACGCGGGCGCCGATGTCTTCGTCGCCGGGTCCGCGGTGTACGGGGCGTCCGACCCGGCCGAGGCGGTACGTGTATTGCGCAACCAGGCGGAGGGGGCGACCGCGAAGGCTTCGTGGGCGTGCGACCACTGAGCGTCAGGAATGTGAACGGCTCCCATCAGGGCTGATCAAGCGCGCCGGATCTGCAAGGATGAACGGCGAATCCAGAGTGTGAACAGCAGTGAGGAGATCGCCGTGTCGGGTATGTCGGCTGGCCGGTCAGCCATGCGGATGGGACCCGCTGAGCTGGTGCAGGCGGCGGCCATGGCCCGCCGCTTCTACCTCGAGGGCAAGTCCAAGATCCAGATCGCGGAGGAGTTCGGCGTCAGCCGCTTCAAGGTGGCCCGGGTCCTGGAGACCGCTCTCGAACGGGATCTCGTACGCATCGAGATCCGCGTGCCGGCCGAGCTGGACGCCGAGCGCTCCGACGCGCTCCGCGCCCGCTACGGCCTCAGGCACGCCGTCGTGGTCGAGTCCCCGGCCGAGGCCCAGGACTCGCCGGACCCCGAGAACCTGGGAGAAGTGGCCGCCGACCTGCTCGGTGAGCTGGTCGACGAAGGAGCCATCCTGGGCCTGGCCTGGGGTCGTTCCACCATCCACATGGCGGCCGCCCTCGACCGGCTGCCGCCGTGCACGGTGGTGCAGCTGACGGGGGTGTACGACGCCGGGACCGCCGAGCGCGGTTCGGTGGAGGCGGTGCGGCGGGCCGCCCAGGTGTCCGGCGGGGACGCCCACCCCATCTACGCGCCGATGCTGCTGCCGGACGCGGCCACCGCGGCCGCGTTGCGCAACCAGACCGGGATCGCGCGGGCCTTCGAGTACTTCGACAAGGTCACGGTCGCCTGTGTCTCCATCGGCTCCTGGGAGCCGGGCATCTCGACGGTGCACGACATGCTCAGCGACGAGGAGCGGGCGCACTACGCCTCCCTCGGTGTCGCCGCCGAGATGTCCGCGCACCTCTTCGATGCCGAGGGCCGCCGAGTCGGACGGGACCTGGGGGAGCGGTGCATCACCGTCAAGACCGAGCAGCTCCGCCGTATCCCCGAGGTCGTCGCGATCGCGGGCGGCCAGCGGAAGGGGGCCGCGATCGACGCCGTGCTGCGGTCCGGACTCGTCACCAGCCTGGTGACGGACACCTCGGCCGCGGACTACCTGATGACGGCGGGTACCCCGCCGAAGCCGGCGCTCAACAGGGCGGACCCCGACGGGCCCTGACGGAAGGTCATGAGGGGACGGCCGTGGCAGCATCGAGCGCATGCTGCTGCGGTTCGTCTCCCGAATGCTTCTGTGCGTACTGGCCCTGACCGGGTGTTCGGCCACCGGCCACGATCCCTCGCTCGGCGGCGGCCTGGCCACCGTCCAGGCGTCGAGGCTCCCGGCCGAGGCCCGGCAGACCCTCGAACTCATCGACAGGGGCGGGCCGTTCCCGTACGCCAAGGACGGCTCCGTCTTCGGGAACTTCGAGCGGCTGCTGCCCGTCCACCAGCGCGGCTACTACCACGAATACACCGTCCCCACCCCGGGCTCGCGCGATCGCGGGGCCCGACGCATCGTCACCGGGCAGGGCGGGGAGATCTACTACACCGATGATCACTACGACTCGTTCAGGGCGGTACTGAGATGACGGCACGCGTGGTCACGCTGGACCTCGACGGGGTCGCGGACAAGACGGGCCTGATGGACCGCTGCGTCCGGGACCTGCGGCTGCCGGACTGGTTCGGCCGCAACTGGGACGCGCTGGCCGACGTCCTCTCCGACCCGGGCCTGTGGTCCGAGGACGGCTCCGAGGACGCCGTCGCCGAGGAGACCGTCGTCGTCGTACGGAACTGGGACCGGTACGCCGGGGCCCGGCCGGACGAATGGGCGACCGCGCGTGAGGTGTTCTCGCAGGCGTCCGCGCTCACCGTGGCGCTCGCCCTTGGAGGTTCGTCCTAAGGCCCCTCCGGCCGGTCTGGACGATTCGCCCGTGGGTGGCGTTGCGCCCGGCATGGGAGAATGAAGTACGTGCTCTTTCCCCCTGGCTGACCTGTCCGGGGGCCACCTCTGATCGACTGGGATGTGCAGCACGTGCGTTTCCTCAACGACATCCAGCCCCCGTACGACCTGACGTACGACGACGTCTTCATGGTCCCGAGCCGCAGCGCCGTCGGTTCGCGGCAGGGGGTGGACCTCAGCTCCCCGGACGGCACGGGCACCACGATCCCGCTGGTCGTCGCCAACATGACCGCCATCGCCGGGCGTCGTATGGCCGAGACCGTGGCCCGCCGCGGTGGCCTCGTGGTCATCCCGCAGGACATCCCGATCGAGGTCGTCACCGAGGTCGTCTCCTGGGTGAAGAGCCGCCACCACGTCCTGGACACCCCGATCGTGCTGGCCCCGCACCAGACCGTCGCCGACGCGCTGGCCCTGCTGCCCAAGCGCGCGCACAACGCCGGTGTGGTCGTCGACGAGGCGGGCCGGCCCGTCGGTGTCGTCACCGACCGGGACCTGACCGGGGTCGACCGTTTCACGCAGCTCGAGGTCGTCATGTCCCGGGATCTGCTGCTCCTGGACGCGGACATCGACCCCCGTGAGGCCTTCAACCGCCTCGACGCGGCCAACCGCCGCTACGCCCCCGCCGTCGACCAGGACGGCCGCCTCGCCGGCATCCTCACTCGCAAGGGCGCCCTGCGGGCCACGCTGTACACCCCGGCCGTGGACGCCCGGGGCAGGCTGCGCATCGCCGCCGCCGTGGGTGTCAACGGCGACTTCGCGGAGAAGGCCAAGCAGCTGCTCGACGCGGGCGTCGACACGCTCGTCATCGACACCGCGCACGGCCACCAGGAGTCGATGATCACCGCGATCAGGACGGTGCGGGCGCTCGACCCGCAGGTACCGATCGTGGCCGGCAATATCGTGGCGGCCGAGGGTGTGCGGGACCTGGTCGAGGCCGGTGCGGACATCATCAAGGTCGGTGTGGGCCCCGGCGCCATGTGCACCACCCGGATGATGACCGGTGTCGGCCGGCCGCAGTTCTCGGCGGTCCTGGAGTGCGCGGCCGAGGCGAAGAAGTACGGCAAGCACGTGTGGGCCGACGGCGGTGTCCGGCACCCGCGCGACGTCGCCATGGCGCTGGCCGCCGGCGCGTCCAACGTGATGATCGGATCCTGGTTCGCGGGCACCTACGAGTCGCCGGGCGACCTCCAGCAGGACGCGAGCGGACGCCTCTACAAGGAGTCCTTCGGCATGGCGTCCGCGCGGGCGGTGCGCAACCGCACGTCGGACGAGTCGGCGTACGACCGGGCCCGCAAGGCGCTGTTCGAGGAGGGCATCTCCACCTCCCGGATGTTCCTCGACCCGGCCCGCCCGGGTGTCGAGGACCTGATCGACTCGATCATCGCGGGCGTCCGCTCGTCCTGCACCTACGCCGGTGCGGGCTCCCTGGAGGAGTTCGCCGAGAAGGCGGTCGTCGGTATCCAGAGCGCGGCCGGCTACGCCGAGGGCAAGCCGCTGCACGCCAGCTGGAGCTGAGTCCGTCCGCTGTGCGGGGCCCCCGTTTGTGCGGGGGCCCGGGGAAAATTCGGGGGCCGTCCGCCGTCCCGGTCCGTACGGTCGTCGTATGGAGATCAGCGTCTGCCGGAGCGGCGATGTCGCGCTGCTGGACCGGTACTTGGGATCGCCGGGAGCCACGTCCTTCCACGCCCGGCGGTTCACGCGGCAGGAGGCGGGGGAGTGCACGTATCTCGTCGCGTGGCTGGAGGGGCGGCCCGTGGGACACGCGGAGATGCGCTGGACCGGGTGTGCCGCCCCCGAGGTCACCCTGGACTGCCCCGAGATCGGCGGCCTCGCGGTCTGGCCCGAGGAACTGCGCTCACGGGGGATCGGCACCGAGCTGATCCGGGCCGCCGAGGGGCTGGCCCGCAAGCGGGGTCTGACGACCGTGGGCATCGGGGTCGGGCAGGACAACCCGCGCGCGGCGGGCCTGTACGCACGGCTCGGCTACCGGCCGGTGACCGACTACCTGGACCGCTACTCCTACCAGGACCACGACGGCACGACCCGTGAGTGCGTCGACGCCTGCACGTTCCTCGTCCGAGAACTTGCGGCAGGCCACCTTGACGTCAAGCCTGCCTGACGCAAGCCTGGGAGCATGACGACACCCGAGAGCATCGAGCCGCAGCACACCCTGCTGACCGCCGTCTCGCGGCTCGACGAGCTGCGCATGCGGGAGGCGCTGGGCGGGGCCACGGACACCCCCGACCGGGCCGAACTGCTCGAACTCCTCGCGCTGAGCGAGGTCGTGGCCCGCAAGGCGTCCTACGGCCGCCAGCTGACCGTGCGCGCCGCCCGCGAGGCCGGCGCCTCCTGGTCGCAGATCGGGGCCGCGCTGGGCACCAGCAAACAGGCCGCCTGGGAGGCACACACACGCTGGATCGACGCCCAGCGGGAGGCATACGGCAAGCCCGGCCAGATGGGCTTCGATGAGGCGGACGTGGCTGAGGCCCGGGCGGTGGCGGGGGAGCCGGAGGAGCGCTGAGGGGTGTCCGTAGGCGCGCACGCGACGATCCTCCACGTGTCGGCGTGGAACGCGATGGGAGTCCTGCGGCGTGGGAGGCGCACGCGCGGCGGATCGATGTTCGGGCGGTGGCGTACGGACGGCCCGGCAGACGGGTTCGATGAGGCGGACGTGGCGCGGGCCCGGGCGGTGGCGGGGGAGCCGGAGGAGCGCTGAGGGGTGTCGGTAGGGGCGCGCGCGACGAACGTCC
>NZ_JBITGI010000026.1:0-92013 GCF_044456945.1 Streptomyces sp. NPDC050759 | reverse complement strand
GACGAACGTCCGCGCGTCGGCGTGGAACGCGATGGTGCTCCTGCCGCTTGGGTGGCGCACGTGCGGTGGATCGATGTTCGGGCGGCGGCGTACGGATGGCCCGGCAGACGGGTTCGATGAGGCGGACGTGGCGCGGGCCCGGGCGGTGGCGGGGGAGCCGGAGGAGCGCTGAGGGGTGGCGGTAGGGGCGCGCGCGACGAACGTCCGCGCGTCGGCGTGGAACGCGATGGTGCTCCTGCCGCTTGGGTGGCGCACGTGCGGTGGATCGATGTTCGGGCGGCGGCGTACGGACGGCCCGGCAGATGGGTTCGGTGAGGCGGACGTGGCTGAGGCGCGGACCGTGGCGGGGGAGCCGGAAGACCGCTGACGAGGGCTGACGGGCACCGGACGGGGGCACGCGCAACGAACGCCCGCCCATCGGCTCGGAACGCAACGATCTTGCGAGTGCGTGCAAGGTTGCTGCATTACGACTGTGACGTCCGGGCTCGTAGGGTGCTGCGCTGTACTCACCTGCAGCGACGAAGGAGTCAGCGCGTGCTCGACCAAGGTGCACCCACGCACCACCGCACCCAAGAAGCCCCCACGCCCCCGGGGCTCGGCGCGCGCCTCATGCGGCGCAAACCCGTGGAACGCCTGGTCGCGGAGGGCGGCCAGGGCGAGGGAGGAGCCCTCAGGCGCTCCCTCGGACTGTGGCAGCTGACGATGATCAGCATCGGCGCCACCCTCGGCACCGGCATTTTCGTCGTCCTCGGCGAGGCCGTCCCGAAGGCAGGTCCCGCCGTCACGCTCTCCTTCGTGATCGCCGGCCTCACCGCCCTCTTCTCGGCCCTCTCCTACGCCGAACTCGCGGGCACCATCCCGGTCGCCGGGTCCTCGTACTCGTACGCGTACGCAACGATGGGCGAACTGATCGCCTGGATCTGCGGCTGGTGTCTGGTCCTGGAGTACGGCGTCTCGGTCGCCGCCGTGGCCGTCGGCTGGGGCGAGTACCTGAACGAGCTCCTCGACGGGACCATCGGCGTCACGATCCCGGACGCGCTGTCCGCCCCGCCCGGCGACGGCGGCGTCTTCAACCTCCCGGCGCTGATCGTCGTCCTGCTCGCCATGGCCTTCCTGCTGGGCGGGGCCCGCGAGTCGGCCCGCGCCAACACCGTCATGGTGGTCGTGAAGATGGCCGCGCTGGTGCTGTTCTGCGCGATCGGAATCCAGGGCTTCCGCTCCGGCAACTACGAGCACTTCATGCCGCTCGGGATGGCCGGGGTCAGCGCGGCCGGTGCCACGCTCTTCTTCTCGTACATCGGGTTCGACGCCGCCTCCACCGCCGGTGAGGAGGCGAAGAACGGCCAGCGCGACCTGCCCCGCGCCATCATGCTGTCGCTGGTCATCGTGACCGCGCTGTACGTCCTGGTCGCAGCCGTCGCGGTCGGCGCCAAGCCCTGGCAGCACTTCAACGACTCCGAGGCCGCCCTCGCCCAGATCATGCGCGAGGTCACCGGGCAGAGCTTCTGGGGCACCCTGCTGGCGTTCTGCGCGGTCATCGCCATCGCGAGCGTCGTCCTGACCGTCCTCTACGGCCAGACCCGCATCCTCTTCGCGATGTCCCGGGACGGACTCGCACCGAAGGTGTTCGCCCGTGTCCACCCGAAGAGCGGCGCGCCCCGCGCCAACACCGTGATCGTGTCCCTGTTCTGCGGGGTGCTGGCGGCGGCCATCCCGCTCGGCCAGCTGGCCGACGCCACCAGCATCGGCACCCTCTTCGCCTTCGCGCTGGTCAACATCGCCGTCGTGGTGCTGCGCCGGACCCGCCCCGACATGCCCCGCACCTTCCGCGTCCCGCTCTCGCCGGTCTTCCCGGCGCTGGGCTTCGCCTTCTGTGTGTGGATGATGGGCAGCCTGTCCACCGTCACCTGGGTGGTCTTCGGGGTCTGGATGGCCGTCGGGCTCGTGTTCTACTTCCTGTACGGCCATCGCCGTTCCCGACTCGCAACACCCGAAGGCTGATCCACCCACCGTGCTGAACGATCTCGACGAACGCATCGTGCACGCCCTCGCCGAGGACGCCCGCCGCTCCTACGCGGACATCGGGCAGATCGTCGGCCTGTCCGCGCCCGCCGTGAAGCGCCGCGTGGACCGGCTGCGCGCCACTGGGGCCATCACCGGATTCACCGTACGGGTGGACCCGGCGGCCCTCGGCTGGGAGACCGAGGGGTTCGTCGAGATCTACTGCCGGCCCAACACCTCCCCGGAGACCATCCAGCGGGGTCTGGAGCGCTACCAGGAGGTGGTGGCCGCCTCCACCGTCACCGGAGAGGCCGACGCGGTCGTCCAGGTCTTCGCCTCCGACATGCGGCACTTCGAACGGGTCCTGGAGCGGATCGCGGGGGAGCCGTTCGTGGAGCGCACCAAGTCGGTCCTGGTCCTCTCCCCGTTGCTGCGCCGCTTCTCCTCGGGCTCGCCTACCTGACCTGCTCGGCGCGACGCCGGACCGCCGCCAGCAGCCGCCCGGTGAGCAGGGCGTGCGCGCCGGAGGAGATGACCAGCAGCCGGTAGAGGGCACCGCCGGGTCCGGGAAACCGGGCCCGGGTCTCGGCCCGCAGCCGGGTGCTTTCGCCCTCGGCCTCCAGGTGGAAGACCAGGGCGTACGTCGAGAAGTGGTGCCGCCCGACGAGGACCAGCTTCCGTCCCGGGACCGCGTCGGCCACCCGGAACCCCGGGAAGGCCGACCCCTTGGCGAGGGGACCGGTTCCGGACGCCGTACGGTCGGCGACTCCGACGAGACGGGCGTAGCGGGCGGAGCGGGGGCGGCCGAAGGACTGTTCCAGGGTCTCGCCGAGCGCATCCCAGACCTCGACTGCCGTCGCCGAGACGATCACCGCATGCTCGTCGACCGGGGGCAACACACCGATGTCCAACGGAACCTCCTGTCGGGCGGGAACCCTACTCCGCTGTCTTCCGCGCCAGCGCGTTGTTGCCGATCGAGTTGTGCACGCTGAAGCTCACCGCGTCCGAACGGTAGCGGTCGTCCGACCACTCGACCGGGCGTCCTTCACGGGTGGTGGTCACCCGGCGGACCCTCAGGAGCGGACTGGTCCGGCGAACCCCCAGCAGTTCCGCGTCCTGCGCTCCCGCCGCCACCGCGTCGATGACGTGTTCCCCGTAGGCGAAGACCAACCCGGTGTCGTCGTACAGGCGTTGGGTGACCGAGGGGCACTCGGGCTCGATGGACTCGACGGTCGGGGAGATCCAGTCGGCGTACACCGTCCGCTCCAGCAACACCGGTTCGCCGTCCAGTCCGCGCACCCGCAGGACATGCAACACCGGTGCATCCATGGCCAGTTGGAGGCGTATCGAGTCCTCCTTGGAGGCCGGCCGGTACTCCTGCGCGACCACCCGCCCCGTCGCCTCACGCCCCATCGCGCGCGCCCACTCGGCGAAACTCCTGAGCTCCGCGAAGCTCTGGCTGCGGCGACTGGCGAGAACCACGCGACGGGCACCCTGCCGGGAGCCGATCAGACCCTCGGTGGTGAGTGCCGCGACCGCCTGGCGGACCGTTCCGCGGGAGACGCCGTAGTGCGCCGCGAGCTCCGTCTCGGCGGGCAGCAGACTGCCGACGGTGTACTCCTCGCGGTCGATCGCCCGACGCAGCTCGTCGGCGATCTCCTCGTGTCGCGCCCCCATGCTTCCCCTCTGAGTCGGTCTCTGTGCACAGCGTGACCAGGGTAGTCGACATCCCGGGGGGTAGGGAGAGGGCTCAGATTGTGCGGGAATCCGGGGTCAGCGTTTCGCCAGTGTTTACCGGGGCGACACCAGCGGCGGCCTTACTGAGGCCAACTTGTTCAGACAAGTTGTCTCCCTTTGGCTCCTGCACCCTCGCGCGTCCCCTGGAGAAGCCGTGACCGTGTCCCTGCCGAGAACCGCCGCCCTCGGTGTTCTCGCGACCCTCGCCGCCCTTGCCCTGAGCGCGTGCGGCGCCGCCCCCGACACCGCGTCGACCACCGCCGACGGCAAGAACGCCGCCACCGCCACCTCGGCCGCCGACTTCGGCGGTATGGACAAGCTGGTCGCCGCGGCGAAGAAGGAGGGCACGCTCAACGCCATCGCACTGCCCCGCGACTGGGCCAACTACGGTGCCCTCATCGACGGCTTCCAGAAGAAGTACGGCATCAAGATCTCCGTCGAGAACCCCGACGGCTCCAGCCAGGACGAGATCAACGCCGTGACCTCGCGCAAGGGTCAGACCCGGGCGCCCGACGTCCTCGACCTCGGCAGCTCCTTCGCCCTCAGCGCCGCCCAGCACGGCCTGCTCGCGCCGTACAAGGTGGCCTCGTACGGCGATATCCCCACCGGGCAGAAGGACCCGCAGGCCCGCTGGTACAACGACTACGGCGGCTACATCTCCATCGGCTGCGACGCGAAGCGGGTCAAGACCTGCCCCACCACCTTCGCCGACCTGCTCAAGCCGCAGTACAAGGGCCAGGTCGCCCTCAACGGCAACCCCACCAAGTCCGGTTCGGCCTTCGGCGGCGTCTACGCGGCCTCGCTCGCGAGCGGCGGTTCCTTCGACGACATCCAGCCCGGCCTCGACTTCTTCGCCAAGATCAAGAAGAACGGCAACTACACGCCCGTCGAGTCGACCCCGGCCACCGTCGAGAAGGGCGAGACGCCGATCAGCATCGACTGGGACTACCTGAACGCCGGGTACGCCGACGAGTTCAAGTCCAAGGGCGTCGACTGGAAGGTGTCGGTGCCGAGCGACGGCCAGTTCTCGCAGTACTACTCCCAGGCCGTCAACAAGGACGCCCCGCACCCCGCGGCCGCCCGCCTGTGGCAGGAGTACCTCTACAGCACCGAGGGCCAGAACCTGTGGCTCAAGGGATACGCCCGCCCGGCCCTGATGACCGCCATGGAGAAGGCCGGCACCCTCGACAAGACGGCCGCCGCCAAGCTGCCCCAGGTCTCCGGCACCCCGTCCTTCCCGACCGAGGCCCAGCAGGACAAGGCCAAGACGGTTCTCGGACAGGGCTGGGCGAAGGCCGTCTCCGGATGACGGCCACCGCCGTACGGGTGGACACGGCGCCCGCCGCTCAGGTGAAGCGGCGGCGCCGGTCCCTCGGCTGGATCGCCGTCGTCCCGCTGCTCGCGTTCGTCGCGGTCGCCTTCGGGCTGCCCGCGATCGCCATGCTGGACGGCGCGTTCACCGCCAAGGACCCGGCCACCGGAGCGACGTCGTACACCGTCGACAACCTGACGGCCTCCCTCAAGGGCGCCTATCTCACCGCGCTGCTCGGCAGCGTGAAACTGTCGGCCGTGTCCGCCGCCCTGGCGACTGCTTTCGGTCTGCCGCTGGCGCAGGCCGTGGTGTCCTCCCGCTTCCGCGGGCTGCGCGAGGCCGTGCTCACCGCGTCCGGGGTCCTCGCCAACTTCGGCGGAGTCCCGCTGGCCTTCGCCTTCGTCGCCACGCTCGGCAACGCCGGCGTGCTGACCCGTCAGCTTGGCCTCACGGACAAGGGCTGGGACCTCTACAGCTTCTGGGGCCTCGTCATCGTCTACCTGTACTTCCTGATCCCTCTCATGGTGCTCACGATCACGCCCGCCCTGGACGGACTGCGCACCCAGTGGCGCGAGGCGGCGCAGAACAACGGGGCAACGGGCGTGCAGTACTGGCGTTTTGTCGCCCTGCCCGTCCTGCTGCCCACGCTGCTCGGCGGGTTCGTGCTGCTCTTCGGCAGCGCCTTCGCCGCGTACGCCACCGCCGCCGCGATGGTGGGCAGCTCCATCCCGCTGGTCACCCTCCAGATCGCCGACGCGATCTCCGGCAACGTGCTCGTCGGCCAGGAGAACGTGGCGCTCGCCCTCAGCCTCGACATGGTCCTGGTCGCGGGCCTGGTCATGGCCGTGTACCTGCCCCTGCAGCGGAGGAGTGCGCGATGGCTCGCCTGAACCTGTGGCGGTGGGGCGTGCTGGGCCTCGCCGGGCTGTACTTCCTGGTGCCGCTCGCCGCGTCCGTCGTCTTCACCGTCGACGTCCCCGGCCAGGGCATCACCTTCGACGCGTACACACAGATCTTCTCCACCGACGGGTTCGTCTCCAGCCTGCTGCTCTCGCTGGAGCTGGCCCTCGCCACCATCGCCGTCGTCCTGCTGCTGATGGTGCCCGCAATGGTCGCGCTGCGGCTCGGCGCGCCCCGGCTCAGGCCGCTCGTCGAGGTGGTGTGCTCGCTGCCGCTGGTCGTCCCGCCGATCGCGTTCGTCGCCGGCCTCGGCACGGTCCTCAAGTGGGGGCCCGACCACCTCTCCCGCACCCCGCTGTTCGAGACCTTCGTGGCGATCCAGAACCCCGACTTCCCCTTCGTCCTGGTCCTGGCCTACGTCGTGATGGCGCTGCCGTTCGTCTACCGGGCACTGGACGCCGGGCTCCGTGCCGTCGACGTCCGCACCCTCGTGGAGGCCGCCCGCAGCTGCGGTGCCGGCTGGCCGCAGGCCCTCGTCCGGGCCGTACTGCCCAATCTGCGCGGCGCCCTGCTCAACGCCTCCTTCCTCACGCTCGCCCTGGTGCTCGGCGAGTTCACCGTGGCCCAGCTGCTGGGCTTCCGGCCCTTCGCCGTGTGGATCGTCAACGTCAGCGGCTCGCAGGCCCAGTTGTCCGTCGCCGTGTCCGTGCTCAGCCTGCTCGTGACGTGGGTGCTGCTCCTCGTCCTGGCCGGCTTCGGCGGCCGTACCCGTACTACTTCCCGGGGATGATCCATGCTTGAAACAGCGGCAACCGTCGAATTCCGGGCGATCAGGCGGGAGTTCGGCCCGACCGTCGCCCTCGACGGCCTCGACCTGACCGTCGAGCCCGGTGAGCTCGTCGCCCTGCTCGGCCCGTCCGGCTGCGGCAAGACGACCGCGCTCAGGATGCTCGCCGGCTTCGAACACCCCGACTCGGGTGACGTGCTGGTGGACGGCGAGGACGTCACCCGGGTCCCGGCCCACCGCCGGGACGCCGGGATGGTCTTCCAGTCGTACAGCCTCTTCCCGCATCTCGACGCGCTCGACAACGTGGCCTTCGGACTGCGGATGCGCAAGGTCCGCACGGCCGAACGGCGGTCCAGGGCCGCCGAGTTGCTCGACCTGGTCGGGCTCGCCGAGAAGGGCGGGCGGTTCCCGCACCAGCTCTCCGGCGGTCAGCAGCAGCGGGTCGCGCTCGCCCGGGCGCTCGCCCTGCGCCCGCGCGTGCTGCTGCTCGACGAGCCGTTGTCGGCGCTGGACGCCAAGGTGCGGCTCACCCTGCGCGAGGAGATCCGGCGGCTACAGCAGGAGCTCGGCATCACCACCCTGTTCGTCACCCACGACCAGGAGGAGGCCCTGTCCATGGCGGACCGGGTCGCCGTGATGCACGCCGGGAAGCTCGAACAGTGCGCGGCGCCGAGCGAGTTGTACGGCCGCCCCGCCACCGCCTTCGTCGCCGAGTTCGTCGGCACGATGAGCCGGATCCCGGGACGCCTCGCCGACGGCACGGTCGACGTGCTCGGGCAGCGGCTGCCGGTCGACGGCCCGGTGCCGTCCGCGACCGAGATCGACGTGCTGGTACGGCCGGAGGCGGTGCGGGTACGGGCCGCGGCCGACGGGAAGTCCCGCGTGGTCGCCACGTCCTTCCTGGGCGCGGCCGTCCGCGTCACCGTCCGGCTCGCCGACGGCACCGACGTGAAGGCCGATCTGCCCGCGCACGAGGCCGCCGAGCTCACAGCGGGTGCCACGGTCAGCGTGTCGCTGCCGGAACGGCCGGTGCTCGTGGCCGAACGTACGTCCTGATCTTCCAGAAAGAGGCACCCGTGAACCGACTCCCGCTCCAGGCCGTCCTGTTCGACATGGACGGCACGCTCGTCGACACCGAGCGGCTGTGGTGGGAGGCGGTGGAGCAGGTCGCCGGACGTGCCCTGACCGAGGCCGACCGGCCCGAGGTGCTGGGCCGTCCGGTCGAGTACACGGCCGCCTGGCTGGCCGCGATCACGGGCACGCCGGCCGCGGACCTCGCCGAGACCCTCCACCGGGAGTTCGCGGACCGCGTCCGCACCGGCATCGTGCCCCGCCCCGGCGCCCTCGCCCTGCTCGACGCCCTGGCCCGCGAGGGCGTCCCCACGGCTCTGGTGACCGCGTCCCCCCGGGCCGTCGCCGACACGGTGCTCGACGCGCTCGGTGCCGATCGCTTCGCGGTCTCCGTCACCGCCGATGACACGCCCCACACCAAGCCGGCCCCCGACCCCTACCTCGCCGCGTGCCGGGCGCTCGGCGTCGATCCGGCGGTCTGCGTGGCCGTGGAGGACACGGAGACCGGCGTCGCCTCGGCGGAAGCGGCGGGCTGCGCGGTGCTCGCGGTGCCCTCGCTCGCCCCCATAGAGGCCGCGCCCGGCCGGACCGTACGGGACAGCCTGGAGGGGGTCACCGTCGACAGGCTCCGCACCCTGCTGCCGTACCGGCTCCGCGTGATGACCTGGAACCTCTGGTACGGCGGCACCAAGGTCCGCGACCACCGGGCCAAGCAGCTCAAGGTCATCGCGGAGACCGACGTGGACGTGGTCGCGCTCCAGGAGACGTACGGCACCGCCGCCGGGGAACTCGCCGAGGCGCTCGGCTGGCACCACCACAGCGCGGGACCGAACCTCGGCATCATCAGCCGGCTCCCGATCACGGCCGTGCTGGGCGACCCGGACGTCGGTTTCTACGGGGCCGCCGGGGCACGGATCGCCGTAGGGGATCAGGAGGTCGAGGTCTGGACGGCCCACCTCGACGCCGAGCACTACGGGCCCTACGAGTCCGAGCCGCTCGCCCACGAGGAGGTGCGGACGGTGCAGCTGCGGGACACCCTGCGCCGCATCTCGGGCGCGGCGCCCGTCGTCCTCGCCGGCGACTTCAACAGCCCCTCCCACCTGGACCGGCCGGACGTCCAGTGGCCGGTGACCAAGGCCGCGGAGGAGGCGGGCTTCGAGGACTCCTACCGGCAGGCCAACCCCGATGCCGTACGGGACCCGGGTCACACCTGGTCGCCGGTCCACGCGCACCCGGAGCCGCAGGACCGGATCGACTTCGTCCTCCACCGGGGCCTGCGGGTTCTCGACTCGCGGACGTACGTCAGCGGTGCCCCGCGGGCCTGGCCGGACGTCGAGGACAACGACTGGCCGTCCGACCACGCCGCGGTGATCACCACATTCTCGCTGGGCAGCGGGCCCGGGACTGTCTAACATCGGTGCCATGACCTGGCGACATTGATCCACCAGCCGTGCCTCCCGAGGGCCGCCTCGGACGCCGTACCGACGACGTCCGAACCGCCCTTCCGGGAAGGCCTCATGACACTCTCACCCGCACGTGTGCCCGCGACCGGCGTCCGCCGGCTGACGACCACGCTGTACGGCTACGCGTTCCTCGACGACCTCGTCCTGCTCTACCCGGTGTACGCGCTGCTTTTCGCCGACACCGGCCTGCCGCTCTGGCAGATCTCCTCGCTGTTCGCCCTGTGGTCCGTCACGGCCGTGGTCCTCGAGGTGCCGTCCGGCGCCTGGGCCGACACCGTCTCGCGCCGCAGACTGCTGTGGATCGGCCCGCTGCTCACGGCCGCCGGCTTCACGCTGTGGGTGAGCGTCCCGTCGTACGGCGCCTTCGCGCTGGGCTTCGTCCTGTGGGGAGCCGGCGGCGCGCTCGGGTCCGGCTCACTGGAGGCCCTGGTCTACGACGAGCTGGAACGGCTCGGGGCCGCCGAGCGGTACGCGCGCGTGATGGGGCGGTCCCGGGCCGCCCGGCTGCTGGCCACGGTCGTGGCGATGGGGCTCGCCGGACCGGTCCTCGCGCTGGGCGGTTACGAGGCCGTGGGCGCGGCCAGCGTCCTGGCCTGTCTGCTGGCCGCGGTGACGGCGACCCGGCTGCCGGAACACCGGGCACCGGCCGAGAAGGGGAGCTCGCGCTGGGCGGCGACCCTGCGGGCCGGGGTCGCCGAAGCGCGCGGGGACCGGGCCGTCCAGGGCGCCCTGCTGCTCGTCCCGGCCGTCGCCGCGGTGTGGGGCGCGCTCGACGAGTACGTCTCGCTGCTGATCCGCGACCTCGGTGTGGCCGACGCGACCGTGCCCTATCTGGTCCTGCTGGTCTGGGCGATCGTCACCGTCGGCAGCCTGTTCGCCGGGCCGGCCGAACGTCTCGGCACCCGGGGCCTCGCCGCCCTCATCGCGGGCGCCGCACTCGCCCTGGCCGTGGGCGCCGGGGTCCGCACCCCCGCCGGCATCGTCCTCGTGGGCCTCGCCTTCGCGGGCTTCCAGCTGGCCGAAGTGCTCGCCGACGTCCGGCTCCAGCACCGCATCGACGACGCCCGCCGGGCCACGCTGACCTCCGTGGCGAGCCTGGGCACGGAACTGGTCACGGTCGCCGTGTTCGCTGTGTACAGCCTGCTCGGGGCGTCCCTGGCGCACAGCACGGTGTTCGTGATCCTGGCGGTGCCGTATCTGGTGACGGCGCTGGTGCTGGGCCGGGGCGGCGGCGCGCGCAACGAATCGCCGGGGGACCGCCCGCGCACGCAATGAAACGCTTACCGGCGCGCAACGGCTCCTCCTTGTCCGCGCTGGTGAGCCGCCCGTACCGTCTAGGTGGCCCCTCTCTGTGGCCCCCACAACCACCTTCCGCCCCGGTGAGGATCACGCATGCGCACCGCCCTGCTCCAGAGCTCCGGCCGCCCCGGCTCCGTCGAGGGGAACCTCAAGGTCCTCGACGAGGCCGCGGGCCGGGCCGCCGCCGCGGGCGCAGCGCTGCTGGCCGCGCCGGAGATGTTCCTCACCGGGTACGCGATCGGCGACGACATCGCCCGCCTCGGCGAGGCGGCCGACGGCGAGTCGGCGGACGCGATCGCGGAGATCGCCTCCCGGCACGGCGTCGCGATCGCCTACGGCTATCCCGAGCGGGCCGGCGGCTCCGTCTTCAACTCCGCCCAACTGATCTCCGCCGACGGCACCCGGCTCGCGAACTACCGCAAGACCCACCTCTTCGGCTGCTTCGAGCGCGACCACTTCAAGCCGGGCGAACAACCGGTCGTCCAGGCCGAGTTGGCCGGACTCACCGTCGGCCTCATGATCTGCTACGACGTCGAGTTCCCGGAGAACGTCCGCGCCCACGCCCTCGCCGGCACCGACCTCCTCCTCGTGCCGACGGCCCAGATGCACCCGTTCCAGTTCGTCGCCGAGTCCCTCGTGCCGGTGCGGGCCTGGGAGAACCAGATGTACGTCGCCTACGTCAACCGGGTCGGCCGGGAAGGGGAGTTCGATTTCGTCGGGCTCTCCACGCTGGCCGGCCCCGACGGGGTGGCACGGGCCCGCGCCGGACGCGGTGAGGAGGTGGTGTTCGCCGACGCCGAGCCCGCCCTGCTGGCCGCCTCCCGTGCGGCGAACCCGTATCTGACGGACCGCAGGCCCGGCCTCTACGGGTCCCTCGTCTGACCACTGACGTCACAACCGCCCCCATCGCTTCAAGGAGTCCGTACCCCCATGACGTCCACCGTGCCCAACGCCGTCGAGCACGCAGACGAGCAGCAGCCGCCGATCACCATGTTCGGCCCGGACTTCCCCTACGCCTACGACGACTTCCTCGCCCACCCGGCCGGTCTCGGTCAGATACCGGCGACCGAGCACGGCACCGAGGTCGCGGTGATCGGCGGCGGCCTTTCCGGCATCGTGGCCGCGTACGAGCTGATGAAGATGGGCCTCAGGCCGGTGGTGTACGAGGCCGACCGGATCGGCGGGCGGCTGCGGACCGTCGGTTTCGAGGGCCAGGGCACCCAGGGACTCACCGCCGAGATGGGCGCGATGCGCTTCCCGCCCTCCTCGACGGCGCTCCAGCACTACATCGACCTCGTCGGCCTGGAGACCCGGCCCTTCCCCAACCCCCTCGCGGAGGCGACCCCTTCGACGGTCGTCGACCTCAAGGGTGAGTCCCACTACGCCGAGACGATCGCCGATCTCCCGCAGGTCTACCGCGATGTCGCCGAGGCCTGGAACAGGTGCCTGGAAGAGGGCGCCGACTTCACCGACATGAACCGGGCCCTGCGCGAGCGGGACGTGCCGCGCATCCGCGAGATCTGGGCACGGCTCGTCGAGAAGCTCGACAACCAGACCTTCTACGGCTTCCTCTGCGACTCCGAGGCGTTCAGGTCCTTCCGCCACCGCGAGATCTTCGGCCAGGTCGGCTTCGGCACCGGCGGCTGGGACACCGACTTCCCCAACTCCATCCTGGAGATCCTGCGCGTCGTCTACACCGAGGCCGACGACCACCACCGGGGTATCGTCGGCGGCTCCCAGCAGCTCCCGCTGCGCCTGTGGGAGCGCGAGCCGGAGAAGATCGTGCACTGGGCCCAGGGCACCTCGCTCGCGACACTGCACCAGGACGGCGAGCCCCGCCCGGCGGTCACCCGTCTGCACCGCACGGCCGGCAACCGGATCACCGTGACGGACGCGCGCGGCGACATCCGCACCTACGCGGCGGCGATCTTCACCGCCCAGTCCTGGATGCTGCTCTCCAAGATCGCCTGCGACGACTCGCTCTTCCCGATCGACCACTGGACGGCGATCGAGCGGACCCACTACATGGAGTCCTCCAAGCTCTTCGTCCCGGTCGACCGGCCCTTTTGGCTGGACAAGGACGAGGACACCGGTCGGGACGTCATGTCGATGACGCTCACCGACCGTATGACGCGCGGGACCTACCTCCTCGACGACGGCCCGGACAAGCCCGCCGTCATCTGCCTCTCCTACACCTGGTGCGACGACAGCCTGAAGTGGCTCCCGCTGTCCGCGAACGAGCGGATGGAGGTGATGCTGAAGTCGCTCGGCGAGATCTATCCCAAGGTCGACATCCGCAAGCACATCATCGGCAGCCCGGTGACCGTCTCCTGGGAGAACGAGCCCTACTTCATGGGCGCGTTCAAGGCCAACCTGCCCGGCCACTACCGCTACCAGCGGCGCCTGTTCACGCACTTCATGCAGGACGGCCTGCCCGAGGACAAGCGGGGCATCTTCCTCGCCGGCGACGACATCTCCTGGACGGCCGGCTGGGCCGAGGGCGCGATCCAGACCGCGCTGAACGCGGTCTGGGGCGTCATGCACCACTTCGGCGGCGAGACCGACGCGACCAACCCGGGTCCAGGAGACGTGTACGACGAGATCGCGCCGGTCGAACTCCCCGAGGACTAGTGCCGAGGACTAGACCCCGGCGGCGCGCGCCTTCTCGTACAGCTCTGCGGCGACGTCCTTGAGTTCCCGGGCGTCCCGCGTCCCGCCCTGGAGGTCGAAGAAGAACTCCTCGAGGCCGATCCCGGCATGCGCGACCAGGTCCTCCACCATCTGGTCGACGCTGCCCTGGAAGGGGGCCCGGTCCGGGCCGTCGTACGCCTTCGGGGTGTACTGCGCGTTCACCCGGACCGCCGTCCGGATCGGTCGGGTACGGCCACGCTCGGCGGCGAGGTCGCGCAACTGGCGCCACTCCTCGGCGAGTCGCCGAGGTCCGGCCATGGCGATGGGCATCCAGCCGTCGGCCCGGTCGACCAGCCGGAGCATCGCCTTCCTGCTGAAGGAGGGCAGCAGGACCGGGATGGGACGGGCGGGTTTGGGGCCCACCTCGGCCGAGGCGATCCGCGTGTGGCGGCCCTCGTACCGCACCGGGTCCGGGCCCCACACGGCCCGGCAGACGTCGATGATCTCGTCCAGGACCCGGCCGCGCTCGGCGAACGGGCCCACGCCCGCGGCCGCGTACTCGTCGGTCGACCAGCCCGTGCCGAGGCCCGCGACGACCCGGCCGCCGCTCGCCGCGTCCAACGTGGCGAGCGACTTGGCCAGTTGGAACGGGCCGTGCAGCGGGGCCACCAGGACGCTGGTGCCGAGTTCGGCCCGCTCGGTGGCCGTGACGGCCAGTGTCAGCGTGACCAGGGGCTCCGGGACACCGCGGTACTGGTCGGGCCAGGGGACCCCCTCCATCCCGCCGAGGCCCTGCGTCGGCGGGTCCGGGAACAGGGCGCGTTCGTAGACCCAGAGACTGTCGTAGCCGATCCGCTCGGCCGTGCGCGCCACGTCGGGCACGTCACGTCCGAGGTCGTACTGCCGTGCTTGGGGAAGGCTCAGTCCCAACCGGATGGCCATGCGTACGCTCCTTTGCGTCGGTTCGCATCGGGCGGTTCGCCGGCCAACGTAACCCGGACACGCGGGAGTTGGTTCAGTCCGGCAGCGGAGTGAGCAGCATGCGGCCCGCGAATCCCACCGCCGTGTCCAGGCGCTCGGTGAACTCCTCGGCCACGTCGGGCAGTCCGCGCAGCGCCCACAGGGCCCGTGCCGCCGTCCAGGTGGCCTCGCGGGCGCGCTCCAGGCTCCAGGCGCCGAGCAGATGGGTGAGCGGGTCGGCGATCTGCAGGAGATCGGGGCCCGGCATCAGATCTTCGCGGATGCGCTCCTCCAGCGAGACGAGGAGATCACCCACGCGGTCGAACTCGTCCTCCACGTCCGCGGGTTCGCAGTCGAGGCTACGACAGGTGTCCACGACGGCGAGCGCCAGGTCGTGGCCGATGTGCGCGTTGATGCCCGCCAGCGCGAACTGCAGGGGACGTACGCCGGGATGACGGCGGAACTGGAACAGGGGCCGCCAGCACGCAGGCGGACGGCGTTCGCGGGCGACCGCGTCCACCGCCGCGAGATAACGCTCGGCGAACCGCACGTCCAGCGTGATCGCGGCCCGGGCGTCCGCGAACCGGCCTCCGTCGACGCACCGGTCGACCGCCTCGGTGACGGCGAGGTAGACGCGGTTGAAGACCGCTACGCCGTCCCGGTCGGGCAGGTCCTCCTCCAGCGCGCGCATACGGAGGACGACCGCGTCGAGGGGAGTGGTGAACTGTTCCAATTGCGCCATAACGGCAGGGTCCCAGTCCTAGGCTGGCCGGGGTACCGGCGGGCCCGACGCTTCCCCAGAACGGGGGAACGTCCCCGCCGCGCGAGGGGGGATCGACACGGTGTCAGGCCTACGTGCCCAGCGGCTGGCCGCGCGCCGGGCCGCACGCCGACGCGCCATGGGCCGCGGCGCGATGGTCGCGGCGGCCTCCGTGGTGGTCGCCGTCGGCACCGCGACCGGGATGCTCTCCGCGCTCGACGACCGCGGCGGCTCCGACGAGGCGCGGCCGGGACTCGTCAGCGACTCGCCGAGCCCGGACTTGCCGCCCGTCGTACCGCCGGCGTCCGCGCCGGCCGCGCCCTCCGCCTCCGCCTCTGCCTCGCCCTCGGCGAAGGTGAGCGCGTCCCCGTCCCCCAAGAAGGCGAGCCCCGGTTCCACGAAGGCCCGGACCAGCACCGCCACCCGCCTCTACCGCCACCCCTCCTCCCAGGTGCTCGACTGGGTGCGGGACAACCCGCACGACCGGCGTGCCGCTGTCATAGAGTCCCGGATCGCCGACCGGCCGGCCGCGGTCTGGTTCGCCGACTACACCCCGGCGACCATCACGTCCAGGGTCCGCGCGGTCACGTCGGGCGGTGCCGCGCAGGACCGGGTCCCGGTGGTCGTGGCGTACGCGATCCCGGACCGTGACTGCGGCGGCGCCTCCCAGGGCGGGGCGCCGGACCTCGGGGCGTACGACGCCTGGATCGACAGGTTCGCCGCGGGGCTCGGCTCCGGCGAGGTCGTCGTGGTCCTGGAGCCCGACGCGATCGCCCAGTCGGACTGTCTGTCGGCGGCTCAGCGGGCTGACCGCTTCGCCTCGCTGGCCCGCGCGGGCCGGGTCCTGAAGGCCGCGAACCCCGGGGCACGCGTCTACTTCGACGCCGGTCACTCCGGCTGGCGTCCGGCGGCCGAGCAGGCGGCCCTGCTGAAGCAGGCGGGGGCCGCCTCGGCCGCCTCCTCCGACGGGATCTTCAGCAACGTCTCCAACTTCCACACCACGGCTGCCGAGATCGCCTACGACCGGCAGATCCTCGACGCCCTGGACGGACCGCCCGGCCTGGGCGCCGTCATCGACACCAGCCGCAACGGCAACGGTGCCCCGCCCGACGGCGAGTGGTGCGACCCGGCCGGCCGGAAGATCGGCCGGGCACCGACCCTGGACACCGGCGAGCCGGGGATCGACGCCTACCTGTGGGTGAAGCTTCCGGGGGAATCGGACGGCTGCAAGGGCACACCGGGCACGTTCAGCCCGTCGTACGCCTATGACCTGGCCTCGCCCTAGAGCGACGGGACCCGGTGGGGCCCCGCGCCCCGGAGCGACGGCTTCAGGACCGTCGGTCGGGAACCGGTGCCGCCGTGGGGCTCAGCTTCGGTCGGTCGCGGTCTCCGGCGCGCAGGACGCCCGCGAAGGCGACGAGACCGCCGGCCAGGACGGTCACCAGGACGAAGGAGACCGTCAGGTTGGTGGCCTGGGCCACCCCGCCCAGCAGGCTCGGCGCGATGAGCCCCGAGGTGTAGGTGATGGTCGCGACGCCCGCGATCGCCTGGCTCGGATTGGGCCCGCTGCGCCCCGCCGCCGCGAAGCACAGCGGCACGACCACCGCGATGCCGAGACCCATCAGGGCGAAGCCGGTCATCGCCACCGCCGGATGGTCCGCGAGGACGATGAGCAGTCCGCCGCCGGCGGCCAGGACACCGCCCAGGCGGACCGTGCGGACCGATCCGAAGCGGTTGACCACGGCGTCGCCCGCGATCCGGGCCACCGCCATGGTGAGCATGAACCCGGTCGTGCAGGCGGCGGCGAGTCCCGCCGAGGAGTCCAGCCGGTCCTTGAGATAGACCGCCGACCAGTCCAGGCTCGCCCCCTCCGCGAACACCGCGCAGAAACCGACCGTACCGATCAACAGGGCGGACTTCGGGGGCAGCGCGAAGCGGGGCGGCGGCTCCTCGTCGGCACCGGCCTGCATGTCGAGGACCCACCGGCAGGCCAGCACGCCGAGCACGGTGAGGCAGGCCGACGCCAGCGCGAAGTGCACGCGCGCGTCCGCGTCCAAATGCGCGGCGAGCGTGCCGCCCGCCGAGCCGAGAAGCGCACCCGCGCTCCACATGCCGTGCAGCCCGGACATGATCGACTTGCCCAGCTGGTTCTCCACCTCGACGCCCAGGGCGTTCATGACCACGTCGGCCATACCGGCGCTCGCGCCGTACACGAACATCGCCAGGCACAACGTGTAGAGGTTGGGCGCGAGCCCGGGCAGCACCAGGGACAGCGTCCACAGCACGATCAGCCCGCGCAGGGCCGCCCGGCTGCCGAAGCGGTGGCTGACCCGGGCGGCCAGCGGCATCGCGCAGGACGCGCCGAACGCCGTGAAGGCCAGGGCGAAGCCCAGCTGACCCGCGCCCACCGAGGCGTGGTCCTGGATCCACGGCACCCGCGTCGCGAACGAACCGGTCACGGCCCCGTGCACGGTGAAGACGGCGGCCACGGCGTACCGGGCCCGCCGTACCTCTGCCGACGCGCGCACCACATCGCTCATTGTCGGGCCCCTCCCCGGATCCTCGTCGTCCCGTTGCTGCCGCCGTAAACTATCAGGAACCCTGCCTGATAGATAGCGCACTTTCGGCACTGCGGATCTGAGAGGATTCCCGGCATGCCCGCATCCCCGAGCACCGCCCGGGCCATCAATGACCGGCTCGCCCTGCGACTGCTCCAGCAGGAAGGCCCGCTGACGGCAGGGCAGTTGAAGCAGCTCACCGGACTGTCCCGGCCGAGCGTCGCCGACCTCGTCGAGCGCCTCGCCGCCGCCGGACTGATCGATGTGGTCGGGGAGTCGGGGGAGCAGCGCCGCGGCCCCAACGCCAGGCTGTACGGGATCGTCGCCGACCAGGCCCACCTCGCGGCTCTCGACGTCCGCACCGAGGGTGTCTCCGTCGTCGTCTCCGACCTGCTCGGCCGGGTGCTGGCCGAGGCGTCGGTGCCCATCGGAGGGGACACGGGGACCGGGCCCGCGGTCGAGCGGGCGGTCACGCTGGTCGAACGGGCGGCGAAGGAGGCGGGCGTGCCGGATCTCCACACCGTCGGCATCGGCGCCCCCGGCCTCATTGACCCGGCCACCGGCGAACTCCGCGACTCCGGCGGCCTGCCCGAATGGCACCGGCGACTGGTGCTGGCGTTGCAGGAGCGGCTCCCGAAGACGCGGATCCACGTCGAGAACGAGACCAACCTCGCGGCACTGGCGGAACAGCGCGACGGGGCGGCCCGGGACCGGGACACCTTCGTCCTGCTGTGGCTGGGTCACGGCACGGGCGCGGCGGTCGTCCTGGACGGCACCCTGCGCCGGGGCGCGTCGGGCGGCACCGGGGAGATCGGTTTCCTGCCGGTGCCGGGGACGGTGGGGCTGCCGTCCGCGGTGGACTGTGAGGGGGGCTTCCACTCCCTCGCGGGCTCGGCGGCGATCGTGCGGCTGGCGGAGCGGTACGGGCCGGCGGTCGAGGCGGACGGGCACGAGCCGCCGGCCGCGCGCGTGGTGCGGGAGGCGGTGGCCGGGGGCTCGGCGGACTTCCTCGACGCCCTCGCGGACCGCCTGGCCATAGGAGTTGCGTCGGTCGTGGCCATTCTCGACCCGGGCTGCCTGGTCCTGGGTGGCGAGGTGGGCCAGGCCGGCGGGGTGGACCTCGCGGCACGGGTGGAGAGCCGGGTCCGCCATATGTCACCGCTGGCCACGGAGGTGAGAGCGAGCACGCTGGGCGGAGCAGCGGTCCTGCGAGGAGCCCTGCTCACGGCGAGGGACAGGGCTCAGGACGACGTGTTCGCACCCCGCTAGGGCCGCGGGGCCCGCAGGTGGTCCAGTCACCGAGGGCGAAGACCCGGCGGCGGGCAAGGGCCGTCGTCACCGCCGCCGGGCCCGTCTCTACGGGTGTCCACGCAGGACGACCCTAAAAAGGACTAGACCAATAGTCAATGGATCTGCGCCATCCGCCACTTGGGAGTGCGGTCCGTAAATGTCCATCGGTACTGTCTGTGAGCCACCCCACACCCTTCGTCCAGATGGACGTCGATCAGGCGTGGCACACTGGCTCTGTACCAGAAGCAGCGCACTCCGGGGTCGGTGAAAGTCCGAACCGGCGGTTACAGTCCGCGACCCGGCCGCTTCCAGCGGCCGGTTGACCAGGTGAAATTCCTGGACCGACGGTTAAAGTCCGGATGGGAGGCAGTGCGCGGCGGGCGGGCATTCGTGCGCGCCGCCGTATCGGTCCGTCCTTCGGGACGGGTGCGTCCGGCGTCGCCCCCGGTGTCCCTGCTCGTTCATTCTGTCGTCATCGACAGCCCCGGAGTCCGTGCCCCGATGTGGCAGGAGGACCCGGGAAGTGTTCACCGGAATCGTCGAAGAGCTGGGCGAGATCACCGCCGTCGAGAACCTCGGCGACGCCTGTCGCTTCCGACTGCGCGGCCCCGTCGTCACCGAGGGCGCGAAACGCGGGGACTCCATCGCCGTCAACGGCGTCTGCCTCACCGTCGTCGACCACGAGGGCGACGAGTTCACCGCCGACGTCATGGCCGAGACCCTCGACCGATCGAGCCTCGGCGCCCTGGGTGTCGGCTCCCGCGTCAACCTCGAGCGCCCCACCGCCGTGGGCGCGCGCCTCGGCGGGCACATCGTGCAGGGGCACGTGGACGGCACCGGCGAGGTCCTGGAGCGCAAGCCCTCCGAGCACTGGGAGATCATCAAGATCTCGCTGCCCGCGGACCTCGCGCGCTACGTCGTGGAGAAGGGCTCCATCACGGTCGACGGCATCAGCCTCACCGTCGTGGACGCCGGTCCCGACTACTTCACCGTCAGCCTCATCCCCACCACCCTCGCCCTGACCACGCTCGGCCTCAAGCAGCCGGGCGCCCCGGTCAACCTCGAGGTCGACGTCGTCGCCAAATACGTCGAGCGCCTGCTCGCGAGCGGTCAGGGGGCGGGAAAGTGAACTCCCTCAACACCGAGGCGTTCACCCTGTTCGGCCAGCACATCCTCTGGTCGGACATGATCGGCAACATCCTCGGCCTCATCGCCCTCGCCCTAGGCTGGCGACGCAACCTGTGGAGCTGGCCGGTGCAGTTCGCCTCCGGCCTCATCCTCTTCGGCGCCTTCTACGGGCACCTCACCGGCAGCGCAGGCAAACAGGCCGTCGTCATGGTCGTCGCGCTGTACGGCTGGTGGCAGTGGAACCGCAAGAAGGGCGAGTCCGGCGACGGACACATCGCCCCCCGGTTCGCCACCTGGCGCGAGCGGGCCGCCATGGTCGGCGCCGCCGCCGTCGGCACCGTCGCGGTCGCCCTGCTCTTCAAGGCCTACCCGACCCTGTCCTGGGACCCCTGGCCGGACGCCTACATCTTCGTCGGCACCGTCGTCGCCATGTACGCCCAGGCCCGCGGCATGGTCGAGTTCTGGTTCGCCTGGCTCCTCGTCGACCTCGTCGGCGTCCCGCTGAACTTCGCCAACGGCTACGCCTTCTCCGGTTTCGTCTACGTCATCTACGGCGCGCTCGTCCTGTGGGGCATGCGCGACTGGTGGCTGCGCTCCCGTGAGTCCGCACAGCCCGCCCTGGAAGGAGCGCCGGCATGACCGCCGCACCGATTCTGTACAGCACCGACGGCTTTGAGGACTTCGCGCTGGACCCGGTGGAGCAGGCCATCGCCGACATCGCGGCCGGCCGCCCCATCGTGGTCGTCGACGACGAGGACCGCGAGAACGAGGGCGACCTGGTCGTCGCCGCCGAGAAGGTCACCCCCGAGATCGTCGCCTTCATGATGAGCGAGTGCCGCGGCCTGATCTGCGCCCCCATGGAGGGCGACGAACTCGACCGGCTCAAGCTGCCGCAGATGGTCGACGACAACACCGAGTCGATGAAAACGGCGTTCACCGTCTCCGTGGACGCGTCCGGTGCCCACGGTGTGACCACGGGGATCTCGGCCTCCGACCGCGCGACCACGCTCCAGCTCCTCGCGAGCGGCGCCGCCGAGCCCACCGACCTCGTCCGGCCCGGCCACATCTTCCCGCTGCGCGCCAAGAACGGAGGCGTCCTCACCCGCAACGGCCACACCGAGGCCGCCGTCGACCTGGCCCGGCTCGCGGGACTGCGTCCGGCCGGAGCGATCGTCGAGATCGCCGGCGAGGACGGCCGGATGCTCCGGCTGCCCGAGCTGATCCCCTTCGCCCGCAAGCACGGCCTGACGATCATCTCCATCGAGGACCTGATCGCCTACCGCCGGAGCAGCGAGCCCACCGTCCGCCGCGAGGCCGAGACCCGGCTGCCCACCGCCCACGGCACCTTCAGGGCGTACGGCTACCGCTCCACCGTCGACGGCGTCGAGCACGTCGCCCTGGTGCACGGCGAGATCGGCGACGGCGAGGACGTCCTGGTCCGCGTCCACTCCGAGTGCCTCACCGGCGACATCTTCGGCTCCCTGCGCTGCGACTGCGGCCCCCAGCTCGACGCCTCCCTGGAGCGCATCCAGGCCGAGGGCAGGGGAGTGGTGGTCTACCTGCGCGGCCATGAGGGGCGCGGCATCGGCCTGCTCTCCAAGCTGCGGGCGTACGAATTGCAGGAACAGGGCCACGACACCCTCGACGCCAACCTGGAACTCGGCCTGCCCGCCGACGCCCGCGACTACGGCGCCGGCGCGCAGATCCTTCAGGATCTCGGCGTCCACAGCCTGCGCCTGATGACCAACAACCCCGACAAGTCCGACGCCCTCCTGCGGCACGGACTCAAGGTCACCGGCAGGGAGCCGATGCCCGTACAGGCGGGCGAGCACAACCTCCGCTACCTGCGCACCAAGCGGGACCGGATGGGCCACGACCTGCCCTGGCTGGACACGGCCCCCACGGCGTCCGTGTCCACCTGCAGCAACCAGTAGCACAAGCACTTCGAGGAGACTGAAGAACGTGAGCGGCAAGGGCGCACCGGAGCTGTCCGTACGCAACGTGGGTGACCTGCGGGTCGCCGTCATCGCGGCGCAGTGGCACGAGAAGGTGATGGACGGACTGGTGGACGGCGCCCTGCGCGCCCTGCACGACCTGGGCATCGACGAGCCGACCCTGCTCCGGGTCCCCGGCAGCTGGGAGCTCCCGGTCGTCGCCAAGGTCCTCGCCGGCCGCGGCTACGACGCGATCGTCGCGCTCGGCGTCGTCATCCGCGGCGGCACCCCGCACTTCGAGTACGTGTGCCAGGGCGTCACCCAGGGCCTCACCCAGGTCTCCGTGGACACCGGCGTCCCCGTCGGCATGGGCGTCCTCACCTGCGACACCGAGGAACAGGCCCTGGACCGCGCGGGCATCGAGGGCTCCAACGAGGACAAGGGGCACGAGGCGGTGACCGCCGCGGTGGCCACGGCGGCCACCCTCCGCTCAGTATCTGAACCGTGGCGTTAGGTGGTGCGGGCTTACGCGTAAAGTGGGCGCCACCATGTCCAATAAGACGTTCGAGGAGCTCTTCACCGAGCTCCAGCACAAGGCCGCCAACGGCGATCCCGCCACGTCCCGCACCGCAGAGCTGGTCGGCAAGGGCGTCCATGCCATCGGCAAGAAGGTCGTCGAAGAGGCCGCCGAGGTCTGGATGGCCGCCGAGTACGAGGGCAAGGAGGCGGCCGCCGAGGAGATCTCGCAGCTGCTCTACCACGTCCAGGTGATGATGGTCGCGCGCGGGATCTCCCTCGACGACGTCTACGCCCACCTGTAAGCCACCCGCCGCAACAACCCCTCAGAGCAAAGGAAGCCGACCTCATGCTGCGCATCGCCGTCCCCAACAAGGGTTCCCTGTCAGGCCCCGCGGGGGAGATGCTGCATGAGGCCGGCTACCAGCAGCGCCGCGAGTCCAAGGAACTGCGGATCGTCGACCCGGTCAACGACGTGGAGTTCTTCTACCTCCGCCCCCGGGACATCGCGATCTACGTCTCCTCCGGCCAGCTCGACATCGGCATCACCGGCCGCGACCTGCTGATCGACTCCGGCGCCGACGCCGAGGAGATCCTCCCGCTCGGCTTCGCCCGCTCCACCTTCCGCTTCGCGTCCAAGCCCGGCGAGGCGAGCGGCGTCGAGGACCTGAAGGGCAAGACGGTCGCCACCTCGTACGAGGGGATCGTCGCGGGGCACCTCGCCGATCACGGCATCGACGCCTCCGTCGTCCACCTCGACGGCGCCGTCGAGACCGCCATCGAGCTCGGGGTCGCCGAGGTCATCGCCGACGTCGTCGAGACCGGCACCAGCCTGCGCAACGCGGGCCTGGAGGTCTTCGGCGAGCCCATCATGAAGTCCGAGGCCGTCGTCATCCGCCGCACCGGCGCCGACGGCGAGGAGGCCTCCGAGTCGAAGGTCCAGCAGTTCCTGCGCCGCCTCCAGGGCGTCCTCGTGGCCCGGACGTACGTGATGATGGACTACGACTGCCGCGTCGAGCAGCTCGAGAAGGCCGTCGCGCTCACCCCGGGCCTCGAGTCCCCGACCGTCTCCCCGCTGCACAACGAGGGCTGGGTCGCCGTCCGCGCGATGGTCCCCGCCAAGGAAGCGCAGCGGATCATGGACGACCTGTACGACATCGGCGCGCGGGCCATCCTGACGACGGCCATCCACGCCTGCCGTCTCTGAGGGGCGCCCCGCAGATGTCCTCCGAACTGCCCACCCTTCCCGTCACGTTCCGGCCGAGCCGCACGCGCGTGGTGCTGCTCACCGCGGGCGTCGCCATCTTCGTGACGATCACGGTGATCGCGCTGCTCCTCGAGCAGCTGGGACCCGGCGAGCGCCTGAGCTTCATCGTCACGGCGGCCCTACTCGCCGGTGTGCTGTTCCTGCTGGCCAGGGTGAAGGTCGTCGCCGACGAGTCCGGTGTCACCGTCCAGAACATCGCCGGCCGGCGGCATCTGGAATGGGCCGAGATCATCCAGGTGAACCTCCGACCGGGCGATCCGTGGGTGTTTCTCAACCTCAGCGACGGCACCAGCCTGCCCGCCCTCGGCATCCAGCCGGGGATCGCGAAACAGCAGGCCATCGCCGACGCGAGGGCCCTGCGGGCGCTCGCCGAGGCCCGCTCCACAGCCCGCTCCGACGAAGATCAGGGCTGACTCGGGGGCTTCCACCCTGCCGCAGTCGGCCATGTCTTGATTAATCTGTTGGCGGAGGCGTTTTCCTTGCGCCTCCGCCTCTCGTTGTTCCTGCTACCCGAGGAGTGACTCCCTCCAGCGATGGACGGATCGTCCTGTAGTACCTGCGCCGTCCCCTCCCGGCATATCGAGGCGGCGGCATGACCATCCCCTTGCTGCTTCTCGGAGCGGCGTTCCTGCTGATTCTCGCCAACGGCTTCTTCGTGGCGGCCGAGTTCGGCCTCGTGACCGTCGAGGCCACGGATGCCGAAAGGGCCGCCGCGGAAGGCGACCGGCGGGCCCGTCGGGTCGCCGACTCGCTCAAGGAGCTGTCCTTCCAGCTCTCCGGCACCCAGCTCGGCATCACCATCACCTCACTCGTCGTCGGCATGCTCGCCGAACCGGCGCTCGCGGAACTGCTGCACGGCCCGTTCACGGCCATCGGCGTCCCCGGGGGCGCGGTCTCCGGCGTGGCCGTCGTCGTCGGCATGCTGCTGGCCTCCGCCGTGCAGATGGTGATCGGCGAGCTTGTGCCCAAGAACTGGGCGGTGTCCAAGCCGATGCAGGTCGCCCGCTTCGTCGCCGGCCCGCAGCACGCCTTCGCCCGGCTGTTCCGGCCGGTGATCGCCGCCCTGAACGCGGTCGCCAACCGCCTCGTTCGCGCGCTCGGCATCGAGCCCGCCGACGAACTGGCCTCCGCCCGCACCCCCGGCGAGCTCGTCTCCCTGGCCCGGCACTCGGCCCAGGCCGGCACCCTGGAACAGGACACCGCGGACCTCTTCGTGCGCACCCTGTCGCTCGCCGAACTGACCGCTCAGCACGTCATGACCCCCCGCGTGAAGGTCAGCTCGCTCCAGGCCTCGGCCACCGCCGAGGACGTCGTCAACCTCACCCGCGCCACCGGCCTGTCCCGCTTCCCGGTCTACCGCGAGAAGATCGACGAGATCGTCGGCATGGCCCACCTCAAGGACGCCCTGGCGGTCCCCGTCCAGGACCGTCTGCGCACCCCCGTCTCCCGCATCGCCCGCCCGGCCCTGCTGGTGCCCGAGACACTCCCGGTCCAGCCCCTCCTCGCCCAGCTGCGCAGTGAGCAGCCCATCGCCGTCGTCGTCGACGAGTACGGCGGCACGGCGGGCGTGGTCACCCTGGAGGACATCGTCGAGGAGATCGTCGGCGAGGTCCGCGACGAGCACGACGGACAGGACGTCCCCGAACTCGCCGCCGTCCCCTCGGAGGACGGCCGCCTCACCTGGGACGCCGACGGCAGCTGCCGGGTCGACATCCTCCAGCGCATAGGCCTCGACGTGCCCGAGGGGCCGTACGAGACCGTCGCCGGGCTGGTCGCCGACCTGCTCGGCCGCATCCCCGCCGTCGGCGACCGGGCCGAGCTGCCCGGCTGGCGGCTCACCGTCCGCCAGGTCGGGCACTACCGCGCCGAGCGGGTCCGCCTGGTCCGCCTGGTCCCCGCGGTCAACGTCATGGAGGCCGCCCGATGAGCGTGCTCCAACTCCTCTTCGCGGCGCTGCTCGTGCTCGCCAACGGGTTCTTCGTCGGCGCCGAGTTCGCCCTCGTCTCCGTGCGCCGCAGCCAGATCGAACCGCTCGGCACCGCGCGGGCCCGACAGGTGCTGTACGGCCTCGAGCGGCTCCCGCAGATGATGGCGGCGGCCCAGTTCGGCATCACGGTGTGCTCGCTGACGCTCGGCGCGGTCGCCGAACCGACGGTCGCGCACCTGCTGGAGCCGGTCTTCGAGTGGATCCACGTGCCGCACGGCGTGATCCACCCGCTGGGGTACGTCATCGCCCTGGCCGCGGTGGTCTTCTTCCACCTCGTCATCGGAGAGATGGTCCCGAAGAACCTCGCGATGGCGGCCCCGGAGAAGGTCGCGCTGTGGCTCAGCCCCGGCCTGGTCTACTTCGCCCGCCTCTGCAGGCCGATCACCCTCGCCCTCGGCGCCTGCGCCCGGGCCATCCTGCGGCTCTTCCACGTCGAGCCCAAGGACGAGGTCGAGGCCGTCTTCACGAGCGAACAGCTGAACCGGCTGGTCGAGGACTCCGGCCAGGCGGGCCTGCTGGACCCCGAGGAACAGGAACGCCTGGAGGACGCGCTGGAACTGGGCTCGCGCCCGGTGACGGATGTGCTGCTGAAACACGAGTCCCTGGTGACGGTGCGTCCCTCGGTGACCCCGGGCCAGATCATCGAGCTCACCGGCCGTACCGGGTACTCGCGCTTCCCGGTCGCCGCGGAGAACGGCGCGTTCATGGGGTACCTGCACGTCAAGGACGTACTGGATCTGGAGGACTCGCAGCGGGCGGTGCCCCAGCAGATCTGGCGGCCGATGACGAAGCTCAGGTCCGACCTGCCGCTGGATGACGCGCTCACGGTGATGCGGCGCGCGGCCACGCACTTGGCCCAGGTGGCGGACGGGTCCGGCAAGGTGCTGGGTCTGGTCGCGCTGGAGGACGTGCTGGAACTGCTGGTCGGTGAGGTACGGGACCCTGCGCACCGGGAGCTGCCGGAGGTTCGGGTGACCGAGCCCCGTAGCAGCGAGGAGGCGCTGGCGTCGTAGTTCGGCTTCGGGCCGGTGGGGGCATGCCCAGCTGTACCCACTGCTTTTAGGGGCGCGGGGAACTGCGCGACAAGCCCCCACCGGCCCGCAGCCGACGAACTACATCGCCGACGGATCCTGCGGCCCCCGCCCCGACAGAACCTCCCCGTACGCCTGCATCAGATCCGGCAGCCGCAACGTCGACAAGTCGTCCCGGCTCAGCATCCCCGGATACGTCGACAACCGAAGATCCCGATACGCGCAGCTCTTCTCGTACAGCGTGCGCAGGAACCGCCCGTTGCCCAGTTCGTCGATCCACCCCTGGTCCACCACGTGCCCGGCGATGGAGCGCAGCTCGTCCAGCGCCTCCTCGTCCCAGACGTCGCCGTTCTCCGCCGCCAGCACCTCGCCGATGGAGGTGAGTTCGAGCGGGCGGTACGAGGGGAAGTCGACACGGGTCGTGAAGCGGGACGACAGCCCGGGGTTCGCCGCCAGCAGGCGGTCCATGCCCTCCGGATAGCCCGCCAGGATCACGACCAGGTGGTCTCGGTTGTCCTCGGCCCGCTTCAGCAGCACCTGGAGCGCCTCGTCGCCGTACGCGTCCCCCTTGCCGTAACCGGAGTTGGAGAGCGAGTACGCCTCGTCGACGAAGAGCACCCCGCCGAGGGCCGAGTCGATGAGTTCGTTGGCCTTCACCGCCGTCTGGCCGAGGTACTCCCCGACCAGATCCGCCCGCTGCGCCTCGACGAGATGGTCACCGCCGAGCAGTCCGAGGGCGTAGAAGACGCGGCCCAGGATGCGGGCCACCGTGGTCTTACCGGTGCCGGAGGGGCCGGAGAAGACGAAGTGACGCTTGGGCGGCTGGACGGGCAGGCCCTGCCCGGTGCGTAGCCGGGCCATGTTCAACTGGGCGGAGAGCGCCTTGACCTGGCGCTTCACCGGTTCCAGCCCCACCATGCGCTCGAGTTCGGTGAGCGCCTCCTCCAGTAAGACGGGATCGGTGGGTCCCGCGGGCAGCGGCCCCACGGGTGGGCCGGACCTCTCGCGTCCTGCCGGGTCGGTCATCGAGGGCAGGGGACCGGTCGGCGGCTCCGGATCGGAGAGCTTCAGCTCCCGCCCCTCGATGCCGAACAGCGGATCCATCCCGTCGGGCCCCTCCAGCATGTCCTGCCCGAACCCGGTGAGCGTGATCGCCGCGAGGTCGGCGGAGTCGTCGTACCCGTCGCCCTCGGCGATCGCGGCGAGCCGGGCCGAGGTGTCCATGAAGGCGGGGTCGACGCGGTGCACGGCCCGGTACAGCGGGAGGGCGGCCGCGGACCGGCCCGTGCCCTCGTGCGCCCTGGCCAGCCAGTACCGCAGCTCCTTGCGCTGGGGCTGTTCGCTGCGGCAGCGCATCAGGGCCGCCGACAGCAGCGGTTCGGCCTGGCCGTACATCTCCAGGCGGACCCGGGCCATGCCGCCGAACAGTCCGGCCTCGATGCCGAGCATGGCGTCGTCGATCAGCGGGTCGGTGTGCCGGACCAGTTGTTCCCAGTCCTTGACGAGATAGGCACGGCAGGCGTGCAGGAAGCGGACCTGGTGGTCGGTGTCCACCGGGGGCAGACTCGCGAGGGCCCGGTCCAGTTCGGGGACGTGGCGGCCGTCCAGCCAGTGCGAGGCGTGCGCGAGGAGCAGGTCACGCGGGCTCTCCAGCACCGGTTGCACCCACCAGCCCAGCCAGTACCAGGAGTTGAGGGTGCGCCGGTGCCGGGCGCGCTGTTCGCCGAAACGCTCGCGGTGCCGGAACATCCGCAGCAGCGCGGTCGTCGTGTCGACGCGCAGCGCGTGCAGTCCGAGCCAGCCGTCGGCCATCCCGGGATCGATCCGCACCGCGGCCCGGAACTCCTCCTCGGCCTGCGGATAGGCGCCCATCGTGTAGGCGTCCACACCTCGCAGCCAGGCGAGGTCGGCCGGGGCCTCGGGGCCCTGCGTGCCGAAATCCATCACGTCCCCCACAAACCGTGCCCCCGTGGTTTCACCACCGGGCCGACGCCCGGTGGCCGCCTTCGTCCAACCGCTGTGCCGCGGACCGGAGTTGCAACGGTGCGCAGAGCAGTCGTCCGTAGGTCGCACCGAGGGCATCGTACCTGCGCCGGTGTCGCCCGCCGTAGGGTGCCGCACAGGCCGTTTGACGAGGTGGGAGCAGATGAGGCGCACGACGGATGGTGACCGAGTGTGAGCGGATCGCGCCTCACGGCGTCCGGGAATCCGTGTGAGGGCAGAACGAAGCCCCCGATCACGGGGGAACAACCGGGGGCTTCGCGACTGCGGGCGACCTCGAACGGCCGCACATTCAGAACGTAAGACCTGTACGGCCCGTCGGTCAAGCGGAGTTGGGCGACTCAGGCAAGTTCCTACCGAGGGGTCTTCACAGGTTCAACACATCGCCGATGGGTCGTCACCGTGTGTGACTTCCCGGTCTGCTCCAACGGTCCCCGCAGGCCCTTTTGTGATCGCGTACCCCTTCTGGCACTGCCGTACCAGGAGATCGGCGAAGGGCCGGGAGGGGTCTTCGGCGAAATGCCGCTGTTCCGCCGCGACCCAGCCCTCCCAGAACTCCCGCAGCTCCCCCCCGTCCCGCAAGCGACCGCGTGCCCAGGACTCCTCGCGGGGCACCTCCATCCACAGCAGCCGCGCCAGGTACGGCCGCAGCGCGCGCCGGCCCGCGCCGACCCCCTCCAGAAGGATCACCGGCGCGGGCGGCAGGGCGCGGGACGGTCCGAAGTGGCGGGCGTGCCAGTCGTAGACGGCGTAGTGCGCGGTCTCGCCGTGGCCGAGCGGGGTGATCACCTCGCTCAGCAGCCGCCCGGTCCAGCCGAACAGTTCGTCGTGACTGGCGATGTCGTCGAGGTGCAGCACCGGCGCGCCGCCGAGGACGTCGGCCAGATGGCCGGCGAACGTGGACTTGCCGGAACCGGCATGCCCGTCGACGCCGATCAGACGGACCGGACCGCAGGACGGGGGCAGTCGGCGGAGCCGGGAGGCGAGGTCGTGGATGACGGTTCCTGGGGACGGGCGAAGGGGCGGACGAACGTGCGGGCGCAGGGACGGACGGGTGGGCGCGGCCAGTCTAGTGACGGCCCGCCCTCGGCGGCGGAACCACAGGCTCCCAGGTCATGCCAGTGGACGAGACCAATATTCGTGGGCGTGGCATGGGCCGAAGTGCTGGCAGGAGCATGCCGCCTCATCCATAGTTGGCGCACAACCGTGCATTGGACCCGCCCCGACTCGGACACCCTGGGGGTCTTCCCACCCATGAGCAGAGCCGAACAGCCGTCCCGCAGAACCGTTCTGGCCGTCGCGGTCGCCGCCGCGGTGACCGGCAGTGCGGGCCCCGCGGCCGCCGCCGGCAGCGCGGCCGACGCGGCACCCGACGAGACTGCCGCCCACCTGGTCGACCACCACGCCTGGACCACGTACAGCGACTGGCGCAGTGGCACCGCGAAGGGCACCCGTGCCGTCGCCGGCAGCCGCCCCGGCATCGTGATCGGCGCCCCCGCGGGCACCACCGAGTACACCGATCCGCACACCGGGACCACCGCCACCTGGGAGTACGCGACCTGGACCTCCCCGGTCCACGAGCTCGCCGTGCCCTCGACGGAGGTGATCGCCTCCTGGAACGCCCGCACCCCGGCCGGCAGCTGGATCCAGATCGAGCTCCAGGGGACGTACTCCGACGGCACGGCCACCCCCTGGTACGTGATGGGGCGCTGGGCGGCCGGCGACGGGGACATCAAGCGCACCTCGGTCGACGACCAGACCGACGACAAGAGCACGGTCTGGACGGACACCTTCGCCATCGACGACCCGTCGACCGGGCTGCGCCTGGTGTCGTACCGGCTGCGGCTGACCCTGTACCGCAAGCCCGGCGCGAAGACCACACCGACCGTCTGGCGGCTGGGCGCGATGGGCTCGGACGTCCCCGACCGCTTCACCGTCCCGGCCTCCGCACCCGGCCTCGCCCGTGAGCTGATCGTCCCGCGCTACTCGCAGGAGATCCACAAGGGCCAGTACCCGGAGTACGACAACGGCGGCGAGGCCTGGTGCAGCCCCACCTCCTCGCAGATGATCATCGAGTACTGGGGCGGTCGGCTCACCGAGGAGCAACTGGCCTGGGTCGACCCCTCGTACGCGGACCCGCAGGTCTGCCACGCGGCCCGGTACACCTACGACTACCAGTACGCGGGCTGCGGCAACTGGCCGTTCAACGCGGCCTACGCGGCCACCTTCAAGGACCTGCAGGGCGTGGTGACCCGGCTCGGCTCGCTCACCGACCTGGAGACGCTGATCGCGGCCGGCATCCCGGCCATAACGTCCCAGTCGTTCCTCAAGGAGGAGCTCACCGGGGCGGGTTACGGCACCTCCGGCCATCTGATGACCGTCATCGGCTTCACCGCCGAGGGCGATGTGATCGCCAACGACCCGGCCTCGCCCAGCGACGCGGCGGTGCGGCGCGTCTACAAGCGGCGCGAGTGGGAAAATATCTGGCTGCGCACCAAGCGGTACAACGCCAGTGGCAAGGTCGTCTCCGGTACCGGAGGCGTCTGTTATCTGTACTTCCCCGCCCGTCCGACCCCGCGCCAGCGCAAGGCGCTCGCGGCGGTGGGCGTGCGCTGAGCTGACTCGGTACGGCCCCCGGCGTCTGCCGGGGGCCGTTCGCTGTGACCAAGGTCTCGGCCGCAAAAGCGACCGGGAGTGGCAAGGTGGACGAATCGGCGGGGGACTCCGACCAGTACACCCGAGATCAGCGAGACGCCATGACCGCACACTCAGCCACAGCCGCCCGCGCCCGTACCGGCGGCCCCCAGGACGACGGCCCGAAGCTCCTCGAACATGTCGCGGGCTGGACCCTCGTCGCGGTGATCGCGATGCTGGTCACGCAGCTCGGTCTGCTGTGACCTGATCCACGGTTGACTGACATACTGCGGATGTCCCGCCGCCAGCCCGAGACCAGGGTCGAAACTTGAATATCAGTGATCAGCGTGAAGCCCGGCCGCGGGCGCGCGGCACCGAGCGCTCGGTCGCTCGCCGCGCCGAACTCATCGCCATCGGGCGCAAGTTGTTCGCGGACACGTCCTACGACGCGCTCTCCATGGATGACATCGCCCGCCAGGCGCATGTCGCCAAGGGGCTGATCTACTACTACTTCCAGTCCAAGCGGGGCTACTACCTGGCGATCATCCAGGACTCCGTCGCCGACCTGGTCACCTACGCGGCGAGCGGTCTCGAGATGGAGCAGGTGGACCGCGTCCAGCGCACTCTGGACAGCTATCTGCGCTACGCCGAGCACAACCAGGCGGCCTACCGCACCGTCGTCAGCGGCGGTGTCGGTTTCGACACCGAGGTGCACGCCATCCGGGACGGGGTGCGCGACGCGATCGTCGCGACCATCGCCGACGGGGCGTACGGCCGTACCGACATCTCCCCGCTGGCCCGCATGGGCCTGCTCGCCTGGGTGTGCAGCGTCGAGGGCGCCACCCTCGACTGGATCGACGGCCCGCCCCAGCTCTCCCGCGACACCATGCGCGACCTCCTGGTGAAGACGCTCGGAGCCTCGATGCGCGCCATCGAGGAGATGGATCCGACCCACCCGGCCCCGGCACCGGCCCGCCGCGACGGCTGACGGCCGAGCGTCCGCCGCGGCGGCTGACGGCCGACCCGTCCGCCGCGACGGCTGACGGCCGACCGGTTGGGGCGGAGGCTCGTGGTCCCCCGCCCCAAGTCCCGCTCGTGTCCGGTTAGTTGATCGCCCTGATCAGCTCTCCGCCCGAGGTGTCCCCGCTCAGCTCCCAGAAGAACGTGCCGCCCAGGCCCTGCTGGTTCTTGTACGTCATCTTCGTCGCGATGGTCGCGGGGGTGTCGTAACTCCACCAGTTGTTCCCGCACTTGGCGTACGCCGTGCCGCCCACCGTTCCCGTCGCCGGGCACTTGGACTTCAGCACCTTGTAGTCGTCGATGCCCTGTTCGTAGGTGCCCGCCGCCGGGCCCGTCGCGGTGCCGCCCGGCGCCGACTGGGTCACGCCGGTCCACCCGCGGCCGTAGAAGCCGATGCCGAGCAGCAGCTTCGAGGCCGGGATGCCCAGTCCCTTGAGCTTGGCGATGGTGGCCGAGGTGGAGTAACCCGCCCTGGGGATACCGGAGTAGGAGTTCAGCGGGGAGTGCGGGGCCGTCGGTCCTGACGCGTCCCAGGCGCCGAAGTAGTCGTACGTCATCGGGTTGTACCAGTCGACGTACTGCGCCGCGCCCGCGTAGTTCGCCGCGTCGATCTTGCCGCCGGCCGTGGCGTCCGCGGTGATCGCGGCGGTGACCAGCGACCCGCTCCCGAACTTCGCGCGCAGCGCCGCCATCAGGTTCTTGAACGCCTCCCTGCCGCTGGTGTCACAGGTGTTGCCGCAGGCGTTCGGGTACTCCCAGTCGACGTCGATGCCGTCGAAGACGTCGGCCCACTTGGAGTTCTCGACCAGGTCGTAGCAGGACTGCGCGAACGCGGCCGGGTTGCGGGCGGCCTCGCCGAAGCCGCTCGACCAGGTCCAACCGCCGAACGACCAGAGGACCTTGAGGCCCGGGTGCTTCTTCTTCAGCTCGCGCAACTGGTTGAAGTTGCCCCGCAGTGGCTGGTCCCAGGTGTCGGCCACGCCGTCCACGGACTCGGCCGCGGTGTACGTGCGGTCGGTCGCCGCGTAGGCGTCGCCCATCGCGCACTTGCCCGCGGTGACGTTGCCGAAGGCGTAGTTGATGTGGGTCAGCTTCGCCGCCGAGCCGGAGGTCTCGATGTTCCTGACGAAGTACTTCCGGTCGTAGGTGCCCCATTCGGTGAAGTAGCCGACGACCTTGGAGCCGGCGGCCTTCGGGCTCGCCTGGGGTGCGGCGGCGGTGGCGCTGCTCGCGCCCGCCGCCAGGCCCGCGCCGAGGACCGCGCAACACGCGGCGGAGATCAGCGCCCGGAAACGGGCGCGGCGAAGAAAGTGCATCGGTGTCTCCTCGTGGGGGAGAGGGGAACGCCAGCCGATCGGCATGAACGCGGCTGATTGGCATGAACGCGGAAAGCGTTGCCGGAACAGTAGGAGGACTAGACCACCGCGTCAATGGTTCGGACCAATTCGGGGCCGATTCCCCGCCGCTTGTCAGCGGCCTGGGTTATCTTGAAGTAAGCGGTCGTTAACCAGTGACCGGGTGTCTCCGATCGGGCATACTCACAGGGCGCAGCCGCTGGTCAGCAGCTTCCGTGACCCGGGAGACGCGAGCAGCGACCGGCGTCCAGTGATACCGGCGGAGCCGTCCCACCCCACGGCGTGCGTCCGTCAGCGCCCCTACAGGGAGGAGAGCGTCGCCATGCCCGACCGCGCCCCGCAGCCGGTGGACCGGCAATTGCCCACGGACGAGGCCCGGGATCTGATCTCGCTCGTCCGCGACATCGCGCAGCACGAGATCGCCCCGAAGGCGGCCGAGGAGGAAGGCGCCGGGCACTTCCCGCGCGAGGTCTTCACCCTGCTCTCCCGGACCGGCCTGCTCGGTCTGCCCTACGCCTCCGAACACGGCGGCGCCGACCAGCCGTACGAGGTCTACCTCCAGGTCCTCGAAGAACTCGCCGCCGCCCGCCTCACCGTCGGCCTCGGTGTCAGCGTGCACACCCTCTCCTGCTACGCGCTCGCCACCTACGGCACCAAGCAACAGCAGGTCGAGTACCTGCCCGCGATGCTCGGCGGCGGACTGCTCGGCGCCTACTGCCTCTCCGAGCCCTCGTCCGGTTCGGACGCGGCCTCGCTGCGCACCAGGGCGGTCCGGGAGGGCGACGGCTGGGTGATCACCGGCACCAAGGCCTGGATCACGCACGGCGGCGTCGCCGACTTCTACACCGTCATGGCGCGCACCGGTGAGGAGGGGCCGCGCGGGATCACCGCCTTCCTGGTGCCCGCGGACGCGGAGGGCGTGAGCGCCGCGGCGCCGGAGAAGAAGATGGGCATGAAGGGCTCGCCCACCGCCCAGGTCCACTTCGACGGTGTGCGGATCCCGGACGGCCGACGCATCGGCGACGAAGGGCAGGGCTTCGCGATCGCCCTGTCCGCGCTCGACTCGGGTCGGCTCGGCATCGCGGCCTGCGCGATCGGCGTGGCTCAGGCGGCCCTCGACGAGGCGGTGGGCTATGCCACCGGGCGGCAGCAGTTCGGGCGGCCGATCGCCGACTTCCAGGGGCTGCGCTTCATGCTCGCCGACATGGCGACCCAGATCGAGGCGGGCCGGGCGCTGTACCTCGCGGCGGCGCGACTGCGCGACGCCGGACGCCCCTTCGCCAAACAGGCGGCCATGGCCAAACTGCACTGCACCGACACCGCGATGAAGGTCACCATCGACGCCGTCCAGGTCCTCGGCGGCTATGGCTACACCGCGGACTTCCCGGCCGAGCGGTACATGCGCGAGGCCAAGGTCCTGCAGATCGTCGAGGGCACCAACCAGATCCAGCGGATGGTCATCGCCCGTCACCTAGCGGGTCCGGAGACCCGCTGAACTGACCCGGTCTGACCTGCGGCGCCGCGAGCCGGACCCACTCCGGGTCGTGGCGCCCCGGAAGGGTCCGGCCGCGGTTGGCCCAGGTGCGCATCAGGTCACGGTAGATGGGCGGGTCCTGGGGCGGCGGCGGTGCCGGACGGAAGGCGGACGGAGCCGACGGAACCGATTCTGCGACCGGTGCATACGTACGGGTCATACCGGGGCAACGCGGAGGCCGGTGGCCGGGTCACCGCTCCCCGCAATCGAGAGTGAGTTCGCGGACGTCCGGCCGGACATCTGGCCAGTCGCAGCGGTCTGACATACCGTCAGCCAACTGCCGACAGGGAGGTTGGCCATGACCGACGACCGCCCCGTACCGCTCGACGAGTACCCCGTGCACCAGGTGCCCCTGTCCATGAAGTACGTCGCGACGGGGGACCGCAACGCTTACGACCGCTGCATCTTCCACGTCCTCGACCACGACGGACGCGCCCTGCTGATCCTCGGGATCGGCGTGTACCCCAACCTCGGGGTGATCGACGCCTACGCGACCCTGCGCCTCGGCGACACCCTGCACGCGGTGCGCGCCTCGGACGCCCTGCGGGACGACTCGCGGACGAACCTGGCCGTCGGCCCGCTGCGCATCCTCGTCGAACGCCCCCTGCGCGACTTCGTGTTGAGCTGCGCGGCGGCCTCCGACGACCCGGACGGGCTGTCGTACGAGATCACCTGGAGTGCCGACTTCCCGGCGCTCTGGGAACCGCACCACCTCCAGCGGCGGGGCGGCCGGCTCACCCTGGAGGGAAGGCGTTTCGTGCAGGCCGGTCACTGCGACGGCTGGATCCGGGTGGGCGGGCGCGAGCTGCGCGTGCGGGGCTGGACCGGGACCCGGGACCGCAGCTGGGGTGTGCGGCCGGTGCCGGGGGAGGAGGGCGGCCGGTTCGCCGAGGAGCATGGGACCGCGGGCTTTCACTGGATCTGGTGTCCGGTCCGCTTCGAGGACCGCTTCCTCATGGTGATCGTCCAGGAGGACGCCGACGGCCACCGCTCGCTCAACGACGCGACCGTGGTCCGCCCGGGCCACCGCGACCGCCAACTCGGCTGGCCCCAGCCCGAGATCACCTACCGCCCCGGCACCCGCCACCCGGAACGCGCCCTGGTCCACCTCGGCGACATCCGCAAGCCCATGGAGCTGGAGGTGGAGATCCTCACCTCCTCACCGCTCGCGCTCGGCGCCGGCTACCCGCCTGCCGACGACTGGCAGCACGGCACCTGGCAGGGCCGCGACTGGACCGACCGCCGCACCTACGACCTCGCCGAGCCGCACCCCCTGGCCGCGTTCGGCGTCACCGACCACGCGGCCCGATTCCGGCTGGACGGCCGGATCGGCCACGGCATCTTCGAGCACGGATCGTTCGGACGGCACGACCCGAGCGGCTTCACCGGCTTCGACTCGGTGGCTCCGTAAGACGGCCCGGAGACAAGGGAGTTGACGACGTGGCCACGGCACCCCGCCCCCGCACCACCACCCGCGACCCGGAGGAGCTCGCCCGCCGCCTCACCGCCTGGCTCGGCACCCGACTGCCCGGCGCGAAGGCCGTCGGCGTGACGGTCCCCGCCTCGAACGGCCTGTCCAGCGAGACCCTGCTCTTCGACATCGAGCACCCGGAACCGCCCCTGCGTTCCTGCGCGTTGAGGCTCGCAGCGGATCCGTCGGCGTACACGGTCTTCCCGGTCTACGACATGGTCCGCCAGTACCGCACGATGGAAGTGGTGGGCCGCTTCTCGGACCTTCCCGTTCCGAAGGTGCAGTGGCTGGAGGAGGATCCGGGCCCGCTCGGGGCACCGTTCTTCGTCATGGAGCGCGTGCAGGGGCGCGTACCGCCGGATGTCATGCCCTACACCTACGAGGGCAACTGGCTGCACGCCGCGAGCGACACCGAGCGCGAACACCTCGAGAGCGCCACGGTCGGGCTGTTGGCACGCCTGCACGACCAAGTCCCGGTGCGGGAAGCGGCGTTCCTGGAACTGCCCGGTAAGGGCGACGCGCTGCGCCGCCATGTCACCGCCCAACGCGCGTACTACGCCTGGGTGGTGGACGGACTCGCCCGCTCACCCCTCATCGAGCAGGCCTTCGACCGGCTGGAGCAGCTCTGGCCGGCCGACCCGGGCGCGCCCGTCCTCAACTGGGGCGACGCACGCATCGGGAACGTGATCTACGACGGCTTCGACCCGGTCGCCGTCCTGGACTGGGAGATGGCGGCCCTTGCCCCGCGCGAGGTCGACCTCGGCTGGACCGTCTATCTGCACCGCTTCTTCCAGGACCTGACGGTCGCCTTCGGTCAGCGCGGACTTCCCGACTTCCTGCGCCGGGACCGGGTCGAGGCCCGCTATGCCCGACTCACCGGCCACACACCGCGCGACATGGACTTCTTCACGCTGTACGCCGCGCTGCGGCACGCGATCGTCATGCTGCGTATCGCTTACCGCCAGGCGTTCTTCGGCGAGGTGGACCTCCCGGCGGACCCGGACACACTGATCCTGCACCACGGCAGCCTGCGAGCCATGGTGCAGGGCAGCTAGGGGGACTGAGCGGGACGGCTCAGGCGGCCTGACGGCGCATCACCGGCACGCGCATGGGGCGCGAAGCCGGGCCACCGACGTGCGAGAACGGCTGGGTCCGCCAGTCGAGTCCCTGAGGGAGCGTCAACAGGAGGGCGGTCTCCTGCTCCTGGGGCTCCGCCGACTCGTCCGCCGACCGGGCCTCGGAGGCCTTGCGGCCCGTACCGGCGCAGACGGTGAGGCCGAAGGGGTTCCACGGCGAGGCGCACAGCGCGTGCTCCGGCAGCACCTCCTCGTCCGCCAGCAGGGCGATGGGCTGCGCGCAGTCCGGGCAGATCACCCGGTACATCTCGAAGGTGTCGTACGCGTCGAAGTCGTCGTCGAGGGCGTCGGGTTCGACGCCCTCCGGCTCGGACTCGGCAACCGCCTGGAGGCGCTTGGGCGCGGTACGACCAGGACGCTGAAGACTCTGCATTGGGTTCTCCCCCTCGGACTGGGCCGTGACGGCGCTGCGGCCTCGACCACAGCAAGCACTTCCCGTCACGTCATCGCGGTAATCACGAGAACATCACGGAGGCCGTTCGGTGGGTGTGGCCTTCGTCACATGCCGCTCGCAGATGCCCGTGGCGGTCGTTTTGTCCCTCAGGCCGCTCACAGGCACCTCTCGGTCACATCACGAACCGGGCATGACCTGGGGCGCTCAGGTATCCGGGGAGATCAGGTGCACTGTAGGTTCTTGCGCCATGGAGGAGCTGGACCGACAAATCGTGCAGCTGCTCGTCAAGGACGGGCGGATGAGTTACACGGACCTGGGCAAGGCCACGGGCCTGTCCACCTCGGCCGTGCACCAGCGGGTGCGACGCCTGGAGCAGCGTGGTGTCATCCGCGGGTACGCCGCGGTGGTCGACCCCGAGGCGGTGGGCCTGCCCATGACCGCCTTCATCTCGGTGAAACCGTTCGACCCCAGCGCCCCCGACGACATCGCGGACCGCCTGGCCGGCGTCCCCGAGATCGAGGCGTGCCACAGCGTGGCGGGCGACGAGAACTACATCCTGAAGGTTCGGGTGGCGACCCCGCACGAACTGGAGGAGCTGCTGGCGAGGCTCAGGAGCCTGGCGGGGGTCTCGACGCGTACGACGGTGGTGCTGTCGACCCCGTACGAGGCGCGCCCGCCGCGCATCTGAACGAAGGGGGACCGCGTCCACCCGCACTCCGACGGCGCGCGGCCCCCTGCGAAACTGTCCCCATGAGCGAACCGAAGACCGTCCTCCTCCGCCGCGGCGAGGTCCACAGCCCCGCCGACCCGTTCGCGACAGCGATGGTCGTGGAGCGAGGGCAGGTCGCCTGGGTCGGTTCGGAAGGGGCCGCGGACGCCTTCGCGGACGGCGTCGACGAGATCGTCGACCTGGACGGCGCCCTGGTCACCCCCGCGTTCACCGACGCCCACGTGCACACCACCGCCACGGGCCTCGCCCTGACCGGCCTCGACCTCACCGGCGCCTCGTCCCTGGACGCGGCCCTCACGCTCGTACGGGACTTCGCGGCCGCCCGCCCGAACGACCGCGTCCTGCTCGGTCACGGCTGGGACGCCGCCCGCTGGCCCGTCGGACGCCCGCCCACGCGCGCGGAGCTCGACGAGGCGACAGGTGGCCGCCCCCTGTATCTGAGCCGCATCGACGTCCACTCGGCGGTCGTGACGACGGCACTCCTCGACATGACGTCCCTGGGGCTCCTGGACGGCCCTCTCACGGGCGACGCCCACCACGCCGTGCGCGCCGCGGCACTCGGCTCCGTCACGCCCGCTCAGCGCACCGAGGCGCAGCGCGCCGCCCTCGCCCACGCCGCCTCCCTCGGCATCGGCACGCTTCACGAATGCGCAGGCCCCGAGATCTCCTCCGAGGACGACTTCACCGGGCTGCTGCGGCTTGCGAGCCAGGAGCCGGGCCCCAGGGTGGTCGGCTACTGGGCCGAGCAGGGCGATGAAGGCGTTGCCAAGGCACGGCAGCTCGGTGCGCTGGGCGCCGCCGGAGACCTCTTCGTCGACGGCGCCCTCGGTTCCCACACGGCGTGCCTGCACGAGCCGTACGCCGATGCCGACCACACCGGGATCCCCTACCTGGACGCCGCCGCCGTGGCCGACCATGTCACCGCCTGCACCGAGGCGGGCCTGCAGGCCGGCTTCCACGCGATCGGCGACGCGGCGGTGGGCGCCGTGGTCGAGGGCGTCCGCGCCGCCGCGGAGAAGCTCGGCCTCGCCCGCGTGCGTGCCGCCCGGCACCGCGTCGAGCACGTCGAGATGCTCACGCCCGAAGCCGTCGCCGCCTTCGCCGAGCTCGGTCTGACCGCCTCCGTCCAGCCCGCCTTCGACGCCCTGTGGGGCGGCGAGGACGGCATGTACGCCCGGCGCCTGGGCCGGGAGCGGGCGAGCCGTCTGAACCCCTTCGCGGCCCTCCTGCGCGCCGGTGTGCCGCTCGCCTTCGGCTCCGACAGCCCCGTCACCCCCCTCGACCCGTGGGGCACACTCCGCGCGGCCGCCTTCCACCGCACCCCGGAGCACCGCGTCTCCGTACGCGCCGCCTTCACCGCGCACACCCGCGGCGGCTGGCGGGCGATCGGCCGGGACGACGCGGGAGTCCTGGTGCCCGGCGCCCCCGCGGACTACGCCGTGTGGCGCACCGACGAACTGGTCGTGCAAGCCCCCGACGACCGGGTCGCCCGCTGGTCCACCGACCCCCGCTCCGGCACCCCCGGTCTGCCCGACCTGACGCCGGGCCGTGACCTCCCGGTCTGCCTGCGGACCGTGGTCGGCGGACGGACGGTCTTCGTACGGCCGGGCGAGTGATCTCCGGGGGTGGCGCGGTACGGATGGCCCGCCGCCACGCTGTCGCGCGACCTGCGCATCCTCCGCTCTGACCAGGGCGTTGGCGACAGACGTGCAGGTCAAACGACTGTTGACAGCCGACGGCAGGGGGCCGGTAGGTTCGGCCGGGTCCACCACCGGACGCCCGACCGGGGAATCTCCGCCCAGTCGTCGCAGCGCCGCTGGGTCAGGGACGGTGTGCCGCACCGGGGCACCGTCACTGGGAGCCAGGCCCAGCGCTCGCGCCACGGCGAGGGGACGTTCCGTCCGGCCGGGGAGGTGTGACCCGGGTGGGGCCCGGGCGCTCAGTAGACAACGGCTTTCGGTCGACCCGCAGCCAGCGGGCCCCAGGTCGGCCCGAAGGGCGCCGGGCCCCCATCCGCAGCGGGGGCGGCGATTCCGCCATGATGGCCGAAAATATGAGTCTTACCCCACTCTTGAGAAAACAACACCAGCATACGAACGCCTTGTCACGTCGTCGCAGGCCGTGCGCACTATGGTGGACGTCTGCGCAATGACTCAAAGGGGCAGCAGTGAACGACGGCGACGGGACCCTCACGGGCCAGGAGAGGCGATTCGGCCCGCTCGGGACGGCGTTGGTGATCATTCCGACCTTCAACGAGGCGGAGAACATCAAGGCCATCGTCGGCCGGGTGCGCAAGGCCGTCCCGGAGGCCCATGTCCTCGTGGCCGACGACAACAGCCCCGACGGCACCGGCAAGCTCGCCGACGAACTGGCCGTCGGGGACGACCACGTCCAGGTGCTGCACCGCAAGGGCAAGGAGGGCCTCGGCGCGGCCTATCTCGCGGGCTTCCACTGGGGCCTGGAGCACGGCTACGGCGTCCTGGTCGAGATGGACGCCGACGGCTCCCACCAGCCCGAGGAACTGCCCCGCCTGCTGACCGCCCTGAAGAACGCCGACCTGGTCCTCGGCTCCCGCTGGGTGCCCGGCGGCCGGGTCGTGAACTGGCCCAAGTCGCGCGAGTTCATCTCACGCGGCGGCAGCCTCTACTCACGCGTGGCACTCGACCTTCCGCTGCGTGACATCACCGGCGGCTACCGCGCCTTCCGCCGCGAGACCCTCGAAGGCCTCGGTCTCGACGACGTCGCCTCCCAGGGCTACTGCTTTCAGGTCGACCTCGCCCGCCGCGCGGTCAAGGCCGGTTACCACGTCGTCGAGGTGCCGATCACCTTCGTGGAGCGCGAACTCGGCGACTCCAAGATGAGTCGCGACATCCTCGTGGAGGCCCTGTGGCGGGTCACCACCTGGGGTGTGGGCGAGCGGGTCGGCAGGATCACCGCGCGGGGAAAGCGCGCACAGCCGTAGGCCTACGGCCGCACAGCCGCGGCTGATCGTCCCCTTATCCCGTGCTGAGCCGCACCCAGGCACACTGGACGTATGACGACAGGCGCTCCGACCCCCACGTACCCCGTCCGGCCCCGCCGTTCCCGTATGCGCACCTTCCTGCCGCTGGGCGTCGCCGCCTGGCTGGTGCTGGAGATCTGGCTGCTGACCGTGGTCGCGGGCGCGGCGAGCGGATTCGCGGTGTTCCTGCTGCTGGTCGCGGGCTTCGTGCTCGGCTCGGTGGTCATCAAGCGGGCCGGCCGCCGCGCCTTCCAGAACCTGAACGAGGCGCTCCAGCGGGGCGGGGCCCCTTCGAGTTCGGGCAGCAGTGGCAACGGCCTGATGATGCTGGGCGGCCTGCTCCTGATGATCCCCGGCCTGATCTCCGACGCCGTGGGCCTTCTCCTGCTGATCCCGCCGGTCCAGAAGGCCATCGGCCGGTATGCCGAGCGCACCTTCGACCGCAAGCTGCGCGAGGCCGCTCCGGGCACCCTGGGCGATGCCTTCCAGCAGGCCCGTATGCAGCGTCCCGACGGCAAGGTGGTCCAGGGCGAGGTCATCGTCCGGGACGAGCCGGGCGACGACACCCCGCAGGAGCCACGACCGCCGCTCACCCGCTGAGGCAGCCGCGGGCTGCCGTGGGCAGCACAAACCGCGGGCGCGGTACGTGAATCACGTACCGCGCCCGCGGTTACTTGTATGCGCTGTGTTCCCGCTCAGGCCGACTTGCGGCTGTCCCGGGGATGAACAGCGATGTTCATCGCCCCGGAACGCAGTACCGCCAGACGTTCCTCGAGGACCTCTTCGAGTTCCTCTCGGGTACGTCGTTCCATCAGCATGTCCCAGTGCGTACGCGCGGGCTTGGCCTTCTTCTCTTCAGGGCCGTCGCCGTCCACGAGGAGTGCCTGGGCCCCGCAGACCTTGCACTCCCACTCCGGCGGGATCTCCGCCTCGACCGAGAAGGGCATCTCAAAACGATGTCCCTTCTCGCATGCGTACTCCACGGCCTGGCGCGGGGCCAGGTCGATGCCGCGGTCCGTCTCGTAGCTGGTCACCACGAGGCGCGTGCCGCGAAGAGCTCGCTCACTCATGAATCGTGCCTCCCGGGCTTGTCGCCCACAGGACAGGTGTCGCTGTCGTCGTCATCCGGTCAACGTCCGGTCGGCGGTAAAGATTCCCGTTCCGGGTCCCGTCCCGGGCAATGCATCGCCGTCGTAGCCGCCCCTTGTTGTACCCACCAGCGCCCGGTTTGTCACATCTGCTAACAGATGTCACCCAGCGTTTCGGCATCTTTGACGCGCAGTAACGGTACGCCTGGCAGGCCAAACGCGTACACTACAGCGCTTTGGTGTTGAACGCTAAATCCTTTCGGGTACGGGGTTGCCCGCGTCGCTGATCGCCCGCCGTACCGGGACCCGTGCGAGCAGGGCGAATCCGATGACGAAGAAGGCCACCAGCGAGATGATCGCGTCCCGATAACTTCCGGTTACCTGGTACGTGATCCCGAACAGGAGCGGGCCCAGCCAGCTCATGCCGCGGTCGCTCATCTCGTACGCCGAGAAGTATTCGGCCTCCTTGCCGGGCGGGACGAGATGCGAGAACAGGGAGCGGGACAGGGCCTGGCTGCCGCCGAGGACGAGTCCGATGCCGGACGCCAGGACGAAGAACCACACGGGTGCGCCGGCGGGCAGGAAGTATCCCGCGCCCAGGACTGCCGCCCAGGCGACCAGGGATCCGAGGATCGTGCGTTTGGCCCCGTGCACGCGGGCGATCCGGCCGAGCGCCAGCGCCCCCGCCACTGCGAGCACCTGGACCAGGAGCACGGCCGCGATGAGCGTCGACTGCCCGAGACCCAGCTCTTCCGAGCCGTAGATCGACGCCTGGGAGATCACGGTCTGGATGCCGTCGTTGTAGACGAGGTAGGCGAGCAGGAAGGCGAGGGTGAGCGGGTGGCGGCGCATGCCGCGCACGGTGGCCGCGAGCTGCCGGAAGCCGGGAGCCGTCGCTTCCTTCGGTCCTTCTTCGAGGGAGCGGCGATCCCGCAGCCGGCGTAGCGGAATCAACGCGAAGGCGCCCCACCACAGCCCGGCCGAGGCCAGACAGATGCGGACCGCGGCGCTCTCGGAGAGGCCGAAGGATTCGTGGCCCGTGTAGAGGACGAGGTTCGCGACCAGGACCAGGGCGCCCGCCGCGTAGCCGAAGGCCCAGCCCTTGGAGGAGACGGCGTCGCGTTCCTCGGGCGGGGCGATCTGCGGGAGGTAGGAGTTGTAGAGCATGGTGCCGACGGCCGCCGCGGCGTTCGCGACGACCAGCAGGACCCCGCCGAGGAGATACCGCTCGCCGCCCAGGAAGAACATGCCGGTCGTCGCCGCGGCCCCGGTGTAGGCGGCGGCCGCCAGGAGGGGCTTCTTACGGCCGCTGCGGTCGGCGGCGGCCCCCACCAGGGGCATCACCAGCACGGCCACGATCACCGACAGGGACACCGAGTAGGCGAAGAAGGAGCCGGCCCGCACCGGGATGCCCAGGGGGTGGACGTATCCGTCCGCGTCCGCCGCGTGTTTCGCGACCGACGTCAGATAAGGACCCAGGAACACGGTGAGCACGCTCGTCGAGTAGACGGAGCACGCCCAGTCGTAGAAGTACCAGCCGCGCTGCTCGCGCCGCCGGTCGGCGGCCTCGTCCGCCGAGCCCGCCCGCACGGTGTCGGTGCCCACCCGTGCCCTCGCTTCCCCGTGAAGGTGCCGTGCGCGGCCCGGGGACGGGACGGGTCAGACCCAGACGCCCCGCTCCTCCATGACCTTGCGCAGTGTGTCGATGTGATCGGTCATGATGCCATCGACGCCCAGGTCCAGAAGCCGGTGCATGCGCTCGGGTTCGTTGATGGTCCACACGTGCACCTGCAGCCCGCGCGCGTGGGCGGCGCGCACGAAGCGGTGGTCGACCACCTGGATGCCGGACTGGGTCTCGGGCACCTGTGCGGCGACGGCCGAGCGGCGCAGTGCCGCCGGGAACCCCCACGAGCGCAGCCGCAGGTTCAGCACACCCCGGGTGCCGTACGACGTCGCCAGGCGCGGCCCGGCCAGCCGCTGGGCGCGCATCACCCGCGCCTCGGAGAACGAGCCGACGCAGACGCGGTCCCAGGTGTCGGTGCGCTCGATGAGGTCCAGGAGCGGCTGGAGGGCGGGCCCGGCCTTGATGTCGACGTTCCAGCGGGCCTCGGGGAAGGTCTCCAGGAGCTCTTCGAACAGCGGCACCGGTTCCTTGCCCGCCACACGCGCGTGCCGTACGTCCGCCCAGGACAGGTCGGCTATCCGGCCCGCCCCGTCGGTCACCCGGTCCAGGGTCGCGTCGTGGAAGGCGACCAGCTTGCCGTCCGCGGTGGAATGGACGTCGGTCTCCAGATACCGGTAGCCCGCCTCGACCGCCCGCCGGAACTGGAACGCGGTGTTCTCCAGGCCGTCCGCCGCCCCGCCCCGGTGGGCGAAGGGGATGGGGCCGGGATGGTCGAGGTAGGGGTGGCGTATCCGCGAGGTCACGGACGCAGTATCGCTCCCCGCGGTTGCCCGGTGGCAACGACCGTGCTGCCGTCGGATGCCGGAAGGACGGCGAACACGCGCAGGAAGAGCTGGGCGAGGGGGCCGATGGACACCGCGTAGAGGACGGTTCCGATTCCGATGGTGCCGCCGAGGGCGAATCCGGTGACCACGACGGCCACTTCGACCGCGGTCCGCATCAGCCGGATCGAGCGTCCCGTCCGCCGGTGCAGCCCGGTCATGAGGCCGTCCCTGGGGCCCGGACCGAAGGCTGCGGCGATGTAGAGGCCGGTGGCCACGCCGTTGAGGAGGATGCCGGCCAGCAGGAGGGGGATCCGTACGGCGAGACCGTGCACCTCGGGCACCGCGGCGAGGGTGGCGTCCATGGCGATGCCGACCACGAAGACGTTGGAGACCGTGCCGAGGCCCGGCCGCTGACGCAACGGGATCCACAGGAGCAGCACCGCCGCGCCCACGATGATCGACACGACACCGATGGACAGGCCCGTCAGCTCGGCGAGGCCCTGGTGCAGCACGCCCCAGGGCTCCAGGCCCAGGCCCGCCTCGACGAGCAGCGCCGAGCTGGCCCCGTAGAGGGCGAGTCCGACGTACAGCTGGATCAACCGTCGTCCGAGACGGCTCTGCGTGAACAAGGCGGGTCCCCCTGTGGTGGTAGTGGCCTGATGCATGACACCCTGTGGCTTGGGATGGCACGCCATCCATGGCCAATTCGGGGAAGGTGGACTGATTTCAGTGGCGCAGTGGACCTCGGCGGTGGGTGCGGCGCAGCTCGCCCGGCTGCTCAACTCCCAGCAGGACCGTCCGGCGGGCCCCGGCACGCGCCGCCCGCCGGCCTATCGCGCGCTCGCCGACGGCATCCGCCTGCTGGTCCTGGAGGGCCGTGTTCCGGTGGCCGCCCGCCTGCCCGCGGAACGCGAACTGGCCCTCTCCCTGTCCGTCAGCCGTACGACCGTGGCGGCGGCCTACGAGGCGCTGCGGGCCGAGGGTTTCCTGGAGTCCCGGCGCGGCGCGGGCAGCTGGACGGCGGTCCCGGCCGGCAATCCCCTCCCGGCGCGCGGACTCGAACCCCTCCCGCCCGAGGCCCTCGGTTCGATGATCGACCTGGGCTGCGCGGCACTGCCCGCGCCGGAGCCGTGGCTGACGCGGGCGGTGCAGGGGGCCCTGGAGGAACTGCCGCCGTACGCCCACACGCACGGCGACTACCCGGCGGGTCTGCCGGCCCTGCGGACGATGATCGCCGAGCGGTACACCGCGCGCGGCATCCCGACGATGCCCGAGCAGATCATGGTCACGACCGGGGCGATGGGCGCGATCGACGCGATCTGCCATCTGTTCGGGGGCCGGGGCGAGCGCATCGCCGTGGAGTCCCCGTCCTACGCGAACATCCTTCAGCTGATGCGGGAGGCGGGCGCCCGGCTCGTGCCCGTCGCGATGGCGGAGGGGCTGACGGGCTGGGACGTGGACCGCTGGCGGCAGGTGCTGCGGGACGCGGCGCCGCGGATCGCCTACGTCGTCGCCGACTTCCACAATCCGACCGGTGCGCTGGCCGACGAGGACCAGCGGCGGCGGCTGGTGGAGGCGGCACGGTCCGCGGGGACCGTGCTGGTGGCCGACGAGACGATGACCGAGCTGTGGCTGGACGAGGACGTCTCGATGCCGCGGCAGGTGTGCGCGTTCGACCCGGCCGGCTCGACCGTGGTCACCGTCGGCTCGGCCAGCAAGGCGTTCTGGGCGGGGATGCGGATCGGGTGGGTGCGGGCGGCGCCGGACGTGATCCGCAGCCTGGTCGCCGCGCGAGCCTATGCCGACCTGGGCACGCCGGTGCTGGAGCAGCTGGCCGTGAACTGGCTGTTCAGCACCGGGGGGTGGGAGCAGGCCGTGGAACTGCGGCGGAGCCAGGCCCGGGAGAACCGGGACGCGCTGGTCGCGGCGCTGCGCAAGGAACTGCCGTCGTGGGAGTTCGAGGTACCGCAGGGAGGCCTGACGCTGTGGGTGCGGGCCGGGGGGTTGTCCGGCTCGCGGCTGGCGGAAGTGGGCGAGCGGGTGGGCGTACGCGTGCCGTCGGGACCGCGGTTCGGGGTCGACGGCGCCTTCGAGGGCTATGTACGACTGCCCTTCACCGTCGGAGGAGCGGTGGCCGACGAGGCCGCGGCGCGACTGGCCGCGGCGGCGCGGGCGGTGGAGAGCGGCGGTTCCGGGGGCGGGGAGGCACCGCGTACGTTCGTCGCCTGACCGGAGCGGCCGGCGGGCACTGTGCGACGGACGGCAACTGCGCCTACTCAGGGGCGCGGGGAACTGTGCGATGAGCCCCCACGCAGCCGCGGCCGCATGACTACCGCGGGAACGGAGCGGGCGGCGGGCACTGTGCGAGGGACGGCAACTGCACCTACCCAGGGGCGCGGGGAACTGCGCGATCAGCCCCCACGCAGCCGCAGCCGCATGACTACCGCGGGAACGGAGCGGGCGGCGGGCACTGTGCGAGGGACGGCAACTGCCCCTACCCAGGGGCGCGGGGAACTGCGCGATCAGCCCCCACGCAGCCGCAGCCGCACGACTACCGCTGAGGGTCACGGCGCTTCCGCGGCCACCGCTTCCGGCTCTGCTTTCGACAGGACCGGCTCTGCTTCCGCGGGGGCCGATTCCAGTTCCGCCTCCGAGGGGACCGCCTCCGCATCGGCAGGAGTCGTCCGGACCGGCAACAGCGCCAGCACCGCCTGCCGGTCCGCCTCGCTCGTCGCGTCGTCGTACGGATCCGGAGTCGCCGGCACCTGGAGACGGTGAACCGGCCCCGTCCCAAGCCGGGCGTATCCGCGTCCGGGCGGGACCTGCGCCGCCGGGGTCGTGTGCGGGGGCGCACCCAGAAACGCCTCCAGCTGGTCCGGCGTCGCCGGGCCCAGCACGACACGCGCGCGCGTGTGCTGCCGTACCGGATCGCTCAACGTCTCCGCGCCGTCGAACTGATCGGCCACCACCACCGTGACATTCGCCGCACGACCGTGCCGGAGGGGGACCTGGAGGAGGGACTGCGGATCCTTGCGGCCGTCCGCGGCGGCCAGGTGGGTGAAGGCGCTCGGGCGGTCGAGGAGGATCCACAGCGGGCGCGCGGTGTCGTCCGGCGATGGCCGGCCGGCCTGACGGGCCTGGTTGGTCGCGATGAGACGGCGCTCCGTCTCGGTCGCCGCCCACTCCAGGCTCGCCAGTGCTCCCGCCAGTCCGCACTCGACCGAGAGGACCCCGTCCCGCCCGGTCAGGCATGCGTACTCGCCGGTGCCGCCGCCGTCGACGATGACGACATCGCCGTACTGAAGGGCCTGGAGCGCGATCGAGCGCAGCAGCGTCGAGGTGCCGCTGCCCGGCTGGCCCATGACCAGCAGGTGCGGCTCGGTGGAGCGGATACCGGTGCGCCAGACCACCGGCGGGACGTCGCGCTGTCCGTCGCCGAAGCCCAGCGGCAGGGTGCGCTGGACCTGGGTGGGATCGGTGAAGCCGAGGACCGTCTCGCCAGGGGCGGTGACGAAACGCTGGGCGGCGATGTCGGTGGGCAGCGGGCCGAGGACGGTGACCGTGAGCTGGTTGCCCTCCTCGTCCCAGGTGAAGTGGTACTCGCGGCCGCGGCCCGACTTGGCGTGCAGCAGCTGCTCGACGCGGGCCCGGGCCTCGGCCTCGCCGTCGGCGAAGTACGCCGGGTAGCGGATCAGCAGATGGGTGATGCGACCGGTGCCGTCGAAGTCGTACGCCGGGAAGGCCTTCTCCCACTCGCCGCCGTGCGCGTACAGCGGGGCCGGGTCCTCGGCCGCCGAGAAGTACGGGACGAGCGCTTCGTACAGCGACTGGAGGCGCTGAGTCTGCGACTCGTCGGGTCCTTCCGGCTCCGGCGGCTTGCGGTCCCGGCCCTGCCAGGCCGCCGCCGCCATCAGGCTGATGACGGCGAGCAGCGGACCGTACGGAACGAGCGCCACGACCAGGACCACCGAGGCCACCAGGAAAAGCAGCGGCCCGCGCTTGTCCTTGGGGGACTCGGCCCACTTGCGCCGGCCGACCGAGGCCAGCCGGCGCAGACCGCGTGTCATCGTGATCAGCGGGTGGAGGACGTCGGTGGCGCTGTCGGCCGCCGTCCGGGCCAGCTCCCGGCTCCGGGCGATCTGCGCGCTGCCAGTGCTCAGGATGCGGGGGAGGGGGCGGCGGGCCACTGCTGTCTCCTGGAGGTGCGTACGGACGGGAGGGGCGGCGTCAGAACTTGATGCCGCCAAGGAGGCTCGCCAGGCTCTCGCCGCCGGCCTTGATGCTCGGGGCGATGGCGGTGCTGGCCAGGTAGAAGCCGAACAGCGCCGAGATCAGGGCGTGCGAGGCCTTGAGCCCGTCCTTGCGGAAGAAGATGAAGACGACGATGCCGAGCAGTACGACGCCCGAGATGGAGAGGATCATGTGGTGCTCCTGGTTCGTGGGGACAGTCACCATGAGTACTTCCAGGATCACAGCATGTATCCATACGACAAAAGGTGCAAATGGTTGAATTTCCTGGGATTTCACTTGGTTGGCAGAGTCGTGGTGTCCTTACGTCCGGCACTTCGGGTCATGTGCGGCGCGAGCCAGTACCCTTGCGATTCACCTGAACGGTTGTATGAGAGGCGGACCGGCCGATGACTGAAGCCCCCGACCCCGAGGTCGTGGAGCTGGCGACCAAGATCTTCGATCTGGCCCGGCAGGGACAGACCGAGGCGCTCGTGGCGTACGTCGACGCGGGTGTTCCGGCGGGCCTCACCAACGACCGCGGGGACTCACTCGTGATGCTCGCCGCCTACCACGGTCACGCTAACGCGGTACGTGCACTCGTCGCCCGCGGTGCGGCGGCCGGCGGCGTCAACGACCGGGGGCAGACGCCCCTCGCCGGGGCTGTCTTCAAGGGCTCCACGGACGTCATCAAGGCCCTGTTGGAGGGCGGCGCCGATCCGGCCGAGGGCACCCCCTCGGCCCTCGACACGGCCCGGATGTTCGGCAGGGCGGAACTGCTCGAATTGTTCGGCGCACACTGATCCGTATGTTCTGACCAGCGAAAACACTAATAACGGGGGAGGCGGTACAGGGCCGCCGAAATTTCGGTCGCGGCAGATGGAAGTGCCGAGTCATCATGACGTCGTGGTTCACGGACGTGATGGCAGGGCAGGTGATGCCGCACCGCGCGGACCGTGATGCGGTCCGCATGGGCCACCGACGAGAGGCAGAGGAAGATGGCTTGCAGCAAGCAGGAAACGGCGGGCGCCCCGACGTGTCGTCACGCGGCCAGGTAATGCACGTCCCCGGTTGCGTCGACGCTTGATGTGAGGCTGTTTCCCATGTTCGATCCGGTCATAGCGCCCAGCGGTACGCTGCTCGGCCTGCTCCAGAGGGGCCGCGGCGACGGCACACTGCACGCGCTCACCGCCCCGCGCGCCGAGGCGCTCGCGGCCCTGAACCACTGCGTGCTGCGCGATCCCCGCCACGACTGGCAGGTGGAGAACCGCTCGCTGTACTACGCCCGTCTTTTCCTCGACCTCAATGGCGAGCTGGACGAGATCGAGGCGCACCTCTTCGAGGTGGACGACGTCTTCGACACCGAGGAGTCGCGCACGGGCCTCGCCCTCGCCGTCCTCGGCCACCTCGCCTCCTACGGCAGGCGCGACGCGCTGGAACTGCTGCGCAGGTACGCCGCCTCGGGCTCCAACTGGGCCTGGGCCCTGGACGAACTGGCGCTGCGGGACGACGACGCCGGTCTGCGTGCCCTCGCCGCACCCGTGCTCGCGCGTTTCGCCACCGATCCCGAGGGCGAGGCCGAGCTGGCCGCCGTCGTCCGCGATGCCTTCGAACCGAGGCCGTGGCGGCTGTGGGCCGACGATCCCCGCGAATCCGTCTCCACGCGTGTGCGTGCCGCTCAGGAGGCCGGCTGTTTCGACCGCTGGCAACGCCAGATGCGACCCGCCGGACCCCGACCCGGGTGGAGCGTGCAGGCCGTCTTCGAGTGGGCCCAGCAGGGCGTCGAGCGGGGCGCCGCGCTGTATGTGCCCGCCGCCCGCTGTCTGTCCGCCGTCGCCGGCCCCGAGGACCGGGCCGAGATTCTCGCGGCGGCCAAGGACGGCAGCGACGGCGCCCGGGCCACCGCTCTGCGCTATCTCACCGACAGCAATGATCCCGACGCCTTCGATCTGATCGAGCTGGCCGTCGTCACCGGCTCACCGGTCGTCGTGGAGGCCGCTCTCGACTCGTTCGAACGTATGCGCAGTATCGCGGCCGTCGACCGCGCGCGTGGCTGGGCCCGACGGCCCGATCCGCTGGGCGCCGCCGCCGGACGCATGCTCGCCTGCCTGGGCGGCGCCCAGGACCGGGATTTGGTGCTCGCGGCCCTCCGGGAGGCCGTACGGGGCGAGGGCCCCGACGCCCCCACCCTGTGGACCCTCGTCGACGGCACCGGACGCCTCGGCATCGCCTGTGCCGCGCCCGTGCTGCGCCACATCTACCGGGAGACGGCCTCCTCCCATCTCCGTGGCCGCGCCGCCCGCGCGCTCGCCGCTACCGACCCGTCCTTCGCCACCGGCTTCGCCGTCGAATGCCTCTGGGACTGCGAGGAGACCACCCGCGAGATCGCCGCCCGGCACGCCGAGACCGGAGACGCCCGGGTCGTGGAGCGACTGCGTCGGCTGGCCGCCGATCCGGCCGAGGAGGCCGAGGTCCAGACGGCCGTCCGCAGCCGTATCGGACCGGACACCCCGGCCATGTGACACCACCCTCGGGTGTGGACCTCCGAGCCCTGCCGACCCGCCCGGTGAACTCGGGGTGACTCGCGGGTCAGGCCGGCATGGACACGGTCTGACCTGCTCGGGTGCGCAGCGGAACGCTCACGGGACGTTCATCGCTCGCAAAGATCCACGTTGACGCGGCCACGCCCAGTGCGGCGAGAACACCCGTATGCGTGTCGTCATAGTGACCGAATCCTTTCCCCCCGATGTGAACGGCGTGGCCCACTGCGCGCTCCAGACCGCCCGGCACCTCGTAGATCGCGGTCACCTTCCGCTCGTCGTCGCGCCGGCCACCGCGTCCGGCCCCGGGCCCGGCGTGGACGCCCTCGCGCCGTGCCCCGTCGTCCGTGTCCCCTCCCTCCCCCTCCCGGGCTACCCCCAGGTCCGCGTCGCCCTCCCCAGCAGGCGCGTGGCCGCGGCGATCGTCGAGCACCGTGCCGACGTCGTCCACCTGGCCAGCCCCTTCGTCCTCGGCGTCCGCGGCATGGCCGCCGCCGCCCGGCTCGGCATCCCCGCCGTGGCCGTCTACCAGACCGACCTCGCCGGATACGCCCGCACCTACGTGCACGCGGGAGAAGCCGCCGCCTGGCGCCGTATCCGCTCCGTCCACGCCGCCGCCGACCTCACCCTCGCCCCGTCCAGCGCATCCCTGCACGACCTCGAGACGCACGGTGTTCCCCGGGTCAAGCTGTGGCCGCGGGGCGTGGACACCGTCCGCTTCCGCCCCGACCTGCGCGACGAGGCGCTGCGTCGGCAACTCGCCCCGAACGGCGAGATGATCGTCGGCTACGTCGGGCGGCTGGCGCCCGAGAAGCACATCGAGCTGCTGGCCGACGCGTGCCGTCTGGAGGGCGTCAAGGTCGTCGTGGTCGGCGACGGGCCGAGCCGGCCGAACCTGGAGCAGGCCCTGCCCGGCGCGGTCTTCCTCGGCCGCCGCATGGGCGACGAACTGGCCCGGATCTTCGCCTCCTTCGACGTCTTCGCGCACACCGGCCCCTTCGAGACCTTCTGCCAGACCGTGCAGGAGGCCATGGCGAGCGGCGTGCCCGTCGTCGCGCCCGCCGCCGGCGGTCCGCTGGACCTGGTCGCCCACGGGCGCACCGGGTTCCTCGTCCCGCCGCGCGACCCGGCCGCCGTACGGGACGCGGTGTGGTCCCTGGCCGCCGCCCCCGAGATGCGCGCCTCGTTCGGAGCCGCCGCGCGGGCCATGGTCGAGGGGCGCACCTGGGCGGCCGTCGGCGACCAGCTGATCGGCCACTACGCCGCCGTCCTCACCGGCCGGAAGACGGCGGTGGCGGCATGAGCGGAAAGTCGCTGCGGATCGTCCGCCTCGCCAACTTCGTCGCTCCCGCCTCCGGCGGCCTGCGCACCGCCCTGCGCGAGCTCGGCAAGGGCTACCGGGCGGCCGGACACGAGTCCGTGCTCATCGTGCCGGGCGACCGCGCGAGCGACCGCCTGACCGAACAGGGACGGATCATCACCCTGCCAGGCCCGCTGCTGCCCGGCACCGGCGGTTACCGCGTCCTCGCCGACAAGCGGCGCGTGGCCCGGATCCTGGAGGAGCTCGCCCCCGACCGCCTGGAGGTCTGCGACCGTACGACCCTCAGGTGGACCGGCAAATGGGCCCGGCGCGCCCGCGTCCCCGCCGTGATGGTCTCCCACGAGACCGCCGACGGCGTGCTCCGCACCTGGGGCCTGCCGGAAGGAGCGGCCCGGCGTGCCGCCGATGCCCTCAACGTCCGTACGGCGCACACGTACGCGCGCGTGGTGTGCACCACGGAGTTCGCCGAGCGGGAGTTCGTGCGGATCGGCGCGCGCAACGTCGTACGGGCCCCCTTGGGCGTCGATCTGGTCGAGCGCCGCCCGGCGCTGCACGACGAGGGACTGCGGGCCCGCTACGCGCGCGAGGCCGAGACGCTCCTCGTGACCTGCACCCGGCTGTCCGTGGAGAAGCGGCCCGGCACCGCGCTGGACGCCGTGGAGGCGCTCGTACGGCGCGGTCGGCGGGCGGTGCTCGTGGTGGCCGGGGACGGGCCGCTGCGGCCGCGCCTGGAGCAGCGGGCCCGGGAGCGCGGGCTGCCGGTCACCTTCCTCGGACACGTCTCCGACCGCGGGCTGCTCGGCGCGCTCCAGGCCTCCGCCGACGTGTGCCTGGCCCCGGGGCCGGCCGAGACCTTCGGGCTCGCCGCCCTGGAGGCCATGGCGTGCGGTACGCCGGTGGTGGTGAGCGCCTCCTCCGCGCTGCCGGAGGTCATCGGTTCGGCCGGGGCCGTCGCCGCCGACCGCGGGGAGGCCTTCGCGGACGCCGTGGACATGCTGCTCGAACGTTCCGAGGCCGAACGCCGCGGGATCGCACGCGCGCGTGCGGAGTGCTTCGGCTGGGACACGGCGGTGCGGGCGTTCCTCGCCGCGCACGACGCGGAGGTCTTCCTGCGGCGCTCCGTACCCGGAGGCGTGGCATGAGCGGGGGCGCGTCATGAGAGGCCCGCGCTTCGTCGCCCTCGGTGACTCCCTCACCGAGGGCGTGGGGGACCCGGTGGGGGACGGGTGGCGCGGCTGGGCCGCGCTGCTCGCCGACGGGCTCTCCACGGCGGACGTGGACTTCACCAACCTCGCGGTGAGCGGAGCGCAGACCCGGGACGTGCTGGAACGGCAACTGCCCGCGGCGCTCGCGCTGCGGCCGGACGTCGTGTCCGTGGTCGTGGGCGTCAACGACACGCTGCGCTGCACCTTCGACATCCACGCCGTGGCCGCCCGGCTCGACACGATCTACGCGGCCGTGCGCGCCCAGGGAGCGGTGCTGCTCACGGCCTGTCTGCCGGATCCGGGCACGATGCTCGGTCTGCCCGGGGCGTTGGCGCGGCCGCTGGCTCGGCGGCAGCGGGCGGTGAACGCCGTGGTGCACGCCCTGTCCGACCGTTACGGAGCCCTGCACCTGCACGCCGCTGAGGGGGCCTGGACCACCGAGCGTGCGATGTGGAGCGCGGACCGGTTGCACCCCAGCGAGCGAGGGCACCGGCAACTGGCCGTGCGGTTCCATGAGGTGCTGGTGGAGCGGGCGGTCGCGTCCGGAGCGGCACCCTCGCCCGAGCCGGAGTTTCCCGTGCCCACCAAGTCGGCGAGTCTGTGGTGGCTGGCCACGGCGGGGACCGGGTGGGTGGTGCGGCGGTGTACGGATCTGCTGCCGCAGTTGGTGACGTTGGCCGTGGACGAGATGCGGCACCGCGCGCGGGGGACGAGTGGGCGGCTCGACCTGCGGGCCGCGCACGCGGTGTCCGTGGCGTTGGCCGCGTTGTCGGTGGCGTCGGGGGAGCAGCAGGTGGAGGCGGCTTGAGCGGTGCGGTGGGTGCGGGCGCGTCGTGGCCGGCACCCGCGGTTCCCCGCGGCCCCGAGGGTCAATACGTCCGGCGCCTGCGAACCTCTGTGAAGCGCACCGGAGTCCCCGGCACCGCCTGGGCTGCCGCCGGGAGGTCTGTCCCGCGGACCACTCCGATCACCGGGTAGCCGCCGGTGGTCGGGTGGTCGGCCAGGAAGACCACCGGTCTGCCGTCGGGTGGGACCTGGACGGCGCCCAGGACCATGCCCTCGCTGGGGAGTTCCCCTTTGAGTCTCCTCTCCAGGGCGGGTCCCTCCGTGCGCAGGCCGATGCGGTTGCTCGCCGAGGACACCCGGAACGTGCGAGAGGTGAAGGCCCGCACCGCTTCCGGGGTGAACCAGTCGTCCCGTGGGCCCAGCGTGACGTGCAGGACCAGTTCTGCGGGGGGTGCCGGCTGCGGCGCCGTGTCCACGCACGTGTGGAGGGAGTTCGGGGCGCCCAGGGGCAGTACCGCACCGTCCGTGAGAGGGGTCGGGCCCAGGCCCGACAGGAGGTCCGTGGAGCGGCTGCCCAGGACCGGCTCCACGGTGATTCCGCCGGAGACGGCCACATAGCTGCGCAGTCCTGAGACGGCCGTTCCGACGGTCAGCAGTGCTCCGGCCGGCACGTGTACGGGTGCGCCCCAGGCTGCCGGGCGGTCGTCCACCGACACCCGGCAGGGGGCTCCCGTGACGGCCACGGTGACCGTCGAACGGGGGCGCACCGCACAGCCGTTGAGGGTGGTCTCCAGGACGGCCGCCTCGGGGCGGTTGCCGACCAGACGGTTGGCGAGCGCCGCGGCGGGGCCGTCGAGGGCGCCCGACCGGGGCACGCCGAGGTGGGCGTGGCCCGGGCGGCCCCGGTCCTGGACCGTGGTCAGGGCTCCGGACCGGACGACGAAGAGGGCGCGGTCCGTCATGTCGCACCCACGAAGCGCACCCGCGTACCCGGTGACAGCAGCGCGGCCGGCACGCGCGTGTGGTCCCACAGCACGGCGTCCGTGGTCCCGATGAGCTGCCAGCCACCGGGTGACGAACGCGGGTAGACGCCGGTGTACGGGCCCGCGAGCGCCACCGAGCCCGCCGGGACGGCCGTACGGGGGGTGGCCCGGCGTGGCACGTCGTAGCGGGCGGGCAGGCCGGTGAGGTAGGCGAAGCCGGGGGCGAATCCGCAGAAGGCGACGGTGAATTCGGTGCCGGCGTGGATGCGTGCCGCCTCCTCGGGGGAGACACCCCAGTGCGCGGCCACGTCGGCCAGGTCGGGACCGTCGTAGCGGACCGGGAGTTCGATGACCGCACCCGCGCGCGGGGGAGCGGGAGGTACCTCGGAGGCGGTGAGTTCGGCGGCCAGGCGGGCCGGGTCGGTGAGGCCGTCGAGGAGGACCGTGCGGGCCGCGGGGACGATCTCGCGGACGGACAGCGAGCCCTCCGCGCGGCGCCGCACCAGCTCCGCGTGCAGCGCCTGGGCCTCGTCGCCCGAGGACACCTCGACGAGCAGGGCGGCGTCTCCGACCGGCAGTGCCCTCATAGGAACGCCTCCACCCGGACGCCCGACGTCTCCAGCCGCTCCCGGACCCGGCGGGCCAGCTCCACCGCGCCCGGGGTGTCCCCGTGCAGGCACAGGGAACGGGCTTCGACCGCGATGCGGGCGCCGGAGCGGGTGGTGACCACGCGGTCCCGTGCCAGGCCGACCGAGCGTGCCACGACCGCCTCCGGATCAGTGACCACCGCGCCCTCCTGGCCGCGAGGGACCAGCGTGCCCTCCTCGGTGTACGCGCGGTCCGCGAAGGCCTCCGTGACGCCCTCCAGGCCCGCCTTGCCGGCCGCCCCCAGGAGGCGTGAGCCGGGCAGGCCGAGCACGGCCAGCGTGGCGTCCGCGAGGAGCACGCCGTCGACGACCGCGGCGGCCTGCTCCTCGTCGTGGACGACCCGGTTGTAGAGGGCGCCGTGCGGCTTGACGTACGACACGCGCGTGCCCGCCGCCCGGGCGAAGACCTCCAGAGCGCCGATCTGGTAGGCCACCTCGGCCGTCAGTTCGGCGGACGGCACGTCCATCGCCCGCCGCCCGAACCCCGCCAGGTCCCGATAGGAGACCTGGGCGCCGATCCGGACCCCCCGCGCGGCCGCCAGCTCGCACACCCGCCGCATGGTGGCCGCGTCCCCGGCGTGGAACCCGCAGGCCACATTGGCGCTGGTGACGACCGACAGCAGTTGCTCGTCGTCGGTCAGCTGCCAGCGGCCAAAGCCCTCGCCGAGGTCGGCGTTCAGATCGATCGTCGTCATGGAAGCCTCGTGTCTCCATTCTCAGGCCACTCGGTACTGCTCGTCGCGGGCGTCCGTCAGGAACATCTGGCCGGGTGCGTGGGTGAGGGCGAACGGCGGGCGCGAGGCCATCACCGCGGCCTGCGGGGTCACTCCGCAGGCCCAGAACACCGGGATGTCGTCCGGTTCGGCGGTCACCGGATCGCCGAAGTCGGGACGGTCGAGGTCGTCGATGCCGAGCGCCGAGGGATCGCCGCAGTGCACGGGGCTTCCGTGTACCGCCGGGAGCAGACTGCTCTCTCTCAGCGCGGCCGCCAGGTGCTGCGGAGGCACCGGACGCATGGACACCACCATGGGGCCGTGCAGCCGCCCCGCGGGTCGGCACTGTCGACTGGTCACATACATGGGAACGTTCCGGCCCTGCTCAATGTGCCGGATCGGGACGCCCGCCTCCGAAAGTGCCCACTCGAAGGTGAAACTGCACCCGATCAGGAACGAAACGAGGTCGTCGCGCCAGTGCGCGCGCACGTCCGTCGGCTCGTCCACCAGTTCGCCGTTCTCCCACACCCGGTAGCGCGGGAGATCGGTGCGCAGATCGGCGCCCTCCGCGAGGACGGTGGTCCAGTCACCGGCGTCCGTGACGTCGAGGACCGGGCAGGGCTTGGGGTTGCGCTGACAGAACAGCAGCATGTCGTACGCCCAGTCGGCGGGCACCGAGATCAGGTTGGCCTGGGTGTGGCCGGCCGCGACTCCGGCGGTGGGGCCCGTCAGGCCCGCGCGGAAGCGGGTACGCGCCTGGGCCGGGCTCCACGCGTGCGCGTGCTCGTCCACAAGGGTCAGGGGGCGGTCTTCCGTACGGTTCACGCGAGTTCCTTCCCACGGGTCTCCGGCAGCCCGAGCAGGGCCAGTGCGGCGATGCCGTAGCCGATGGCGCCGAAGACCAGCGCCCCGCCCACGCCCCAGCTGTCGGCGAGGAAACCGACGGTGGTGGGGAAGACCGCACCGACCGCGCGGCCCGCGTTGTACGTGAAGCCCTGTCCCGAACCGCGCACCGCCGTCGGGTAGAGCTCGCTCAGATAGGACCCGAAGCCGCTGAAGATCGCCGACATGCAGAACCCGAGGGGGAACCCGAGGACCAGGAGCCAGGTGTCGGCTCCGCTGGGGATGTTGCCGTACGCCACGATGCAGACGGCCGACAGCAGGGCGAAGAGCCAGATGTTGCGCCGCCGGCCCAGGCGGTCGGTGAGGTAGCCGCCGGTCAGATAGCCGAGGAAGGCGCCGGAGATCAGGAACGTCAGATAGCCGCCGGTGCCGACGACCGACAGTCCGCGGTCGCTCTTGAGGTACGTCGGTACCCAGGTGGCGAGGGTGTAGTAGCCGCCCTGGACTCCGGTGGAGAGCAGCCCCGCGAAGATCGTCGTACGCAGCAGGTCGGGCTTGAAGATCGCTGCGAACGAGCCCTTCCCGGCACTCTTCTCGCGCACCGCGATCGCCTCGGGGGCGTCCTGGACCTGGCGCCGCATCCAGACGACCAGCAGCGCGGGCAGCGCGCCGGTCCAGAACATCACGCGCCAGGCCGTGTCGGCGTCGAAGACCGAGAAGACCAGCGTGTACACGATCGCCGCAAGCGCCCAGCCCACGGCCCAGGAGCTCTGGATCGCGCCGAGGGTTCGGCCCCGGTGCTTGGCGCTCGCGTACTCGGCGACCAGGATCGCGCCCACCGCCCATTCACCGCCGAAACCGAGGCCCTGGAGGGCGCGGAACACCAGCAGGGACTCGAAGTTGGGCGCGAAGCCGCAGGCCACGGTGAAGATCGCGTAGGTGACCACCGTGATCATCAGCGCCCGGACCCGGCCGGCCCGGTCGGCCAGCACCCCCGCCAGGGCTCCGCCGATACCGGAGGCCAGCAGGGTGACGGTGGTGAAGAGACCGGTCTGGCCGCTGTCCAGGCCGAAGTAGGCGGCCAGCGCGACCATGCTCAGCGGGAGCGTGAAGTAGTCGTAGGAGTCGAGGGCGTAGCCGCCGAACGCGCCGGCGAAGGCGCGGCGGCCGCGTGGACCGAGAGCGCGGTACCAGCCCAACGCTCCGTCTTCGGCGGGGCGTTCGGTCGGTGTGGAGTGGTCGGTCAGGGCCTGTGGGGGCGGGGTCGTGCTCATGGGCACCTCGCAGAAGGGGGACGGAGGATGCGGAGTTGAGCCGTGCGATGGAGAGAACCGTAGAGGATCGTTCAACGATCCTTCAATACCCGTGTTGTTTCGTTCTCGTGTCTGCGGTTGAATTCCGGGCATGGCAGAGCAGCTGAGCGGACTGGCCGACGATCGCGCCCTCCTGGGCCGCACCAGCACGGCCGAGCGAGTCTCGGACATCCTCAGAAGTCGCATCGCCGAGGGGTACTTCCCGCCGGGGACCCGGCTGTCGGAGGACAGCATCGGAGGAGCGCTGGGTGTGTCCCGCAACACACTGCGCGAAGCTTTCCGCCTGCTCACGCATGAGCGCCTGCTCGTCCACGAGTTGAACCGAGGCGTGTTCGTCCGGGTCCTGGCCGTCGAGGACGTGGAGGACATCTACCGGACCCGCTCCCTCGTGGAGTGCGCCGTCGTCCGCGGGCTGGGCGCGCCTCCGTATGCCCTGGACGCGCTGGCCGAGGCCGTCGTGGAGGGGCAGCGGGCGATACGCGAGGGTGACTGGAAAGCGCTGGGCACGGCCAACATCCACTTCCACCGGGAACTCGTCGCCCTCGCGGGCAGCGAACGCACCGACGAACTGATGCGCAGCGTCTTCGCCGAACTGCGGCTGGCCTTCCACGTCGTGGACGATCCCAAGGCCCTCCACGAGCCGTACCTGGCCCGCAACCAGCAGATCCTCGGGGCGCTCCAGGCGGGCGACCGGGAAGAGGCGGAACGACTGCTCGCCGTGTACCTCAAGGACTCGTTGGAGCGAGTCGTCGAGGTGTACAGACGAAGGGTCGGCGACGACATCTAGGGGCGCGAGGAACTGCGCGACCAGCCCCCACTGACCCGCAGACAAATCTCAAGCCTGGTTCCCCGTCCGACCGCCGGAGGCGATCCGCACGGTTTGGGGAGTTGTCAGACCGAGGACCTAGTCTGTGCACCGTGACTTCGCCTGCGACGACGGACAGCGTTCCGCCCCAGTTCAGCGCGGGGCCGCGCCCCGCACCGGGCCCGGCCGCCGACGAGGGACTGGCGCGGCGGCTGCGCGCGCTCGCCTGCACCGCGCCGCTGCACGACCTCGACACCCGCAAGGCAAATCTCGCGGGTGAGTACTCGGTGTACGGCATGGCGGAGGTGGCCCTCTCGGCCATCGACCTGGTCACCCTGAACATGGACTTCGACACCGGCGCCGACCACGACCAGATAGTCGCCCGCCTCATCCCTCGCATCGCCGCCCAGGCCCCGCAGCGGCCCGTCGCCGAGCATGAGCGCGTGGCTCGCTGGGTCCTGGAGAACCTGATCAACGTCGGCAGCGTCGACCGCGGTTTCCGCGCGGTCTACGGCACTTTCGCGCCGGACGGGACCTATGTCCGGCGTGACTACGACTTCAAGCTGATCGAGGAGGTGCCGGGGCCCGGCGGCTCGGTGTATCTCCGGACCACGGACGAAGCGGTCAACGTCCTCGTCGGTGCCCTCGACACCGACGTCACCAGCGCCCAGATCGCCGCCGAGGTCAAGCTGGAGGTGCTGATCAGCCGCGGTCGCCTCGCCGACGCCCAGCTCGCCGCGGAGCAGGCCCGGTACCGGACCGTGCAGTACTCCGAGACCCTGCGCAGGGCACTGGACGCCACCCGCCGCAATGTCCGGGCCGTCGACTGGCTCAACTCCGTGCCCGACATGGTCGCCGAGGCCCTCGACCACGTCGCCGACCGGTACCGCCACGAGAACGCGATCCTGACCAACATCCGCAAGGCGCGGGACGAGTCCGAGGACGCCGAGCAGAAGCGGCGGGCCGCCGAGCTCGTGGACATCGTCAAGGACTGCATCCGGCGCCACACCCAGCTCCAGTCCCGGCTCCTCGAAGCGGGGCCGCTGTTCCGCGCCGAACAGGACCGGCAGGCCTTCGCGACGCCGATGACCACGTCGGGGATCGATCTGTACGGCCACCTCGTCGCGCCGGTGCTGCCGCTGCCGTTGGAGCAGGCCGCCCGGGTCACCGACGCGTTCTTCGCGCGCGGGACCGGCCTGCGCACGCCGGTGTCGGTCCGGGTGGGCGATCTCGTCGACATCCTGCTGACACCGCCGATGGAGCGGGAGCACCTGGGCGCGGAGATGCCGGAGCCGGACCTCATCGCCACGCCGGACGACAGCCGGTTCAGCGAGGAGCAACTCGCGTCCGCGAAGGAGCTGCTCGACCTGCCGGCCGACGCCCCGCGACGACTCTCGGGACTGCTCGCGGAGGCCCGCCGGACCGGCGGCTTCGATCTGGCCTACCTGGTCGCCCTGTTGGCGGTCCACGCGGCGAGCCCCGCCGTCGGCACCGCCTACCGCCAGGGCGAGCAGAAGCTGCTCTTCGCGGTGGACGACGGGACGGAACTGGACGATCCGGACTTCGGTGGCGCCGACCTCATCGTCGGCACCGCCCTGCTGGACGCCGTGGGGATGGCGGCGGACCGGACGGAAGCAGCATGAGTGAGCAAGAGCGTGACAAGGAGCACCAGCCGTGAGTGAGCATGTCGAGTGGAGCGACACGGAGGCCCCGACCCCGTCGGCGCCCGCCGCCGTCACCCCGGCCGACGCCGCCGACGCCGCTCGGCTCGTCGCCTTCGGACTGCAGCCCAAACTGCAGCCCGCTCGGGACCAGGAGTACGCCGAACTGCTGCGGCGCCACCGGGAGGACCCCCCGTTCGCGCGGCTCGCCGACGCCGTCGCCGCCGGACTGGGACTGGTCGTCCTCGAAGTGTCCCCGCGCGCGGGCATGGCCGTGACCGCCGCCGAGGACTCCGTGTTCGCCGTCCGCATGGGGGACTACGCGCGTCGTACGTCCGCCGACGGTGGCGACCGGTTCCTGCACGGCCTCGCCCATCTCGCCGTGGCCGCCATGGCGTTCCCCCGGCCCGAGGACCTCGCCGACGACGGTTACATCGGGCGCGTCTCGGTCAACGGCGTCGACGCCTTCGTACGGCAGGCCTGCCGACGCCTTGAGGAGCGGGCCGAGGAGGTCGGCGAGAACACCGACCCGGCCACGGACGCGCCGGGCCTCGAGGCGGCCTGGCGGATCTGGGCCAGACGGAGCGCGGCCGGCGCGACCAAGGACGCGCGCCGGCTCGCCGGGTCCACGACCGGCATCGTGGGCAAGGCCGCCGCCTTCCTCACCGACTCCGGGTTCCTGCAGCGCACCGGGGACGACAACGGCGGCACCTACCGGACCACGGCTCGTTACCAGCTCCAGGTCCGGGACATGGCCGGAAGCGCCGCCATGGCCGAACTCCTGGAGCTGGGAGTCGTCCCGGTCACCGACGGCACACCGACCCTGCTGCCGCCCGAGGACGGCGACGACGTGGAGCTGGCGGCCGATGCCGGGCTGCCGTTCCACTCCTGAACTTCCCTGACCTGCCGAAGACTTACGAGAGTCCGCCATGTACGAGCTGTCCCGGGTCCGCCTCTACTCCATCGGTCCTGCCGGTGCGCGCTACGCCGACACCGTGCTTGACCTGCGGGGCGTCGGCGCAGAAGTGCCCGACCCCGCGCCCACCCAGGCGGAGTTCTTCGAGGAGGAGCCCGTCGGCCCGCCCCGCAGGCCCGCCCCGGCCGGAGTGCTCTTCCTCGAGAACGGCGGCGGCAAGTCGGTGCTGCTCAAGCTGATCTTCTCGGTGATGCTGCCGGGCCACCGGAACACGCTCGGCGGTGCCAGCTCCGGAGTCCTGCGGAAGTTCCTGCTGGCGGACGACTGCGGACATGTGGCCCTGGAGTGGCAGCACACCCTCACCGGAGAGTGCGTCGTCGTCGGCAAGGTGAGCGAGTGGCGGGGGCGCCAGGTCTCCAACGACCCGCGGAAGTTCGCCGAGGCCTGGTACTCGTTCCGGCCCGGACCGGGGCTCAGCCTCGACAACCTGCCCGTCGCCGAGTCGACCGCCGTACGGCCGCCCGCCGAGGGCCAGTCGGCCGCACAGGGCCGTCGCCGGACCATGAAGGGCTTCCGGGACGCCATCACCGAGGCGGGCAAGGCGTATCCGCATCTGGAGGTGCACTGGGAGGAGATCCACGACCGGTGGATCGAGCACCTGGGCGACCTCGGCCTGGACCCCGAACTCTTCCGCTACCAGCGGGAGATGAACGCCGACGAGGGCGAGGCCGCCGGCCTCTTCGCGGTGAAGAAGGACTCCGACTTCACCGACCTGCTGCTGCGTGCCGTGACCGACACCCGCGACACCGACGGACTCGCCGACCTGGTCGGCGGATTCGGCAACAAGCTGGGGCGACGCGCCGAACTGATCGCCGAACGGGACTTCACCGCAGGGTCCGTGGACCTGCTGGGCCGGATCGTCGAGGCCGCCGAGGCGCGCACACGCGCGCGTGACATCCACGCGGGCGCCGAACGCCGTACCCGGACCCTGGCCCGACGGCTGTCCGCGCGGGGCGTCCAGGAGCGGGTGCGGGCCGCCGACCTCGCCCAGCGGGTCACCGCCGCCGCGTACGCCGTCACACACGCCGAGGGTGGCCGGGAGCGCAGTGCGCTGATCGCCGCCGAACTCGCCTACCGGCACGCCTCCCTGGCGCTCGCCGCCGCCGAGAAGTCGGCCGCCGCCCAGAAGCGCGAACTCGCCGAGGCGCGCACGCTGCACTCCGCGTGGCAGGCCGCCGAGGCCGTCCTGCGCCACCGTGCCGCAGCCGACCGGATCGCGCGCGTGGCCGCCGCCATCCAGGAGGCCGAGCGGGACGCGGCCCCCGCGCTCGCCGCCCGGGCCAAGGCCGCCGTCGATCTTGTCCGGGCCCTGCACGCGGCCGCCGAGAGCGCCGAGGCCCTCGCCAACGAGGAGGAGGAGCGGTCCGCCGCCCTTCAGGAGGTCGGCGAGTCCGCGTACCGGGACTCCACCTCGGCCGCGACCGAGGCACAGCGCGCCCGCAGTGAGATCGGGCATTTGCGCCAGCGGCTGAGCGAGGTCGAGCAGGAGACCGCCGAGGCGGTCCGCGCGGGCTGGCTCGACGACAGCGCCCCCGACGCCGACCCCGCGCGCGCGGCCCTCGCCGCGAGCGACGCCGAGAAGACCGCGGTCGCCGCCTGGGACACCGCCCGTGAGGCCTCCCACCGAGCCGCCGAGCACGCGCGCGAGGCAGCCTCCGCCGAATCCCGCGCGGAGCTCACGGCCGCCCGCGCGGAGGACGCGGCCACCGCGGCCGCACGGTCCTACGAGGCCGAGCGGCGGCTCGCCGAGGGGCTGGCCCGCGAGGAGCGGCTCGCGGAGCTGCTGAGTCTTACCGGGACCTCCGGCGGTGTGCCGGGACCGCGCGCGGCGGCCGAGGGCACGAAGACGAACGACACGGCCAGGCGCGACAGTTCCGGAGCCGATCCGCACGCCGGCTCCATGGGTGCTCAAACCGACGGCGGCCTGACCCCCGAGGACCTCGACCGTTTCGCCGACGAACTGCGTGAACTGCTCGACGACTCCGTCTCCTCCGCCGAACGCCAGCTCTTCGAGCTGCGTACGGCCGCCGCCGACGATGCAAGGATCCTCGGCGCGCTCGGTGACGGCGGGCTGCTGCCGCCGGGACCGGACGTGCTGGCCACGGTCGAGTTCCTCGGCGAGAACGGCATCCCCGCCCTGCCCGGCTGGCGCTATCTCGCCCAGGCCGTCGACCCCGCCGACCACGCGCGCGTGCTGGCCGCAAGGCCGGAACTGGTCGACGGCGTGATCATCACCGATCCCGACACGCACGCACGCGCCCGCGAGGTCCTGAACGACGCGGCACTGCTTCCCCGGTCCGCCGTCGCCGTGGGGACGGCGGCTGCCCTCCTCGCACCCACTCCGGCCCCCGAGTCGGACAGCGGGAACGTCTTCCTCGTACCCCCGAACCCGGCCATGCACGACGAGCATGCCGCCGACGAGGAGCGCCAGGCGCTGCGCGCGCGGGCAGGCGAGCGGGACGAGGAGATCCGGTCGCTAGCGGCCCGCCTCGCCAAGGACCGTGAACTGTCCGCCCGGCTCGCCTCCTGGCGTACCGGCTGTCCGGCCGGCCGGCTCGTCGAGCTGGCGCAGGCCGCCCGGGACACACGCGCCTTCGCCGAGGAGGCGGAGGCCGAACTGGCGGAGGCGCGCACCGTGCGGGCCGAGGCCGACGAAGCCGCCGCCGAGGCCGCGCGGACGCGCGACGAGCGGCAGGAGGCCGCACAGAAGGCCCGGCGCGCCGCCGACGCCCTCGCCGGCCTGGCCTACCGACTGCGCGAACGGGCCGGCTGGCAGGTCAAGCTGCGCGAACTGGCCGACGAGGCCACCGAGTCGGAGGCCCGCGCCCAGACCTGTCTGGAGCGCGCCCGCGCCGCCGACGAGGACCGGCGCGGTGCCCAGCGGGCCGCAGACGACGCCCGCCGTACCGCCCGTGCGCTGCGCGCCGAGCGCGCCGAGATCGCGGGCGCCCCCGACGACGTACCGGACAGTGACCCGGATGCCTCCAAGGCGTCCCTGCCTGCGCTCCGCGAGGCCTATCGGGCCGCCTCCCAGCTGTACGAGAAGGTGGGTGTAGGTGCGGACCTGCGGGCCGAACAGGCTCGGGCGGAGAGCGACGACAGCGCGGCCCTGGCCGAACTGGACCGGCTGAGCAACAAGGTCCGCACGCGCGCGGCGCAGTTGCTCCAGTCGCCCGACGGGTCCGACGGGCCCTCCCGGCAGGCCGCCGCCGCCCGTGCGGAGGAGCTGGTGCAGCTCCTGGAGACCCGTGTGTCGACCGCGAGCGAGCAGCTTGGGCGGTTGCGCGGCGAGGCCGAGCGGCACGCCCCCGAGGACGGCGAGGCGCACACCGAACTGTCGCCGGAGCTGGAGCCGCGCGACGCCGAGCACGCACAGGCGCTGTTGCGCACGGCCACCGCCGAACTCGCCTCTCGCACCGAGGCGTTGGCGCAGGCCCGGGAGGCACACGCGGAGCTGCTCGGCTCCCACCGGGCCGCCGAGGACGCGGCGGGCGGCTTCGACGAGATCGCCGCGATGCTCCGCGACCTGCTGCGCGAGCACCCCATGGAGGACGAGCAGGAGGAATCGGAGCCGTATCCGGGCAGCCCCGAGGAGGCCCGTCAGGCCGCCGCCGAGGCCCGCCGGTCGCTGCGTGGCTGCGCCGCCGACCTCTCCGCCGCCGAGGCCGCCGTGCGCGAGGCGAGCGACGTACTCGTCCGGCACGCCAACTCCACGCGCTACGAGCAGGTCCGCACCCCCGCGCGGCAGCAGATCCGGGAGCTGCCCGCGTCCGCGCTGCCCGAGCACGCACAGAAGTGGGCGGACGCCTTCGCGCCCCGACTCCGGGTGCTGACCGACGAGTTGGCCCAGCTGGAGCGGAACCGGGACTCGATCGTGGACCGGCTGCGGGGGCTCGTGGAGTCCGCCCTGGCCACGCTCAGGTCGGCCCAGCGGCTGTCCCGGCTGCCCGAGGGGCTCGGCGAGTGGTCCGGTCAGGAGTTCCTGCGGATCCGCTTCGAGGAACCCGACCAGGCGACACTGACGGAGCGGCTCGGCGAGGTCATCGACGAGGCGACCCGGGCCGCGGTGAAGAAGAACTCCGACCTGCGGCGGGACGGAATGTCCCTGCTGCTGCGGGGAGTCGCGGCAGCGCTGCAGCCCAAGGGCGTGGCCGTGGAGATCCTCAAGCCCGACGCCGTGCTGCGCGCCGAGCGCGTGCCCGTCGGGCAGATGGGCGACGTGTTCTCCGGCGGCCAGCTCCTCACCGCGGCCATCGCGCTGTACTGCACGATGGCGGCCCTGCGCTCCAACGACCGGGGCCGGGACAAGCACCGGCACGCCGGCACGCTGTTCCTGGACAACCCGATCGGCCGCGCCAACGCGACGTATCTGCTGGAACTCCAGCGGGCGGTGTCGGACGCGCTGGGTGTCCAACTCCTCTACACCACGGGTCTGTTCGATACGACGGCACTCGCGGAGTTCCCGCTGGTCATCCGCCTGCGCAACGACGCGGACCTCAGGGCCGGCCTGAAGTACATCAGCGTGGAGGAACACCTCCGCCCGGGCCTGCCTCAGCAGCCTCAGGCGGGCGAGGCGGTACGCAGCGAGATCACGGCGACCCGGATGTTCAAGCGTCCGGCACCGGTCACTCCGTAAGGAGACTCAGCCGCTCAGGAGTGGGACAGCTGCCCTGCGCCGCCTTGTCGCCGTATCCGCTCCTGCGTCCGCTCGGCGACCCGCGCCTGCCGCCGGGCCTTGCGCCGCTCACGCCGCAGTGCCCGCGCCGTGCTGCTCGGGGTCGACACCACGCCGTGGCGCTGGTTCCACACCTGGCGGGTCACCCAGACGTCCAGGGCGCCCCAGGTGGCCACCACCGTGCTGGCGACACTGCTGAGCACCATCGGGAACGCCAGCCAGGAACCGGCCAGGGTGCACAGGAAGGCCACCATCGCCTGAAGCAGGGTCACGGCGATGATGAGCACCGCACGCACCGCGGAGTTCCGCACCGGATCCGGCAGCCGACGCCTGCGGGCGGGTTCCTCGACCCACAATGGCTGGTACGGCTCCTCCCGGGCGGTGCCGCGCCTGCTCGGCATGTCCGACCCCGCCGGTATGTCGTGAACCCGCGACTCCCGGCGCCGAGGCGCCGTCGAACCCGCCGTCCCCACGCCGCTTTCCGGCGCCTCCTGCCGTTCCGCCGTGCCCATCACCGTGTCACTCCCCACCGCCGGCAGACCCCTTGTCCCGGTGTCCGTGGACCGGGCTTCAAGGTGACTGCCCGGCTTGCGCTGTTTTACGCCGCCCAGTTGCAGATGCGGCTCCTGTGGCCGAATCCACCGCCATTTCCCGAAGAGAAGGACGAACAAGACCTCTTCAAGATTCCCGCTCCACGTCAAAGAAACGAAAAATTCCAGCCAACCACCCGTCCTGGCCGATCAGTTCCGGTCGCACGCGGACCGCCTGATCGCAGGGGGCAATCTCCCGCAATGGGGGGACAACTCCCCATGTCGGGACACCAGAGCGGAAGTTCAGGTTCCGGACGCAACTTCGAGTTACGCGTGCGTCGGTAGTAGGCTCGCGCCGTTTGTTGACGTACATGTGTACCCCCGGCCGGCGGGGGTCCAGCTGGGGGAGGCCATGCGCTTTCGCGGGAAGTCGATCCGCCGGAAGATCGTGGCGCTGCTTCTCGTGCCGCTGGTGTCCCTGATCGCGGTGTGGGGCTTCGCCACGGTGCTGACGGGACGTGAGGTCGCCCAGCTGTTCCAGGTGTCGACCGTCACGGAGAAGCTCGGTTATCCCATCGAGGACACCGTGCGGGTGCTCCAGCAGGAACGCCGCCAGACGCTTGTCTATCTGGCTGATCCGCGCGCGTCGGACGCCCTGTCCGCGCTGCGCAGCACGAGGAACGCCTCCGACGACGCCATCGCCAAGTTCCGTCAGAACGCGCGCGATCCCGATGTCCGCGACGGACTGGACCAGGACGACGACGAACGCCTCACCGCCATCCTGGACGCGTTCGACGGCATCGACTCACTGCGCCGAAGCGTCGAGGAGGGTACGGTCACCCGGCTCCAGGCCTTCGACCAGTACAACCGCCTCGTCGACCCCGCTTACGCCCTGCTCGCCACCCTCGACGGCGTCGACAGCGTCGAGTTGGACAAGCAGGCACGGGCTCTGGTCAACATCACCCGGGCCCGCGAACTGCTCTCCCGCGAGGACGCCCTGCTCGGCTCCGCCCTGGTGGTGGGCAAGCTCACCCGCGACGAGATCCGTGACGTCTCCGACCTCGTCGCCCAGCGGACCCTGCTGTACGACATCAACCTGGGAGTGCTGCCGACGTCGGAACGCGAGCGGTACGAGCGCTTCTGGAAGAACGCCGGCACCGCCCCACTGCGCTCCGCGGAGCAGTCCGTCGCCGGTGCTGATCCCGGCACCGACGGCAAGGTCAGCGCCAAGAGCTGGGACGCCGCCGCGGGCAGTGTGCTCGACGAACTCGCCAAGCTCGACGACCAGGCGGGCGACCGCCTCCAGGACCGCGTCCGCCCTGACGCGATGGGCGTGATCATCAAGGCGGCCGTCGTCGGCGTCCTCGGCCTGGTCGCCCTGCTCTTCTCGCTCGTGCTGTCCGTGCGCGTCGGCCGCGGCCTCATCCGCGACCTGCGGCAACTGCGCCTGGAGGCCCACGAGGCCTCCGGCGTACGGCTGCCCAGCGTGATGCGCCGGCTCTCCGTGGGCGAACAGGTGGACGTCGAGACCGAGGTCCCGCGTCTGGAGTACGACAAGAACGAGATGGGTGAGGTCGGCCAGGCCCTCAACACCCTCCAGCGCGCGGCCGTCGAAGCCGCCGTCAAGCAGGCGGAGTTGCGCGCCGGGGTCTCCGAGGTCTTCGTCAACCTCGCCCGCCGCAGCCAGGTCCTGCTGCACAAGCAACTCACGCTGCTCGACACCATGGAGCGCCGCACCGAGGACACCGACGAGCTTGCCGACCTCTTCCGCCTCGACCACCTGACCACCCGTATGCGCCGCCATGCCGAGGGCCTGGTGATCCTCTCCGGCGCGGCCCCCTCCCGGCAGTGGCGCAAACCCGTCCAGCTCATGGACGTCGTCCGCGCCGCCGTCGCCGAGGTCGAGGACTATGAGCGCATCGAGGTCCGCCGGCTGCCCAGGGTGGCCGTGACCGGCCCGGCCGTCGCGGACCTCACGCATCTGGTGGCCGAACTCCTGGAGAACGCCACGGTGTTCTCCCCGCCGCACACCGCCGTCCAGGTCCTGGGCGAGCGCGTCGCCAACGGCTTCACCCTGGAGATCCACGACCGCGGACTCGGCATGGCCGCCGACGCCCTGCTGGACGCCAACCTCCGGCTCGCCGAGACACCGGAGTTCGAGCTGTCCGACACCGACCGACTGGGTCTGTTCGTGGTCAGCCGGCTCGCCCAGCGGCAGAACGTCAGGGTCTCGCTGCAGCCCTCGCCGTACGGCGGTACGACGGCCGTCGTCTTCATTCCCGACGCGCTGCTGACCGACGACGTCCCGGACACCAACGGCATCGGCTTCCGTCTGGACCGCCCCCGGCCGTCGAAGGAGGCCGAACTGGAGGAGGCCCAGCGTGTCTCGCTCACCCGGGGACCGGCCCAGCTGACGGGCAGGAAGCCCGCGATCCTGGACGGCCCGGTCGAACTGGAGGCTCCTGTCGACCTGGACGCCCTGAACGACTTCCCGGGTGTGCTCGACTCCGAGGACAGCGAGCGTGGCGGCCTGTTCCGCCCGCGCCGCTCCCTGGCCCAGGTCGACGACGAAGCCCCCGGAACCGACGGGGCGGACATCGGCGACGGCGGCCCGGACGCCCCGGTGTCACTGTCCCGCCGCAGAACTCCCAAGCTGGTCACCTCCCACGGACGCCCGGTCACCGACGAGCGGACGGGACGCGAGGAGACGGACGAACCACCGGCGATCGGCCCGGGCGCGTCCCGGCCGCAGACAAGCCCCTCGGCGGGGCAGGGGCCCGCCCGTTCCGAACCTCCCACGCTGCCGAGCCGCCGCCGCGCCGCGGCCCTGCGCCGGGGCACCGGCGTGGCCGACCGCCTCGACGAGCTGACGCAAGCACCGACCTCCTCGGCATCCCCGAGCCGTGAACCCGGCGGGCCGTCCGGCGCTCCGGTCCTGCCCCGACGCACCCGGCGTGCCGAAATCGCGTCCAGCGGCACGGGACCGGACTCGGGCGACTCCGCCACCGGCGCCGCCGGCAGGCCGGACGCGCCCGCTCTCGGCCCCGTCGCGTCCGCTCCGGGCGCCCTCGGCGGGGGCGGCCCTGCCGACTCCGCCCCGGACAGCGCCGTACGGCCCGGCTGGGGCGAGTCCGCACGCGGCGCCTCCGGCTCGGGCAGGCCGCCCCTCGGCGCCGCACGCGGGCCCCAGGACGCCGCCCCCGGCACCGCTCCGCTGCCCCGCCGCGTACGACAGGCCAACCTGGCCCCGCAGCTCAAGCAGACCCCGGAGCGGCGCCCCCAGAACCAGGCGGAGCCCGCCGAACGGGACGCCGACGAGGTCCGCAGCCGCATGGCCTCGCTCCAGCGCGGCTGGCAGCGTGGCCGTGAGGAGAACGCCGTGGGCGACGACCCGCCAGGCGGCACAGCACCACAACGAACGACTAAGGGGGACGGTCGATGACCGCACCGAAGGCGACCGACAAGTCCGGCGAGCTGAACTGGCTCCTCGACGACCTGGTGGACCGCGTCGCGAGCATCCGCAAGGCCCTGGTGCTCTCCAGCGACGGCCTCCCGACCGGCGTGTCCAAGGACCTGACCCGCGAGGACAGCGAGCACCTCGCCGCCGTGGCGTCCGGGTTCCACAGCCTTGCCAAGGGCGTGGGCCGGCACTTCGAGGCCGGCAACGTCCGGCAGACGGTCGTGGAACTGGACGACGCCTTCCTGTTCGTGACGGCGGCCGGCGACGGCAGCTGCCTCGCCGTCCTCTCGGACGCCGACTCGGACGTGGGCCTCGTCGCGTACGAGATGACGCTCCTGGTCAAGCGGGTCGGTGTGCATCTCGGTGCCGCCCCGCGCACCGATCTGCCTCAGGGCGGGTAGTGAGATGGCATGAGCACAGACGGTCAGGGAAGAAGCCACTGGTTCGACGACGAGGCCGGGCCGGTGGTCCGTCCGTACGCCATGACACGCGGCCGCACCACGAGTGCCGGTCAACACCGTCTCGACCTCATCGCGGTCGTCGTGGCCGAATCCGTTACGGACGACCCCGAAGGGGACCACTCGCTGTCCCCCGAGCACGTGGACATCGTCGACCTGTGCCGGGACACCCCCCAGTCGGTCGCCGAGCTGTCCTCCGAACTCGACCTGCCCATCGGGGTCGTACGGGTCCTCATAGGCGACCTCGTGGCCTCGGAGTGGGTCCACGTGAACCGGCCGGTGCCGCCCGCCGAACTCCCGGACGAGAGCATCCTGCGCGACGTGATCAACGGCCTCAGAGCCCTGTGACCGACCGACCGGCCCGCCCGCCCGCCCGCCCCGGGGGCCGCTCCGTCAATGCCGGCCCTCGGTGAACACCGAGGACGTGCCACGGACCCACGCCTAGGGTCCCCACCGGTCCGCGGCGGGCACCGGCTCACCCCTGCCGATATGATCTGACTGATCGTCGACGACCATCCGCGGACGGCCGCCCACCTGTCCGCGGACACGGTCGCGAGCAGTGCGATCGGGGAGACGGACGTGAGGACAGGCCGGCAGTTGTGGGTCGACCGGGGCGGCACCTTCAAGGACGCCACCCTCTCCGGCCCCGCCGGCGGCATCGTCGGGATGGCCTGTATGTCCCAACTGGCCGGTTCCGACCGGGTCATCGGCTTCGACATGGGCCCCGCCTGCTACCGGGGCGGCGGCCCGCTCGCCGTCACCGACGCCGACGTGATGCTCGGTCGCACCCAATCCGCCCCCTTCCCCAGGGTGTTCGGCCCGGACGGCGACCAGTCCCTCGGCGCCGAACTCGTCCGCGACCGCTTCACCGCCCTCGCGCGCGAGATCCGCGAGCGGACCGGTGCCTCCGGGTCCGGCGCCGGCGGCGGCTTCCCCGGCGCGCCCGCGCTCCAGACCCACATGACCAACTCGCGGCTCACGGGCCCCGAAGTCCTGGAGCGGCGGCCGCCCGTACAGCTCGACGAGTGCGCGCTGCGGACAGGCAGCGGCGGCGCAGGAAAGGGGCACGGCGGAGACGGTGCCGTACGCCGCATCCGGTTCCACGAGCCCATGACGGTCTCCATCCTGTCCCAGCACCGTAGGGTGCCCCCGTACGGCACGGCGGGCGGCGAGCCCGGTGTACTCGTCATCGAGACCCCCGGCGGAGGCTATGGCCCGCCGTCGACCCAACACCCCCAGCAAGCAGGAGAAGAGACCAATGATCTTCGGGCGTTCTGAGCGCGGCAAGCCCCCGGTCGAGCCCGTCACGCTCAAGATCCTGGTGGCCGGTGGCTTCGGCGTGGGCAAGACCACGTTCGTGGGCGCGGTCAGCGAGATCAGGCCGCTGCGCACCGAGGAACTGCTGACCGAAGCAGGGCGCCCGGTCGACGACACGAGCGGTGTCGAGGGCAAGCGCACCACCACCGTCGCCATGGACTTCGGGCGTATCACCCTGCGCGAGGACCTGGTGCTGTACCTGTTCGGCACACCCGGGCAGGAACGGTTCTGGTTCATGTGGGACGAGCTCTCCGAAGGTGCCCTCGGAGCCGTCGTGCTCGCCGACACCCGCCGCCTGGAGGACTGCTTCGCGGCAGTCGACTACTTCGAGCGGCGCTCCATACCCTTCCTCGTCGGCGTCAACTGCTTCGAGGGAGCGATCCGTTACCCGGAGGAGGACGTACGCCAGGCCCTCGACCTCGACGAGGACGTACCGATCGTGCTGTGCGACGCCCGGCACAAGCAGTCGGTCAAGGACGTCCTGGTAGGCGTCGTCCAGCACGCCATGGCGTACTCGGCGCGGCGCCGTCAGACCGTCACCACCTGAGAAGGGTGCGGCCCGTACCCCCGCCGACAGGGGTACGGGCCGCGGCTTTTCGGCGTCACACGCGCGCGTGCCTAGTGCTCGCCGTCCTCTTCCCAGCCGAAGCTCTTCTCCACGGCCTTGCGCCAGTTGTGGTACTGACGGTCCCGGACGGACGCCTCCATGTTCGGCGTCCACTCGACGTCCTTCTGCCAGTGGGACTTCAGCTCGTCGAGGTCGTTCCACACGCCGGTGGCGAGCCCGGCGGCGTACGCGGCACCCAGGCACGTGGTCTCGGAGACCTTCGGCCGGACCACCGGCACGTCGAGCACATCCGCCTGGTGCTGCATGAGCAGGTTGTTCTTGGTCATGCCGCCGTCCACCTTCAGGGTGGTGATCTGCACCCCGGAGTCCTGGTACATGGCGTCCACGACCTCGCGCGTCTGCCAGCTCGTCGCTTCGAGCACCGCGCGCGCGAGGTGTGCCTTGGTGACGTACCGCGTGAGACCCGTGACGACACCGCGCGCGTCGGAGCGCCAATAGGGCGCGAACAGACCGGAGAAGGCGGGCACGATGTACGCGCCGCCGTTGTCCTCGACACTCGCCGCCAGGGGTTCGATCTCGTCGGCGGTACGGATGATGCCGAGCTGATCGCGGAACCACTGGACCAGGGCGCCCGTGATGGCGATCGACCCCTCCAGGCAGTACACCGGCGCCTCACTGCCGATCTTGTAACCCATCGTCGTGAGCAGCCCGTTCTTCGAAGGGACCGGCCGATTACCCGTGTTGAGCAGCAGGAAGGAGCCCGTGCCGTAGGTGTTCTTCGCCGTGCCCACGTCGTAGCAGGCCTGCCCGAACACGGCGGCCTGCTGGTCGCCCAGCGCGGACGCCACGGGCACGCCCGCCAGTTGGCCGACCGCGGTGCCGTAGACCTCGGCGGACGACTTGATCTCGGGCAGGACGGCGTCCGGCACGTTCATCGCGGACAGGATGGACTGATCCCACTGGAGGGTCTCCAGGTTCATCAGCATGGTCCGCCCGGCGTTCGTCACGTCGGTGACGTGCTGCCCGCCGTCCGTGCCGCCAGTGAGGTTCCAGATCAGCCAGGAGTCGATGGTGCCGAAGGCGATCTCACCGTTCTCGGCGCGTGCGCGCAGCCCCGGCACGCTGTCCAGCAGCCAGGCCGCCTTCGGTCCCGAGAAGTAGGTGGCCAGCGGCAGCCCGGTCTGCTCACGGAAACGGTCCTGCCCGTCGGCGCCGCCGAGCTGCTTGGTCAGCGCCGCGGTGCGGGTGTCCTGCCACACGATCGCGTTGTGCACGGGCTTGCCCGTCGCGCGGTCCCACAGGACCGTCGTCTCGCGCTGGTTGGTGATGCCGAGCGCGCTGAGCTGGTCCGCCCGCAGCCCGGCCTTGGCGATGGCCCCGGCGACGACGGCCTGCACCTTGGACCAGATCTCGGTGGCGTCGTGCTCCACCCAGCCGGGCTTGGGGAAGATCTGGCGGTGCTCGCGCTGGTCGACGGCCACGATCGCACCGTCCTGGTTGAAGATGATGCAGCGGCTGGAGGTGGTGCCCTGGTCGATTGCGGCGACGAACTTGTCCGTCATGACGTCCCCTTCGTCGGTTCCTGCACAAGGCTGCGTTTCACGGGCTGCGTTTCACGAGGGCTGCTTGTCACAAGTGCTGTGTTCAGAAGGCCGCGTTGAAGATCACCCCGGACAGCGCCCCGCCGATCAGCGGTCCCACCACCGGGATCCACGCGTAACTCCAGTCCGAGGTGCCCTTGTGGGGAATCGGCAGCAGGGCGTGGACGATGCGCGGGCCCAGGTCACGGGCCGGGTTGATGGCATAGCCGGTGGGCCCGCCGAGCGACAGACCGATGCCGACGACCAGGAAGGCGACGACGAGGACCGCGGTGCCGGACTCGCCGAGACCCTTGGTGAGGCCGAAGGCCAGGATGGGCAGGACCAGTCCGACAGTCGCGATGATCTCGGTGATCAGGTTCGCCACGGGATTGCGGATCGCGGGCGCGGTGGAGAAGATCCCGAGCGTCGGCTGGGCGATCTCCTCCTCGGCGTTGGCCTGGAACTGCGCGAAGTAGACCAGCCAGCACAGGACCGCCCCGAGCATCGCGCCGACCATCTGACCGGCGATGTAGAGGGGAACCTGGTCCCAGTCCCCGGTGTCGACGGCGATCCCGAGGGTCACGGCGGGGTTGAGATGCCCGCCGGACAGCGGTGCGGCGGTGTACGCCCCGGCGAGCACGCCGAAACCCCAGCCGAACGCGATGACGACCCAGCCGGAGTCCTTCGCCTTGGAATAGTTGAGTACGACGGCAGCGACCACACCGGCGCCGAAGAGGATCAGAATCGCCGTACCGATGACCTCGCCGAGGAATACGTCTCCGTTGCTCATGGCGGCTCCTAGGCCCTGGCCCGGGACGTTCCCGCCCCGGTCCTCCGTGCAGGGTTGCGGTTTCCCTTGGCGAACTGCCGAGGGCAGGGAGAATCCCGCGCCCCGCCCGGCGTCCGCGACGAGCGTGCCGTCGCAGCCGAATCGCCCGTGGGGGAATGGGCCTGAGCTCGTGGGGGCCCGCGCGGCGTGGTGCCTGGATACGCCGAGAATGTACGGCGATGTCGACTGACACCGGAAGTGTTCACCGGGCCCCGGGGGGCGTCAAGGTCGCCGACGGCAACGGTTGGGACGGGCGGCCGAAGCGCCTCCGCCAACGGGCAGGACCGGTCGGAGCCCGAACGGCGCCCGCCGGCCGTGCCTTCAGCCCCTTCCCGGCTCCGCCACCGCATACCCCGTCGAAGCGGCCTCCGCGCCCGCTGCGCGCCTGATCTCGTGCCCGGGCAGCCCTGCCCGCCCCACGACCCAACTCGCCCCGCTGAGCGCCTTCGCGGCTTTCTTCAGCGGCGCCAGACACGCGGCCGCCTCCCTGTGGTCCGCCACACTGCCGGGCGGGCACTCCACGGTGGCCAGGGACAGTGTCACGGGCCGCCCGCCCGCGGCCCAGGGTGCGTCGAGCACGGCGGCGGCCAGCGGAGCCAGCTCCTCCGGGTCCGCCAGCACCAGGAAGTCGTCCCCGCCGATGTGCCCCACGCGCGCGGTGCCGGTCGCCGCGTGCTGCAGCAACCGTCCCACCGCGCGGATGAGCTCGTCGCCCGCCGCGAACCCGGCCCCGTCGTTGACCTGCTTGAAGTGGTCGACGTCCAGCCAGCTCAGCGCGAACGTCCGCCCGGCCGCGATACGCCGGTCCACCTCACCCGTGATCGCGTCCGAACCCGGCAGCCGCGTCAGCGGATTGAGCCCGGCCGCCTCCTCCACCCGGGTCTCGCTCAGCGCCCGTACGAGATCCGCGAGCCGTACGACCCCCACGCAGCGGCCCTGCCGGTCGACCACGGCTACGTCGTCCGACGTACGGTCCCGATCGCCCACGGCGACCACGTCCAGGACCTCCCACGCGGTGGCGTCGATCCCCACCGTCCGAGGGGGATCGCCGAGCTTCGCCGCGGGGCGTTCGGCGTACAGGGCGTGTCCGTAGCGGCCCGACATCGACAGCAGGAAACGTGACCGGTGCACTGAACGGAACGGCACCCCGTTCCTGTCCACGAGCAGCACCCCCGACACGTCGGGCGCCCCGGTCAGCAGCGCCCGCACCTGACCCGCGGAAGCGGTGGCCGGCAACAGCGCGGCGGGGCGCACGAACTCCCGCACCGAAGGACCCGACCGCGGTGGCGGTGCGTCAGCGGGGGAGGGGGGCGGAACGTACACCTCCGCCGCCGGAAGCCGGGAGGGCGGCGCGAACAGCGTGCCCTGCGCCAGTTGCGCGCCGGCCGACAGCGCGGCCCCGTACTGCAGTTCCGTCTCCACTCCCTCGACACAGAGGAGCGCCCCGAGTTCGTCGCACAGCGTCCGCATCGCCCGCACCGCCGAGGGCCGGACCAGCAGCGACGCGTCGAGCTTCACGAGATCGGGCGACATGTCGACAAGCAGTCTCAGCGGTACGTCCCCGTCCCCCACGCCGTCCGCGCTGATCCGGAAGCCCTGCCCCCGCAGTTCGGCGAGTGCCTCCAGCAGCCCCTGATGCGGCACATGCGTGTACGGCGGACCCACGTCGATCGTGACCTCCCACGGCAGCCGCCCCGCCTCACGTACCGCGTGGTGCAGCGGGGTGAGGCCGCCGAGGTCGGCGAGCGTGCCCGCGAACACGTTGACGTGCAGCGGCAGCAGGGTTTCCCTGCGCACCGCCGCCCGTAGCGCCAACACGACGAGCTGACCGTCGAGTTCGGGGTCGCGGCGGGCCTCCGCCAGGATGTCGCCGGTCTCCGGACGGGCGAGTATCTCCAGCCCCGCGACTCCGCCGGTGGCCAGATTGACCACCGGTTGGAAGGCGAAGCGGAGAGTGTCCGTCCAGGAGCGCACGGGAGCATGATGGCGTCATTCGTGCACGCCCAAGCGCAGTTCATGTGACGTTCACGCAGGATTCCGGGTCGCTCACACAGCGTAGGAGAAACCCCTTTCCCCGCGCTCACCTCACGGCGATCACCGCCGACCCGTGTCCGAACAGCCCCTGGTTGGCGGTGATCCCCACGCGCGCGTGTTCGACCTGCCGGGCACCCGCGTCGCCCCGCAACTGCCAGGTGAGCTCGCAGACCTGGGCGATCGCCTGGGCCGGGACCGCCTCGCCGAAGGAGGCGAGTCCGCCGCTCGCGTTGACGGGTATGCGTCCGCCCGGCGCCGTCGCCCCCTCGCGCAGGAGCTTCGCGCCCTCGCCCTCCCCGCACAGTCCGAGGTCCTCGTACCACTGCAACTCCAGGGCGGTGGACAGGTCGTAGACCTCGGCGAGGGAGAGATCCTCCGGCCCGACGCCCGCCTCCTCGTAGGCCGTGCGCGCGATCGACGCGCGGAACGTCCCGGCGGCGGGCTCGACCGCGGCGGCGGAGTCCGTAGCGATGTCCGGCAGGTCCAGCACCGTGTTCGGATACGTCGGCGTCACCGTCGACACCGCCCTGATCCGCACGGGCTCGGCCACGTCCCTCCGACGCGCGAACTCCATGCTGGAGAGCACGAGCGCCGCACCGCCGTCCGAGGTGGCGCATATGTCGAGCAGCCGCAGCGGATCCGCCACGACGGCGGAGGCCGCGACCTCTTCCGCGCTCACCCGCTTGCGGTACCGCGCATACGGATTCAGCGCCCCCAGCGCCGCGTTCTTCACCTTGACCTGAGCGAAGTCCTCCAACGTGTCCCCGTGCACGGTCATGCGCCGCCGCGCGTACAGCCCGAAGTAGGTCGGGTTGGTCGCGCCGAGGACCCGGAAGCGAAGCCAGTCCGGATCGTCGGGCCGGTCGCCGCCCGCGGGGCGGAAGAACCCCTTCGGCGCGGCGTCGGCACCCACCACGAGCACCACGTCGGCCAGTCCCGCGAGGATCTGTGCCCGCGCGGCGGCCACCGCCTGCGCCCCGGACGCGCACGCCGCGTACACGCTGGCGACACGGGCCCCCTGCCAGCCGAGCGCCTTGGCGAAGGTCGCCCCTGCCACATAGCCTGGATAACCGCCCCGTACGGTGTCCGCGCCGACGATCGAGCCGACGTCCCGCCACTCGAGGCCCGCGTCGGCCAGTGCCGCGCGGGCGGCCGCCACGCCGTACTCGACGAACCCGCGCCCCCATTTGCCCCACGGGTGCATGCCCGCGCCGAGCACCGCCACCTCTCCCGTCATGCCGTCACCCCCGTCGGCCGCCAGTGCCATGTCGTCCAGACCGTCTCGCCGTCCTCATGGAGCACACCGGGGACGACCTCCACCTCCGCGCCCACCGCCAGATCGGCGACGGTGATCCCGGGGACCGCCTGCCCCAGCACCACCATCCGCTCGGCGGCCAGCTCCACAGCGATCAACGTGTACGGCTCCCATGGAAGTTCCGGATCGGTCACATACGGTGACGGAGGTCGGTACCTGCTGTCCGTGTACGACCAGATACGACCGCGCCGCGAAAGGGGAATCTCCGCCAGATCTCCACTGTCGCAGCCGGGGTTGCGGCAGTGGCTGTCCTCGCGCGGGAAGAAGACCGACGCGCAGGCGGAGCAGCGGGTCCCGAGAAGCGTGAAGTCGTCTCCCTCACCGGCGAACCACCCGGTGACCACAGGTGTGCGTGTGCGCGGCAAGACCCCTCCCCGGGCCGAATCTGACGGGACGTCAGAAGTGTCGCACGGGCGGCCGCAAAGAGGCAGAGGGCCCAACCGAACCGGAGCACCCGATGATCAGATACAGTCCGCCGCGTGTCCGAAACTCAGCACTCCACTCCCAACTCCGCGCCCGGCTCCCACTGTTCGAGCTGCGGAGCGCCCTACGGAGAGGGCGTCGCGGGCTGGCCCCGCACCTGTCCCGCCTGCAACACGGTGGCCTACCGCAACCCCCTGCCGGTCGCCGTCGCACTCCAGCCCGTGTACGACACACAGGGCACCGCCCTGGTCGTCATCACCCGAACCATCGCCCCCGCGCGCGGAGGCATCGCGCTGCCCGGCGGTTACCTCGACGACCGGGAGGACTGGCGGCACGCCCTGGTCCGCGAACTCAAGGAAGAGACCGGCATCGACGCGGCGAGCCGCGACGTACGGCTCGTCGACGCGCTGAGCTCGCCCGACGGGCACCTGCTGCTGTTCGGGGTGCTGCCGGAGCGTCCCGCCGACGGCCTCCCGCAGCCCGCCGCCACCGACGAGACGGAGGGCTGGCACCTCCTGCGCAGGCCGGAGGAGCTCGCCTTCCCGCTGCACACGCTGGCCGTACGGGCCTGGTTCGAGGGCCGCTACGTCTGATCCTCAGCGCGCTCCCAGCCCGCGCAGCCGCACCGGGAGGGACGGTTCGCTCACGCCGTCCTCGCCCTCCCGCTGAACGACCACCTTCCGGCCCTCCCAGCGGGCGACGTAGCGTTCGATCTCCGGTTCGTCCCAACCGTCGCCCGCGTCCGCAACGACCAGTCCACCCCCGCTCCGCCCCCGGGCGGGCGCCCACACCTCCAGTTCGAGACCGCCGTCGTCTCCCTGCACCGGAATGACGGCGCCCGCGCGCGCGAGTACCGGGATCCGCGACAGCGGGGCGTCGACGAGTACCTGTCCCGGCCCCTCGTAGACCCGTTCCGTAGCCGTGTCGTACCAGCGCCCCCGCGGTAGCTGAACCGCACGCCGGTCGCTGCCCGGATCGAGAACCGGTGCCACGAGCAGGCAGTCACCCAGCAGAAAGGCGTCCTCGCAGTCCCGCAGGGCACGGTCCTCGGGCGCGGACCACCACACAGGCCGGACGTAAGGCGCACCGGTACGCCGGGCCAACTGCGCGAGCGTCATGAAGTACGGCAGCAGCCGCCGGCGTTCCACGAGCGCCACGCGCGCGTGCTCCAGCACGTCGGCTCCGAACTCCCACGGCTCCCTGCGCCCTGCCCGCACACTCGCGTGGGTACGGAACAACGGCAGGTAGGCGCCGAGTTGGAACCAGCGCAGATACAGCTCGGGCGAGGGGTGCCCGTCGTAGCCGCCCACGTCGGGCCCCGAGTACGGCACCCCGCACAGCCCGAGCCCCATCACGAGCGACAGCGAAGCCCGCAGGCCCGGCCAACCCGTGGCCACGTCACCGGACCAGGTGCCGCCGTGTCGCTGCATGCCGGCCCATCCGGAACGCGACAAGAGGAAGGGCCGCTCGTCGGGCAACAGGTCGCGCAGACCCTCGTATCCGGCCTGGGCCATGCACAGCGCGTAGACGTTGTGCGCCTCCCGGTGGTCACCGCCGCGACCCTCCAGGGAGTGCCTGGCCGATCGCGGCAGGGTGGACTCACCGAACGCGTTGAAGGACGTCGGCTCGTTCATGTCGTGCCAGAAGCCCGTGAACCCCGCCGTGAGCCTCTCCTGGTAGAGGCGACCCCACCAGGCCCGCACGCGCGCGTGCGTGAAGTCCGGATAGACCGCCTCACCGGGCCACACGACCCCTTCCACGAGCCGCCCCGACGCGTCCCGCACGAAGGCGTCCTCGGCCGTCCCGCTGTCATGGACGGCGTTGCCGGGCGCGGCCTTGACCGCCGGGTTGACGATCGACACCAGCCGGATCCCCTCCCGCAGCAGTTCCTCGGCCAGTTGGGGCAGCTTGGGAAACCGCCCCTGGTCGACCGTGAACACCTGGTGCTCGTCGTAGTGGTCGATGTCCAGATGGACGGCATCGAGGGGCAGCGCGCGCTCCTGGTACCCGGCGACGATCCGCCGTACCTCCTGCTCACTGCCGAAGCCCCAGCGGGCGTGATGATGGCCGAGCGCCCAGGACGGCGGCAGCGCGGGCGCACCGGTCAGCGAGGCCCAGGCGAGCAGCACGCGCGCGGGAGTGCCCACCATCACCCAGCAGCGCAGCGGACCGCCGGCCATCCGCAGCTCGGACATCCCCACCTGGTCGTGCCCGGAACCGGCGCCCTCCTCGCCCTCCCGCAGGGTCACGGTGCCGTCCCACGAGGTGTCGTGGAACACGAGATGGGTGGCGGCGTCGGCCACCACCAGCTGAACCGGCATCGTGACGTACAGCGGATCGTCCCCCCGTCCGAACGCCCGGCCGGGGTCGGTGTTCCACAGCCGGTAGGTCCCCTCGCGCAACCGAGGCCCCGAAGCCCGCCCACCCAGCCCGAAGAAGCGTGCGTCGGCGGCCACCTCCGACCGCTGCATCCAGCGCGCCTCGCCGCCGCCCACCGGCTCCCACCAGCGGGGCGGCAGATCCCGGCGCAGCGTCACCCCGCCGGGCGTACGCACCTCGACCGCTCCGTGCCGCGACACCACGACCGTCGCCCGCTCGGCCACGACCCGCCAGCCGCCGTCCTTGTCCGGCTCCAGGACCGCCCGGGGATCCGGCTCCGGGCAGCGGCCCGACAGCGCGTACGACGGCTCCGGCTCGGCCCCGTCCCAACCCCAGAAGACCACCCCGTTCACCGCGACGACGATCCGCAGTTGGGAGCGGCTGAACCGTATGACACCCCCACCGGGACCCGGCTCGACGTCCCGCATCGGCCCCGGCACCCGCGCCCGCTCGGCCCCCCGCGCCGACAACCCGACCGCGTCGGTGCGCCTCCTGCGCCACGCGGCGCGCACGGTACGCAACCCCTGGCGCGCCCCCGCCGAACCAACCGCCTTCACCGAACGCACCAGGTCACGACCGTTCATGCTGCTCACCCTGCCACTCACTGCCTCAACCGCGTGTGTCGTTCAACTGGCGTTCACCCGTGCCGGGGCCACATCTTCACGACACGGACTATGTGGGGCGCACCCTGGCGTAGAAGTTGATCACATGGCATCGTCCCTGTCAGCCGCGTCACGCGCACACCCCTGGCCCGTGCGCGGGAGACGCACACGACGCGCACAGTCCGGGAGCCCCCATGTCGACCGTGAATCCCCAGCCGCTCTGGCAGCCAGATCCGCAGCGCATCGCCCGGTCCCAGGTCACCAGGTTCCAGGCATGGGCGGCCGAACACCACGGCGCCCCGGCCGACGGAGGCTACGAGGCACTCCACCGCTGGTCGGTGGACGAGCTGGAGCCGTTCTGGGAAGCAGTCACCCAATGGTTCGACGTACGGTTCTCGACGCCCTACGCGCGCGTGCTGGGCGACCGCTCGATGCCCGGCGCCGAGTGGTTCCCCGGAGCCACCCTCAACTACGCCGAGCACGCCCTGCGCGCGGCAGAGACCCGCGCGGACGAACCCGCCCTCCTGTACGTCGACGAAACCCATGAGCCGCGCCCGGTGACCTGGTCCGAGCTGCGCCGCCAGGTCGGCTCCCTGGCCGCGGAGCTGCGCGCCCTCGGCCTCCGCCCCGGAGATCGGGTCAGCGGCTACCTCCCGAACATCCCCCAGGCCGTCGTCGCCCTGCTCGCCACGGCCGCGGTGGGCGCCGTCTGGACATCCTGCGCCCCCGACTTCGGCGCCCGCAGCGTCCTGGACCGCTTCCAACAGGTCGAACCGGTCGTCCTGTTCACCGTCGACGGCTACCGTTACGGCGGCAAGGAGCACGACCGCCGCGAGACGGTCGCCGAACTCCGCCGCGAACTGCCCTCCCTGCGCGCCGTCGTCCACATCCCGCTCCTCGGCACCGAGGCTCCCGCAGGCGCCCTGGAGTGGGATGCCCTCACGAGCGCGGCCACGGAGCCGGTCTTCGAACAGGTTCCCTTCGCGCACCCCCTGTGGGTGCTCTACTCCTCGGGCACGACAGGCCTGCCGAAGGCGATCGTCCAGTCCCAGGGCGGCATCCTCGTCGAGCACCTCAAGCAGCTCGGCCTGCACTGCGACCTCGGCCCCGAGGACCGTTTCTTCTGGTACACCTCCACGGGCTGGATGATGTGGAACTTCCTCGTCTCCGGCCTCCTCACGGGCACGACCGTCGTCCTGTACGACGGCAGCCCCGGCTACCCCGACACGGGCGCCCAGTGGCGGGTCGCCGAACGCACGGGCGCCACCCTCTACGGCACCTCGGCCGCCTACGTCATGGCCTGCCGCAAGGCCGACGTGCATCCAGGGCGCGACTTCGACCTCTCCAAGGTGCAGTGCGTGGCCACCACCGGCTCCCCGCTCCCGCCCGACGGCTTCCGCTGGCTGCACGATGAGGTCCGCGACGATCTATGGATCGCCTCCGTCAGCGGCGGCACGGACGTGTGCTCGTGCTTCGCTGGCGCCGTCCCGACCCTGCCCGTGTACATCGGCGAGCTCCAGGCACCGAGCCTGGGCACCGACCTGCAGTCCTGGGACCCGAGCGGCAAGCCACTGATCGACGAGGTGGGCGAGCTCGTCGTCACCAACCCCATGCCGTCGATGCCGATCCGCTTCTGGAACGACCCCGACGGAAGCCGCTATCACGACAGCTACTTCGATACCTATCCCGGAGTGTGGCGGCACGGCGACTGGATCACCGTCACCTCGCGCGGCTCGGTCGTCATCCACGGCCGCTCCGACTCGACGCTCAACCGCCAGGGCGTCCGCATGGGTTCGGCCGACATCTACGAGGCCGTGGAGCGACTTCCCGAGATCAAGGAGTCCCTGGTCATCGGCATCGAGCAGCCGGACGGCGGCTACTGGATGCCGCTGTTCGTGCAACTGGCTCCGGGACCCGTCCTCGACCAGGCGCTCCTCGATCGCATCAAGGCGACGATCCGCGAAAACCTCTCACCCCGCCACATCCCCGACGAGGTCATCGAGGTCCCCGGCATCCCGCACACCCTCACCGGGAAGCGCATCGAGGTCCCCGTCAAGCGCCTCCTCCAGGGCACCCCGCTGGAGAAGGCGGTCAACCCGGGCTCCATCGACAACCTCGAACTGCTCCACTTCTACGAGGATCTGGCCCGCAAACGCGCCTGACGGAGCGGGTCATCCACCGTAGGTGGCCTCGGACTCACCGAGCACGTCGGCGAAGTCCGAGGCCAGCCGCGCCGCATCGGCCGGCTCCAGCTCAGCGGCCGTGATCCGCACGCCCGGACCGGCCGACAGCCGGAACCTGGCCCCGCCCGCGACCCACCAGCCGTACGACCGCAGCCCGTTCACCACGGCCGACTCGTCCCGGACGGGCACCCACACATTCATCCCGCTCGCCCCGTGCGCCTCGATGCCCCGATCGCCGAGCGTCTGTACAAGAGAGTTCCGGCGCAGCGCATAGGTCTCCTGGGCACGGGAGACCAACGCGCGCGTGCTTTCGTCGCTGAGAAGCCCGTATGCCGTCTCCTGGAGCAGATGGCTGACCCAGCCGGACGTCAGCAACAGCCGCCCGTCGTGCCGACCCAGTGTGATCGGATCACACGCGGCGGCCGCCCACCTCAGGTCCGTCCCCAGGAACTTGCTCACCGTCCGCACATGCACCCAGCGCGGCAGCCCTGCGCCGGTCAGCGTCCGCAGGGCGGCGCCGGCGACGGCGGAAGCGTGATCGTTCTCCACGACCAGCACCTCAGGGTGTTCCCGGAGCACACCCAGGAGTGCCTCCTGACGCTCGGCGGAGAAGTGACCGCCGTACGGATTCTGCGCCCGCGGACTGCACACGAGCGCCCGCGCCCCAGCACGCAGCGCTTCGCGTACGGCCTCGGGCACCACTCCCTCGTCGTCGACGGCGACGGGGACCATGCGCAGCCCCAGCGCCGTGACCAGATCCAGCAGGTGGTGGTACCCGGGATCCTCCATGGCCACGGCGTCACCGGGCCGTAGCTCCACGGACAGCAACCGTCCGACCAGATCCAGCGCCCCGTGTGCGAAGGTCACGTGCTCCACGGGTACACCATCGGGCCGCAGCCACGCGCGTACGGCGTCCTCGAGTCGTGACAGCCGGGGCGTCGAACGGTGCGAACGAGCGCCGGGGGACAGCCGGGACGGTGGCACCAGCCCGGGGAGCAGGTGCGGATCGGGGTGGCCACCCGCCAAGTCCCGCAGGCCCTCGGGCACTTTGGGCGGCCGACGAGACGCCACCGCCGGGGCCGGCGCCACCACGGTCCCACCCCGGCCCCGGGTGACCACGATCCCGCGCTGGCGCAGTTCCTTGTACGCCGTGGCGACGGTTCCCGGGCTCACGCCGAGGTCGTCCGCGAGGCGCCGCACCGGAGGCAGTGCGGCTCCGGGCGCCAAGGAACCCTCAGCCACGGCTCGTTCGGCGGACGCCGCAATTCCCTTGGCCGTCGTCCCGCTGATCCCATATTGTGTTGCCACATTGCAGAGTATGTACCAGTACATAAATGAAAAGCAAGCAGGCAAGGGGGAGCAGTGCATCCGATACGGCGCGCGGCAGCATGGTCGAGAAGCGTTCCCGGAGGTCGCGACGGGCGCAGAATGCTCGCCATCGCCCTCGTCGACCGCATCGGCAGCGGACTGTGGGCTTCCGTCTCCGTCCTCTACTTCACCTACGTCTCCGAACTCGCCCTGGCCCAGGTCGGCACGCTCGCCGCTGCCGCAGGCGCCATCGGCATCGCAGGGGCACCGCTGGGCGGCAAGCTCGCCGACCGATTCCCGATCACCCGGGTCCTGCTGACTGTCCAGCTCATACGTGCCGTGGCCTCCTGCGCACTGCTGACCACCGACAACTACGCCCTGCTCATCGCCTTCTCGGCGGTGGGCGGCCTCGGCGATCGCGCCGCGAGCATTCTCACCAAGCTCTATGCCACCCGAGTCGCCGGGCCCGACCGCGTCCGCTACCAGGCGTTCCACCGAACCGTGGCCAACGCGGGCTGGGCGCTGGGCGGCCTTGCCGCCGCCGCAGCCCTGGCGCTCGGCACCACGGCCGCCTACCAATGGCTCCTCGCCGGAGACACCCTGTCCTTCGTCGCCTCGGCACTCCTCACCCTGCGCTGCGGAGAGCCCCCGTCCTCCTCCCGCACCGTCACCACCTCGAACCACTCGGCCCCCACGACCAGGCCGACGACCCCCTGGCGGGACCGCACCTATCTCGCCTACGTCGCCACCGAGACCGTCCTCTTCCTCGACGACGCGGTGTTCAAGGTCGGCCTGCCCCTCTGGATCGCACACGAGAGCAACGCCCCGAACGGACTGGCACCGCTCCTGATGGTCCTCAACAACGTCATGGTCGTGGCACTCCAAGTGCCCGTCGCACGATTCGGCACCACCACGGCGGCTGCCCGGAACCTCCTCCTCCCGCTCTCCGCCACCTTCGCCCTGGGAGGCCTCGCCATGGCACTAGCGGCCACGGGCGGAGCCGTCACCGCCACAGCGCTCCTCACCGCCGCGGCAGCGACTTTCACCATGGCCGAGATGCTGCACGCCACCATCTCCTGGGAACTCTCCGTCGCCCTCGCACCCGACACCGCCCAGGGCACCTACCTCGGCGTCCACGGCCTGGCCCAGTCCGTGCAGCGCACGTTCGGACCACTCGCCGTAACCGCAGCCATCGCCACCGGCCCGGCAGGATGGGCCGCCTTCGGCACGGTCATAGCCCTGACCTGCACAATCCAGCACCGGCTGGTCCGAGGGCGCCTCACTCGGACCTCATTGTCAGTGCCGTCGGTTACTGTGAGTGAGAATTGATCGACTGCGCACAGGGGGAAACATGGCGCACACCGACCACCAGACAATGCGACGCGTCCTGCGCCGCGAAATCGCCGGCACCATCGGGCTGCTCACCGACGAACACGACTTCCGCGCCATGCGGCGCTACCGCAGCTTCACCTTCGACGACCACGCGACCTACCTGAAACAGGTCGAAGACCTCCTGAGGACCCGCGCCTCACAGGGCAGCCACACAACCGTCGCCCTCTTCGACCCCCAGGAGTACGCCGAGTTCTGCGAGGAGACCGGCCTCAACCCTGACATCCCGTCGAGCCGAACACGCTTCACGGCAGAACTCGCCAACACCGGACCGACGCTCCCGTACGAGGGCCAGCCTCTCACCGACCTCGTGCCCGCCCTCGTGGACGAAGCCGTCCGCCAGGCCACCTGGGAATACGCGACCACCCTCCTCGCCCGCCTCGGCGCCTGCGGTTCCTGCGGGGAGGACATCGGCCGCGCGGCCTTCACCCGCGCCTCCGACCTCCTCGTCCGGATCCTCGACACAGCCCGGCCGGGCGAACACCACCTCGTCTGCAGCGTCTCCGGCACCCCGGAAACCCTCGTCGCCGTCCTCCACTCCGACGAGAACACCGAGGGAGCCGTCCAACTCGACGAGGCCGAGGCCCTCGAATTCACCACGGTCCTCGCACTCGGCATCGCCACCCAGAGCCCCGGCGGACTCGTCATGCGCACCAGCGCCCCGGGGACCACCGACCGTATCTACGGCTGGCGCCTGCGCGGCGACGGCCTCGAACCCCTCACCGCCGGAGAAGTCTTCGACGCCTACTGCACCGATATCGACTCCGGCGACCTGATCTCTCCGGAATCGGATGTCGACTACTGCGTGCCTCCCGACCTCGGACCGGAAGGACAGACGTCACACCACAGTCACTGAACACAAGGAGGGCGCCCCACCCACGGGTGGAGCGCCCTCCGGGAACCGTCAACCGGCCGATCCGGGTCCGACTACTCGCCCGACAGCACCGCCTGAGCCGCGGCACGCGCCTCTTCGGCACTGTCGGCGGCCCGCGCGGCTGCGGCAGCACGCTCGCACTGAGCCAGCGTGTACTTGGCCAGCGTCGCCCGGACATAAGGAAGGGACGCCGCGCCCATGGAAAGGGAGGTGACCCCAAGACCGGTCAGCACACAGGCCAGCAGCGGGTCGGACGCGGCCTCACCACAGACACCACAGCTCTTGCCCTCGGCCTTCGCCGCTTCGGCGGACAGCGCGACCAGGTCGAGCAGCGCGGGCTGCCACGGATCCTGCAGCCGCGACACCGCACCCACCTGACGGTCGGCGGCGAAGGTGTACTGCGCGAGATCGTTGGTCCCGAGCGACAGGAACTCGACCTCCTGCAGAATCGACCGCGCCCGCAGAGCGGCCGAGGGAATCTCCACCATCGCGCCGAACTTCGCCTGCAGCCCTGCCGCACGACACGCGTCGGCGAACGCCCTGGCATCGGCGCGGTCCGCCACCATCGGGGCCATGACCTCAAGGTAGACGGGCAGCCCCTCGGCGGCCTTCGCGAGCGCCGTCAACTGAGTCCGCAGCACGTCAGGGTGATCGAGCAGCGTCCGCAGTCCACGTACACCCAGCGCCGGGTTCGGCTCGTCGGACGGCGTCAGAAAGTCCAACGGCTTGTCCGCGCCCGCGTCCAGCACACGAACGACCACACGCCCCTCGGGGAACGCCTCGAGGACCTGGCGATAGGCCTCGACCTGCTTCTCCTCGGACGGAGCGTTCTTGCTGTCGTCGAGGAAGAGGAACTCGGTACGGAAGAGACCGACGCCCTCGGCTCCCGCTTCGACCGCGGCGGGCACGTCCGCCGGACCACCGACGTTGGCCAGTAGCGGCACCTTGTGGCCGTCGGCCGTGGCACCCGGACCCGTCGACGCGGCGAGCGCGGCCTTCCGCTCGGCGGCAGCGGCCTCCAACTGGGCCTTCTTCTCATCGTTCGGGTTCACGAAGATGTCACCGGTGCTGCCATCGACAGCGATGACCGTGCCCTCCGCCAGCTCACCTGCACCCGGCAGCGCCACAACGGCCGGCACACCCAGCGCCCGCGCCAGAATCGCGCTGTGGCTGGTCGGGCCGCCCTCCTCGGTGACGAAGCCCAGAACGAGCGTCGGGTCCAGCAGAGCCGTGTCGGCAGGGGCGAGATCACGCGCCACCAGGACGTACGGCTCGTCGCTGTCCGGAACGCCCGGCATGGGCACCCCGAGCAGACGGGCAACGATACGATTCCGCACGTCGTCGAGGTCGGCGACGCGACCGGCCAGGTACTCACCCGCGCCCGCCAGCAGCTCGCGGTACGCGGCGAACGCGTCGTACACGGCGCGCTCGGCCGTGCTGCCGACGGCGATACGCCGGTCCACATCTGCCATCAGCTCGGGGTCCTGGGCCATCATGGCCTGCGCTTCGAGCACCGCCTGGGCTTCACCCCCCGCCAGATTGCCGCGCGCCATCAGGTCGGCCGCCACAGCCTCCACGGCCTTGCGGGCGCGCCCCTGTTCACGCTCCGCGTCCTCCGCCGGAATCTGCTTGGCAGGCGGCTCCAGCACCGCCGTTCCCATGTGCCGAACCTCGCCGATCGCCACACCGTGGCTCACGCCGACGCCTCGCAGCGTTGTGTCCATCTCACCCGTCTCCGATAGTGCGGCGGGTCCCGCCGCCGCGGTGGTTGTCGTCTCTAGTTGCCGTCGTAGGACGGCACTGACGTCACTTCCAGACGAAGAGAGTGTCGCCGGACTTCACGTCGCCGTCCTCACGGAGTTCGGCGAGGGCCTCGGCCGTGGCCTCCAGAGCCACGACCGGGCAGACCGCGGACTTGCCGGCGGCCTCGACGGCGGCCGGGTTCCAGCGCACGATCGCTTGACCGCGCGTGACGGTGTCGCCCTTGTTCACCAGCAGCTCGAAACCCTCACCGTTGAGCTGCACGGTGTCGATGCCGAGGTGGACGAGCACGCCATGTCCCTGTTCGTCCACGACGACGAACGCGTGGGGGTGGAGAGAGACGATCACACCATCGACGGGCGCAACGGCCTCAGACGGTTCGCGCACGGGATCGATCGCCGTACCCGGGCCGACCATGGCCCCGGAAAAGACCGGATCGGGCACGGCGGCCAGTCCGATGGCGCGTCCAGCAAGAGGGGACGTCACGGTGGTCATGGGAAGCCTCCCAGGTGGAGCTGCGTACAGGTTCCGTATGGAAGATACCGCTAAGTGGTCTAGACCACCAGCCCAAGCGATTTGCACCCTCTTCGGGGGCCCATGTACAGTCGTACTCCTGCTTGAGGCCGAGCGGCGCCACCGAGCGTCCCAGCCTGGCAGCATCCAACTTGTCAGATCCTAACTCGGGATCATCTTCTGCATGCTTGCAGGGCGGTGGTCAGAGGGTCGGAAAAACACTGATAGAGTTTGGGAACACCGAAGGGAAGCGCCTGGAGGAAAGCCCGAGAGGGTGAGTACAAAGGAAGCGTCCGTTCCTTGAGAACTCAACAGCGTGCCAAAAATCAACGCCAGATATGTTGATACCCC
>NZ_JBITGI010000025.1:0-117205 GCF_044456945.1 Streptomyces sp. NPDC050759 | reverse complement strand
CCCCCCCCCCCCCCCCCCCCCCCCCCCCCCCCCCCCCCCCCCCCCGGCCCCGACCCACCCACCGAACCCCACGCGCTACACAAGCCCCCACCGGAGCCGAAACGGGCCGCCGCAGGCACAAAAGGGGCGCGGGGAACTGCGCAAAACGCCCGCCCCCACCCACCCCGCCCAGCCCGCCGCAGGCACCCCCGCCCAACCGCCGGAGGCCCCCGTCTGAAGGGCGAGACGGTGCTGACCACGAAGTGATCAGCGGTGCCCGGTCGGCTGAGGCGGGCGGGGCCCGGTGCGCGCAGCCGCACGGCGGACAGGCCCATGCCGGTCCGCGTGCCCCGTCAACTCCGGGCGGGACCGGCACGCCCCAGCCGCAGAGCGCAGAAGCCCGCGACGGCAGCCCACCCCATCAGCCCAGGCAGAACCGGCACGCACAGCCATACGGCCGCGGGAGCGCATGCCCAGGTCAGCTCAGGCGGAATATGAACGCCCAGCCGTACAGCAGAGAAGCCCGTGACCGCGGGCGCCGCGCGGCGGGGACGCCGGCCGATGGGTTCCCGCTTGAGTGAGCCCGAGTGTGGGGACGGTGACGCTGCCGGACGCCCAGCGGGAGGGCACCGCCTCGGTCCGCGGTCGTAGGGCCCCGGACCGAGGCGTCGGGGCGAGGCGGCCGGTAGCGTCCCGGCCATGACGATCACCGAGAGCCGGACCCTCGAACAGCGCAAGCGCGACGTACTGACCCGGCTGGAGCGCGAGACGGACATCTGGGTGGCCTCGGCGGACGCTGACGGCCTGCCGTGTCTGGTCGCGCTGTGGTTCGCCTGGGACGGCGAGTCGGTCTGGCTGTCCACGCGGATCACCAATCCCACGGGCCGCAATCTGCGCGACGGCGGGCGCACCCGGCTGGCGTTCGGGGACACCCAGGACGTCGTGCTCATCGACGGAGATGTCCTCACCTACGGCGGGGAGGACGTGCCGCCCGCGGCGATCGACGTCTTCATGGCGAAGACGGGCTGGGACCCGCGCCGTGACAGTGCCTCCTACGCCTTCTTCCAGGTGCGCCCGCGCACGGTGCAGGCCCTTCACGGGCAGCACGAGATGCGCGGGCGGCACGTCATGCAGGACGGCGTGTGGGCCGTCTGATCCCTCAACCGTCTTTCTGATGCAGTGAGTTCAGGACGTCCAGCTCCTCGTCGGTGAGCCTCAGCGCACCTGCCGCGATGTTCTCGGCGAGATGGTGGGGGTTGCCGGTGCCGGGGATGGCCAGGACGTGCGGGCCCTGGGCGAGGGTCCAGGCGAGCCGGACCTGGGCGGGGGTCACGTCGTGCGCCCGTGCGACGGCGAGCACCGCCTCGTCGTGGGCGGTGGTGGCGCCCTCGGCTCCGGCGTTCCCGGCGATCGCGAAGAACGGCACGAAGGCGATGCCCTGTTCGCCGCAGATCCGCACCAGGTCGTCGGTGACCCGGTTGCGGGAGTCGAGCCCGAAACGGTTCTGCACGGACACCACCGGCGCGATGGCCTGTGCCTCGGCGACGTGCCGGGGCTCGACGTCGGAGATGCCGAGGTGCCGGATCAGGCCCTTGTCGCGCAGTTCGGCGAGGGCCCCGAAGTGCTCGGCGACCGAGTCCTGGCCCATCCGGCGGAGGTACACCAGGTCGAGGTGGTCGCGGCCGAGCTGGCGGAGGTTCTCCTCGACGTGACCGCGCAGGTCTTCCGGCCGGGCCGAGGTGCCCCACTCGCCCGTGTAGTCCCGGAAGGGCCCGACCTTCGCGGCGATGACGAGATCGTCGGGGTACGGGGACAGCGCGCTGTTGATGATCTCGTTGGCGGAGCGCAGCGAGGAGAAGTAAAAGGCGGCCGTGTCGATGTGGTTCACGCCGAGCTCGATCGCCCTGCGCAGCACGGCGATCGACCGCTGCCGGTCGCTGGGGGTGCCGAAGTGGAAAGCCGCGCTGCCCGTCAGCCGCATCGCGCCGAAGCCGATGCGGTTGACGGTGAGATCGCCGAGTGTCCAGGTGCCTGCCGCGTCCGCAGTGATCGTTTCAGAGGTCATCGGCGGATGATGACACACCTGCGGCCCACACCCTCGGCGGTTTCCGAACTCCTACCTTCGCTGTGCGGCCAGCCGGATGGGCGCGTTCGCCGCGCCGAACCCCGCATAACCCCCGGTCCGCTGCACGAACTCGAAGAAGACGTGGCCGACCGTCTCGGTGTAGCAGTGCCGGAACTCGCCGCCCCGCTCGTCACGGTCGTAGAGGATGCCCAGCTCGCGGTACGTCTCCAACTCCCCCTCGGTGAAATCGAACCGCGCCTCGAGGTCGTCGTAGTAGTTCGCCGGGACGCGCAGCAGCTCTGCCCCGGCCGCTCGGAAGCGGCGCACCGCGGCGACGATGTCACCGACGGCGAACGCCACGTGCCGGGCCCGGATTTCGCCGCCTTCCTCCGGAGCGGGCGCGAGGTTGAGGACCAGCCGGGGTCCGTCGGACGAGGCGGACAGGGCTCGGCTGCGGAACAGGCCGTAGGGGTCGGCGAGTTCGACGGTCTCGTGCGGGCTGAGGCCGAGCACCGTGCGGTGGAAGAGCACCGATGCGTCGAAGTCGTGCCACGGCTGGGTCAGCGCGAGGTGGTCGATGACGATGGCGTCCCCGGGTCCGCTCTCCGCCGTGTACGTGAAGTCGTCGGTCCAGCTCGGGAGTTCGGGGCGGCCGGTCGCACAGAAGAGGACTTCGGTGCCGTCGGGCGCCGCGATCGACTCCAGCGGAACGTCCCTGGCGGCACGGCGCTTGGGCAGGGCGGGCGCGAGCAGGGCCTCCGCGCGGCGGGCGGAGGCTGCCGGATCCGCCGTCTCCAGGCCTACGGCGGCCAGGGTGGTGTCGGTACGGCGGCCGGCGGCACCCGTGTTGACCAGGACGCGGGCCTCGCCCTGCGCCCAGAGGTCCACCGGCTTGCCGTGATGGCGGGCGGTGCGGGTGAAGCCGAGGGCGGTGAGGAGTTCACCGACGGGTTCCGGGTCGCTGGTGGCGAGTTCCGCGAAAGCGACGCCGGAGGGGATCACCGGAGCCGGGAGTGGGGAGACGCCGGCGTTCTCCTCGAGGGCGAGCAGGGAGCGCAGCCCGTCCAGCGCGGTGCGGCCCGCGTCCGCCTGGCGGAAGACGTCGTTGAAGACCTCCAGGGACAGGGGGCCGTCGTATCCGGTGTTCAGGACAAGGCGGAGGAATCCGGCCACGTCGAAGCCGCCCTGGCCGGGGAAGCAGCGGTAGTGGCGGCTCCACTGGAGGACGTCCATGGCCATCAGCGGGGCGTCGGCGAGCTGGAGGAAGAAGATCTTGTCGCCGGGGATGTCCGCGATGCCTTTGAGGTCCTCGGGTCCGGAAGCCCGGGACAGGATGTGAAAGCTGTCCAGGCAGGTGCCGAGCGCAGGATGGTCCGCGGCTTCGACGATCCGCCAGGCGTGGCCGTACGTGCTGACGTACCGCCCCCAGGCGAGTGCCTCGTAGGCTACCCGGATGCCGAACTCCTGGGCCAGGTCGGCGAGTCGGCCCAGCTGCTCGGCCGCGAGGGCGTCGTCGTCCACGGCCTGTGGGGCGATGCTGGAACAGACGAGGACGGTGTCGGCGCCGAGCCTGCGCATCAGCTCGAACTTGTGCCGGGCGCGCCTGAGGTTGCGGGCGAAGATCTCTTCCGGGACCGCCTCGATGTCCCGCATCGGCTGGTAGAGGTCGATGCCCAGGCCGAGGTCGGCTGTGCGGGCGGCGATCTCCTCGGGGGCGAGCGGGCTCGCCAGGAGGTCGTTCTCGAAGATCTCGACGCCGTCGAAGCCGGCCCGTGAGGCGGCTGTCAGCTTCTCGGTGAGGGTGCCGCTGAGGCAGACGGTGGCGATGGACTTACGCATACTCGCTCCCGAGGCCATCACTGGGACTCCCAGATGACCACTAGATGGTCCTATTGTTCCGCTGTGCGGTCAGGGTAGGGGGCGTGGGCTCCTCGAACAAGGGCCCAGGTTTCCCTGGTCCGCACAGCGGACTACCGTCGGGAGCAACATCGGCCGCGGGCCGCAGGGAACGTACGGGGAGGCAGCGGGTGAGTGAGGGACAGGCGCGGGCGGGGGGCGACTCCGACCAGCAGGCGGGCGGGGTGCGCAGTGTGCGGCGGGCCTTCGACATCCTCACCCTGCTCACCGAGGACCGGCCCGTCATCACCCTGCGGGAGATCTCCGAGTCGACGGGGCTCGCCAAGACGACCGCGCTGCGTCTGGTGCAGACCCTGGAGGAGACCGGCCTGCTGGGCTCGCACCCGTCCGGCTACACCGCGGGGCCCGCGCTGTGGCGCTGGGCCTATCTCGCGCGCAGCCAGTGGGAGGTGCCGCAGGAGACCCGGAAGGTCATGCGCGATCTGGCGGACCGGCTCGGCGAGACCGTCAATCTCTTCGTCGCCCGGGGCGTCCACCGCATCTGCGTCGCCCACGAGGAGAGTCCGCACCCGCTGCGCCATGTCGTCGACGTCGGCGACGAACAGCCGCTGTGGGCCGGCGCCTCCTCGAAGATCCTGCTGCGGGACGCCTCCGAGGTGTTCCTGCGCCGGGTCGCCGCCGCCTCACCGCAGGGCGAGGCCCATGTCGAGCGGCTGCGGGCCTGGGTCACGGAGGCGGCCGAGCGCGGCTACGCCGTCAGCAGCAGCGAGTGGGACGAAGGGCTGACCGCGGTGGCGGTGCCCGTGACCGGCCGCACCGGCAAGGTCGTCGCCTCTCTCTCCCTGAGCGGCCCCAGCCACCGCTTCCCCTACGAGGCCGTCGAGCGCTTCGCCACGGAGCTCGCCGAGGGCGCTCGCCTCATCTCCGGCCAGGGCTTCAGCCACCCGCTGAGCAGCGCCGTCTGAGACCCGGCCGCCTACCGGCGGGCGAGGGTGCCGCCGCGCCCTCGCCGCGGTCGGTCCCCTCCTCAACCGGAGGCCTGGTCGCTGTCCTTCATCTCGCCCCAGCCGTGCCAGCGCTCGACCTCGATCCAGGCGCTGAAGCGGGCCCGGACCCGGTTCGGGTAGGCACGGCCGCCGTAGTGGGTGGAGAGGCGGTCGATGTCGACGAGGCCCTCGTCCTGGTATGTCTCGACCACGCGGCCGATGAGCGTGACGTGCGTGTACCAGTTGTCGCCGTCCAGGACGGTGAGCGTGACGCGCGGGTCGCGGCGCAGGTGCTTGAGCCGGACCCGTCCCTCGTCCAGGTTGATCAGGACACGGCCGTCCTCCCAGAGGTACCAGGTGGGGGTCGACACCGGCGTTCCGTCGGAGCGCAGGGTCGCCATCACACAGGGGTTGGGGCGGCGCAGCAGTTCGACGGCCGCGGGCGGCAGCGGGGGCTTGGACACGAAGGGTTCCTCCTCGAAGCCTCGGTTCAGGCGTTCTCGTCGAAGCTCGCATAGTAGGCGGCGGCCATGTCCTCGTCACCGTGACCCTGGGCGGCGGCGCGTTCGAAGCGTTCGGCGCTCGCGGCGGCCACGTCCAGGCGGACTCCGCCCCGCTCACCGGCCTCGACGATCAGCCGGGCGTCCTTGGCGGCGGTGGAGACCGCGAACTGGGCCGGTGACAACTGGTCGTTGAGGATCAGCCCGGACTTGGCCCGCAGATAGCCCATGTCCAGGGGACCGCCGTCGATGGCGTCGAAGAAGCCCTGCGGGTCCACGCCGAGGGCCTTCGCGAGGGCGAGGGCCTCTCCGGCCGCGTTGGTCACCGCGAGCACCCAGCTGTTGGCGACCAGCTTCAGCCGGGTCGCGCTGCCCTCGGCGCCGTCCTCGCCGGTCCACACCGTGCGCGCGCCGACCGCGTCGAAGACGGGGGTGACCGCGCCGCGGCCGTCGACCGGGCCGGCCGCGAGGACCAGCAGCTGACCGGCCTCGGCGGGCTGGCGGGTGCCGAGCACCGGCGCGTCGAAGAACACCAGTTGCTGCTCGTCGGCGAAGGCGGCCAGCTCGGCGATCCCTTCGACGCCTGCGGTGGTCGACTGCACCCACGCGATGCCCGGGCGGAGCCCCTCGGCGGCCTGCCGCATGACGTCCAGGGCCGCGGGGCCGTCGTACAGCATGGTCAGGACGGCGTCGGCGCCCCGCACGGCCTCGGCGGGGCTGTCGGCGATCTCGACGCCGTCCGCGGCCAGCGGCTGCGCCTTGGCGGCGCTGCGGTTCCAGGCGCGGACGGTGTGTCCGGCGCGGGCGAGGTTGCGGGCCATCGCGGCGCCCATGATGCCGGTGCCCAGGACGCTCACGGTGAGCTTGTCGGTCATGACGTCAACTCTCTGCGGGGGGTGCGGATGTACGGTCAGGCGTCGAGCTTGCCGGAAGTGGCGCGGGTCGGTCCGTCCAGCCACGCCCGGTGACCGTTGAGCATCGGGATCGGATGCTCCCGGGCGGCGCGGCGGCGGGCTCGCCGATCCGCGTCTCCTGCGTCGGGACGCGTACCCCGCCACCGGGGAGATCCTCCACCGGCCAGGCGTCCAGCACGTCGAACCGCTTCTCGGGCTCACCGATCCGCCTGGCGGTCCGGGCGGTCTCGGCGGCCGACACGTGGAACTCTACGACGTGCGGGGTCGGCAGCGGACCTCTCTACCTCAGAGGGCGTGCCGGGCGTCGCGACGGGCCGACCGTCGCCCGCCGAGGCATCAGCCGAGGGGCTTCTCGAGGATCGCCTTGCGGTGGCTGAAGGTCTCGATGGAGTAGCGGCCGTGGTAGTTGCCCATGCCGCTCTCCCCGACCCCGCCGAACGGCAGGTCGGAGACGGTGAGATGGGCGAGGGGCAGGCCGTAGCCGAGGCCGCCGGAGGAGGTCTCGTCGGCGATGCGGCGCCGGGTCGTGTCGGAGTCGGTGAAGACGTACAGCGCGAGCGGCTTGTCCCGGTCGTTGATGAAGTCGATGGCCTCGTCGAGGCCGGGGACGGTGACGATCGGCAGGATCGGGCCGAAGATCTCCTCCTGCATCACCGGAGATTTGGGGTCCACGTCGGCGAGGACGGTGGGCGCGATGTACTTGCTCGTACGGTCGCTCGCACCGCCGACGACCGTGCGGCCCGAGTCGAGCAGGCCGGTGAGGCGGTCGAAGTGCCGTTCGTTGATGATCCGTCCGTAGTCTCCGGAGTCGGCGGGGTCGCTGCCGTACAGCGTTTCCACGGCGCCGGCCAGCAGCGGCTCCAGGGCGGCCGCCGTCTGCGGGTCGGTCAGCACGTAGTCGGGGGCCACGCAGGTCTGCCCGGCGTTGAGGAACTTGCCGCGGGCGATGCGGTCGGCGACGACGGTGAGGTCGGCGTCGCGGTCGACGAACGCCGGGGACTTGCCGCCCAGTTCGAGGGTGACCGGGGTCAGGTGTTCGGCGGCGGCCCGCAGGACGATACGGCCGACCGCGCCGTTGCCGGTGTAGAAGATGTGGTCGAAGCGCTCGGCCAGCAGGGCGGTGGTCTCCGGGATGCCACCCTCGACGACGGCGACGGCGTCCGTGTCCAGGTGGGCGGGGAGCAGCCGGGCCAGGGCGGCGGAGGTGGCCGGGGCCAGCTCGCTCGGCTTGGCGACCACCGCGTTGCCCGCGGCGAGGGCGCCGACCACCGGGGCGAGCAGCAGCTGGGCCGGGTAGTTCCAGGGGGCGATGACGAGGACGACGCCGAGCGGGTCGTACTGCGTCCGGGCGCTCGCGTCGGCGCCGAGGTGCGCCGGGACCGGGGCGGACTCGGGCCGGAGCCAGTCGGTGAGGCGGTCCAGGGTGTGGTCGATCTCGCGGATCGTGAAGTCGATCTCGGTGCGGAAGGCCTCGGTGGAGCTCTTGCCCAGGTCGGCGTGGAGGGCGGCGGCCAGCTCCGTGCCGTTCTCCGTGAGCATCTCGCGCAGCCGGCGCAGCTGCGTCGTGCGCCACTCGACGGGCTTGGTACGGCCGCTGCGGAAGGTGGCGCGCAGTCGGGCCACGACGTCGGCGGGCTGCTCGGAGACGGGATGGTTCACGGGTGCCTCGCTGGGTTGGGCGGGCCTTGCGGCCTCGGTCTCGACGGTCAGATGTATATTGCAACCTTTTCGCGTCCGAGCAAATTCCGGGCCACTGTCAGGACTTTCCGGGATGCGGTGACAGCGAGCGGCGGCGGTGTTCGAGATAGGTACGTTCCGCCGGATTCTCGGTGAGTTCCTCGGCCTTGGCGTACGCGTCCGCGGCCTCCGCGTCGCGTCCGAGCCGGCGCAACAGGTCGGCCCGGACGGCGTGGAGGACGTGGTAGCCGTCGAGGTCCAGCGCGTCCACCAGATCGAGGGCCTGCGCGGGTCCGTCGGTCTCGGCCACGGCGACCGCCCGGTTCAGGGCCACGACAGGGCTGGGAGCCACGGCCATCAGCTGGTCGTACAGCCGGCGGACCTGCTCCCAGTCGGTGGGCGCGTCGCAGTGCACGGCCTGGATGGCGGCCTGGATCTGGTACGGCCCGGGCTGGTTCCGGCGCAGACACCGCCGTACGAGTGACTGGCCCTCCGCGATGAGCGCGCGGTTCCAGCGGCTGGGGTCCTGCTCCGAGAGCGGCACGAGCTCACCGTTGTCATCGGTGCGGGCGGCCCGGCGGGACTCGACGAGCAGCATCAGCGCGAGGAGCCCGGTGACCTCGGGCTCGTCCGGCATCAGCTCGGCCAGCAGACGGCCCAGGCGTACGGCCTCCGCGCACAGGTCCGCCGTACCGCCGTACCCCTCGTTGAAGATCAGGTAGACGACGGCGAGCACTCCCTTGAGCCGGTCGGGGAGGTCGGCGTCGCGGGGGACGCGGTACGGGATGCGGGCGTCGCGGATCTTGACCTTGGCGCGGACGAGGCGCTGGGCCATGGTCGGCTCGGGGACGAGGAAGGCGCGGGCGATCTGGGCGGTGGTGAGGCCGCCGAGCAGGCGCAGGGTGAGGGCGACCTGTGCCTGGGGCGCGAGGGCGGGGTGGCAGCAGGTGAAGATGAGGCGGAGCCGTTCGTCGCGCACGGGGCCCTCCTCGGGCGGTGCGTCGGGGGCACGCAGCAGCGCGGCCTCGGCGTGGCGGGCCGCTCTCGTGGACTCGCGGCGCAGCCGGTCGATCGCGCGGTGACGTGCGGTGGTGATGATCCAGCCGGCCGGGCTCGGCGGCACACCGGTCTCCGGCCAGCGCCGCACCGCCGTGGTGAAGGCGTCCTGGACCGCTTCCTCGGCGAGGTCGATGTCGCCGAGGAAGCGGACCAGGACCGCGACCGCGCGGCCGTACTCCTCGCGGAAGACGGCCTCGATGTCCAGGGTCATCAGTCCTCGGACTCGTGCTGGAAGGGGCGCACCTCGATGGGCAGGGTGGTGGCCAGGGCCGCCTTGCGCCCCCACTCCAGGGCCGCGTCCAGGTCGGGCGCCTTCACGATGCACAGGCCGCCGAGCTGTTCCTTGCCCTCGGCGTAGGGCCCGTCGGTGATCAGCACGTCACCGTCGCGCGGCCGCAGCACGGTCGAGGCGTCGGGGCTGTGCAGTCCCCCGGCGAAGACCCAGGCCCCGGCCTCGCGCAGCTCCTGGTGGAAGGCGTCGAGCCGCTTGCCGATCTCGGCCAGGACCTCGGGTGCGGGCACCTCGTCCCAGCCGGGCTGCATGACGTTGAGCAGGTAGTACTGCATGTCGTTCTCCTCCTGTGAGTGTGTCTCACCTCCTACACGAACGGCACACCCCCGGATCGACACCGCGCGCGACGGGATCGGGAGAATCCTGTCCATGACCACCGCCGCACCGCATCCGCTCCTCGCCGCCGCCCGCACCCTCGCCGACGGCCTCCTCGCCCCGCACGCGACCCGCGTCGACCAGGAGGGGGTTCCCGTGGGTCACCTCGACGCCATCAGGCGCTCAGGGCTCCTCGGGGTGAGCGCGCCGAGGGAGTACGGCGGTGCGGGCGCCCCCGACGCGGTGGCGCGGGAGGTCCAGGAGATCCTCGCCGGGGCGTGCTGCTCCACGTGGTTCGTGCAGACTCAGCACCATTCGCCGGTGCGGCTGCTCGCGCAGTCCGCCCTGCCGGTGCGGGAGCGGCTGCTCGGGCCGCTGGCGACCGGCGAGTTGCTGGCCGGGATCGCGTTCGCGCACGTCCGCGCCTTTCCGCGGGTGCCGGTGCGGGTGACGGCCGAGCGGGGCGGCTGGCGTTTCGACGGGAGGGTGCCCTGGTACACGGGCTGGGGCCTGAACGACGTGATGCTGCTGGCCGGGGTGAGCGAGGCGGACGAGGTGGTGTTCGCGTTCACCGAGGCGCGCGAGCAGCCGGGACTGCGGGCGTCGGAGCCGATGCGGCTCGCGGCGCTCACCGCGGCCCGGACGGTCTCCCTGGAGCTGGACGGCCTGTGGCTGCCCGACGCCGCGGTGGTGTTGCACACTCCGCAGGAGAAGTTCGCGCTGGTGGACCGGCCCCGCAACACCAACGCCTCCCCCGCCGTCTTCGGAGTGGCGTACGCGGCGCTCCACCTTCTGGAAGAGGCCGGGGAGTCGAAGACCGCGGGTGCCCTGCGCGTCCGTCTCGACGAGGTGCGCGGGCAGGTGTACGAGCTGGCCGAGCATCCCGTCCCTTATGAGCGCGTCCCGGAACGGCTCGCGCTCAAGACACGGTCGTACGACCTGATGCGCGCCGCCACGACCGCGGCCGTCGTGGCCGGGGGCGGCCGGGCCATGGGCCTGGACGGTACGGCCCAACGGCTGTTCCGTGAAGGGATGTTCCTCCTCGTGCAGGGGCAGACGGCCGAGGTGCGGAGGGCGCATCTGGACGCGCTCACGGAGAGCTAGCCGAGGAGGACCGCGATGAGGTGCGCGGGTGCGTCCTCCTGGACGAGGTGACCGGCGCCGGCGATCAGTTCGAGGCGCGCTCCCGGGATGCGGGCCACGAGTTCACGCCCCTTGTCCGCGGGGATCCAGGTGTCGTCCTCGCCCCAGCACACCAGGGTCGGGACCGCGATCTCGCCGTACCGGTCCTGTACTTCGTCGGTGTAGCGCTGGTCGGCCTGGGCGATCTGGCGGTAGAAAGCCGCCTGGCCCGGGTCGCCGAGCCAGGGTTCGACCAGCCGGTCGAGGACGGCGGGGTGCAGGCCGGGGCTGCTGGCGGAACTGACGTACTCGCGGACGAGGGCCCGGTGCAGGGCGGGCGGGAGTTGGTCGAAGACCTCGGAGTGCTCGCCGACGAGCCGGAAGAACGGCGTTCCCCAGGGGGCCAGCGCGACCGGGTCGACCAGGGCGAGCGAACGGTAGCGGGCGCCGTGCAGCAGATGGGCCCGCAGGGACACGGCACCGCCGAAATCGTGGGCCACGACCCGGGGTTGGTCGAGATCCCAGTGCGCCAGGAGCTCGGTGAAGACCCTGCCCTGGGACGCCAGGGAGACATCCTGGCCGGCGAACATCTCCGAGGCCCCGTAGCCGGGCATGTCCCACACGAACACGTGGTGGCGGCGGGCGAGGGCGCGGGCGACGGCACGCCAGACATAGGAGGAGAAGGGCGTGCCGTGGAGGAGGACGACCGGGTCCCGGCCCGGTTCCCCGAGGCTGTCCCAGCGGACCTCACCGGAGCTGCTGCGGAAGGTCCTGGTCAACGGCCAGTCGCTCACGGGCTGTTCCTCTCGACGGTTTCGCAGGTCGAGCCCGTGAGCGTACGTGGTGACGGCCTAGCTCGCGAACGGTACCTGCGCCGAGGGCGCTGCCTGCTTGCCGGACGGGTGCTGCCACAGCCCCTGTGCGGCCAGGCGTGGCAGGACTCCCTCGCCGAACCAGTAGGCCTCCTCCAGATGCGGGTAGCCGGAGAGCACGAACTCGTCGATGCCGAGGGCGTGGTACTCCTTGATCCGCTCCGCGACCTCGTCGTGGCTGCCGACCAGCGCGGTCCCCGCGCCGCCGCGCACCAGGCCGATGCCGGCCCACAGGTTGGGGTGGATCTCCAGGCCGTTGCGGTCGCCCCCGCCGTGCAGGGCGAGCATCCGCTGCTGCCCCTCGGACTCGCTGCGGGCGAGCCCGGCCTGCACCGACCTGACCGTCTCGGGGTCGAAGCCCTCCAGGAGGCGGTTCGCCTCGGCCCAGGCCTGCTCGGAGGTGTCCCGGGTGATGACGTGCAGGCGGATCCCGAAGCGCAGGGTGCGGCCCTCCTTGGCCGCGAGCCCCCGGATCCACGCGATCTTCTCGGCGACCTGCGCGGGCGGCTCGCCCCAGGTGAGGTACACGTCGACGTACTTGGCGGCGACCTCCCCGGCGATGGGCGAGGACCCGCCGAAGTACACCTCGGGCACCGGGTCGGGGACGCGCGCCAGTTTCGCGTCCTCGACGTGGAGGTGCTCTCCGTGCAGGTCGACGGTCTTGCCCTCCCACAACCCCCGTACGACGTCCAGGAATTCGCCGGTACGACGGTAGCGGGCGTCCTTGTCGAGGAAGTCCCCGTAGGCCCGCTGCTCGTGGCTCTCCCCGCCGGTGACCACGTTGAGCAGCAGCCGCCCGCCGGTCTGCCGCTGGAAGGTGGACGCCATCTGCGCGGCGAGGGTGGGTGAGACGAAGCCGGGCCGGAAGGCGACCAGGAACTTCAGGCGCTCGGTGTTCTGGCTGACCATGGCGGTGGTCAGCCACGCGTCCTCGCACCAGGCGCCGGTGGGCGTGAGCGCCCCGACGAAGCCCAGGTCCTCGGCCGCGCGGGCGATCTGGCTCAGGTAGGCGACCGTCGGCGGCCGGTCCCGTCCGGAGACGGTGGCGGGCGTGCCGTGACCACCGCCCACCACATGGCGGCTGTCGCCGTTGGTGGGCAGGAACCAGTGGAAGGTGAGGGACATGGGGGCTCCGATCTGGAAGGTCCGCGGATCGCTAGAGGAGGCCGTGGCGGGGTGGCCGGGTGCCGTTGAGCACGTACCTTCCGATGTGCTGGATCTTCCAGCGGGTCGGGTCGTGCAGGGTGTGGGTGCGAGCGTCGCGCCAATGCCGGTGGAGATTCAGGGAGTTGAGCGCCGATCGGGTACCGGACACCTCGAACAGGGCGCTCGCCACCTCCACCGCGGCCTGCGCCGCCGACACCTTGGCCGCGGCCACGGCGATGGACGCCTCGGCCGCCGAGTCGTCGGTGAGGTCGGCCCGGGCGGCGTCCACGGCACGGGCTGCTTCCCGGAGCAGGGCCTCGGACGCCCTTACCTGGATGGCCAGTTCGCCGAAGCGCTGGATCAGCAGGGGGTCCTCGGCGGCGGTCTCGACACCGCTCTCGAACCACGGACGGCTCTTGGTCCGGACGAACTCCGCGGCCTCCGCGAGCGCTTCTGCGGCGATCCCGGCGTCGATGGCGGCGTGCAGCAACTGGGCGAGGGCGCCGTGGAGTTGGGGGCCCTCGAAGGTGAGGTGGTGGGGCAGGACCCGGTCGGCCGGGACCTCGACGCCTTCGAGGCGGACGGTGCCACTGGCCGTCGTACGCTGGCCGAGTCCGTCCCAGTCGTCGATCACCGTGAGACCGGGAGCGCTGCTGGGGACGTAGGCGACGTGCAGTCTGTCGTCCTGGGCGCGGGCCAGCACCGGGATCCAGTCGGCGAACAGGGCGCCGGTCGAGTAGTGCTTCACACCGTCGAGGACGTACGAGCCGGCCGGTCCCGGGTGCAGGCGGGTGCGGATGTCCTGGACGTGCTTGGTTCCGGCCTCCGACTGCGCGTTGCCGAAGCGGCGGCCGGCGAGCAGCTCGGCGAAGAAGAACTTCCGCTGATCGTCGGTGCCCTGACGGTGGATCACGTTGACGTAGACGAAGTGGCTCTGCGGGATCTGGGAGAGGCTCGCGTCGGCGGAGGCGAGCAGCCGGAAGATCTCGGCGAGGGTCGGCGCGCTGACGTCCGCTCCGCCGTGCTCGGCGGGGACGGTGACGGCGAGCAGCCCGGAGGCGGAGAGCCGGTCCAACTCCTCGCGCGGCAGCCGGCGTTCGGCGTCCCTGGCACAGGCGCCCGCGCGGAACTCCGCGGCGAGCGACGCGGCGACCTCGAGGGCCTCCGCGTCGTCGGCGATCACATGGGCGGTCATGTCCTTCAGCCCGCCGCCGCGAGCACCGGCCGCCGTCCCAGCGCGGTCGAGAACTGGTCGACGACCTGGGTGAGCGCCTCGGTCGCGGCGGGCGCGACGGTCAGCGAGCCGTCATCCTGCACGGTGATGTCCTTGTCGAGGGTGAACCAGCCCTGCACGATGTGGGCGGCGCCCATGGAGCTGAGGACCGGGCGGAGCGCGTAGTCGATGGCCAGGACGTGGGCGGTGGAGCCGCCGGTGGCCAGAGGCAGCACGGTCTTGCCGAGCAGGGCGTACTGCGGGAGCAGGTCGAGCAGGGCCTTGAGGACACCGGAGTACGACGCCTTGTAGACGGGAGTCCCTACGACGATCCCGTCGGCGCGCTCGAAGAGCTCGGTCACCTCGACGATCGCCGGGTGCTTGAAGTCGGCGCCGAGCAGGGCCTCGGCGGGGACGGTGCGGACGTCGAGCGGGATCACCTCGTGGCCCTGCGCGGTCAGGCGCCGGTCGAGGTGGCGCAGCAGCCGGTTGGTGCGGGAGGAGGCGGAGGGACTGCCGGAGACGGACAGGACGGTGGCCATGCGGTCCTCTTTCGGGGAGGGCAGGCGGGGCGCCCCCTGTTCAGGAGGGGGCGCCCCGGGAAGCGGTCAGGAGTACCAGGTGGGTTCGGGCAGCTCGCCCTCGAGGACCCAGCGGCCGACCTCGCGCCGCTTGTACGCGACCGGGTCGTGGAGAGTGTGGGTGCGGACGTTGCGCCAGAACCGGTCGAGGCCTTCGGCGGTGGCCGTGGAGCGGGCGCCCGTCACCTCGAAGATCCGGTTCGAGATCTCCAGGGCCACGTCGGTGGCGCGGGCCTTGACCGCGGCCACCCGGACCTCGAAGTCGCCTCGCGTCTGCTCGGTGACCGCGTCGGGGTCGTCGTGGAGCTTCTGTCCCTCGGCGGCGACTGCGTCGGCGAGGGCCTCGGCCGCCCAGAGCTTGGCGGTGAGGTCGCCGTAGACGTCGATGACGTACGGCTCGTCGACCGCGCGCTCGTAGCCGCCGTGCAGCCAGGAGCGGGACTTCTCGCGGGTGTAGGTGGCGGCCGTCTCCAGCGCGCCGCCCGCGATGCCCAGGTAGAAGTTGACGAAGACCAGCTGGATGGTGGGGACGTTGAGGGTGTTGTAGACGCGCGGCTGGAACACCTTGTCGACATATCCAGCCGCGCTCGACCACGGGGTGCGCACGCCGTCGAGGGTGACGCCGCCGCTCTCGGTGAGGCGCTGACCGATGTTGTCCCAGTCGTCGTGGAAGGTCAAGCCTTCGGAGTCGGAGGGCACGATCGCGAAGACGTGCTGGTCGGTGCCCTCCAGGACGCCTTCGAGGACCGTGACGTCGGAGACCTTGCTGCCGGTGGAGAAGGACTTGCGGCCGGTGTAGACGAGGTCGTCGCCGTCCTCGGTCACCACGACGTCCTTGTCGCGCGGATTGACCGCGCCGCCGAAGAACCAGCGGTTGCGGGACGCCTCGGCCTCCACGTGCTCCCACTGCTCGCGGGTGCCGACCAGGCGGGCGGCCCAGAACCAGAGGTAGTGGTAGCCGAGCAGCTGGCCGATGGAGCCGTCGGCCTTGGCGACCTCGCGGACCACCCGGTAGGCGGTGGGCCAGTCCTGGCCCCCGCCGCCGTGCTCGGTGGGGCCGAGCAGGGTGACGAGGCCGGCGTCCTTGAGGAGCTGTACCTCGGCGTAGGGGGTGGCGCCGGCCCGGTCGCGTTCGGCGGCGTCGGTGGCGAGGACGGCGGCGACCTCGGCGGCGCGGGCGATCCAGTCCTGGGCGGTCGCGGGGGCGGGGCGGGTCTGCCAGTCGGTGTTCGTGGCGGTGCTCATCTCAGTGACCTCCTCAGACCTGTGCGGGAACGGACTCGGGGAGCTGGGCCTCCAGCTCACGCACGAGCGGCAGCACTCGCTTGCCGAAGTACTCGACCTCCTCGTGGTAGTGCAGGAAACCGAGGAGCAGGAGGTCCACCCCGAGCTTCTTGTAGGCGACGATCCGCTCGGCGATCTGCTCCGGCGTGCCGATGAGGCCGGTGCGGAAGCCGTCGTTGTACTGGACGAGGTCCTCGAAGGTGGAGTCCTGCCACATGCCCTTCTTGTCGCCGGTGGACTGTCCGGCCTGCTTCACGGCCGCGCCGAATCCCTCGACGGCCTCCGTGTCGGCCTTGGCGACGATCTCCCTCAGCGTGTCGCGGGCCTCGGCCTCGGTGTCCCGGGCGATGAGGAAGCCGTTGAGGCCGAACTTCGGTGCCCTGCGCCCGACTTCGGCGGCGGACTTGCGGACGTCGGTGATCTGCTCGACGACTCCTTCGAAGTCCTTGCCGTTGGAGAAGTACCAGTCGGAGACCCGGCCGGCCATGGCGCGGGCGGCGCTGGAGTTGCCGCCCTGGAAGATCTCCGGGTGCGGCCGTTCCTCGGTGTTGAGGGGCTTGGGTTTGAGGGAGAAGTCCCGCAACCGGTAGAAGTCGCCGCCGAGTTCGGCGTGGTCCTCCGTCCAGATCTTCCGCAGGGCGGTGATGAACTCCTCGGAGCGGCGGTAGCGCTCGTCGTGCTCCAGCCAGGGCTCGCCGAGGGCGGTGAACTCGCCCTTGAACCAGCCGGATACGACGTTCACGGCGAAGCGGCCCTTGGAGAGGTGGTCGGCGGTGGCGCCGAGCTTGGCGAGGACGCCCGGGTGCCACAGGCCGGGGTGGACGGCGGCGATGACCTTCAGGCGCTGGGTGGCGAGCAGCAGGGCGAGGCTGAAGCTGGTCGACTCGTGCTGGTACTCGGCGCCGTAGCCGGCCATGTAGCGGACCTGGCTGAGCGCGTAGTCGAAGCCGTTGTTCTCGGCGAGGACGGCGAGTTCGCGGTTGTAGTCGTAGCCCCAGTCGGTGCGCTGCTCGATCTTGCTGGTGACGAGTCCCCCGCTGACGTTGGGGACCCAGTAGGCGAATTTCACGGGCGCGGCAGGCATGCGTGACTCCTGTTGCGGAATGTTTTCGGGCACGCCGAATTCAAGAGGTGCGCGGGCACAGGGAATTCAGGCGTGGAAACTCTCGAAAGAGCTCTCGAAAGAGGGAGAGGCGCGGCGGATCGGAGAGAGGTTGATCAGGCCGCGGCGCAACAGGAGGCGCTGGAGACGCGCGCGAGGTCGACATGGCGTCGCCGCGTGAGGTCCAGTCGCATCTTCATGCCGTCGATCGTGACAGCCGGCGGCGAGAGGCGTCAAGGAAAACCCGACCGGTCTCGTATCGCGGACCATTGAATTTCACGAACGTGTGACAGGGAAACCCTTGAACCGGGAGGGAAATGGCCCGCATTCTGCGGTGCATGCGGACGGAACAGCTGGAATACATCGCCGCGGTGACCCGGCTCGGCTCACTGCGCCGCGCGGCGGACGAACTGCGCCTGTCGCAGCCCGCGTTGAGCGAGACCGTGCGGAACCTGGAGCGGGAGCTCGGGGTCGACCTGCTGGAGCGCAAGCGGTCCGGGGCGACGATGAGCGCGGAGGGCCGGGAGTTGCTGCCGCACATCGTCGGCGTGCTGGAGGCGGTGGACCGGCTGCGGGCGGCGGCGGGCGAGCAGCACCGCATCAGCCGTATGGTCCGGGTCGGCACGGTGAACGCGGCGACCGTGCCGCTGCTCATTCCGGCGGTCGAGGACTTCCGGGCCGCTCATCCGGTCACCCAGGTCGAGGTGGTCGGCGCGCAGCAGACGGACATCCACCGGGCCCTGTCCGAGGGCGGTTTCGACCTCGGTCTGGTCAATCACCTCGACGGTGACGACACGCCCGCGGGATTCGAGTCCACGCAGCTGCTTCGGGGGCGGCCGGTGGTGTGCCTGCGCCCGGACAGTCCGCTGGCCGCGCGGACCTGTGTACCGGTGGACGACCTGCTCACCCAGCCGTTGATCGCGATGCGCACCGGATATGTCATGCACCGTTTCGTCCACCGGCTGCTGGGCCATCGCGGCTCGTCCTTCGCGTACTCCACCGACGGCGCCGAGATGGGCAAGCTGATGGTGGCCGAGGGGCTGGGGGTGACCGTGCTGCCCGACTTCAGCGTGGTCGGGGATCCGCTGGAACGTCAGGGCACGATCACCCACCGGCCGATCGAGGGCGACGCGACCCGGGTGCTGCTGATGCTTCAGCGCCGCAGGGCCGAGTCCGTGCCGCAGGCGGCCCGGGACCTGCACGACGTGTTCGTCCGCCGGGCCCGGCACCTGGGCGGGACGCTCACCCCGCCCGGCTGAGCGCCCCAGGAGGAGCGTGCTCGTTCAGTCCTCGTCGCGCCCCGGGACGACCACGAGGAACGCGTCCGACTTCAGATCCATCACGACGGTCGCGGGCTCGCCCTTGGCCCGTCGCTCCGCCGCGTACTCCTCCGCCGGCCACGATCCGCGAGGAGCTCCCGCAGGAAACCGCTCCAACACCTTCGCGCCCATAGCGGCGAACACCTCCAGCATCGATGTACGACTCGAACCGTCCTGTCCCGTACGAGTGCGGCTTCCCGCGATGCGCGCGATCATGTCCCCGAGCCCGCGTTTTCGTCCACGGGCGCCGGCCGTGGGCAGGAACCGGGCCGGCGCAGCATGGTCACGAACGCGTCCCTGCCACTGCTCGCCCCGCTCCTGCGCCCGTCCCAGTGCGGGACGGGACGGGGGATGTGCCACGGGCAGCGGGCGCAGAGCGGTCGAGGCTGCCGCGTGCGCGGGCCGGCACGGCAGCCCCGCCGGCGAGTTCACGAGGCACCGCATCGAAGCGAGCCGCGGCACGGAAGTGGTCAGCAGGGGGGCCTGGACGAAGGGCCGAGAGCCGATGGAGCACGACGACACGCGAGAGGGACTGCGCTGTCTGGTGACCGGCGCCACGGGGTACATCGGCGGCCGGCTCGTCCCCGAACTCCTCTCCGCGGGACACCGGGTGCGCTGCCTTGCCCGCTCCCCCGACCGGCTGCGCGACCATCCGTGGGCCGACCGTGCGGAGGTGGTGGCCGGTGACGTGACCGACGCCGCGTCCGTCGCCCGCGCACTGGCAGGGGTGGATGTGGCGTACTACCTGGTGCACGCGATGAGCTCCGGCAAGGACTTCGAGGACACCGACCGCAGGGCGGCGCTGATCTTCGCCGAGCAGGCCCGGGTCGCGGGCGTGCGGCGGATCGTGCACCTCAGCGGGCTCACCCCGGCGGGCGTGCCCGAGCACGAGCTCTCCCCGCACCTGCGGTCCCGTGCCGAGGTGGCCCGCATCCTGCTCGATTCCGGGGTCCCGACCACGGTCCTGCGGGCGGCCGTCGTCATCGGCTCGGGTTCCGCGTCCTTCGAGATGCTGCGGTACCTGACCGAACGCCTTCCCGTGATGGTCACCCCGAGCTGGGTGCACACCCGCATCCAGCCCGTGGCGGTCCGCGATGTGCTCCGTGCCCTCGTCGGCAGCGCCCGCATGCCGTCGGACGTCAACCGGGCCTTCGACATCGGCGGACCGGAGGTGCTGACGTACCGGCAGATGATGCTCAGGTACGCGGCGGTCGCCGGACTGCCGCGCCGGATCATCCTTCCGGTGCCGGTGCTCACCCCCGGGCTCTCCAGCCACTGGGTGGGCCTGGTGACACCGGTGCCCGCCTCGATCGCCCGGCCGCTCACCGAGTCGTTGCGCCACGAGGTGGTCTGCCACGAGGACGACATCGCCCGCCATCTCGCCGGCCCGCCCGCTCGTCCGACCGGCTTCGACGACGCCGTACGACTGGCTCTGCAGCGGGTGCGGGAAGCGCGGGTCACGACCCGGTGGTCGTCGGCCTCGGTGCCGGGCGCCCCCAGCGATCCGCTGCCCACCGACCCCGACTGGGCGGGCGGAAGTCTCTACAGCGACCACCGGGAGCTCCGGGTCGACGCCTCGCCGGAAGCGCTGTGGCGGGTCATCGAGGGCATTGGCGGCGAGAACGGCTGGTACTCCTTCCCGCTCGCCTGGGCGGTGCGGGGCCGGCTGGACCGGCTGATGGGCGGGGTCGGGCTGCGCCGGGGGCGCCGGGACGCGGCCCGGCTGCGGGTCGGTGACTCGCTGGACTTCTGGCGGGTCGAGGCGATCGGGCCCGGCCGGCTGCTGCGGTTGCGGGCCGAGATGCGGCTGCCGGGCCTGGCCTGGCTGGAGATGGGCGTGGTCACGGACGAGGAAGGTCGCACCCGCTACCGGCAGCGCGCCCTGTTCCATCCGCACGGTCTGCTCGGCCAGGTCTACTGGTGGAGCGTCTCCCCCTTCCACGCGATCGTCTTCGGCGGCATGGCCCGCAACATCGCCCGGGCCGCGGCGGATTCGGCGGCCAGAGATCCACAGCACGCCCCGGTCCGCTGACCTCCCGGCTCCTCTCTGCATCCCGGAGTAGCACCATGAGCATCTCGGTCGTCCTGTTCACCTGCGACCTGCGGCTGCACGACCACCCGCCGCTCAGGGCCGCCCTCGACGTCACCGAGCAGGTCGTCCCGCTGTTCGTGCGGGACCGGGCCGTGGACGCCGTCGGATTCGCCGCCCCCAACCGACTGGCGTTCCTGGCCGACTGTCTGCGCGACCTCGACACGGGTCTGCGTGAGCGGGGCGGCCGGCTGGTCGTGCGCCACGGTGGCCTCGTCGACGAGGTGTGCAAGGTCGCCGCCGAGGCGGACGCCGACGAGGTGCACATGGCGTCCGACGTCAGCTCCCACGCCCACCGGCGGGAGGAGCGGCTGCGCCGGGCCCTGGAGGCGGAGGGCGTACGGCTGCACGTCCACGACACCGTGAACACGGCCGTCGCTCCCGGCGCGGTGGTCCCGGCCACCTCGGACCATTTCGCCGTCTTCACTCCCTACTTCCGGCGCTGGTCCCAGGAGCGGCTGCGGGACCCGCTCGCGGCCCCGCGGACCGTGCGGGTCCCGGACGGCGTGGGGTCCGAGCTCCTGCCGTCCCGTGCCGACCTGTCGGGACTCTCCCAAGGACTCGCCGCCGGCGGTGAGACGGAGGGCCGCGAGCGGCTCACCACCTGGCTGCGGGCGGGCGTGGGCGCGTACGGGGAACGCCACGACGACCTGGCCGGCGACGCCACCTCCCGGCTCTCCCCGCACCTCCACTTCGGCACCCTGTCCCCCGTCGAACTCGTCCACCGGGCGCGCCGGGCAGGCGGTCCGGGCGCCGAAGCCTTCGTACGGCAGCTCGCCTGGCGCGACTTCAACCGGCAGGTGCTCGCGGCCCGCCCCGCCGCGGCCACCGCCGACTACCGCACCCGGCACGACCGCTGGCGCTCCGAGCGGGCCGCCGCCGAGGACATCCAGGCGTGGAAGGAGGGACGCACCGGCTACCCGATCGTCGACGCGGCGATGCGCCAGCTGCGCCACGAGGGCTGGATGCACAACCGTGGCCGTCTGCTGACGGCGAGCTTCCTCACCAAGACGCTGTACGTGGACTGGCGCGTCGGGGCGCCCGGCACTTCCTGGATCTGCTGGTCGACGGTGACCTCGCCAACAACCAGCTCAACTGGCAGTGGATGGCGGGTACCGGCACCGACACCCGGCCCAACCGCGTCCTCAACCCCGTCGCCCAGGCCAAGCGGTACGACCCCGACGGCACCTACGTCCGCCGCTGGGTGCCGGAACTGTCCGCGCTGCGGGGACCCGCTGTGCACGAGCCGTGGAAGCTGCGGGGCCTGGACCGCGCCGCGCTCGACCATCCGGATCCGATCGTGGAGCTGCCCGAGGGTCTCGCCCGCTTCAAACGGGCCCGGGGCCGGGACTGACGTCGGCCCCGGGAACCCGGAGACGAGGCTGCCACCTCTACACATAAAGAGAAAATAAGCGCAGAATGTATGCAGGCGGCGCTTACCGCACACCGCACCAGACGCGGTCAGGCCAGTAAGTCAAAGGAGACGAGTCATGGCCAACGTCTCGCACACCAGAGGTGACATCACCAGCCACCCCGACGCTCCGGAAATGCGGGAACGCTACGCCCGCATGCTCGGCGGTCGCGATGTGGCGCTCGTGGACGGACCGGTGTTCCTGCTCGGTCTGTACTGCGCCGTGTCCCCCTGGATACTCCACTACACGACGAGCCAGCCCGCCCTCGTGACCCACAACCTCATCGTGGGCATAGCGATCGGTCTGCTGGCCCTCGGGTTCACCCAGACCCCTGAGCGCATGTACGGCCTCAGCTGGGCCTTCTGCGCGGTCGGCATCTGGATGATCATCGCTCCCTGGGTCGTCGGCGAGAGCCCCGACGCCGGTGTGGCGCTGAACAACATCATCATCGGCGCCCTCGCGGTGATCCTGGGGCTGATGTGCACCGTCACGGCGGCGAAGAGCGCCCCCAAGCCGTAGAGGTTCCCCGACCCGGAAGAAGGGAGGGCCGGTCCACGCGCGGTGGACCGGCCCTCCCTCCGCATGCCGTCACCCCAGCTGGGAGCCCAGCTCGCGCCGATGAGCGGCGACCCACTCCCACGCGGCCCGTACCTCGTCCACGGCCCCTTGTTCCCGCAGCCCGACCATGGCCGGCTCGCCTCTCAGCGCCCCGGCCTCGATCCCTCGCCGACACCGGTCCTGCCACCACAGCACCGTGTCCAGCAGCCGGTCCCGCCCGTCGAGGCCGTAGGCGTCGCAGACCAGCCTGATCCGGCGAGCGGCCTCCGCCACGTCGGTGACGGCCGGCCCCAGGTCGAGGTACTGCCAGCACACGTGGGCGACGTCGTGGATCCGGGCGCCCGGGGCGGCCAGGTCCCAGTCGATGAAGGCCGAAGGGCGCCATACGCCGTCCGCCACGGCGTACACGGTGTTTTTCGGCGCGAGGTCGTTGTGGCAGACGACGTCCCGATCGCCGGCGAGCGGCGTCCCGTGGGTCAGGTCGTGGAAGGCCCGGACAAGTCGGGCCACCTCCACGAGGGCTTCGTCGTCACGGGCGGCGACGCGCTCGCGCGAGGTCACGGCGGCCCTCCCCTCGAGGTAGCCGAACGTCTCCCGGCCGTGTTCGTCGATACCGAGGAACCGGGGCGCACCCCGCCAGCGGGCGCTCTCGAACAGCGCGAGCAACTCCCGTACGAACGGCGACCGTTGCGACGGTGTGCGCCGCACGGTCTCTCCGACCCGGACGACCTCGCTGACCGCGCCGCCGCCGAGCGCCGACTCCTCCACCGACCGCCTCCCGGGGCAGGATCGTCCCATGGACACGAACAGAACCTTCACCCTCGTCCCGCCCGCACGTCTCGAAGGCTACGGCGTCCGGCTGCGCGAGTGGGCGGACGCCGACCTCGCCGACCTGGTCGCGCTCTACGACGATCCGGAGATGGCCCGCTGGACGCCGGTGGCCTCACCGTTCGACCTGGACGCGGGGCGCGCCTATCTCGCCGGTGCGCGGGAGGGGCAGGCCGAGGGACGGAAGATCCAGTTGGCCGTCACCACGGACGGACTCCTTCCCCGCGGGGAGGTGTTGCTGTTCCGCAGCGGTTCGGACGAGCGTGACCTGGAGCTCGCTTACGGCATCGGGTCCGCCCACCGGGGCCAGGGGCTCGCCGGGCGGGCGGTGCGCCTCGCGGCCGAGTACGCCGTCCGGGAGATCCGGCCCCGCCGGGTGGTGCTGCGCATCGACGCCGCCAACGCGGCGAGCGAGGCGGTCGCCCGGTCCTGTGCGTTCGAGCTCACGGACGAGCCGCCGGTCAGAAGGGTGTCGCGCGGCCGGGAGATCGTCCTGCGCACCTGGCGCCTGCGTGCCTGATACTCCGCCGCCTGCGGCGTGGTTCCCCATCGGGTGTGATCGACGGGGGCTTCCCGGGCCGCCACCGGTGAGCGCAACCTGACCGCCGTGCGGGGAAACTACGCCGAACTCGGGCGTGCTCCGAGCTGGAGCAGGAGATGCGGCGCGGCGCCCGCAAGGCACGGATGCTGGACGAGCGGGCGCCCGCCGGCACGCTGCGCGTGGTGACCGACGGGCGCACGGAAATCGACATCGCGGCCGGGGTGACGGCCGCCACCGGGTGGGTCCCGGCGCGGATCAGCTGACGTTCAGTGCCGTGTCGTCGACGACGAACGACGTCTGGAGGGTGGAGCCCTCCGTGCCGGTGAACTTGAGGGTGACGGTCTGGCCGGCGTAGCCCGCCAGGCTGAAGCTGCGCTGGGTGTAGCCGGAGGCAGCGTTGAGGTTCGAGTACGTGGCCAGAGTGCTCAGTACCGTGCCCGAGCTGTTCAGAACCTGCACCTTGAGGGTGTCGTAGGCGGTGCTGGTGGTGGTCTCGGCGGTGTCGACGTGCAGGTAGAAGCTGAGCGTGGCCGTGGTGCACGCGGCCGGGACGGTCACCGACTGGGACAGGGTGTCGGTGCGCGCGGAGCCGTAGCCGTCGAGCCAGGCGTAAGAGGAGCCGGTGCGGGCGGACTCGTCGGTGGAGTTGGTGATCACGCCGCTGGTGGAACTCCAGGTGCTGCTGCCCGACTCGAAGCCGTTGTTGCCCAGGAGCTGCGCCGACGTGCAGGTGGAACCGCCGCCTCCGCCACTCCCACTGCCGCTCCCGCCGGACAGCCACTCCGTGGCGTTGAGCGCGAGGGCCGCGTTGGTGGCGCCGGAGTCGTTCCAGCCGTCGTAGAGGGTGTTGCCGGACTGGCCGGTGCCGTCGTCGATGGGTGAGCTGTCGCCCCAGAAGGCGACGCGGCCGCTGCCGAAGGTACTGGTCGCGAAGAAGGCCCCGGTGTTGCCCGAGTAACCGGTGCGGTAGAGCAGGCCCTTGACGGCCGAGTTGTCGGCGGGCTTGAGGGTGGCCGTGGTGCCGCTGGCGATCAGGCTCTTGGTCACGGTGCCGAAGGAGCCGTGCAGGACGGGGTTGCCGCTGTCGCTGATGGCGCTCGGGTAGTCGGAGCTGATGCTCAGCGAGTCGATGGAGAAACCGAACGGGTCGGTCGAGTCGACGCTGTTGTTGGTCATCAGGTCGTTGAGGATCTCGACCGCGTCCTCGCCGTCGTTGTTGCGGTCGGCGCCGGTGTGGTCGGAGATCATGAAGAGACCGCCGCCGTTCTTCACGAAGGTCATGATCGCCGTCTTCTCGGCGGTGGTGAAGAGCGTGTTGGGCTCGGGGAGGACCAGGGTGTCGAAGTTCGACAGGTCGGTGGCCGAGGAGCCGCCGTAAGTGAGGGCGCTCGTCGCGGTCTTGAGGCTGTAGTCGCCGGTCTTCTGGAGGGCGACACCCCAGGAGGAGAGGGCGCCGGTCCAGTCGGTCTCGGCGGAGGGCGAGGAGTCCTGGCCCAGGGGGTCGGGCTGGCTGGTGGAGACGATCCAGTCCGCGTTGCCGGCCGTCTCGGCGTGGGCGTTGTCGAAGAGGATCCGGTGCGGGGTGGCAGCGGCGGCGGGGGTGGCGGTGACCTGCACGGCGACACCTGCGGCGACGAGGCTGAATCCGGCGACGACCGCGCCGAGTCTGTGGCGGGGAACGGTAAGTCCGAGCATCCGGCATACCTCCGTGAGGAGTTGGGGAGGGGGTGATGCGGGAAAGGGAACTACGCGCATAGATACCTGATCAATTTGAACGGTACATGACACCAAGAAGGCTGAACAGGATCGTCCGGTCCTCCCGACCAGGATTGACCGGGTGTTGACCGCCGGTTGGGACGAAGCCGGACTGAGGCCGCCCCCAGCGGGCATCCGGACTACATCGGGGCTCATCGGAAAAGGGGCGGAGATGGAAGTCGACGGCATCATCAGTGCCATCGTGATCGGCATAGTGATCGGTGTGCTGGGCCGGCTCGTGGTTCCGGGCCGTCAGCGCATCGGGATCCTGTGGACCATCGCGGTCGGCATCGTGGCCGCGCTGATCGGCTCGGCGATCGCCGGGGCCTTCGACGTGGCCGACACCAAGGGCATCGACTGGGTCGAGTGGCTCATCCAGATCGGCCTCGCCGCGCTCGGCGTGGCGGCGCTGGACCGGTCGAAGGCGCGCCGCTGACGGTCGTACGGCACAAGGCACCACACCAGCACGCGAAAACGCGGCGCGCCGGAGTCTCCGGCGCGCCGCCGCGTGTGTGCCCTGAGTGCGGGGGCTCCGACGAATGCGGGCGCCCCGACGGCAAATCCCGTTGCGCCCGCCGGAGCACGACGGCAGGCTTCAAGCGCCCGCCGCCCCTCCTCCCGTGCCGGAGACTCGCTTGCCCTTCCACATCACCCCGCTCGCCGACCCCGAACCCGCCGCCTCCAGCCGCCGTCTGGCCTGGCTGGCCTCCGGGGACGACGGGGTCCCGCTCGGGTCCGCCTTCCTGCGGCTGTTCACGAGGGAGGGGCAGGAGCACCTCGCCGAACTGCAACTCGCCGTGCACGGCGCCGAGCGGCGGCAGGGCGTCGGAAGCCGGCTGCTCAAGGCCGCTGTGGGCGCCGCGAAGGCGGAACGGCGACGGTCGGTGATCGCGCAGGCCGTACAGGGCTCCCCCGCCGATCTCTTCCTGGCCGCGCGGGGATTCCGGCAGGTCCTGGCGCTCACGTACGCCCGGCTCCCGCTGGCCGACGTCGATCGTGCCGCGATCGACGCACTCGTCGAACTGCCGCACCCCGGCTACCGGTTGACCGAGTGGGAGGGCACCGTGCCGGACGCGCTGGCGCGGTCCTTCGCCGACTCCCGGCGGGCGATGGACGACATGCCGATGGAGGGCACGGACTTCGGCAGGGTCGTCTGGGACGTGGAACGCGTGGTCGCGGCCGCGGAGGCGGTCGCGCGACGCGGAGAGCTGCTGCACACCGTCGCCGCCGTGGACGCGACGGACGGCAGCGTGGTCGGCTTCTCCGAACTGGTCGTGCCGGGCGACGGGTCGGGGGACGGCCAGCACTACGGCACCGCGGTGCTGCCCGAGCACCGCGGGCAGGGACTGGCCCGCTGGATGAAGGCCGCGGCCGTCCGCCACGCCCTCGATCGGCACCCGAGACTGTCCGGGTTGTGCACCGACACCGCGGAGAGCAACAAGCCGATGCTCGCCGTCAACGACGCACTCGGATACCTGCCGACGCACAAGTCCGTGGAGTACCAGCTCGATCTGTGATCACCGGGTCGTCGCGGCCCGAAGCGCGGCCAGACCGTCGCGGCTGGACGGGTACGCGGGCGTCCAGCCCAGTTCCCGCTGGGCTTTCTCCACCGACACCCTCATGTTCGTCGAGAACATCGTGTGCGCATAGCTCATCGGCCTCGTGAGCCACAGCGGTACGGTCATCGGCCTCGGCAGTCCGAACTCCTCGGCCACGCACAGCAGATGGGCGCGGAAGCCGAGCGGTGTGCGGTCCGCGACGTTGTACGCCTGCCCCGGGCGCCCGTGGGCGACCGCCGCGGCCACCGCGCGGGCGGCGTCGGTGAGTTCGACCCACGGCAGGACCCGGCCGTGGTCGGCGGGGGCGGGCAGTTGCCGCTTGCGCAGCAGGGTCAGGATGTTGTCGGTGCCGCCGGGGCCGTAGAAGAGGCCGAAGCGCAGTGCGATGCCCTCCAATCCGGGCGCCTCGAAGGTGAGTTGTTCCTTCGTGCGCATCCCGGCGAGGTGCCGTTCCAGCTCCGGGTCGGTACCGCGCGGCCCGAACTCGTCGTCCTCCGTGATCGGTCGGTCGCCGAAGTCGCCGTACCCGTATCCGAAGACCATCGACTCGGTGACGAAGCGGCGGGCGCCGGTGGCCCGGGCGGCCTCGACGAGGTGGGCGGTGCCCTCGATGCGCAGCGCGTCGGTGGCGTACATGTCGCGGTGGCGCACGGGCGGCTTGCGCAGTGCGGTCGCCGCGTGGACGACGGTGTCGAAGTGCTGCCCGTCCACGGCCCGCAGCAGGGCGTCGCGGTCCATGAGGTCGGCCCGGACGCCGTTGCCCTCGCTCCGGCCGAGTCCGGTGACCTTGTGGCCCGCGTCGGTCAGGGCCCTGGCGATGTGGCGGCCGAGGACGCCGCTCGCGCCGGCGAGGAGGATGCTCTGGTTCTGGTTCGTCGTCATACCGGTGCGACGGATCGGGCGGGCCCGGATGTGACATCGGGGCCGCCGGACTCTGGAGTTGTCCCGGCCACCGGGCTCCACGGCTGTCCCGGCCACCGGGCTCTACGGCTGCCCCGGGTGCCGGGCTCCACGGCTGTCCCGGCCACCGGGCTCTACGGCTGGTACACGTGCGGCTGCGTGATCGTCAGCGGTGCGAACCCGAGGCGTTCCAGGATCGGCCGGCTCGCGGCCATCGCGTCGACCTGGAGGTAGCGGTACCCACGCTCCACGGCGGCGCGGGCCCGGTGCGCCACCAGGGCGCGGTAGATCCCGCGCCCGCGCCAGCTCTCGACGGTGCCGCCGCCCCACAGGCCGGCGAAGCGGGTGCCGGGCACGAGCTCCATGCGGGCCGCGCTGACCGGCACGTCCCCGGCGAGCGCGACGGTCGCGACCACGGTGTCGGGGTCGTCCTGGAGCCGGGCGAGCAGTTGGTGCCGCAGCCGGGTGCTGTCGGTGCCGAAGGCCTTCTCGTGCACATCCGCCACGAGGTCGACACCCGCCCGGTCGGTGACCGGAAGGAAACGGATCCCCTCGGGCGGTTCGACGTCCAGGGTGAGGTCGGCGACCTCCGCGATCATCAGCGTCTCCTCGGGCTCGGGGGTGAATCCGGCCGCCCTGAGCCGCTGTCCGAGGTCGATCGGCAGGTCGTGGCCGTACAGCTTCCACTCGAACTCGTGGCCGAGCCCGCTGTAGTACGCGATCTGCTCGGCGATCGCCTTGTCGGCGCTCGACGCGTCCAGGTCGGACCAGACGACGCCGTTCCAGCCGTGCTCGGCGGCGACCTGGCGGACCACCCCGCCGACCCGCTCGACACGGGCACCGGGACCGTCCGGCTGTGCGCCTTCGCGCATGTCCCGGTCGAAGAGGGCGAGTACCGCAACATGATCCATGGGCCCACTTCATCACCCGGACGCCTTTGCGGCAATGGCGATTACGGCCGCCCGGCCTCCGCGCGCACCGCCGCCAGGTAGGCGCTGAGCCGGTCGCGGTTGCGGGCCAGACAGTCGATCCGGGCCTGGATGCGATCGACATGGGCCTCCAGGAGGGCCGCGGTCCGAGGCGTCAGGTGCTCGGGCGGCAACAGGATCTCCTCCGGCCCCGACAGATACGGCAGGATCGCGCGGATCATCTCCGTGGTCAGGCCCGAGTCCAGCAGCCCGCGGATCTGCTGGACGTCGCGGACCGCCGCCTCTCCGAAGTCGCGGTAGCCGTTGTCGGTGCGCTCGGGGTGCAGCAGGTCCTGCTCCTCGTAGTAGCGCAGCAGCCGGGTGGGGACCCCGGTGCGGCGGGACAGTTCACCGATCCTCATCACGTACTCCCGGGTCACCCTTGCCTTCACACTGATGTGAAGGTCCGAGCATGGTCGCATGTCCACCATCTCCCCGGCCAAGGGGACAGCCCCGCCCGCGTCCGCCCCACTCCCGTGGTCCGGGCTCCTCGCCCTGTCGACGGCCGCCTTCACCGCCGTGCTGACCGAGCTGCTGCCCGCGGGTCTGCTGCCCCGCATGGCCCCGGATCTGGGCGTCTCCGAGGCCCGGATCGGCTTCCTCGTCACCGGGTACGCGCTCGCGTCCTTCGCCGCCGCGATCCCGCTCACGGCCCTGCTGCGCGGGCTGCCACGCCGGCCGGTGCTCGTCGGGGCGCTGCTCGGCTTCGCGGTGAGCAACGCGGTGGTGGCGGTGTCCTCGTCGTACGCCCTCACCTTCGGGGCACGGCTGGTGGCCGGGGGCATGGGCGGGACGCTCTGGGCGATGCTCGCCGGGTACGCGGCCCGGATGGTGCCGGCCGAGCGGCGCGGCCGGGCGATCGCGATCGTCCTCGCGGGGATCACCCTCGCCCTGGCCCTGGGCGTCCCGGCCGGGACCGCGCTGGCCGGGACGGTGGGCTGGCGTACCGCGTTCGGGCTGCTGTCCGGGCTCGCGGTGCTGCTGGTGGGCTGGGTGCGGTGGCGGGTGCCCGGCTTCCCGGGCGAGACGGGGCACGCGCGCGTGCCGCTCGCCCGGGTCGCCGCGCTGCCGGGCATCCCGGCCGTCCTGTCCGTCACGCTCTTCCTGCTGGTGGGGCATCAGACGATGTACACGTACGTCGCCCCGTTCGCGGCGCATGCCGGTTTCGGCCGTACGGGACTGGTGCTGCTGGTGTTCGGGTCGGCGACGGTGGCGGGGATCTGGATCACCGGGGTGTTGGTGGACCGGCATCTGCGGCCGACGCTCGTGGGCGCGCTGGCGCTGTGCGCGGCCGTGATGCTCGCGCTGGGGCTCGCCGCCGGGGTCCCTGGTGTGCTGCTGATCTCGGTCGCCCTGTGGGGCGTCGCCTTCGGGGGTGCGCCGACGCTGATCCAGACCGCGCTGATCGACGCGTCGGGTCCGGAACGGGCGGACGTGGCGACGTCGTTGCAGACCACGGTGTACAACGCCGGCATCGCGGTGGGTTCGCTGACCGGGGGCCTCGCACTGGACGGCTGGGGCGCCGGGGCGCTGCCGTGGACCGCGTTGCCGTGGGTCGCGGTGGCCCTCGGGGTGGTCACCGTGGCGCGAAACGCGTTCCCGGCGACGCGGTGATGACCTTAGGCTCGTGGCGAGGAGGGCCGTACTCCATGGTCGTGAAGGACACCGAACTGCCGTATCTGCGCCGCTGCGTCGAGCTGGCCGCCGAGGCGCTGGAGGCCGGGGACGAACCGTTCGGCTCGGTCCTGGTGAGCGCCGACGGAGAGATCCTCGCCGAGGACCACAACCGCGTGGCCTCAGGCGACCGCACCCGGCATCCCGAGTTCGAGCTGGCCCGCTGGGCGGCGGCGCACATGACGCCCGAGGAGCGGGCGACGGCCACCGTGTACACCTCCGGCGAGCACTGTCCGATGTGCGCGGCCGCGCACGCCTGGGTGGGCCTCGGACGCATCGTGTACGTCGCCTCCTCCGAGCAACTCACCCAGTGGCTCACCCAGTTGGGCGTCCCGGCACCACCGGTACGGACACTGCCGGTCAACGACGTAGCCCCCGGCGTGGTCGTGGAGGGGCCGGTGCCGGAGCTGACGGAGCGCGTGCGGCAGTTGCACGCCCGGTTCCATCAGAGCTGACACCCGCTCCCCCGGGATGCAGCCCCGCGCCCCGGTGCCTACGATCGAAAAAGGACCCTGGACCAGGTGGAAGGCCCGGTCTCCTCCAGCGGGGGAGGCGCTTGCCCTTGCAGTCGACACGTCGGCTCATGGCCGCTCACGTCGCTCTGGTCGCTGTCCTGACGGTCGCCTACATGACAGTCCCTTCCGCGCGTACGCCCCTGTGGGCCGTCATCGGACTCGCCGGCGTCACCGCCGTACTCACCGGCATCCAGATGCACCGGCCGGCCCACCGCTGGCCCTGGTGGGCGCTGGCGGCCGGCCTGCTCACCTTCATCACGGGCGACACCTACTACAACGTCATGGAGGGATACTTCGGCGCCTCCAACCCCTTCCCCTCCCCCGCCGACGCCTGCTACCTCGCCACCTACCCGCTCTTCGCGGCCGGTCTGTTCGGTCTCATCCGCTACCGCTGGGCTGGCCACGACCTGCCCAGCCTGCTCGACGCGCTGATCTTCACCGCGGGACTCGCCCTGCCCGTGTGGGTGTACCTGGCGCAGCCGCTGACCGAGGTCGAGGGGCTGACCTGGCAGCAGCGGGCCATCAGCATCGCCTACCCCCTCGGTGACGTGCTGGTCCTGGCCCTGCTGGCCCGGCTGCTGACCCCGAGCCCGGTCGAAGCGCACAACAGGTCGGTGCAGCTCCTGGTGGTCGGCACACTGACACTGCTCGGTTTCGACATCGCGTACGGCATCCTCCAGCTGAACTCCAAGTGGCAGGTCGGCACGCTGCTGGACGCCGGGTGGATCGTCTTCTACACGGCGTGGGGTCTGGCCGCGCTGCACCCGTCGATGGCGGCGCTCACCGCCGCCGTACCGCAGCGACAGTGCCCTCTCCCGCCGCCCCGCAGGCTCGTGATGCTGGCGGCCGTCACCCTCATCGCGCCGGGGATCCTGCTGTACGAGGCGGTCACCCACAGGGCCCACCACGCGGGCGTGATCGCCGCCTTCTCGGCCGTGCTGTTCCTGTTGGTCATCCTGCGGCTGGCGGGCATGGTCGTGGCCCACCGCGGGGCGGTCGAGCGCGAGCTGGCCCTGCGCCGGGCGGCCGGGTCCCTGGTGTCCGCGGTACGGCAGCAGGAGGTCGTGCACACCTGCGAGAGCGCCGTCGACATGCTCCTGGGGCCGACGGTCCGCCACCGGACCCTGCTGCTGTCGGCCGAGCAGGCCGCGCCCCTGCTCCCCCACGAGGCCCGCCGGGTGTCCCCGGCCGACCTCGGGCCCGACATCGCCGCCCGGCTGGACGGGCTGCCCGCCGTCCTGCTGTGCCCCATGACCCCGCCCGACCGCCCGGCCACTCAGGACCCGGGCGTCCTGCTGGTCGCCGGCCCGCAGGGATCGCTCACCGAGACGCGCGGCTCACTGGAGATCCTCGCCTCCCACGCGGGCCTCGCCATGGAACGGGTCCTGCTGCGCCAGGAGGTGATCCGCCGGGAGAGCGAGGCCTACTTCCGCACCCTGGTGCGCAACACCTCCGATGTCATCCTGATCGTCGAGGACGACGACACCATCCGGTACGCCAGTCCCTCCGCCGCCGCCGTGTTCGGCACCGCGGACCTCGTCGGCGCGTCACTGCCGGACCTGGTGGATCCCCGGGCCCAGCACCGGGCGGCCCGTGAGCTGACCGCCGTACGCGACCACGGGCCGCGCGTCTCCCACGACCACTGGTGGGTACGGCACCACTCGGGGCGGGTGGAGGTGGAGGTGCGGTGCAGCGACTTCCGGGACGACCGGACCGTGGCCGGTCTCGTGGTCACCCTGCGCGATGTGACCGAACAGCGCAGACTGCAGCACGAGCTGACCCAGCGGGCCTTCCACGACTCGCTGACCGGCCTGCCCAACCGGACGCTGCTCCTGGAGCGGATCGAACGCGCCCTGCTGCGCGGCCGCCGCGAGTCGTCCCTGACCTGTCTGCTCTTCATCGACCTGGACGACTTCAAGCAGGTCAACGACACCATGGGGCACTCGGCGGGCGACCACCTCCTGCTCGCCGTCGGCAACCGGCTGACCCAGACCCTCAGACGCACCGACACCGCGGCCCGGCTCGGCGGCGACGAGTTCGCCGTACTGATGGAGGACGCCCGGGAGCCGCTCGACGCGGAACTGCTGGCGGCGCAGGTGGTGCAGACCCTGACCCGGCCGTTCGTGCTCGGCGACGCGTCGGTCACCGTCTCGGCCAGTGTGGGCGTGGCCACGGCTCACGACAGCACGGATGCCGAGGAGCTGCTCGGCCACGCCGACCTCGCCCTGTACGCGGCGAAGGCGGCGGGCAAACGGCAGTGGCACCGTTTCCGGCCGATGCTGCGGGCCCGCATGGTCGAGCGGCACGATCTGCAGAGCCGGCTCGCCCGGGCGGTCGCCGCCCATGAGTTCGCCCTGCGCTACCAGCCCGTGGTGGACATCGACGCGGGCGAGGTGGTCGGCTTCGAGGCACTGGTGCGCTGGCCGCGGGCCCCGGACCGGCCCATCGCGCCGGAGCAGTTCATCACCCTGGCCGAGGAGACCGGGCACATCACTCCGCTGGGCTCGTGGGTGCTGGAGAACGCGGTCGGCGACATCGCGGGACTTCAGCAGCTGCCGGGGCCCGCGGCGCCGCCGTACGTCAGTGTGAACGTGTCCGCGCGCCAGTTCCGCGACGCCGGGTTCGTGGACCAGGTCGGCCGGGCGCTGCGGACGCCGGGGCTCGTCGCCGGGTCCCTCCAGCTGGAGCTGACGGAGACGGTGCTGCTGCGCCGGGACGCCCAGATCCTGGCGGTGCTCCAGGCCCTCAAGGAGCTGGGGGTGCGCATCGCGGTCGACGACTTCGGCACGGGGTTCTCCTCGCTGCGCTATCTGCGGGACTTCCCCATCGACGTGCTGAAGATCGACAAGACGTTCATCGACGACATCTCCCACGAGGCCCGGCAGGTCGCCCTCGTCGAGGGCATCGTCCGCATCGCCGACACGCTGGGCCTGCAGGTGATCGCCGAGGGCATCGAGGATCCGGCGCAGCGGGACATACTGGCCGCGATGGGGTGCCGGTTCGGGCAGGGCTTCCTGTTCGCCCGGCCCATGACCGTGGAGCAGAGCGAGCGGGTGCTGCGACAGGACGGCGGGCGCTTCAGTCCGGGTTCCGGTGGCATTTCGGCTTCCGGTGGCGCGTCGCGATCCGGTGGCGCGAACGGGCACCCGGCCCGACGTACCCCGACTCCCCGCTCTGCCGGGAAGCGCACGGCGGATCTGGACCATCTGCGGCGCACCAGTCCGATGACCGACGCGGTCATCGACGAGGTGCACGGCCGCCGTATCCGCAGCCGCGGCCACTGGCTCACCGACTTCGCCTCCTGCAACTACCTCGGCTTCGACTGGGACCCGGAGATCGCCGCGCGCATCGACCCCGAGGTACGCCGGTGGGGCACGCACCCCAGCTGGTCGCGGCTGCTGGGCAGTCCACGCCTGTATCCCGTCCTTGAGGAGCGCCTCTCGGCGCTGCTGGGCGCCCCGGACACCCTGCTGCTGCCGACGCTGACCCTCATCCACGCCTCGGTGATCCCCGTCCTAGCCGACGGCGGTCACGTCTTCGTCGAGGCGAGCGCCCACCGGACGGTGTACGACGGTTGTGTGGTCGCCCGCGGCCAGGGCGCCACTCTGCACCGCTTCCACGCCGAACGGCCCGAGGAACTGAACGCGTTGCTCTCCTCGGTGCCCGCGCGCACGACCCGGCTGGTCTGCCTGGACGGCGTGAACAGCATGACCGGCAACCTCCCCGACCTGCCCGTGCTGGCCGCGCTGTGCCGTGACCGGGGGGCGACGCTGTACGTCGACGACGCACACGGCTTCGGCGTGATCGGGGAACGGGCGCCCGACGAGCCGTGTCCCTACGGCCTGCGCGGCAACGGCGTGGTGCGGCACACCGGCGAGTCGTACGACGGCATCGTGCTGGCCGGCGGCTTCTCCAAGGCGTACTCGTCACTGCTCGCGTTCCTCGCGCTGCCCACCGACCTCAAGAACCGCCTCAAGACGGCCGCGGCCCCCTATCTGTACTCCGGCCCGTCACCCACCGCGTCCCTGGCCACCGCGCTCGCCGGTCTCGAGGTCAACGACCTCAGGGGGGACGCGCTGCGGGCCGACGTCTACCACAAGACCGTGCGGGTGCTCGACCACCTCGCGGACCTCGACGTGCGCACCCTCAACACCGACCGACTGCCCATCGTGGAGATTCCCCTGGCGGACCCGGCCGACCTCGACGCGGTCGCCGCGTTCCTGTGGCAGGAGGGCATCTACGTGACGCTGGCCGCCCATCCGCTCGTGCCCCGCGACCGGATCGGTTTCCGGGTGCAGATCACGGCGCTCAACTCCGACGAGGACATCGACCGGCTCAACGCCACACTGACCACGCTGGCAGGGCGCTTCCGGCTGCGCCCGAGGCACTGAGGAGGTGGCTGCGGCGATGCTGACGCACAACGACGACGTGGACTGGGACCGCTGGCCGGTCGCCGACTATCTCGCCGAGAACTACCAGGAGTTGCATCCCTCGGACGCCGAAGTGATCGTCCACCACTCCGCGTTCTACCGGCGTCTGGCACCGGGCGGGGTCGCCCGGTCGGTTGAGTTCGGCGCCGGACCCAACCTCTACCCGCTGATCCTCGCGTCCGCGGCGAGCCGCCATGTGGACGCCGTCGAGGCCGGCGCGGGCAATGTGGCCTATCTGCAACGGCAGATCGTCTGCGGACCCGATGCGAACTGGCTGCCCTTCCACGCGCTGTGCCGACACCTCAATCCCGCGGTGCCGAGGACCCTCGCGAGGTCGCTGGCGCAGGTGCACGTCGTCCACGCGGACGTCCGGGACCTGGAGCGGGGCGGGTACGAACTCGCGTCCATGCACTTCGTCGCCGAGGGCGCCACGGAGGACTTCGCCGAATTCGCCGACTTCTGCCGGGCGTTCGCCCGCTGTGTGGTGCCCGGCGGGCATCTGGTGGCCGCGTTCATGGAGAACATGCCGACCTACCGCATCGGACCGACCTCACGCTGGCCGGGCTGTCCGGTGAACCCGGAGACCGTCACGGAGGTGTTCGCCCCCCTCACCCGGGAGCTGTCGGTCACCCACGTCGACCCCGACCCGACCCTGCCGGCCTACGGGGACTCCGGGATGGTGCTGCTCACGGCGGTGGCGGCGGACGGGAGGGGGTGAGGGGGGTGCCGTATGGCGACGGGCGGGGGGCTCACCCGGAGCGGAAAGGACGCTTGGCATCGAGCGGGCGCAGGGTAGGGCACATTCCGTGATCGCGCTCCCCCGGAGGCGTCCCGTCGAAGGGCCGCTTATCGTGATCGAGGGCGCCGATGGGCGTCCTTGGAGGCATGGATGCTCGCCAAGGTGACGAGGCGGCGATGCGCTCTCTCCGGAGCCGTGGGGCTGGCCCTGCTCGGCGCCGGACTGCCGTCCGTGGTCACGGACGGCTCCGGACCGGACCTGTCGCGCTTCTACCGCCAGAACATCAAGTGGTCGAAGTGCGTGGGCATGGAGGCCCCGAAGGACCTGCAGTGCGGAAAGGTCACTGTTCCCCTCGACTACGCGAAGCCCCGCGCGGGCACCCTCGAACTGGCACTCGCCCGCTACCGGGCCACGGCCAAGCACAAGCGTGGCTCGGTGCTGCTGAACTTCGGCGGCCCGGGCGGCGCGGGCGTGCCCGCACTCGCGGCCGGTGGCGACGACTTCATGGGGCTGACGGACGAGTACGACGTGGTGTCGTTCGATCCGCGAGGCGTGGGCAGGTCCTCCCCGGTCAGCTGTGGCAACGGCACGGACGAGGCGCTGGCGGCAACCGACGACGACACCGCCTTCCACCGGGATCCGCAGGCCGTGTTCGGGACGTTGCGGAAGGCCGCCGACCAGTGCGCCACGCACTCCGGACCCGTGCTCCCGCACATCGGCACGGTGAACGTCTCCCGCGACCTGGACGTCATGCGCCAGGCCCTGGGCGACAAGAAGCTCAACTACCTCGGCTTCTCGTACGGCAGCCGGCTCGGCGCGGTGTACGCGGCCCAGTTCCCCGAGAAGGTGGGCCGGTTGGTGCTGGACGGTGTGGACACCCTCACCGAGCCGCTGGCCGAACAGGGCGTGGCGGGCGCCGCCGGGCAGCAGACGGCGCTGGAGGACTTCGTCGACTGGTGCGTGAAGGACATCGCCTGTCCGTTCGGCACCGACGCGCGCGGCGCCCGGGAACAGGTCCAGCACCTCGTGGCGTCGCTGGACGAGGACCCGGTGCCCACGGACTTCGGCCCCGACTTCACCGGACAGGACCTCGTGGGCGCCATCGGCCAGGCCCTCTACAGCAAGGATCTGTGGCCCTCGCTGGAGCGGGCGCTCGCCGAACTGGTGGAGCAGGGCGACACGACGGGCGTCCTCGGCTTCGCGGGCGGCGGCTCCGATGTCCTCACCCGCGCGCACGCTCCCTCCGACGACCCGACGCACAGCACCCTCGCCGACGTGGAGGACATACCGCTCGACAATCTTCCGGCGGCGCTGATGGCGGTCAACTGCGCGGACGATCCCGACCGCCCCGGCGCCGACCGGATCACCAAGGACCTGGCCCGGCTGCGCGCCGCCTACGATCAGGCGTCACCGGTCTTCGGCCGCTACCGGCTCACCGAGTACCTGATCTGCTACGGCCGCCCCAAGGGCACCGACTTCATCCGCGAGAAGGTGCGCGACGTCCGCACCCCGAAGATCCTCCTCGTCGGCACCCGCGGCGACCCCGCGACGCCGTACCGCTGGACCGTGGAGACCGCGAAGCGCCTCGGCGACTCGGCCGTGGTCCTCGACAACAAGGGCGAGGGCCACACCGGTTACGGCTCCTCCAAGTGCGTGCACCGCAAGGTCGACGACTTCCTGCTGTACGGCAGCCTCCCGCCCGACGGCAGCTCCTGCGGGCCCGAACGCGACGACTGACCGTTTCACCACCTCGGCCTGGGGCCACGGCTTCGCCGGTGAACCCGCCACCGCGGTCACCACCTGGGCAGCGGCGCACCCCCTAGGACTCCCCGTACGCGAGCCGGTGCATGGCCGTCGCCGCCCGGGTGAAACCGTCGTCGCCCAGCGCCTCGCGCAGTTCTGCGTTGAAGCGGTCGATCTCGGGCCGGGCGGCTCGCAGGGCGTCGGTGCCGGCGTCGGTCAACTCCAGTACGACGGCGCGGTGTTCACGCGGGTGCGGCCTCTTCGCGAGGAGACCCGCCGCCGTCAGCCGGCCGACCAGCCCGGTCACGGCCGACTCGCGCAGTCCGAGCGTGCGTGCGAGCTGCTGCTGGGTGATGCCCGCCTCGTCGTGCACCGCGAACAGGGCTCCGAGCTGGGCCGTGGTGACCCCCGCGGCGGCCAGGCAGCGCCGGTCCGCAGTGGTCCGCAAACGGTGTGCGGCCCGCTGGAGCAGGAAGTAGAGACGCTGGTCGTCGGGCTCGGGCATGGGCCGATGTTGACAGACGGGAGGGGGCCGCGCCAGTCTCACTTCACCAGTGAAGTGAGACGCGAGAGGGAGGTGGGCGGATGACCCGGACCCTGGACCTGGAGCTCGCCCGCAAGGTCCTGGCGGCACAGCCGTTCAGCACGTTGGTCGGCGCCCGTCTGACCGCGTTCGAGGAGGGCGGGGCGACTCTGGAGTTCGACATCCGCGGCGACCTGCTCCAGCAGCACGGCACCGTGCACGGCGGAGTGCTCGGCTACGCGGCGGACAACGCGCTCTCCTTCGCGGCGGGCTCGGTGGCCGGCTCCGCGGTGACCACCGCCGGCTTCTCCATCGACTTCCTGCGTCCCGCCCGCGGTGAACTGCTGCGCGCCCGCGCCCGGGTCGTACGGGCCGGCCGCACCCGTGTGGTGTGCCGCTGCGACCTGAGCACCGTGGACGCCGACGGCACCGAGACCCTGTGCGCGGTGGCCCAGGGCTCGATCGCCGTACTCGAGCCGCTGAAGACCTGAACTGTCAGAACTCCTGAGCGCCCGATCAAGTTGCCCCAAATGCCTGATCGGCCGATCGGCCCTATGGTGCTGTTATGGAGCACGCACTCAGCCCTGCGACCCTCTCCGAACTGCGCCGCCCGCGCGCCTATCCGGCGGTGTCCGTACTGACGCCGACCCACCGCCGTGAACCCGAGAACGCCCAGGATCCGGTCCGGCTGCGCAATGTCGTGGCCGAGGCCAAGAAACAGCTGGAGGCCGACCCGGCGGTCCCCCGGGAGCGGCGCGCCGACGTCGTCCGGCAACTCGACCTCGCACTCGCCGAGATCGATCTGACGCACGCCGAGGACGGTCTGGCGATCTTCGCCGCCCCGGGCGAGCACCAGGTGTGGTCCCTGTCCCGTGCCGTACCGGAGCGCGTGGTGCTCTCGGACACCTTCCTGACCCGCAACCTCGTCTCCGCCCAGGCCTCGGAGCGGCCGTTCTGGGTGCTGTCGGTCTCGGCCGACCGCGCCACCCTGTGGAACGGCGGCGTCGACCGCGTCACCGAGCACCGCGCCGGCGGCTTTCCGCTGACCAGGACCCGCGAGAACTTCGACGCCGAGCGCCTGGAGCGGATCGGTGACATGCCGAGCACCTTCCGGGACGAGGACACGCGGCACTTCCTGCGGGACGCCGACACCGCGCTGGCCAAGCTCCTGCGCGAGGACCCGCGGCCGCTGTACGTCACCGGCGAGACCGCGGCGCTGTCCGCGCTGGACGACGTCGGCAGCGTCACCAAGGACGCGGTGCACGTCCCGCACGGCGGGCTCGCGCACGGCACCCCGGACGCGGTCTGGCACGCGGTCCGGCCGCTGGTCGCCGCGGAGGCCCGCAAGAGCACCGACGCGGTGACGCTGGAGCTCGAAGCTGCGCGCGGACGGCGGGCGTTCGCGGCCGGTGTCGACGAGATCTGGCAGAGCGCCCGGGAGGGCCGGCTGCGCTTGCTGGCCGTCGAGGAGAACTACCGGGTGACGGTCCGCGACGACGGCGGCGACCATCTGGTCCCGGCCGAGAGCGGCGACCTCGACGCCCGCGAGGACATCGTGGACGAGATCGTCGAACAGTGCCTGGAGACCGGTGCCGACGTCCGCTTCGTACCGGACGGCACGCTGGGCGGCTCCGACGGCATCGCGGGAGTGCTGCGGTACTGAGGCCGCCGTAGGCCACTCAGACACCTCCGAACAGCGCGCTGAGTCCCTGTTCGACTGCCGCGCCGAGGTCCTCCTGCCCTGCGCCCACCACCGCATAGGTCCCCAGCAGGAAGCTTCGCAGGGCCGGCGTTTCGAACTGGAGGAGCGCGAGGCCGTACGGCGAGTGGAACTCCACGACCGTCGTGCTCCCACCGCACGGCCAGATGTGCACGTCCCCGCCGCCGGCCGGTCCGCGCAGCCCCTCCTCCAGCAGGGCACGGGCGAAGGTCCAGGTCACCCCCTGTCCGTCCAGGGAGACCTCGGGCGGGAAGTCGACGCGGACGGCCAGCGGGTCGGTGGAGTCGTAGCGCAGGATGGCCGGGACGGGCAGTTCCTGGTTCTCCGCGGTGACCAGCCGGGCGCGGGCGGGCTGCTCGAGTGTCGTGTCCATACGATTACGACCTCGCAAGTGCCGTTTGCATTACGCCAGAGCGCGGGTGAATTAATGTGACCTGCGTCACATAGCAAGATTTCTCGACTTCACCACGAGGTCTTGCCAGACTCCTTAGAACACAAGACCGTCGAACACGCAAATGAACACCGGATCGGCCACCCCACCGACCCGCAAGTCGCGTACATCGCCTACGACTTGAGACACCGAAGAGCGTAGTCGACACGCTCCACCCGACCGCTCCGTGAAGACCCTGGCATATGCCAGAAGCACCACCGTATCGTGTGCTGCCAAATCCCTTACAGCGCGTCGCGCCCTGTGCAACAGTCGTAACGGTCCCTCCGTCCCGCCCAGGTCGAACCGTCCCCGCATCGGAGTGCGTCATGCCGTCCCACCTCTCCGCGGACCACCCCGCCGCCCAGCCGCCAGGACGCGGCTCGGTCGACGCGCTGATATCGCAGACGCGGCGGCTCAAGGGCGAGGTGGACGCCGTACGACGGGACGCGCCCGGTGACGGCTTGGACCCCCAGGAGCGCTGGCAGCGCGCGCTGTACGACCTCGCGCTTCACCAACTCAGCGATCTGGACGAGCACTTGGCGCAGCTGCGGGACGGCCCGCCGCCCGTGCCGTCGGCACCCGGGGCACAGTCCGCCGCGCGAACCGCGCCGTCCGCTCCCCGGCGCGGCTCGCTGCTCAGCCGGGTCGGCAGCGCGGAGTGGAACCTCCTTACGGACGAGGCGAGTTGGTCCGGGGAGCTGTACCAGATACTCGGCCGCGACCGCACCGCTCCCCCGCTCACCCTCGACGAGCTCCCTTCCCTGGTGCTCGACGAGGACCGGCCGAGGCTGACGGCCATGGTCACGGACTGTCTGGTCGACGCCAAACGCATCGACGGCGAGTTCCGCGTCGTGCGTCCGGACGGCGAGGTGCGCACCGTCCACATGATGGGCGAGCCCGTGCTCGCCGCCGACGGCAGCACCGCCTCGATGTGGGCCGTGCTGCGCGACGTCAGCGAACTGCGGCGCAGCGAAGCGGCGGTGAGCGAGACCCGTGACTCGTTACAACGCCAGCGGCAGCGCGCGCAGAGCGAGCACCGGCTCGCGGTCGAGCTGCAGGAGGCCGTGCTGCCGCCGTGGCGTGGCTCCCTGCGGCTCCCGCACCGGGGCACCGAGACCCTGGACCTGGCCGCCCACTATCTGCCGTCGTCGGCCAGCGCCCTGATCGGCGGCGATTGGTACGACGCACTGGAACTGGCCGACGGCGCGACCCTGCTGAGCGTCGGCGACCTCACCGGGCACGGAGTCGCGGTGGCCTCCGGCATGGCGACCCTCCTCGGCGCCGTGCGCGGCATGGCGATGGCGGGCACCCAGCCGGGCCAACTGATGTCCCTGCTCAACCAGTTGCTCGACGCCACCGTGCAGCCGGCCCTCGGCAGCGCGGTCTGCTGCCGCTACCGCCCCGAGACCCGCACCCTGGTCTGGGCGCAGGCCGGGCACCCCGCCCCGCTGCTGTTCCGCAGCGGGACGGGGCGCAGGCTGAACTCACCCGACGGCGTGCTCCTCGGCGCGACCTCGGGAGCCGTCTACGCGCAGGCCGAGGAGACCCTCGAACCGGGCGACCTGCTCCTGCTGCACACGGACGGACTGGTGCCCGGGCGCAGCAGTACGGCTGCCGTGAACCGGCTCCTCGGCCTGGCCCCCCGTTTCGACGGGGCACGCACCGCGCAGGACGGTGTGCGCGTGGTCATGGAGGAGTTCGGCGAGAGTGAGCGCGAGGACGACGCCTGTGTGCTCATCGCCAAGGTGACTTCATAACGACTCACGCCCGAGCGCTGTTGCCGCCCCTTCCCTTCGGCTTCGGCAGCGCCAGCCTGATCTCCTCGCGCAGCTCGTTGATCTTCGGGTAGCCGGAGTACTCGGCGGTGAGCCGGTACATCTGACGCAGCCGGTCCCAGGTGCGGTGCGAGGAGTTGGAGCCCATCGACACCAGCGCCAACCGCGCGTAGCGGTCCGCCTGTTCGGGGTCGTCGGCGATGAAGCAGGCCGAGGCCATCGACAGGAAGTCGAAGATCTTCGACCGCTGCCGTCCGTCGACCCGCAGGGCGAGGGCCTTCTCCGCGTAGTGCTGGGCGTGCACGGCCGCACCCGGCTCGTGCTCCGCCAGCGTGCGGTAGGCCAGGGCCTGCATGCCGTACAGGTCCTCCTCCTTGAAGGTCTGCATCCAGCTCGGCGGTGGCACGTCGCTCTTGTCGGAGACGAAGAGGTCCTCCGCCTGTCCGAGGGTGCGGCGCATCGCCTGGCCCTTGCCCATGGAAGCCTGTGCCCAGGCCTCGATGGTGTAGAGCATGGCCCTGGTGCGGGGCAGCACCTGTTCGCCGGAGCCGGACTGGGCGAGCTTCATCAGGTCGAGTGCGTCGTCGGGCCGGCCCAGGTGCACCATCTGGCGGGCCGCCCGGGAGAGCGCCTCGCCGGCGCGGGGCCGGTCACCGCCCTCTCGCGCGGCATGGGCGGCGATGACGAAGTACTTCTGAGCCGTGGGTTCGAGGCCGACGTCGTGGGACATCCAGCCCGCGAGGACGGCCAGGTTGGCGGCGACGCCCCACAGGCGTCGCTGCAGATGGTCGGGGTGGCGGTAGGCGAGCATGCCGCCCACCTCGTTGAGCTGGCCCACGACCGCCTTGCGTTGCAGCCCGCCGCCGCGGGCCGCGTCCCAGGCCCGGAACACCTCGACCGAGCGCTCCAGTTCCTCGATCTCCTGCGACCCGATGGGGGCGGCCTCGTAACGGTCGAACCCAGCGGGGTCGGCGTGCAGGGGGTCGTCGAACTGGGGGGCATCGGCGGTGAGGGCCGGATCGGTGTGCAGCCAGTCGTGCATGGCACTGCTGAGTACGGATCCCGCGGTGAGCGCGGCACCCGCGCCCACCAAGCCGCGTCGGTTGAGCATGAGGTCCATTCCCGTGAATTCGGTGAGGACCGCGGCGGTTCGGTCGGGCGCCCACGGCATGCCGTCGGGATGTTCCACACTCCCGTCACCCTGCCGTTTCCCCGTACGCCCGTGCCGGACCAGACCGAGGTCCTCAATGGTCACGACACGGCCGAGACGCTCGGTGAACAGGGCCGCCAGCACCCGCGGCACCGGATCGCGCGGGATCTCTCCCATGTCGATCCACCGCCGGACCCGCGAGGTGTCGGTCGAGAGCTGGGGATGGCCCATGGCCGCCGCCTGCCGGTTGACCAGCCTCGCGAGTTCACCCTTGGACCAGCCGGCGAGGCCGAACAGGTCCGAAAGTCGGGAGTTGGGTTGTCCGCTCACATCAAGCCCCCAGGTTCTCGGCTGAGTTGACAGTAGCCCCGTGTCAGTTGCTCCGGGACTATTCGCCAGGGTTCGCCAGGGTGCGCCAGATGGTGTGCCAGTGCGCATCTGCGGTGAGGTAGGAACGCGCCACCCCGACCCGGACCGCACAGGGACATTCCCCAGGGTGCACCCGGTGGTCCGGATCGGGCAGCGCACTGCTTCTCCAGGCACAGCAGGCACACGAAGGGATCTGTCTCGCCCATGTACGCAGCATCGTCCTCCGTGTCCGCCCCGCCCCGGTCACCGCATCTCCGCCCGGCGGGCGGTGGCCCCTACCTCGACCCCGCGCGGCCGACGGCCCCCGTACCGGGTACGGGCAGGACGCGGCGCGCTCCGGGGCTCGGCACCCCACCGCTCAGCGGGAGACTCGACTTGTCCGGCCCCCAGGGCGCCCAGCTGCGCACGGCGATCGCGTCGGTGCACCGGATCTGCCCGGAGTTCGCCCCGGTGCAGGTGCTGCGCCGCAGCGGACGCTCCGTGCTCCTGGTCGGTACGACAGGACGCAGCACGGCTGTCGCCAAGTGCTTACTCGACCACTCACCCGTATGGGCCGAGCGGATCCGGCACGAAATAGCCGCATACCGTTCCTTCGTCCGGCACCGGCCTCCGGTGCGCGTCCCGCGGCTGATCGCGGCGGACCCGGACAACTGCACCCTGGTCATCGAGCGGATGCCCGGCCGGGCGGCGGCTCTGCACCGGCATCCGGCGGAGGCCCCGCCGCGCGCGGACATCAGGGCGGCGCTCGGCGCGGTGTGCCGGCTCAACGCCTGGCGTCCGCCCGCGGGCACCTTCGACGCCCCGCTCGACTACGCGGCCCGCATCTCCCGCTACCACGAGCTGGGGCTGCTGACCGACCGGGACATGGGCGACCTGCAGAAGCTGCTGCACGGCATCGCCCACTCGGCGGGCCGACAGGGCATGGGCCAGTTCTGCCACGGCGACGCTTTGCTCTCGAACATCCTGCTCTCACCGGCCGGTCCAGTGCTGGTGGACTGGGAGCACGCGGGCTGGTATCTGCCGGGCTACGACCTGGCGACGCTGTGGTCGGTCCTCGGCGACGCCCCGGTGGCGCGTCGTCAGATCAGCCAGATCGCCCAGTCGGCGGGCCCCGCCTCGCGGGACGCCTTCCTGGTGAACCTGATGCTCGTACTGACCCGTGAGATCCGTACCTACGAGACGGCCGTGCAGCGTTCGATGCACGACGCGACCCCGGCGGCACCGGGCCCCGCCCACCCGGGTGCCGCGCCGTCCGGCGAGGAACAGCGGCTGCTGCTGAGGCGGCTGCACGACGACTGCCAGCTGGCCCGCCGGGCCGTGCGTGCGGCGGTCGGCACTCGCTGACGGGGACGACGGTCCGCGGTGCGCCCCGCAGAACGGGGGTGCGCCGCGGACCGTCGTATGTGCGGCTCCTCGCCAGGGGCCATTGGTGTACGCCACTGACGCCCCGCAGGCCCGGAAGCATCCGCCACGAAACTCCCGGCACCCCTCATTGACATGGGAAATCGCCTGCCCCTGGGCATGATTGACGGATCGTCGCCAAGCCGGTACCACTGACGCACGCCCGGCCCCGCACGGCTCATCGCGCCCGACCGTCCCAGGAGGCTGCATTGCGAGGATCCACGACCGACCCCAACAGAGCCGCCCGGAGGGTCGTCGGCACGCTGGCCGGCACCGCCCTGCTGCTGCCCCTGCTCGGCGCGGCCCCGTCGCAGGCCCAAGACTCCTCGACCGGCCTCCAGCAGGCCTTCGCCTCGGCGGCCGCCGAGTACCACGTCCCGCAGAGCGTCCTCCTCGGCGTCTCCTATCTCCAGTCCCGCTGGGACGGCCACGCCGGAGCGCCGAGTGTGACCGGCGGCTACGGCCCGATGCACCTGACCGACGCCCGCACCGCACTCGCCTCGCAACCGCACCACAGCGAGGGCGCGGAGGACGCCCGCGGCGACAGCGCCCGCCCGGCGCTGCTCCCGGAGACGAAGGTGCCGGCGCCCACCGAGCTGCCGGCCCGGCTGGAGACCTTGCCGAAGGCGGCCGAGCTGAGCGGTCTGAGCGCCGACGACCTGCGCACCGACCCCGCGGCGAACATCGCCGGCGGTGCCGCGTTGCTGGCCGCCGCCCAGAAGGAGCTGGGCGAGCCGCTGAGCCAGGACCCGGCGGACTGGTACGGCGCGGTGGCCCGCTTCTCCGGCGCGGACGACAGCGCGACGGCGGCGGCGTACGCGAACGACGTCTTCGACGTGCTGCGCACCGGCGAGGAGCGCACCACGGACGCCGGTCAGCGGATCGCCCTGACCGCCCGGCCGACGCTCGCCCCCGACACCGCGCAGCTCGCCCGGACGGGCCTGCGCACGCTCGGCAACGGCACCACCGAGTGCCCGAAGACCGTCTCCTGCGAGTGGATCCCGGCACCTTACGAGGAGTTCGGGGACAACGACTACGGCAACCACGACCTGGGGAACCGTCCGGCCTCACAGAGCATCAAGTACATCGTCATCCATGACACGGAGGGCACCTGGGACGGTGTCCTCAACCTGGTGCAGGACCCGACCTATGTGTCGTGGAACTACACCCTGCGCTCGACCGACGGTCACATCGCCCAGCATGTGAAGGCGAAGGACGTGGCCTGGCACGCGGGCAACTGGTACGTCAACGCCAAGTCGATCGGTCTGGAGCACGAGGGCTTCCTGGCTAATCCGGACGCCTGGTACACGGAGGCGATGTACCGGTCCTCCGCGCGGCTGGTGAAGTACCTCTCCGCGAAGTACGGCATCCCGCTGGACCGGCAGCACATCCTCGGCCACGACAACGTGCCGGGCCCGACGACGTCGACCGTCTCGGGCATGCACACGGACCCCGGTCCGTACTGGGACTGGCGGCACTACTTCGAGCTGCTGGGCCACCCGTTCAAGGCGACCTCCGCCAAGCGGGGCGGCCTGGTGACGATCCGGCCCGACTACGCGACCAACCAGCCGCAGTACACGGGCTGCGTCGCCAAGGGCGAGCCCTGCGCGTCCCACGGTTCGAGCGAGGTACGGCTCTACTCGGCCCCCGACGAGAACTCCGCTCTCGTCACGGACATCGGTATGGGCGGCAGGGCTCCGACGACCGACGTGAACGACCTGTCGTCGCGGGTCTCCACCGGCCAGCAGTACGCGGTCGCGGACCGGGACGGCGACTGGACGGCGATCTGGTACCTGGGCCAGAAGGCCTGGTTCAAGAACCCCAGGAGCAACCCGACCGCGGTGAGCGCCGCCGGTCTCGTCGTGACCCCCAAGGAGGGCCTCGACAGCGTCCCGGTGTACGGCCGCGCCTACCCCGAGGCAGCCGCCTATCCGACGGGGGTCCCCGCCCAGGCGGTGTCGCCGCTGCCGTACAAGGTGCTCAAGGGCCAGACGTACGTGATCGGTGACAAGGTGCCCGGCGAGTACTACTACGCGGTCACCTTCACGACGGACTCGCACAAGGTCGTGGTCGGCCAGGACCTGTACTACGAGATCCAGTACGGCCACCGGGTGGAGTTCGTGCGCGCGGCGGACGTCGATGTGCAGCCCTCGGTGCGGCGCTAGCGGGCACAGGCGGGGGACGCCGTCCGGGACGGTGTCCCCCACTTCCGGCCGTCAGCCCTGCTGGAAGAGCTCCGCCGGCAAGGGCTTGAGGAGGGCGTACAGGTCGTCCGTGATCGGGCGGTCCCAGGCGGCGATGGTCACCAGGACGTTGTCGCTGCGGTCGAACTGGACGCAGGAGATGCGGCTCTCGGAGAGCTTGAGGCGGCGCACGATCAGGAGGTTGTCGCCCTGCATCACGGGCATCTCCTCGGTGTCGGTGACGGTCACCTCCTCGTCGTTCTCCAGCGCGATCAGCAGCTGCGCCACCTCGAAGGGGACCTGGCCGTCGGGGACCTCGCGGGCCGGGGAGCCCTCGGGGAGGTTGCCGATGATCATCGCGGGGCCGCGGCCGCCGAAGAGGTCGTAGCGCAGGAAGACGCCCTGACAGGTGCCGTCGGGGGCGGGCAGGAGCCCCGCGCCGAGGTTGCCGGGCCAGTCGCCCGGGTCCATGGCCAGGACGTCGAAGTCTGGACCGGCGGGGGTGGCACTACGGCGGCGGAGAAACGACATGCGCCAATGGTAAGGGGCAGTCACGTGGTCGTGCGGGTGCAGGTGCGGGGGCCTGCCGCGCGATTCCCCCGCGCCCCTATGGGAGACCACTCACCGTTCGCAGGCCGGTACTGTCCGTTCCGAGCTTGCGACAGACGGCCGACAGCAACCGTGTCGCCGTCTGCTCATCGGCGTTCAACTCCTTCGCGATCTCCTCCTCGGTGTGCCCCCGCGCCACCAGGTTCGCCACCGTACGTTCGCGCGCCGTGAGCGTGTCCGTCTCCGTGCTGTGCAGGCGGCGGGGGCGGAGGCCCGCGGCAGTCAGTTCGTCGCGGGCGGTCTCCATCAGACCGTCGGCGCCGCACTGCACGGCTGTGTCGAGGCCCCGGTAGAGGTGTTCCGCCGCCTCCCGGGCGCGACCTGTGCGACGCAGTTCCGTGCCCAGCGCCACCAGCGCGCAGGCGAGCTCGTACGCGGCCGGGGAACGTTCCAGGTGGGCGACCGACTCCTCCAGGAGCTTGACCCGGGCCGAGCCCGGTGAGACCTCTGCAGCCAGCCGGAGTGCCTGGCCCACCGCAGACGGGGCCCCGAACTGGCGGGCTCGCGCCACCGCTTCGAGTGCCGTCGTGACCGCTCGCTCCGGGGCGTCGTGGCTTTCGGCGCGGGCCAGATGGAGCTGCCAGGGGCACCACGCGGGGTTGCGCATGCCGCGCGGTTCCAGGCGGCGGCCGGCGGCGGTCAGCTCGGCGGCCGCGTCCCTGGTGCGGCCGCGCGCCAGCAGCAGCTCGCCGTACACGGTCTGGGCGTCGGGGAAGACCACCACGGCCGGGAAGGGGGCGCCGAAGGAGTGGTCCTCGGCGGTCTGCGCGGCCTCGTGGACCCGGCCACGGGCGAGCAGGACCTCGATGAGGATGCCCACGGCGTACCACTGGGCCGGGGTGCCCGGCCCGACGCGCTCGGCGAGGCGCAGTCCCGCGCGGACGAAGTCCTCGGCCTCGGCCAGGCGGCCGCGGCGGAAACGGACGTAGGCGAGCAGGGTGTACGCGAAGGAGAGGTGGGCGCCGCGCCAGCCCTGCCGTTCGAAGTCGGCGATCCCGGCGGCGAAGAGCTCCTCGGTGCGGCCCGGGCGGTCGGCGTAGGTGAAAGCGAGGGCGACCAGGACGGGCACCTCGAAGCCGCGGTCGGGATCGGCCCAGCCGAGACCGCCGGCGAGGGCACGCTCGGCGTGCTGGAGGGCGATGTGGGCGGGTTCGCCGCGCAGGACGGCATCCCAGGTGCGCAGGCCGATGATGTACCGCTCGGTGAGGTCGCGGCCGGTGAGACGGTCCGCGAGCCTCGTCATGCGGCGGGAGCGGGAGGGGTGGTCGGGTTCGTCGGCGCGGAAGGCGTCCCACATGAACTGTTCGGCGACCATGCGCAGCTTGACGCGGGCGTCGCCGGTGATCTTGATCTCGCAAGTGAGGGTGTCGGAGGCCTCGGCGAGGCGGTCGCTGTGGGCGAGGACCTGGGAGAGCCGGTAGACGATGCGGTGCCGCAGCGCGGAGTCGGCGATGGGCTCTTCGAGGGCGGCGCGCAGGTGGTTGACCGTGGTGGCCGGTTCGGTGAGCAGGGAGGCACTGCCCAGTTCGTACAGGACGGCGGCCCGGTCCTCGAAGGGCGGAGGTTCGCGCAGGGCGCGGGCGAGACAGCTGCGGGCCGCGTCGGGGGCGCCGGAGCGCAGGGTCTCGGCCGCGGCGGCGCGCAGTTGCTGGACGACCCAGGGGTCGCCGTCGGGATGCGTCTCCAGGAGGTGGCGGGCGGCAGCGGCCGGGCCCCGTCCGTCGTCGACCACGCACCAGGCGGCCTGGCCGTGCAGCGCGACGCGGAACCCGGCCGGGATGGCCCGGTAGACGGCCGTGGCGATGAGCGGGTGGACGAACTCCAGGGATTCGCCACCGGTGAGGATGCGGGCGCCGCGCAGGGCGTCGGCCGCGTCGGCGGCCTCCTCGTGGCCGAGTCCGGCGACGGCGGCGGCGAGCTGGGGATGGATCTCGGTGCCGAGGACCGCGCAGGCCCAGGCGAAGCGGACGGTCGAGGTGCCGAGGCGTTCGAGGCGGGCGACCAGGCCGCTGCCCTTGACGGCGGCCGCGAGATCACGCAGGAGGTGCGCCGCGTCCTCGGTCGGGGTGACGCCGCGGTCGTGCACCTTGGCGGTCAGTTCGACCGTCTCGAAGGGGTTGCCCGCGGTGACGGCCCAGCATTCCCGGCAGAACGCGTCGTCGGCGTGCGCGCCGAGCGACTCCCGCACGAGACGGGCGACGGCGACGGCGCTCAGCGGTTCCAGGTCGAGCGGGCGTCCGCCGGCCCGGCCGGGCAACGCCCTGAACGACTCGGCGTGGCCGGGGAGTTCGTCGGGCCGGTAGGCGACGACGACCAGCAGCGGGAGTTCCTCGGCGCGGGGTGCGAACGCGGCCAGCCAGCGCAGCGATTCGGGGTCGGCCCAGTGGGCGTCGTCGAGCACCAGCACCATGGGGGCGCGCAGGACGGCGAGATGGGTGAGCACCCAGTCGAGTCCGTCCCGCAGGCCCTGCGGATCGGGCGGCGCCCCGTCGGTCGGGGCGCACAGGCCGAGTGCGGGGCCGACGATGTCGAACCAACTGCCCAGCTGGGCACGGAGATCGGCTTCGCCCGCGCCGGCGAACTGCGGCTGCAGCAGCTGCCGGGCGACATGGAAGGCGACCCGCTGTTCCTGGTCGCCGCCGCGAGCGGCCAGCACGGTGCAGCCCCGGTCGGCGGCGCGGCGGCGGACCTCGGTGAGCAGGGTCGTCTTGCCGATGCCGGCCCGGCCGGCGACGGCGACCACGGCTCCGCGGGAGCGCCCGCGCGGTTCGGCACCGTCCATGTGCAGCCCGGTGAGCTCTTCCAACGCCTCGTCGACGGCGGCGAGTTCACTCTCCCGCTCCAGGAGAGTCCTTCTGCTCCGCATACTGCGCGGCACCATGGCGCACCCCCCGTCACGGAGGCACACCCGCGCGGGGAGCGAGCGCACACCGTGACCTACAGGCACCTCAGCGTACGCCCGCGGGGTGCCGGGCGGGCGCGTGTCGACCCGGCCGGGTCGAGGAACCGCTCACCCCGCTGGGCCCCTCCCCTGCTCCCTGTGCCGCTCATGATGCCGTGCCACCCGTGCCCGGTTGCCGCAGGAGGGCTTGCACCATTCCTGCCGCGGATGATCCTTCAGGAAGTACCGCACGCACCGCGGGGCATGGCAGGCGCGCAGCCGCCGTCGGTCGGCTCCGGCGAGAAAGGCGATCGCGGCCTGCGCCAGTACGGCGGTGAGGTCGGTCCCCCGCGGCACCGGCTGCCGGAGTACGACGGGTTCGGCGTCGTCGGTCCAGTGCAGCACGGGGACGGTCGGGGTGCGGGCGGCGGCCGTGTTGAGGCGGGCGACGGCCTCGGGGACGGGCAGCAGGCGTGCCGCGTCGGCGGGGCTGGGCTCGCCGGGACGCACGGCGTGGGCGAAGAGGGCTCGGACGGCGGCCCGCAGGTCACGGACCGCCGCGAGGGTCCCCTCGTCGGCAACGAAGTCCGAGGCGTCCGGCAAGGTCTCGGCATACTCCCGGACCCAGGCGGTGAGGCCCGCGGGGTCGGCCAGGTCGTCGGCGACGCCGCCGTGTCCGTCGTGCCGGACGGTGAGGGCCAGGTCCAGGGTGAGACGGGCGTCCCTGTCGATCGTGTCCTGCATGCGGCTGATGATAGGTACCGCGCATCCATGAACACGTGGGCCAGGGTCCCCTTGCGCTCACTCTCAGGTGAGGTCGAACTCTCCTTCCCGCGCCCCTGACACGAACGCGCCCCATTCAGCCGGGGTGAAGATCAGGGAAGGGCTCTCAGGGCGGCCGCTGTTGCGCATCGCGATGAACCCCTCGACGAAGGCGATCTGGACATCCCCCAGACCGCGGCTGCTCGAGTGCCAATCGGCGTTGCTCAGGTCCAGCTCCGGCTTCTCCCAGCCCATGAGCGGCTGCTGCTGGATGGTGGTCTCGGCCACGTCCGTGCTCCTCCCGATTGCGTCGTCCGCGGCCAGCCTAGCGATCGTGCCCGACCGCCGACAGGCCACGTGAGGGGGACCTTTCAGGAGTCAGGTCACGCATCAGGGGGCTCAGACCCCACGAGCCACATGGAGAAGAACTGGGATCCGCCGCCGTAGGCGTGTCCCAGCACCCTGCGGGCGCCCTCCACCTGGTGTTCCCCGGCCTGTCCGCGCGCCTGGAGCGCGGCTTCCGCGAAGCGGATCATGCCGGAGGCGCCGATCGGATTGGTGGACAGCACGCCACCCGACATGTTGACGGGCAGATCCCCGTCCAGCTCGGTGACGCCGGCCTCGGTGAGCTTCCAGCCCTCGCCCTCGTCGGCGAAGCCGAGGTTCTCCAGCCACATGGGCTCGTACCAGGAGAACGGCACGTACATCTCGACGGCGTCGATGTCCCGGCGCGGGTCGGCGATCCCGGCCTGCCGGTACACGTCGGCCGCGCAGTCCTTGCCGGCCTGGGGCGACACGGCGTCCTTGCCCGCGAAGAGCGTCGGCTCGCTGCGCATGGCACCGCCCAGCATCCAGGCCGGCGGCCGGGGCGCCCGCGCGGCGCCCGCCCGGTCGGTGAGCACCATCGCGCAGGCCCCGTCCGAGGACGGGCAGGTCTCGGAGTAGCGGATCGGGTCCCAGAGCATGGGCGAGGCCTGGACCTTCTCCAGGGTGATGTCGTGCTCGTGCAGATGCGCGTACGGGTTCTTGAGCGCGTTACGGCGGTCCTTGTACGCCACCAGCGACCCGACCGTGTCGGGCGCGCCGGTGCGCCGCATGTACGCGCGCACGTGCGGTGCGAAGAAGCCGCCGGCTCCGGCGAGCAGGGGTTGCTGGAAGGGGATCGGCAGGGACAGGCCCCACATGGCGTTGGACTCGGACTGTTTCTCGAAGGCGAGGGTGAGGACGGTGGAGTGCACCCGGGCCGCCACCAGGTTCGCGGCGACCAACGCCGTGGAACCGCCGACGCTGCCCGCGGTGTGCACCCGCAGCATCGGCTTGCCCACCGCGCCGAGCGCGTCGGCCAGGTACAGCTCCGGCATCATGACGCCCTCGAAGAAGTCGGGCGCCTTGCCGATCACCACGGCGTCGATGTCGGCCCAGTCCACCTCGGCGTCGTCGAGCGCCCTTCGGGCGGCCTCCCGGACGAGCCCGGCGATCGACACGTCCCGGCGGGCCGCGACATGCTTGGTCTGGCCGATCCCTACGACGGCCACGGGCTCCTTGCTCATCGCGGATCCCCTTCGAGTACGGCGACCAGGTTCTGTTGGAGACAGGGCCCGGAGGTGGCGTGGCCGAGGGCCCGGTCGGACTCGCCCCGGTGGATCCGGGCGGCGGATTCGCCGATGCGGGCGAGCCCGGCGGCCATCATCGGGTTGGCGGCGAGGGCCCCGCCGGACGGGTTGACCCGTGTGGAGTCGTCGAGCCGCAGCGCCTTGCGCAGGACGACTTCCTGTGAAGTGAACGGCGCGTGCAGCTCGGCGGTGTCCACGGGCCGTTCGAAGGCCCCGGCCCGCTCGGCCGCCAGGCGGGTGGAGGGAGAGTCGGTGAGGTCGCGGACGCCGAGCGAGTGCGCCTCGATGCGGTGGTCGATCCCGCGGATCCAGGCGGGGCGCTCGCACAGCTCCCTGGCCCGCTCCCCCGCCGCGAGGACCACGGCGGCGGCCCCGTCGCCGATGGGCGGGCAGTCGCCGGTGCGGAGTGGTCGTACGAGGTAATCCCCCTGCGGTACGGGGCCTTTGAGCTGTGCGCGCGGGTTGTCGGTGGCCCGGCTCCGGGCGCCGATCGCCGCCAGCTCGCGCTCGTCCGTGTCGCCCGCGTCGATGAGTGCCTGGGCCTGGAGGGCGGCGAGGGCGACGGAGTCGGGCCACAGGGGGGCGACGTAGTAGGGGTCCAGCTGCCGGGTGAGCACGTCGCGCAGGGAGCCGGGCGAGGATTTGCCGTAGGAGTACACCAGCGCGGTGTCGGCGTCCCCGGACAGCAGCTTGGTCCACGCCTCGTACAGGGCCCAGGCCCCGTCCATCTCGACGTGCGACTCGGAGATGGGCGGCCAGGCGCCCACGCCGTCGAGGGCCAGGGTGAAGGAGAAGGCACGCCCCGCGAGGTAGTCGCAGGAACCGGAGCAGGTGAAGCCGATGTCGGCGGTCTTCAGACCGGTCTGCGCGACGACGTCGTGCAGGACCGGCATGAGCATCTCCACCTCGGAGACTTCCTCGGTGGAGCGCAGGGTGTCGGACTGGGCGAAGGCCACGACGGCGATGTCGCGGGGCTCCGGGGCTGCGTCGCTGGTCACAGGAGGTCCTTGTAGGTCTCGTAGTCCGCGTCGGGTTCGCCGGTCGGCCGGTAGTGGTCCGGGTAGCGGCCGCCCTCGGTCCACACCGGCTCCACCCGCAGCCCCATCCGCACCTGGTCGTACGGGATGCCGCCGATCCGGCCGTGCAGCGCGAGGTCGGCGCCGTCGAGGGCGATGTGGGCGTAGACGTACGGCACGTCGATGTCGAGGTTCTTGGCCTTGATGTTGACGATGCAGAAGGTGGTCACTGTGCCGGCAGGACCCACTTCCACCTGTTCCGATGTGGCTACGCCACATGTGGGGCAGGCACCCCTCGGCGGGACGTACACCTTGCGGCAGGCCGGGCAGCGCTCACCGACGGCCCGGTGTTCGGCGAGGGCGTTGATGTAGGCGGTCTGGGCGCGGCCCGGTGAGTAGGTGTAGTCGAGGCGGGCCCGGGCGACGATGCCGTGGACGGGGTCCTCGAACTCGCCGGAGTGGACGGCGACTTCGGAGTCGTCTCCGTCGTACGGCTCGAAGCAGGCGATGTCGGTGATGGCGCCGCAGCGTTCCCCGGCCCAGCGGATCCGGACGCGCATGCCGGTGCGGACGGCGTCGGGGCCGGGGGCGTCGAGGGCATGCAGCAGGGCGGTGTCGGCGCCGTCGAGCTTCACCAGGGCCCAGGCGAACGGCGTGTCCAGCGGCTGACCGCGACGGGGTTCGTGGTTCCAGGCCCAGGTGGTGACGGTGCCGGTGGTGCCCACGTGGACGAGGTCACGGATCTCCTCGGCGGTGACGGGGTCGTACTCGACGGGCGGGACCAGGGTGCGGCCGTCGCGGGCCTTCACGCCGAGGACGACACACTCGCGCAGGCCGGTCAGGAAGGCGCTCTGGACGGGGCCGAGGGAGCGGGTGAAGGGGAATTCGACGACGAGTGGGGCCTTGAGTACATCCGGCATCGGCGCGTGCCTCCTAGGAGGATCGGGTGCGGGAGACGCCCGTGAGGGGCGCGGGGCGGTGACATCTGCGGCTCCGCCGCGTGGGCGCGACCAGCCACATACGGCCCGCGGCTGCGAACCGGCCGAGGCCGGCGCGGCGCTACGCCCGCTTGTAGTCGGGCGGCCGCTTGTCGGCGAAGGCTCGCGCTCCTTCCTTGGCGTCGGCGGTGTCGAAAATCGGCCACCCCCGCTTCAGCTCGGCGGCCAGCCCGGCGGTCTCGGTCATCTCGGCCGTCTCGTAGACCGAGGCCTTCACCGCCTCGACGGCCAACGGACCGCAGGCGTTGATCAGTTCGGCGATCTCCAGGGCCTTGGCGAGTGCCGTGCCGTCCGGGACGACGTGACCGATCAGGCCGATGCCGGCGGCCTCGCGTGCGGTGTACGGGCGGCCGGTGAGCAGCATCTCCAGCGCGTGGGTGCGCGGGATCTGGCGTTGCAGCCGGACCGTGGAGCCGCCGATCGGGAACAGGCCGCGTTTGACCTCGAAGAGGCCGAAGGTCGCGGACTCGCCGGCGACCCGGATGTCGGTGCCCTGGAGCATCTCCGTTCCGCCCGCGACGCAGTAGCCCTCGACAGCCGCGATCACCGGCTTGCGGGGGCGGTGATGGCGCAGCATCGCCTTCCAGTGCAGGTCCGGGTCGGCGGTCAGCCGGTCGCGGTACTGCTCGCCGCCGGTGCCCTTGCCCGCGAGGGCCTTGAGGTCCATGCCGGCGCAGAACGAGTCGCCCGCGCCGGTGAAGACGACCGAGCGGATCGAGTCGTCCGCGTCCGCTTCCAGCCAGCCGTCGTACAGGCCGACCAGCATCGGCAACGAGAGCGCGTTCTTCGCCTCCGGCCTGTTGAGCGTGAGCACCAGTGTGGCGCCCTCGCGCTGGATGTCGAGGTGTTCCGTCCCACCCATCGCCCGTCTCCCCTCTGCCAGAACGAGAACAGGTTGCAGGAGGCGCCGACGCACTTCAAGAGTTTTCTGACAGTCAGTCAGATTTATTCGCGCGAACCCTTCACAGTCACGCCGCCCTTTGCTCTGATGACCGGCGAACCGTCGCAGATGCAGGCCGTGTTGGGTCAGGAGGAGCGGTGGAGTACAACCTTGCCGACCTGTTCGAGTCCGTCGTCGACGTGGTGCCGGACCGTGAGGCGCTCGCGTACATCGACATTCCCGGTACGGGTGCGGAGCGCCGGCTGACGTACGCGGAACTGGACGCCGCGGCCAATCGCATCGGCCACCATCTGCTCGACAGCGGAGTACGGCCCGGTGAGCACGTCGGGCTGCACCTCTACAACGGGGTGGAGTACGTGCAGACGCTGCTGGGCTGCCTGAAGGCACGGATCGTCCCGGTCAACGTCAACTACCGATATGTGGAGGAGGAGTTGGTCTACCTCTACCGGGACGCGGATCTGGTGGGGCTGGTCTTCGACGCCGAGTTCACGGACCGCGTGGCGGCCGCGTTGCCGCAGGCGGATCGGCTGCGGCATCTGGTGCGGGTCGGGGGCGGGGAACCGGGTCGGCTGTCGACGGTGCACTTCACGGACGCCGAGTCCGGCGGGTCGCCGGAGCGTGGATTCCCGGCGCGCTCGGCCGACGACCAGTTCATCATCTACACCGGCGGCACCACCGGGATGCCCAAGGGGGTCATGTGGCGTCAGGAGGACCTGTTCTTCTCGGGACTGGGCGGGGGCGCACCCACCGGTGAGCCGGTCAAGCGGCCCGAGGAACTCGCCGAGCGGGTCGCCGCGGGCGGGGCGGGGATCACCTTCTTCCCCACACCGCCGCTGATGCACGGCACCTCCACGCTGACCACTCTCATCGGCTTCAACTTCGGCCAACGGGTCGTACTGCATCGCAAGTTCGTGCCCGAGGAAGTGCTGCGGACCGTGGAGCGGGAGAAGGTCAGCGCCATGTCGCTGGTGGGCGACGCGATGCTGCGGCCGCTCATCGACGCGCTGGAGGGCCCGAGGAAGGGCACCGACATGTCGTCGGTGTTCAGTGTGTCCTCGTCCGGCGCGATCATGTCGGACACGGTGAGCCGGCAGTTCCGGGCGCTGGTCCCGAACGCCATGCTGCTCGACAACTTCGGCTCCTCCGAGTCCGGCTTCAACGGGACGGCGACGGAGGACTCCGGCCCCGAGCGCGGCTTCCGCGTCCGGGTGAACTCCCGCACCCAGGTGGTCGACCCGGCCACGCACGAGCCGGTGGCCGTGGGCGAGGTGGGCCGGGTCGCCCAGTGCGGCCATGTGCCGCTCGGCTACTACAACGACCCGCGGAAAACCGCCGACACCTTCTTCGAGAAGGACGGCGAGCGGTGGGTGCTGCTCGGGGACATGGCCACCGTCGACGAGGAGGGGGTCGTCACCGTCCTCGGGAGGGGCTCGCAGTGCATCAACACGGGCGGCGAGAAGGTGTACCCGGAGGAGGTCGAGCAGGCACTCAAGGCGCATCCCGATGTGTACGACGCGCTCGTGGCCGGGGTGCCGGACGCGCAGTGGGGGCACCATGTGGCCGCCGTCGTGCAGTTGCGCGAGGGTGCGGCGCGGATGTCCCTGGACGACCTCCAGACCCACTGCCGGGCGCGGCTCGCGGGGTACAAGGTGCCCCGCCAGCTGGTGATCGCCCAGTCCATCCGCCGGTCCCCGAGCGGCAAGGCGGACTACCGGTGGGCGCAGAAGGTGGCGGTGGCGGCGGACGGGTGACGGTCGGATCCCGACCCCGTGCGATTGAACCGAACGTGACGTGCGAACGTACTGGTGGTGGCAGGCTCGGTCAGCGGGCCCTGTTCGTCATGCCGTCGCCGCAGGACCGCACGTCACAGCAAGACCGCACGGAAGGACCACCGGGTGTCGCTCTTCACTCGTTCTCGCCAACTGCCGGGTACCACTGGGGGCGAGGCGGAAGCGGATGGTGGGGGTGCGACGGGGGAAGGTGTGACGGAGGAGGTCGCAGAGGAGGCTGGGGCGACCGAGACCGCTCAAACCGCCGAGACGTCTCAAGCCGCCGACACCTCTGAGGCCGGCGACTCCCCGCGCCCCGGCTGGTTCGGCTGGCGCCGCCGCTACCCCCGTACGGCCCATGGCGTGTCCGTCGGGACGAGCGTGCTGGCCGGTCTGCTGGTACTGCTCGTGCTGCTCTTCCCGAACCGGCTCGACCACATGAACCTCCGGTCGTTCTTCCGTCTCCCTGTGGAGGCGATCGTCCTCGCAGCCGTCCTCCTCGTGTTGCCGCCGAGGGCGCGCCGGATCGCGGCCGTCCTCTCCGGGGTGTTCCTCGGGCTGTTCACCGTCCTGAAGTTCCTGGACATGGGCTTCTACCAGACCCTGGCCCGGCCGTTCGACCTGGTCTTCGACTGGATCATGCTGGGCAACGCGAGGGACTGGCTCCGGGAGTCGTTCGGCCGCACCGGCGAGGTGCTCGCGGTGACCGGGGTGATCGTCCTGTTCATCGCCCTCCTCGCGCTGTGCACGTGGGCGGTGGTACGGCTGGCGAACGTGATGTCCCGGCACCGTCAGACGGCCGTCGGCACCACCCTGGTCCTCGGCACGGTCTGGGTCACCTGCTTCACGGTGGGCGTGCAGTTCGGCGGGGTCTCGTTCGCCACCAAGGGCAACACCGAGTTCGTCGCCAACCGCGTACAGCATGTGCGCAACGGACTGGGAGACGCGAAGGTCTTCGCGAAGCAGTCCGCCGTCGACGCCTTCGCCGCCACGCCTCCCGACCAGCTCCTGACCGGGCTGCACGGCAAGGACGTCCTGTTCACCTTCATCGAGAGCTACGGCCGCGTGGCGATCGACGACCCGGCGATGGCGCCGGAGATCGACGCGACCCTCAAGAAGGGCGACGCGACGCTCAAGTCGGCCGGGTTCGCGTCGCGCAGCGGCTGGCTGAAGTCCCCCGTGACAGGCGCCGGCAGCTGGATGGCCCATTCCACGTTCCTGTCCGGCCTGTGGGTCAAGAACCAGCAGCGGTACCTGAACCTCACCACCAGTGACCGCGCGACCCTCACCAGCTACTTCCAGAAGACCGGTGACTGGCGCACGGTCGGCATCGTGCCGGGTGTGCGCAAGTCCTGGCCCGAGGGCAAGTACTTCGGCCTCGACCACATCTACGACTCCACGCACCTCGGCTACAAGGGCCCCTACTTCAGCTGGACGCCCGTGCCGGACCAGTTCAGCCTGGAGGCCTTCCAGAAGCTGGAGCACGGCAAGAAGAACCGTGACCCGATCATGGCGGAGATCATCCTGGCGTCCAGCCACAACCCCTGGTCGCCGATCGCCCACACGATCGACTGGAACGACCTCGGCGACGGCTCCGTCTTCGAACAGATCAAGAAGGAGGGCACGAACCCGACGGAGGTCTGGAAGAGCCAGGAGCGGGTGCGTACCGAGTACCGCAAGGCCATCCAGTACTCCGTGGACAGCCTGACCCAGTGGATGCAGCGCTACGGCGACGAGAACACGGTCCTGGTCTTCCTCGGCGACCACCAGCCCGTCCCGACCGTCACCAAGGGATCCACCAGCACTGACGTGCCGATCACGATCGTCGCCAAGGACCCGAAGGTGCTGGACCGGGTCGACGGCTGGAACTGGACGGACGGCCTCAAGCCCGCCGACAACGCGCCCGAGTGGGGCATGGACAAGTTCCGCGACCGCTTCATGACGGCGTTCGCGAAGTGACGTCCGGCGACGCGCGCGTGGACCTCTTGCCTCCGCACCGGTCGCCTGGATTACTGATCCCCAGCACCGCGACCGAATGATGGGTCGCCCGTGATGACGCGGTGGGCGAAAGGGACGTTCCGATGGCTGATGCGGCGGAGCTGCTGGACTCGGGGGAACGACTGGATGCCGGGGCGCTGCGGGCGGTGCAGCTGGAGCGCATGCGGGCGTCTCTGCGGCACGCGTACGAGCATGTGCCGTTCTACCGGGAGTCCTTCGACAAGGCGGGTGTCCGGCCGGACGACTGCCGCTCCCTGAGCGACCTGGCCCGGTTCCCGTTCACCACGAAGGCGGACCTGCGCGAGAACTATCCGTACGGGATGTTCGCCGTGCCCCGGGACCATGTGCGGCGCATCCATGCCTCCAGCGGTACCACCGGGCGCCCCACAGTGGTCGGCTACACCGACAACGATCTGGACCTGTGGGCCGACATGGTGGCGCGTTCCATCCGGGCGGCCGGCGGCAGACCCGGGGACGTGGTGCATGTGGCGTACGGCTATGGGCTCTTCACCGGTGGACTCGGCGCCCACTATGGCGCCGAACGGCTCGGCTGTACGGTCGTCCCCGCGTCCGGTGGCATGAGGGCACGCCAGGTGCAGCTCATCCAGGACCTGGAACCCGGCATCATCATGGTGACCCCGTCGTACATGCTCACGCTGCTCGACGAGTTCGAGCGGCAGGGCGTCGATCCGCGCGGCACGTCCCTGCGTGTGGGCGTCTTCGGTGCCGAGCCGTGGACCGAGGAGATGCGCCGGGAGATCGAGGAGCGGTTCGCGATCGACGCCGTGGACATATACGGGCTGTCGGAGGTGATCGGCCCGGGCGTGGCGCAGGAGTGCGTGGAGACCAAGGACGGGCTCCATGTGTGGGAGGACCACTTCTTCCCCGAGATCGTCGACCCGATCACCGGCGAGGTGCTGCCGGACGGCGAGCGGGGTGAGCTGGTGTTCACCTCGCTCACCAAGGAGGCGATGCCCGTCATCCGCTACCGGACCCGGGATCTGACCCGGCTGCTGCCGGGCACGGCCCGGGTGTTCCGGCGGATGGAGAAGGTCACCGGCCGCAGCGACGACATGGTGATTCTGCGCGGGGTGAACCTCTTCCCCACGCAGATCGAGGAGATCGTCCTGCGCACCCCGGGCGTGGCACCCCACTTCCAGCTCCGCCTCACCCGCGAGGGCCGCCTGGACGCCCTCACCGTGCGCGCGGAGGCGCGGCCGGGCGCCACACCCGAGACCCGGGACGCGGCCGCACGGACCATCGCGACGGCCATCAAGGACGGCATCGGGGTGTCGGTCGCCGTCGAGATCGTCGAACCGGAGTCCCTGGAGCGGTCCGTCGGGAAGATCCGCCGGATCGTCGACCTGCGTCCCCGCTAGTCCTTCACGTCCTTCACGCCCTTCACGACGAGAACCGGTCCCGCAGCTCCCGCTTGAGGATCTTCCCGCTGGCGTTCCGTGGCAGCTCGTCCACGAACACCACCCGCTTGGGTGCCTTGAAGTGGGCGAGCTGCTCCCGGGCGTGGTCGAGGAGTTCGGCCTCGGTGACCTCGCCGCGCGGGACGACGACCGCCGTGACGGCCTCGATCCACCGCTCGTCGGGCAGACCGATCACGGCGACCTCGGCCACGGCGTCGTGCGTGTACAGCGCGTCCTCGACCTGGCGTGAGGCGACCAGGACGCCGCCGGAGTTGATGACGTCCTTCACCCGGTCGACGATCGTGAAGTAGCCGTGCGCGTCCCGCACCGCGAGGTCCCCGGAGTGGAACCAGCCGTCCCGGAAGGCCGCCTCGGTCTCCTCGGGCTTGTCCCAGTAGCCCTCGCACAACTGCGGTGACCTGTAGACGATCTCGCCGGGCGTACCGTCCGGCACGTCCTTGCCGTTCTCGTCCACGATCCGGGCGTCGACGAACAGGACGGTACGGCCGCAGGAGTCCATCCGCCCCTTGTGCTCGTCGGGCGCGAGGACGGTCGCGAGGGGGCCGATCTCGCTCTGGCCGAAACAGTTGTAGAAGGCCAGCTTCGGCAGCCGCTCGCGGAGTCGTTCCAGGACGGGCACCGGCATGATGGAGGCGCCGTAGTACGCCTTGCGCAGCCCGCTGAGATCGCGCGTGGCGAAGTCGGGGCGGTTGGCCAGTCCGATCCACACCGTGGGCGGCGCGAACAGGCTGTCCGCGCGGCCCTGCTCGATCAGGTCGAAGAGGCGGTCGCCGTCGGGCCCGTCGAGGATGATGTTCGTCGCGCCGACCGCGAGGTAGGGCAGCAGGAAGACGTGCATCTGGGCCGAGTGGTAGAGCGGCAACGAGTGCACGGGCCGGTCACCCGCACTGAGATCGCAGGCGGTGATCGCGCTCAGGTACTCGTGGACCAGGGCGCGGTGGGTCATCATCGCGCCCTTGGGCAGGGCCGTCGTCCCCGAGGTGTACAGCAGCTGGACCAGGTCCTCGCTGCGCGGTTCGGGGCCGTCGTACGGCGACGCCGTGGCCAGTCGGGCCAGCAGCGAGTCGTCGGCGTCCCGCAGGGGCACCGTGCGCACACCGTCGGGGAGTCGCCCCGCGAGGTCGGGATCGGCGAGGACGAGCGTGCTGCCCGACTGGCCGACGATGTACGCGAGGTCGTCACCGGTGAGGTTCTGGTTGACCGGAACATGGACCAGTCCCGCGCGGGCGCAGGCGAGGAACCCGATCAGATACGCGTCCGAGTTGTGGCCGTAGGCACCGACCCGGTCACCGCGGTCCAGGCCCTGGTCGAGGAGAACGCGCGCCGCTCGTGAGACGGCGTCGTCGAGTTCCTCGTACGTCCATGCGCGCTCGCCGTACTCCACCGCGACGCGCGCCGGGGTGCGCCGGGCGCTGCGCCGCAGCACTCCGTCAACCGTACTGCCGTGTCCAGGCGTCATACGGGACAACCTACCGGTTGGTACGCTCAACCGCTCCTTCCCTCAATGACGTTGGGAGGCACGATGCGCACCCGTCTCAGACGCTCCGTGGTCGCGGCCGTGGCCCTGTTCGCCGCCGTCGGCACGCTGCCGGCCGCAGCCGCGCAGGACCAGCAGAAACAGGAACATCCGTCCCACGGCGGGCTGTCCGCCACCATCCGCTACACCGAGTACGGCATCCCGCACATCCTCGCGAAGAACTAAGCGGACCTCGGTTTCGGCACCGGGTGGGCGCAGGCCACCGACCAGGTGTGCACGCTCCCCGACGGGTTCGTGACCGTGCGCGCAGCACTTCCCGTGGCAGGCCGTGGAGGAGCGACGCCAAAAACGCCCGGTCGCTCGCGTGGAACCGGACCTGCTGCCCGTTCAGCTGCCGTTCCAGAACGCCGATCCGGTGGCGCAGAGCGAGGATCTCGACATCTTTTTTTCCGGTCGCTCATCGGCAGCAGTCGCAGCATCGCGAGCGCGTTCGTCACACCCAGGTACGCCAGTCTCAGCAGCACGACCGATCATCACCGCGCCAACCGGCGCCGCGCGATACCGGCGACTCGATCGGCCTCGGCCAACACCCGAACCCCATCCCACCTGCGTGGACGAGGCATCCGGCAAAGGCAACGTCATCGGGCGGGCGCCCTGCTCCACAGTCTGAGCAGGACCCGCTCCGGCTGCTCGCCGCCAGCCAGCATGCGGGCCGTGCGCGCCCAGGTTTCCGGTGGCAGGCCGTAGCCGGTGACCAGGCCGTAGAGGGTGGGTCCGGGGCCGGGCAGCATCAGCAGCTCGCCCAGTAGTCGGGCCTCGGCCGGCGCCGCCTCGGTGGCGAGGACCAGGTCCAGCGCGTCGGAACCGAACCGCTCGACCAGTGCGAGCCCGTCCTCCCCCGCCGCCAGCAGCCACGGGGTGAGCACTCCGGCGCGGGCCCCGTGTTTCACGCGCTGCTCCACCAGCAGCCGCAGTACGCGCGGTCCGGAACCGCCGGCGAGCAGGGGCAGCCAGCGTGGGCCCCAGACCGACACCGCCTCGGCGCTGCCGGGCAGGCGCTGCTCGACGACGGCCGCGGTGACCGCGACCCGCGGGCCGAACCGGGCACCGACCTGCAGCACGGACTCCAGGGAGCGGGCCGCCAGCTCGCTGGTGAGCGGGGCCAGTTCGGCGAGCATGCGGCGCTGTTCGGGGCTGAGGTGGTGCCGCTCGGCGAACTGCTGCGCCACCACGCCCAGTCCGTCGCGCAGCAGGGTGCGCAGCGTCTGTGCGGGGTCGGCGGCGGACAGGATCAGCGGCAGTTCGCGGCGCGCGCGGGGATCCAGGGTGGCCTCGCGCTCGGCGGCACAGAGCCGCAGCAGGGCGGTGCGCTGTTCCGGGCTGCTCAGGGTGGCCAGCAGGGGCAGCAGGACCGGGTCGGCGGCCAGTGCGTCGGCCGTCTCCGGAACCGCTCCCTGGCCCATGACGGCGGCGGCGACCCGCTGCTCCAGCCGGGGCCCGTGCACGGCCCACGTACGGATCTTGCCGGGGCGGGAGATGACGTTGCCGAGGACCCAGTCCAGTTCCTCACCGCGCCCCAGCTGCCAGCGCGACCAGGCGACCGCGGCCGCCGTGTCCAGCGGCTCGGTCTGCTCGGCGCGTTCGAAACCGCGTTCCTGGAAGGCGGTGAGGACCTCGTCCGCCGTACGGCCGATCCCGTCGGCGTACCCCTTGATCCGGTTCATGGACGGCTGGTCCAGCCCGAGTTCCAGGGCGTGCCGCAAGCCTTCGGTGCCGTATTCCGCGAGGGCCGCCCGGGTGTCGGGGAAGCTCGCGACGATCTCGGCGATGTCCAGGGCGCCCTGTTCGGCCAGCCAGCGGGCGGCGAGGGCTGGGTGGGCACAGACGACCGGCCAGTCGGCGGGAGCCGTGCCGAGCAGGGCGCGCACCGTGTCGTGCCCGGAGACGTCCGCGTCGGCTGCGATCTGCGACAGCACGCGGGCGTCCACCGCCCCGGTGACGTCCTGCTCCACGACCTGAACCCAGCCGAGACCGAGCACGCCCAAGTGCTGTGGCTGGCGAAGCCCTTCGAGCAGTCGCCGCCACATCTGCGGGGTGTACCGGACCAGGAGGTCCAGGTCGTCGCCCTGGAGGTGGGGCCTCAGCAGGTCGAGGAGTTTCGGGTCCTCCAGACGGCCGGCGAGGAACTGAAGGCTCGGGGCCGGGATCTGGGAGAGCAGCGAGACCAGAGTGTCGTCCATCTGGGTGACAGCGGCCGCCAACCGCTCCGGCTCCACCTCGGGTACGGCCGTGCACAGCCGCCCGTACAAGCCGACGCGGCGGATGCCGGGGCGCTGCCGCAGCGCGTCGTCCATCGGCAGCGCGTCAGGACCGACCGGTCGGCGGGCGTCGAAGACATCGGCGAGCCGGCCCGCCACGGGCAGCAGACGGCGCGTGGCCTCCCCGTACAGGTCCTCCTCGGCGGGACCGAGCAGCGCCGACATCAGGCAGTCCCGGAAACCGGACCGGGGCACGCCCGACAGGGCCGTCACCAGTCGGCGCATTCCGGCGTCGTCGAGCTGGCGGTTGCGTTTGCGCAGGCCGGGCGCGTTCTGCCGGGCCCGGACCGCCACCAGCAGCTCGGTGTTGGTGCCGAAGCAGTCGGCCATCCGGTCCAGCAGCATGCCGCGGTCACGCGGGCGCATGCGGTCGGCGCCGCCGAGTTTGAGGGTCCAGCCCGCGGCGAAGGTGCGCCGGCGGATCGCCTGGCCGGTGCTCCGCCGGCGTGCGGCCGGAACATTCGGGTCCTGGAGGAGTTCCTCCGCGTACTGCTCCAGGGCCGGGTCCGTGAGGTACGGCAGCTGGTCGGCGCGCATGCCGGCGATCTTCGACGCGGTCAGCGAGAGGTCCTCGGGGTCGACCTGCTCGACGCTCTGGGCGCTCTCCCGCTGGACGCGGCGCAGGTCGGCGGCGCCGATCCGGCCGGCGATCACCACGCGGGCGTGCGACGCGGCCGACGCGACCAGGCAGACCCGGTTCATCAGCTCGTCCGGCCGCACCAGCACCCAGCCCGCGCCGGACAGCAGCGTCGCGACGCGTGTGTTGAGCCGTAGGTTGTCGAAGGCGGCCAGGGCGATCACCTTCGGGCCGTGGTCGTGCAGCAGGGCCAGACGCAGCGCCTCGGGGTTGATCTCCCGGCGGGAGCCGCCGCTGTACTGCGCCACGTCGTGGTAGACGAGCACGGCCCGCGCCTCGCTGATGTCGGCTTCGGCGTGGGCCTGTTCCTCCTCGCGGGCCTCCCGGGCGAGGGTGTCGGCGAGCCGGCCGGGCCGCAGCGCCGGGACGCGGCGGAAGCCGGCCGCCCGCAGATAGGCGCCGAGGTCGGCCGGGCCGTCCACCGAACCCCAGGCGCCGGGCGGCAGTCCGCAGACCATCCAGCCCGCGAGCCGCGTCAGCGCGCGGACCTGGACCTCCCGCCACCGGGCGAACGTCTCCTTCCCGGTGCCCGCGGTCGGCAGGTCGCTGCCGAGCAACAGCGCGGTCGGCAGGGACATCCCCTGGGCGCCGGGCATCCGGCCTTCCGAGGGGATGTATCCGTGCCGGCCGATGCCCGCCATCATCATCGAGCCGGAGTTCACCACGAGATGGTCGGGCGACAGCTCGATCGGGACGAACCCGGCCCGCGCCATGTCGTCCAGGGCGCGCCCGAGCGGAACCAGGGTCCGCAGCGCCCCGGCCGGTGTCCAGCGGTGCCCGGCGGTCAGCATGGCGTCGAGGTCGTCGCGTTCGCGCAGGGCGCGCAGCGGCACGGAGGAGGCGCCGGGGGCCCAGGCCGTGATCAGCGCGGGGGGCAGACCGGGGTGGTCGACCAGGTCGAGGAGGGCGGGTGTGACGGGGTTGCCGGCGGCGAGCAGCGCGGCCGCCTGACCGCGTTGCCTGCGGTTGGGGAAGACGCGCAGGGCGCCGTAGACGTCCTCATCCTCGTCCTTGACCATGCGAGTGGCCCGGATCTCGGCGGCGACCGCCGAGCGCAGGTGTCCGGGGCGCAGCTGCACCGTGTGCGGCTCCCAGAAGCGACCGGAACGGCCGGGGATACGGGTGAGGAGCCTGCCCTGCGTGGCGTTGGCGGTGGTCATCAGGACCGGCCTCCCAGCGTGCGGAGCGCGGACTGCAGGACGGTGGCGCTGCGCGCGCGGGCGAGGTCGATACGGACCCGGTCGACGGTGGCCAGCCGGAACTTGCGCGCCGACAGACAGGTGGCGAGGGCGTTGGTGAGCACCGGTCCGTAGCCGAGGGAGGTGAGGTATTTCCGGCCGGGGGCGCTCGCGTCGCGGTCCTCCGCGTACAGCTGGCGGTACTGCTGCGCATCGAGCCGTTTCAGCGCGGCCGCGTGCGCGAGGGTGGCGCCGAGCATGTAGATGTCGAACCGCACGTGTGCCTCGCCCAGCTCGCCGGCCTCGTCGGATCCTTCCTGGCCGGGAGGCGCGTACGCCTGGGTGGTGGTGGAGATGTGGTCGCCGACCTGTACGGCGGCGTCGTAGTCGATCAGCACATAGCGGGCCGGCGGGCCGAGGACGAGGATGTTCTCCGGCTTGATGTCGGCATGGATCCAGCCCTTGGACGAGGTCCTGTCGCTGTGCCGTTCGCGGTGCAGGGCGGCGAGGGTGTTGCACAACTGCTCAGCCAGATCCAGGAGTTCGTCCTCGGTGAACCGGCGTTTCTCCTCGGCCCTGACCTCGATGTCCTTTTGCAGGTTGCGCGAGGCGCCGCCCCGCTGGCCGATGAACTGCTGCACCAGGAAGCTCTCGGGCGGGACCGGATCCGGATGCCGGCCGGCGGCCGTCAGGGACGGGGAGGGCTGTGACTCCACGCTGATGACGACCGGGCACTGCTGGGTGAGCTGGGTGGCCTGACGGACGGCCTTCAGCCCCTGCCGGCGTTGGGCCTGCTGGACGGACAGGGCGTTCTGGACCAGGCGGGGGTCGTCCAGGGCCGTCTCCGACCACCACATGCCCTTGATCACGACCTCGCCGCCGGACCAGCGGTCCTTGGCGAGCACGATGTATCCCTGCCCCGCCATGGCGAGCAGGTCACGCGTGACGAACCTGCCGTCCGCCCCGAAGTCGGCGGGGATCCAGGCCCTGCGCGGCGAGCCGTGCTCGTCGCCGGTTTCGGCCTGGATCCAGCCCGGTGTGAACCCGCTCACTGATCCCCCCCGAAACCGATGCGCAGCCGGACCGTGCCCGGCCCGAGGTGCACTTCGTCGCCGTCCTCCAAGGCGTACGGCAGTGCGGTGGCGAGCCGGCCGGACTGGGGCCGACCCGCGAAGTCCAGCTCCGGGTTGAGGAAGGAGGCGTTCTGGTCCTGTTCCGGGACGTGCTCGACCAGCGGCTTCCCGTCGTCGTCCAGAAAGATCCGCACATGGGTGCGGGATATCTCGTCGGCCTGGTCCCGGCCGAGACCCTCGGTGACGTCGGTGACGCCGGGGCGGCTGCGCGTGGCCCGGCCCAGGGTCAGGCCGTCGGACGGCACGGTGATCGTGCGCCGGACCGAGTAGCTGTGCTGGACCGTCACCTGGACGGGCCCGCCGTCGAGGTCGTCGAGCAGGGGCGGTTCGGCGATGATCTCGACCGCCTCGTAGCCGCAGGAGAGGCAGTACCAGCGGGTGCCGTCCTTGTTGACCTGCCGGGGCAGCAGCACCTCGCCGCCGCGCAGACAGCCGCCCGGCCCGGAGGAGCAGCGAAACCGCTCCTCGGCGTCCTGGCGCAGCAGGCCCGCCTTGGTCAGCTTCTTCTGCCGGTCGCGCTCTATCTCCTCGTCGCTGGCCACGCCGAGCTGGCGGGGGCTGAACATGATCTGCCCGCGCATCCTGCGCACGCTCCACACGCGCGACCCGTTGCCCTGGAGCCAGGCGTACTCGCGGCGCGCGTAGCGGAAGTTGTCGCTGGAGACGATGGCGGCGTCGAACTGGTCGGCCAGCGCGAGGATCCGGTCGTCGGCGTCGCCCTGGTGGACCTCCAGCCAGTGTTCGTGTTCGGCCAGTTCGACGAGGTGCTGGTCGTCGAGGACGGGCCGGACGCTGGCGTCGAGGACGGCCACGGCAGTGGTACCGGGGTTGTGGCGCATCCAGGCCTCCCGTACGTCGACGACCCGCGAGAACGGCCAGGGCCTTTTTCTGGTCGCGGCGACGTTGGAGGCGTCGATGATCACGCCGGGAGCGCTCATGCCGAACCCTGCCCGGGCGCCGGGGGCCGGGTGGGCGCGTCCGCGCCGTCGCCGTACGAACCGCCGGAGGCCTCGCCGTGCGAGTCTCCGCCGTACGGATCGCCGTACGGGTCACCTCCGGACCTGCCACCGTGGGCGCCGTCACGGTAGGCGCCGTCGCGGTACGAAGCGCCGCCGTAGGAACTCCCGGCGTACGGGCTGCCGGCTGCCGCGCCCCCGTACGCACCCGCGTCGTCGTCATCGTCATCGTCCAGGCTGCGTCGCCGGCGGCGGGCCCGGATCTCGTCCGGCATCTCCACCGGGATGTCCTGGAACCAGTCCCGCTTGTTCCTGGTGGAGCTGCGGCTGGATGTCGCACGCGACTCGTTGAGCACGTCCTTCGTCTGCAGACCCTCCCGCAGACCGCCGCTCGCCTGCTGGTAGGCGGCCGCGAGATCGGGGGCCTGGATGCGGCGGGCACGTTCCACGCCCTCTTCGAAGATCCGCTGCCGCTCACCGTCCGAGCCGGCCGCGGCAGCACGGTCGTTGATCTCCCGGTCCAGATCGGCGGCCGCGACGGCGCGCGCGTACTCAGGCCGGATGTTCGGCGCCAACGGGTTGTTCACCGTCCGCAGTTCGAACCTCCCCGGGGTCAACTCCCTCGCCTCGGACCCCGATCCGACCCGCCCGGTCGCCTTGAGCACGGGGACCGATCCCGCGCTGACCCGCCCGGGCGCCCGGAGTTTCAGCGCGTAGAGCGGCTGGCCGTCGTATCCCTCGGCGATGGCACCCAGGGTGAGGTGGACCTCGCTGGGGCGCCGTCCGCCACCGTCGGCCAGGACGCCGTCGAGCCGGCGGCGGGTCGGATCGATCTGGTAGACGCCCAGCACCTGGAAGTACGGGTTGATCTCCAGCGACAGTTCGCCGCTGCCCACCACCACGTCTCTGCCGTGCGCCGCGAGGCGCGCCGCGATCTGTTTCATCTCGTCGGCGGCATTGGTCCGCGAGGCAACGTGATCGGCCCTCCCCGTCGTCGTGAGCCCCGCCAGGAGTTCGTAGTCGGCGCCCGCGCCGATTCCGATGACGTCGGTGTGCAGTTCCCGGTCGGCGGCATCCCGGGCGATCGCGGCCAGTCGCCCCGGATCGGTCTCGCCGAAGTTGGGCAGCCCGTCGCTGAGCAGCACGACCCGGCGGGAGCCCGCCCGATGCTGTTCCAGTCGTTCGTACGCGCTGTGGAGGGCGCCGTCGATGTTGGTCCAGCCGCGCTCGTTCTCGGGGTTGCCGTCCCAGCTGCCCTTGCGCAGCAGCTCCCCCGCGGTGCCGGAGAAGCGGAGTCCGGAGTTCTGCGCGAAGGTGATCACGTCGACACGGGCGCCGTGCGGCAGCGCGGTCGCCAGTTCGCGGACGCCGGAATGCGCCACGTCCTTGCGGCTGAGGTCGTCCGGGTCGCTCTCGTCGGCGAACTCCTCGGACTTGGAGTCGGCCCTGATCGCCATCGACCAGCTGTCGTCCACGGCGAGGACGTAGGCGACGCCGTCGCTGACCCGCGAGGTGCGGCGCAGCACGGGCGGCGCTATCGACACCACGAACTCCTCGCCGATGTGTGCCTCGTGGCGGTCGGCCGCGATCTTGATGTCCTCGGTCATACGTGTTTCGCCTCTCCGATCGCACACACCAGTGCCGTGGCGTTGTCCCAGCCGCCCAGAGCCTCCGCCCGCTGGACGAGAGCGGCGGCGAGCGCGGGGGCGGGCGGGCGCCCCGACGCGTCGAGTTGCGTGGCCAGTTCGGCGAGCACCGCTCCGAACCAGCGCTCCCGTTCCGATTCCGTGGCCCCGTCCGAGGCGAGCAGGAGGAGGTCGCCCGGGGCCAGCTCGACGATGCTGTGGGCCCATCGGCCCAGGCCACCGCCCCCGCCGAGAAAGTTGACCAGCGAGGACTCCTCGCCCTCGGCGTCCGGGCTGCCCCGCAGCAGCTCGGCGTAGCCGGTGTGGGCCGGAGTCAGTTTCCAGGCGGCGTACGGTAGTTCGCGGCCCCGGGCCGGTCCGTGCGGCTCGTCGCGCGGCGGGGTGCGCAGCGGTCGTACGAGCCAGGCCTCCGAGTCGCCGACGGACACCACCGACGCCGTACCGTCCGGGCGTACGGTCGCCAGGACGGCCGTGGCGCTGCCTTCGGTGGCGCGGCCGACGGCCGCGTCGAGTTCGGCGACCAGCTCCCGCGGCGACAGGTCCTCCTCCCTCGCCCAGCGGCGCGTGGCCTGCTCCAGCGCGGCCCGGGAGGCCCTGGCGCCGGAGCCGTCGCCGTCTCCCGTCACGCCGTCGAAGACGGCACAGCGCACGGTGCCGGACGGGCCGCGCACGGCGCCGGCCGCGTCCTCGTTGTCGGTGGCCGGGTCGCCCTTGGCCTTGCGGGAGCCCACCGCGCTCTCCTGGTAGCAGGTGGCCGAGACGCGGCCCGCCGCACGGCGTCCGAGGGCCTCGTGCAGCGGCGCCATGCCGACGGCCAGCCCCTGGCGCAGGTCGTGGCCGAGCAGTCGGCGGCAGACTGCGTCCAGGCCGGGCGGGAAAGTGCCAGCGAACACGTCGAGCAGGTTCAGGGCGTCCCGCAGGTCGAGGCAGGGCCGGTCGGCGACCGCGTCCACCAGCGCCTGCACGAGGGCGCGCCGGTCCCGCGGCTGCGGTGCTCCGTCGCGCCGGTCCCGCAGCTCGATGCCGCCGTCCAGGTCGTAGCGCGGCAACGCGGCCACTTGCCAGCCCTCGTACATGTCGTGCCGTACGGACTCGGTGACCAGGCAGCCGGGTCCGACCCGGGCCAGGGCGGCGTCCACCGTCGGCCACAGCGAGGGCAGTTCGTCGAGAAGGTCGGCACGGTCGAGGCTGTCGTGCTCGACGATGCCGTCCCGCAGGGTCGGCGCCAGTTCCTGGTTCCAGCGCACGGCGATCTCAGGGACGGCGACGGCCGTGAACTCGAGTGCGTCCTCGTCCGTGTCGGCTTCCTGGGCCGGTTCCGGCGGCAGGGGCGTCTCCACGGTGTCCTCGGGGTCAGAGGTGGTTGAGGTGCTTGAGGTGGTCGAGGTGGTCGAGGTGTCGGAGGTGCTTGAGGCCTCCGAGGTCTCGGAGGTGTCCTCGTCGGCCGGGGTTCCGCTCAGCGGTGACTCCATCGCGTCACGCCCCCTTGAGTACGAAGGTCAGGACGACCGCCAGCACGGCGAGTACGCCGACCAGCACGAGGTGCTGTACGCCCGCGCGTTTCGCCCGGTTCAGCTCGCGAGTGAGGCGGGTTTGCTCGGCCTCCGCCTGCCGGGCCCGGAGCTGCCATTGCTGCTGGGCCTGGGTGAACTGGTCACGGGCCGCGGCGATCTGCGCCTGGGCGGCGGACACGTGCTGGGCGGCCTCCTGCTGGGTGCGCCGCACCTCGCTTTGCGCCTGCTCCTCGCGCATCCGGGCATGCCGTTCGGCGAGCTCGGTCCGTTCCGCCAACTCCCGTTTCGCCAAGTTGAGTTGCGCCTCAGCCCGATGAGCCGCGGCGGCCGCCTCCGCGCGCACCCGCTCGCGTTCCTCCGCCACCGCCCGGCTCAGCACGGCCTCCAGGTCGGGCCCCTGACCGACCGGGAAGGGTGCCGCCCGGCGGGGCTCGGTCGCGGACGACGGCTCGAGGTCGGAGTAGAGCTCGGCGACGGACGTGGCGGCACCGACGGGCGGTTCGCCCAGCGACAGCGGTACCGGGCGCACGGTGAGACTGCCGGGGTCGACCACTGTGACCGGGCGCCACCCACTGAAGCCGTCGGGCTCGCCGTCGTAGACGGCGGTGACGGGACAGCCCGAGCCGAGGACCGCGACAGGGCCGTCGACGTGGGCCCACAGGGTCTCGCCGACGGTCAACAGGGACGCGACGACCTCCGGCGAGGGCGTCGGTACACCCGTCGGAGGGGAGGGTGGCGATGGTGCGCTCGCGGCGGAGGGGTCGTCGAAGCCCCAGCCGGGATCCGCGTCCACGGCCGCCGAGGGCGACCGGCCGGTCCCGGGTCGGGACTGGGGTTCGGGTTCCGGTTCGTAGAATCCCCACTCGTGGTCCGCGGCCGACGGAGACGACGGGGGCGGAGCCGACGGCGGACCGCCTCCCGACGACGGCGACTCGTCCACGAACGAACCCCACTCGGACACAAGCGCCCCCACGGTTCAAGTCCAGCTCGCCCACACCGGCCCACCCGTTTCTCCAACGGGTGTCCACGCGCTACGCGTATCGCCAATAATGGCCCGTCGTAAGGTAATTAACATCACATCAGCCCGCCGCGTGGGCAGTTTCGGGGAAACGGGGCAAACCTGTGGAGAAGCACCTGACGGCGGACTTCGAGGAGGCATGCTTCCTCGTCGACCTGTCACCCGTCGTCCGCCGGAGGGACATCGGAGAACCCGGTCTGCGCTCGCTGCGCCGGCTGACCCTGGTCGTCGACGCCGCCGCGGAGCTGGCCCGCGACCCGGACGTCAAGCTGTTCCTGGTGGCCGACCGCAGTCTGCGCGCGGGCGGCCGCGACGAGTTCAACGATCCGGCGGACGTGCGCATACTGCGGGACTGGGTGCGACGGGGCCTCGTCGAAGAGCTGGAGGACGCCGACGGGCGCGTCCTGGAACTGTGCGAGATGACCGGCATCCCCGTCATCACCTACGACTACTACCGGGACGCCCGCGTGGAGTTCCCCTTCCTCCAGGGCAACACCGACGACTTCCTGCAGCCGGTCCCCGGACCCGACGGCACGGTCCGACTCAGGCCCCTGGACATGGGCGTGGCGAGCGACGCGCAGATCTCCCGCAAGTCCGAGGAGACGGTCCTGAAGAAGCAGGGCCTGCTCGGGCCGCGGCGCGCCCCCCGCTCCGAGGTGGTCCGCCGCAACTGGCGCTGCCCGGACCGCCGATGCACGCTCTACGACACCCGCAAGGGATCGTCCGTCATGCTGCCCCGCATGCGCGGCGGCGTGCCGACCTGCGACCTGCACAGCCTCGCACTGGTCGACGACGGGCCCCGCACCGCCACGGCGCAGGTGAAGCTGATGCTCGACGGCGCCTGCTTGGCCCGCTTCACGCTGGAGGACGGCTCGACCGTACGGATCGGCCGCCGCCCGGGACCCGACGGCATCGCCCTGCACGGCCTGGTGCCCGACGAGCGCGCCGCCGGCATCAGCCGGGCACACGTGGAACTCCAGGTCACGGGAGGTGTCGTACACGTCGAGGACCTGAGTAGTTACGGCACCCGCTGGCGGCCGACCGCCGGAAAGGCGGGCACCGGGCAGTGGCAGGACATCGGCAAGGATGCCCGGCGGGAGTTCCGCGGCGGCGACGAACTGGAACTGACCGAGGGGGTCGTGCTGGCCCGCAGCGGACGCCGCTTCCCCACGGAGCTGGCACAGGACTGGCAGCGGCGCACCCCGCCACCGGAGGAGGCTTCGGGAGCGGTGACGCGGATGTATTGAGGTGGCGTGGTCAGCCCCCGAGTCGTCAGCCCCCCGAGCTCGATCCCTGGCCGCTGCCCACCGCACCGCCGGACGTGCGGAGCAGGGCCCTCGCCTCGTCCTGCAGACGCCGGGTCACGGGGTGGCCGACGAGTCCCGTCCGAGCCAGCTCGTCGGCGAGGACCTCGAACCGCCCGGCGACGACGGCGAATTGAGCCGAGGTGGGATGACGGCCCCGCGTTCTGCGCCGAAGGGCCTCCGTCTCGATGGACAGGATCTGGTTCAGTGTCTCCGTGTGCGCCGGCATCGGGAGGGGAGACCGATCCAGCAGCCGCCGCAGACGTTCGCAGGCCTCGTCCACGTCTCCCCTCAGCCGGACGCCCCCTGCCGGGGCGCCCCGCCCGGGCCCCAGGCTGTTGAGAGCGGGCCGAAAACACGGATGCACATGGAACTCGTCCTCCCCGGGGCCGGGCGGCGCGTGGATCCCGCCGGTATAGACGACGTCGTCGCCTCGCCACACGCCGAGGAAGCCCGCCCCGTACAGCACGTCGATCACTCCTTGCGGGGTCAGGCTGTCCGTGTAGGCGGGAAACTCCTCGTGCAGCGCCTCCCTGCGCGCCTCGAACCGGGTCTCGACCAGCTCCCGGGTGACGGCGTACCCGCTGTTGGCGAACAGCGGGAACAGCGACCGCAGGAAGGGATGGTTGACGAGGTACTCCTTGGCGAGATCCTGCAGCTTCCAGCGGGAGAAGCGCTCGGTCGCCGCGAGGACGTCCTCCTCCGTGATGGCGAGCCCGCCCCGCTCGTCGGCCACGCTCCGGCAGGCGTTGAGGAACTGGATCGCGTCCCTCGGGCGCGGCAGGGCGCGTGCGAAGAGGTACTCGGCGGTCGGCTCGCCCCGGACGCTCGGCGGGAAGAGCTGCTCCCACAGCTGGGCGACTGTGAGTTCGGCGCCGAGTGAGGCGCGGGCCCTGGCCAACGCGATGTCCTTGAGTCCGTCGTGGGTCCAGGTGATGCGGATCTCGTCGCTGTGGAACTTGTCTCCGTCGCTGAAGTCGAGGGTGTCGTAGATGTCGGCGCGGATGAACAGGGCCGTCCGTACGGCCCGGCCGTAGCGGCCCGTCACATGCTTGGCGGCGAGCAGGAGGCCGGTGACCAGGGCGTGGCTGTCGGCGTCGACCGTCCACACCTGTTCGAGCTGGTCGACGAGGAATAGCAGCGGGGGGTGCACTGCCGCGCAGCCGAGAGCGGTGAAAGCGGCGGCCACCCCGTCCTCCAGCACCTCCAACTGGCGGCTGGCCCGTGCCCCTTCGGAGGCACCGTTCACCCCAAGGGCGGCCTCGACGCCGAACGCCTTCAGGGAGAGATTGGCCGACTGGAGCCCACTCGCGCCGCGCCGTAGCCGGTCGTAGAGGCGTGCGTCGTCCGACTCACCGTTCGTGCGCAAGAAGACGCGCAGGGCGCGGACCGCCGGTGGCGGGCGACGGCCGTGGGCGGCGCGAGCGTGCAGGGTCAGATGGCGGGCCGCGTGGACGGCGAGGACGTACCGCCAGATCAGTGACTTGGCGGTGTCGGCGGTGACCCCCTGGAGTTCGAAGCGCCGGATCTCGTCTCCGGCGGTGTCGTCGGGGGTGATCAGCACACACGCACCCGGGTGGCCGTCCGGAGCGGCCAGTCGTCGGCAGATGGCACTCTTGCCGGCGCCCTTGCGGCCGATGATCAGGGACTTCCGCCCTGAGAGGACCTCCCGGTAGGCATAGTTGGGCCGGAAGACGGCGCCGTTCAGCAGCCCGTCCACCAGATCGTTCTCGGCGTCGTCCCGCCCGAAGAACAATTGCCCGACCACACCGACGCCCTCGCCCACGGTCCCCCCCCTGCCGCTCCCCCACCTGCCGTCCTCGCCCAGGGTAGGGGTGCGGACGGAGGCGGGAGGGCGGGTTGGACGAGACGAGGGTCGGTCGCGGACGGGCCGCTCCGGAGGCGTCGCACGGCCAGTGGCTGGAGGCGCTGCCCTACTTGGCCGCCAGCAGCGCCGAAAGGTCCTGGCTACTCGGGGCAGTCCTGTCCTCCAGATCTTTCGCGGCCTGCTGAGCGGCCGTCAGCAGGCGCAGCCCCTGTTCCAACTGGCGTGTGCGCATGGCAGGTTCGCGCAGGTAGCGCTCAGCGACCTGCTTGACCAGATCCGGGGACGGGAGCCGGCTGCCGTCACGGAACCCGCTCCACGAGGACTTGCCGTAGGGGAAGTCCTCCTCCAGGGACCGCACCGTCACGTTGGTGGTGATCCTGCGTAACCAGCGGGCGAACTCGTTGGCCTCTTCCGTCCGGCCATTTAACGCCCCTAGCGGCCGCCCCATCCACTCCCCCGTCTCAGGCTTGTCCAGGAACAACCCCAGGGTTGTCCCCGATATACAAGTGTTCACCTGCGGCAATCATGTTCGATTCGAGGGAACAACGCCATCATGGATGACCGTGGGTCTCCAGCAAAGCACCCGTCCCCCTGGAGAGCCCGGCATGTCACAGCCCAACTCTCCGCAGCCGCACCGCCGTTCATGGCCCTACGTGACCGCCGCCGTGATCACCCTCACCATCCAGCAGGGCTGGAGCGCCGAGCAGGTCATCACCCTCACCACCTGCCTCCTTGTCCTGATAGCGCTGATCAGCTCGACCGGCCACGGTGACTGACGCAAGGCTGAGCAAGCGGCCTTCCCCTGCGACCACCGCACCTGTCGGCAGTGACGCCCTCTCGGTCCCGCTGTGAGCTGGTGCCGTTGGGACGAACGCCGGCAGCGACTGCCGCCAACGTCGCCGTCGATGCCCCCCGTGCGCCTGCACGGGGGGCGCATCCTGGGCGGCCAGAGCCCGCCCTCCCGCAGAACGAGCCGCCAACGAACTGCCGAGTGAGCCCGGACTGCCTGCCCAATACAACGCGGAATTCCGCCGTGGCCGAGTCGTGCTCTTCTCAACTTGTCCTGGGCTGTCCAGACTTCACGACAGGGACGGTTGAGGGGGAGGCGGGGTTAGTTGCTAGGCGTCAACAGGGCTCGACTACACGTCGCTGGCGAACGTCAGCAGTGAAGCCGGTTGCGCTCGGTGGTGGCGGACCGGTGATCGCGTCAGCGGTCTTCGGGACAGCCGTGTGGCCCTATGCCACGGCACTCGCGGTCCTGGGCGGTGTGGGGTTCGTGGGCTGGTGGTTGGGGCGTACGGACAGGAGGCTGCGAGCCGGGGACGGTCGGTGGCGCCACGAAGACGCGGTGCATGTCCGACGTAGGACCTTGGCAAAGCTGGATGCCATGAGCGGGACCGAGTCCGAGGAGTTGGTCGCCACGCTGTGCCGGCGGGACGGGTGCACCGCAGTACGCCGAGTCGGTGGTTCACACGACAACGGTGCCGACGTCGTGGGGCGTCTGCCGGATAGCCGCACGATGGTGGTCCAGCGCAAGCGGTACGCGCCCACCAGCACCATCGCCAGTCGTGAGCTGCGTGACCTGCTAGGCGCCAAGGTGCACTTCCAGGCCGATGTGGCCGTGTTCGTGACGACCACCAGGTTCAGCGGGCCGTCGGAGAAGTTCGCGGTGGAGCATGGCATTCTCGCCGTGCACCGCGATCACCTTGGTCTGTGGAACAACGGCACGTCCCTGCTGTCGCTGGGCAGTGTGAACGGTCGCGGCCAGGGGGACGCACGTCACCGGGCACGCTGGAAGCAGGCTTACGGGAGGTAACCCGTACTGCAGGAGCGCCTCTGGGTCAGCCGGTGCTGGTGTCGTAGAGCCTCCATGCCGGGTAGCGCAGGGCCTGGCCGCCTTGTTCACCGCTGTCCAGGAGTTCACGGCGGCGCAGCATCAGGCGCAGGTGGCGTGCTTCGTCAGCGCCGTCGTCCGGGCCGGAATCGAGCAGGACCGCGTGTGGGCCGGCAGCCCGGGGGGCCGCACGAGTACATCGACCGGGTGCCCGTTGATGCTTTCGCCGAGTGCCACTGTCGTTCCGGGTTGTGCTGACATGGCCTGGTAGAGGCGCCGGACCAGGTCGCCTGCTTCGCGGTCGTCGCCGCGGGGGCCGCTTGTGGTGGCAGCGTTCAGGAGCTCGGCGGCGACACCGCCCCGCTCGCGCCACAGGTTCATGTCTCCGACCACGATGAGGTGGCTGCGGGCGCGTGTGATGGCGACGTTCCACAAGTTGAGCCGGCGGTGGACCCAGCCGATGGCGCCTGCGTGCATGCCCTCGCCTGCGACGAGGGAGAAGACCATGACGTCGCGTTCCCCTCCCTGGAAAGTGTGCACGGTGCCGACGCGCACGCGTTGCTGGTCGTATTGCCGAAGCTGGGCGCGGAGTTCGTCGGCTTGCGGCTTGAACGGCGTGACCACACCAATGGTGGCGTCCTCAGGAAGCTGTTCCAGCAGCGTGCGTACGAAGCTGTCCACCTGTCTGATCTCGTCGTAGTTCACCCAGGAGCTGCCGTACGGTGGCCGGGTAGCTCGCCCGGGAACGTGAGACCAGAAGATGGATCGCCTCGGCAAGGACGGCCGGCCTCGGGCGTCTGTGAGGACCGTGAGGCCCTGTTCGTAGAAGAGTTCGTTGGACACAGCGGCGATGTCCGGGTGGCAGCGGAAGTGCTCGTCGAGGAGAAGCGTGCCTCCGGCGGCCCGCTCGGCCGCGTGGAATGCGGAGTGGCGGCGGTAGGCGAGGCGGTGTTTCTCCAGCCGGGCGGAGCGCAGGCCGTTGTTGCGGTGGGCCCGGGCCGACCAGCCGCCCACTCCCATTGAGGCCGCCCGCGCCCTGACCTGGCGTGATGCCCAGCGTCCCGGTGACTGGACACCCGTGGAGCGGCACTTCCGCGAGGGGCACACCGAGACCTGGTGGGCGGCCGATGCCCGCCTGGGCGGCTACGGACCCGACTCTCCCTGCCGACTGGTCGTGGCCACCACCGACCCAGCCCGGCTGCCGGAGAAGGCCGCCTGGTACCTGGCCACCAACCTGCCCCACCCTGATGCACCCCACGCCGCCACCGGCCTGCACCCGCCGGCCGGCCTCGCCGAGATCGTGCGCCTCTACGGACTGCGGCCGTGGATCGAGCAGAGTTACTAGCAGATCAAGGACGAACTCGGCTGGGCCGACTTCCAAGTCCACTCCGACCGCGCCATCCGCCGCCATCAGACCCTGGTCAACTGCGCCTGGATGCCTCCGCGCCGGACCTCTGCCCCGACGAGGGGCCAGAGAGGGGGGCCGACCAGGCCCCACCAACACCAACAGCCCTGCTGGCCAAGGGCCTTACGAGCCATCCGTTTCTCCTTATGGGACGCGGCGATCTGCCAGTCTTCGATCAACACGTCTGCGTAGATCTCGTCGGTGGCCGTGATGACCAGGCCGCCAGTGATCAAGGTTCGCGTCATCCTGGGCATCTCCCTCGCGCTGGCACCCCGGGGCCCGGTCTCATCGACCGCTCCCTGCCCGGCGAGTGGTTCAGCTCGCATCCGGACCCGACGGGTCACCGGCCAGAAAATTCCAGGTCGCCTTCGCCGACGTGATTCTTTGCGCAGGAAGGTCAGTGGAACCGCTCGCTGCATCAGCGCTCGCGGTGGGTGGCCAAGTGGGCGATAGATTCCAGGATCCGCCGGCCTTCCGGCTCCGGTGCCAACGAAGTCAGTTGGCCGAGGGCGAGGATACGGTGCCGGGCGGCCTCCCGGCGGGTCAGCTCCCTTCCGCCCGCCTCGGCCATCAGCACGGTGGCCCGGTGTATCTCCGCCGGTGACAGCGGCGCTCCACCGCCGACCAGCTCCGCGAGTTCACGGCTCGCCGCGGTCCCGCTCATCAACGCTGCCACCACGGGAAACGACTGCTTCCGCCGCTGGAGGTCCCCACCCACGGGCTTCCCCGAGATATCGCTGTCCCCCCAGATGGCGAGCAGATCATCCGTCAGCTGAAATGCCTGCCCGACATGATGACCGAAGGCGCGCGCTCCCGCGACCTGGTCAGGTCGGGCGTCCACCGCCAGCGCTCCCATCGCGCACGCTCCGGCGAACAGAGACGCGGTTTTCCCGGCGGCCATGCGCAGCCAGTCCTCCGGTGCCACGTCGTCACGTGCCTCGGAGGCCAGGTCCGCTCCTTGCCCGGCCATGAGTCCCAGCAGCGTCTCGGACAGCTCCCGGACGGCGGCCATGCTCGAGGGCTGCTCCGCGATCAGCACGTTCAGCGCCGTGGCCAGCAGAGCATCGCCTGCGAGCACCGCCCGGGCATCACCGAAGAGTGCCCATGCGGTGGGGCGCCCTCTGCGCAGGCGGTCGTTGTCCATCAAGTCGTCGTGCAGCAGCGAGAAGTTGTGCACCAGTTCCACGCAGACGGCCGCGCGGATCGCCTCCTCGGTGCCGCCGCCGCAGGCCTGCGCGCTGGCGAGGGTCAGAGCACCGCGTACCCCCTTCCCCCAGTCGCCCGGTGCTGGATTGCCCGACGCATCTCGCCATCCGAAGTGGTACTGAGCCACCTTCCGCACGGGCTCGGGCAGCCCGCCGACGACGCGGCGCAGCTCCGGGCCGGTCACCTCGCGAGCCCTGCGCAGTAGCTCCCAGGCTTCCCGGGTGTCCGGACGAGTTGCCGATGTCATCGCTCGACCTCCACGAGGCGCGTTTCGAGATAATGCTCCGGTGCCGCCGCCCCGGTATCGCTCGGGGGCAGATAGCGTTTCGTCTGCCGGGACCAGTCGAGGTTTCCGCGCATCCAGGAGCGCATGCCCGCGAGGCACATCTTCAGCTCGGCAGCGAATTCTGGATATGTCGACAGTACACGCGCCTCCGCCTCGATAAACCGCTCCGTCTGCCGTTCTATCGCGCGGTGGACATGGTCGAGCGCGGAGCGCGGGTCGAGTCCTCGATGATGCTGCACAAGATATACGAGATTGTGCACCTCACCCAGCGAACGCTCCTTTTCCAGCGAGTACACGTCGTTCGTCCAGCACACGACATCGCAGGCAGCGTCGAGGGCAGCCGTAAACTCCGGACTGCGGTGCAGGTCGTCCCGTATCGATATGCCCTCGGCGATCTCGATGAGGTCCATGCAGGGATAGATGGCGCCGGTATGCCGACGATTGGCGATGTACGAATCCTCGGACGGTATCTCGGCCCGTTGCCGGTTTCCCGCTTCCCAGTCGGCCGCCGTGCTGAGGCACAGCTCAAGATGCCGGACGAAACGGCGACGCCACTCGGCAGTGGCTCGGACGGCCGTACGCCGCCAGAGGTCCGCGAGCGCGGAGACGGCGGTGGGAGCACGGACACCGAGGTCGACTTGGCCATCGGTGCTCTCCAGGACGGTACGCAGCTGCCCGATGACGGTCCGCAGGTGGTCGGGGTCGCGCCCGAACTCGCCGTCGTCTAGCTGGTCGTCAACCAGGAAAAGCCAGGCGAACCAGTCCGCCAGCAGGTCCAGTCTCGGAGCGGTGGCCGCCGGGTACACCACCGCCGCGAACCAGCCGAAGTCCGCCCGTTCAAAGCGCTGTCCGGCGGAAGCCCGGCGCACCAGGCCGGTTTGCCGCACCCAGTTCGTCATATGAGCTCGCGCGCCATCGACAAACGGGCTGATGCGGAAGGGGAACGGGCTGTCAATGTCAGTCTCGCTGTCCATAGCCATGTCTCATCCTTGTCGTCGGTGAACTCCGCTGCTCGAGACGCAGCCGTACTCCGCCCTTCGGGTGCAGCGTGATGAGCGCCTCGGGGTGAATCTCGGGCGCACCATCGGGCATGACCAGGCGATGTCCGCGCGCGATCGTGGCAAGTACCAGCATCAGTTCGGTCAGCGCGAAGTGCTTTCCGATGCAGATACGGTGTCCGGCGCCGAAGGGAAGGTATACGTGCTTCGGTCGCCTGGCCGTCTCTTCCGGCGTGAATCGCTCTGGCTTGAACTCCGCCGGTCGTTCCCAGAAATCAGGGTGTCGGTGCAGGAGATAGCTGTTGATGAGCACGTTGCTGCCGGCCGGGACACGATAGCCGTCGATCACGTCATCCGTCGTGGCCCGCCGCATGAACTGGTATGCCGGCGAATACAGCCGCAGGGCCTCCTCGACCACCATGCGCGTGTACGCGAGCTTGGGAAGGTCCCCGAACTCCGGGATGCGGCCGTCGAGTTCCCGGTCCACTTCCTCGTGCAGGCGCTTTTCCGCCTCCGGGTGGCGGGCCAGCAGATAGAACACCCACGACAGCGTGTTGGTAGTCGTTTCGTAGGCGCCGATGCAGATGTTGAGTACCTCGTGGTGCAGCTGCTCCAGGTCCATGCCGCCGCCGTCCTCCTCGTCCACGGAGTGGAGCAGGAGCGTGAGCAGATCGGCCTCTTCGCCCGGGGGGGCCGTGTCGGCCGCGAGCCTGCGCCTGATGAATCCGGAGACGAATGCGTCCATGTCGGCAATGGCACGGCGCAGCCGACGATGGCTCGGCGTGGGCACGCCGAGTGGCGGGAACGGGAAACGGAAGAAGGCGCCGAGAATGGCGTTGGCCGTGCCGAAGGCTCGCTCGAACGCCTGCGCCGCGTCGCTGACGTCGGCGCTGAACAGTGACCGGTTGACGATCCGCAGGGCGAGCTGACCAATCTCATCGGTGACATCCAGGGTGCCTCCGATACCGTAATCACGCTCCCAGCGGTTGAGAATGCGCGCGGTTTCATCGGTCATCCCCTGGACGAAGGCGCTGACGGCACGCGGTGTGAAGTGCGGTGCCATCATGCGGCGCTGGCGGCGCCAGTGGGAGGTGTCCGCGTTGGCGATCAGCCCGTTGCGCAGGACCGGGCGTACAACCTTGAAGAGAGAGGCGTTCTTGTCGTAGCGCTCTGCCTCGTCGACCAGGATGTGGCGAATGTAGTCCGGGTGGTTGACCAGCACCATGGGAATGCCGAGCGGGCGGAACCGGAAGATGTCTCCGTGCCGCTCCAGTCCGCGGGTGAGAAAGGCCAGCTGGTCGCGTTTGAAGGCCAGCGTCCCGCCGCTGCCGTCACCCGGCCGGATGGTCGGAAGTGTTCTCGGGGGAGCCATCGCATACGTCCTTCCGGGTCGCTCAACGGTGTCGCAGCCGCAGGTGAATGCCGTTCTTGGGATGGAGCGTGAGCAGCGGGTCGAACCCGGGTGATGGCAGGTTCTGAGGCTGTTCTACGTGGAACCGCTGCGCCAGCATGGCCGTGGTGACTTGCAGTTCCGCGAGTCCGAAGTGCTTCCCGATGCAGTGGCGCGGCCCCGAGGCGAAGGGCTGATATGCGTGCCGGGGCCGCTGGGCACTCGCCTGCGGCGAAAAGCGATCGGGGTCGAACCGGTCCGGATCCGGCCAGAATTCCGGGTGCCGGTGGAGGGTGAAGAAGTTGATGTAGACGTTGGCATGCTGACGGATGCGGTAGCCGCCGATCTGGTCACTCTGCGCGGCGCGGCGCATGGTCTGCCACGCCGGCGTGAACATCCGCAGGGTCTCGTCGACCACGCGGCGGGTGTACACCAGCCGGGACAGGTCCGCGAAGGTGGGCGGCCGCCCGCCCAGCACCTCGTCGACCTCGCTCTGCACCCTGCGCTGGACCTCCGGATGCTCGGCGAGCTGCTGGTAGATCCAGGCGATGGAGTTGCTGGAGGTTTCGAATCCTCCGACGATCATGGACATCACTTCGCTGGCGAGCTGCTCGGCGGTCAACCGGGCCCCCGTCTCCTCGTCCACGGCGTCGAGCATCAAGGTGAAGAGGTCGAGGCCATGCGCCGCGTCCGGCCTGCTGCTGGCGGCGATCACCTCGTGGATGAACGCGTCCATCTCCGCGATGCGGGCGCGCAGCCGGTTCCTGGAGGGGGTCCGCCAGGTCAGAGGCGGAAAGGGGAAGCGGAAGAACTTCCCCGCGATCTCGTTCACATCGAAAAAGGCCCGCTCGAAACGCCGTATCCCGTCGCCGGTACCGGCTCCGAAAAGCGAACTCAGCACGATCTTCAGGGCCAGCCCCGAACTCGCCGCGCTGACGTCAATTACCTCAGCGGGCGCCGCTCGGCCCCATCCGTCCAGCATGTCACCGGTCTTTTCGGTCATGACATCGACGAACCGCGCGATGCTCGGCCGATGGAAGGCCGGATTCAGCATTTTGCGGCGCCGCTGCCACTCCGCGCCGCCGATGCTGGTGACGATGCCGTCCCTGACGATCGCGCGCGCGGCCCGGTAGAGGAAGTTCTCCTTGTCATAGTTCTCATGGCGATTAACCAGTACGTCCTGGACGTAGTCGGGGTGATTCACCATCACGACCGGGAATCCGCCCATGCGCATCCGGAATATGTCTCCGTGCGCCGCGACCATTCCACGCAGGTATCCGACTTGATCCCGTCGCAGTGCGAGGATCCCCGCCGCGTTCTCGCGCAGTGCCACCCGCGGTATCGGTGACCCTACTGCGGACTCTTGCACAAAATCCTCCCGGAAGATCAGGGCTTCAACATTGCGGCGAGCGTTTCCTGCCAGTTCTCTCTCGGGCGTGGTGTCAGTTCGCGGGCGAATCCCGTGGGCAGATAGCGGCGTTGGTGCAGCAGGTCGGGTGCATCAGGATGCGGCGAGAGTCGCTTCCTGTGGTTGATGCGGCTGTCGCTGCCCAGGAGCCGGATGAGTTCCGAGGTCCACTCATGCCAGGTGACGTGGCCGCTCACCGCGTTGACCGTGCCGCCGGCCGGTTCCGCGACGCAGGCGGTGAGCACCCGGGCCAGCGCCGCCGCGTGCACCCAAGAGGTCCCGTACCATCCCAGCCCGGGATCCGGGAGCTCCACCGGCTTCCCCGCGCGCACCGCCTGGAACAATGCTCCGGTGGCCCCCCGGCGCAATTGCTCGCGCAGCCGGTCATGAGCGCCCCAGACGATCGGGGTACGCACGGCGCTCGCCCCGCCCCGCCCGCCGGTGCCCGCCGCGCCCAGCAGCAGCCGCTCGCACTCGAGCTTCGCCCGCCCGTACGGGGTCAGCGGCTCCTGCGCCGCGACTTCGGCCGTGACCTCCGTGGCCCTCGCACTGCCGTAGGCGTCGGTGCTGCTGACGAAGACGAACGGTCCGTGCCGCCAGCTCTCCAGGAGGGTACGCATGGCCGCGAGGTCCACCTCGGGTGACGTGAAGGTGCTTGCCGCGTGGATCACCGCGTCGGCCCCGCGCATGGCCTCGCGCAGGGATGCCGGGTCCGTGAGGTCGCCCTCGCACACCTCGGCGCCGGCGGCCGCGGCCCGGTACGCCGACTCGGGGCGGGCCAGGGCGCGCACGGGGATGCCCCGGGCAGCCAGTTCGTCCAGCACGAATCCGCCGACCCCGCCGGTCGCCCCGGTGACCAGCACCGTGCCGGCGGACGTCGCGGTGCCCGGGCGCCGGGCCGGGGCGTGCCGCACGGCGTCGCGCTGCCGGGCGCGCTCGTCGAGCAGCGTGCCGAGGGCCGAGGGGGTCGGGTGTTCCATGACGTCCAGGCCGGTGACCGGCAGCGCGAGCCGTTCCCTCAGCCCATCCGCCGCCCTGACGGCCTTGAGTGAGTGTCCGCCCAGCAGGAAGAAGTCGTCGTCCGGACCAGGGTCGTCGCCGAGCAGCTCACGGAAGACGTCGAGCACGGCGCGGGTCCGGTGGCCGGGGGCGGTGGGGGCCCCGGAGCTCTCGTCACGCGGCCGGTGCGGCACGTCGTGGGTGGCGGTGGCCGCGTCCGGCCGGGGTGGATCCGGCAGTGACAACGGGTCGTCCGCGAGCGCCCTGAGCGCACGGCTGAAGGCACGCAGGAAGGCCCGCGCGGTATCAGTCCCCACGCGCGCGCGGTCGTACTGCACCAGACACCGCGGCGCGTCGTCCTCCTCCACCCCGGCGACGCAGAAGCCGACCCCGAACTTGGCCGTGCCCAGGTCGACCGGCACAGCCTCGGTACGTACGCCGGGCAGCCGCAGTGCCGGCGGCGCGGCCAGGATGTCGGCCATCACATTCACCAGCGGACTCGAGTCCTGGTCGCGTACGGCAGCGCCGAGCCGCTCCACGATCAGGTCGAAGGGCACCCGGCGATGCTGCTGCGCCTCGAACAGGGAGTGCCGTACGCCGGCAAGCAGCTCCGCATAGGTGCCGGCTGCGGGCACCGTGGCACGGATGGGCAGCGTGTTGACGCACAGCCCGACGAGATCACGCGTCCCGGGCCCGTCCCGCAGGCTGCTCACGCAGCCGACCACCAGGTCCTCCTGCCCGGTCTCCGCGCGCAGCGCGGCGAAGGCGGCGGTGAGGACGCAGGCGTACAGCGTCGCGCGGTGCCGCACCCCGGCCGCCCGCAGCCGGCCGATCAGCCCGGGCTCCAGCGGCTCCTCCAGCACGCCGCCGTCGCCGCGCCGCGGACCGTCCGGCCTCGGCGGCGGCGCGGGCAGGGGCACCGGCCGGGCGCCTTCGAGCCGTCCGGTCCAGTACGCCAGGCCTTCCTCGATCGCCGTACGGTGGGCCCGCTCGCGGCGCACGAAGTCCGCGTACTGCGGCACAGGTCCGGGAGGTGCGGGCGGCCGTCCGGCGACGACGTCGCCGTAGACGGAGCCGATGGCGCCGAGGACCACGGGGAGGGATTCGCCGTCCACACAGATGTGGTGGAAGGTGAGGGCGACGGTGTGGTGATCGGGGGCGTGCCGGACGACCAGCACCCGGGGGGCGGTGCCTTCGGCGAGGGTGAAGGGGCGGGCCGCCGCGGCCCGTACGGCGGCCGCGCCGGTCTCCGGGTCCGCGTCCTCGACCTCGATGTGCGGTGGCGCGAGCGGCGCCGCCTCCTGGTACGGCTCCCCGTCCGCCTCCGCGTATCGGCCGCGCAGCACCGGGTGGCGGCGCAGCACCTCGGTCAGGGCGGTGCGCAGCGCGTCCAGGTCCAGCGGGCCGTAGACCCGGGTCACCACCGGCACGTTGTACAGCGGGCCGCCCTGTCCGAGCCGGTCCATGAGCCACATGCGGCGCTGGGCGTCGGACAGCGGCGTGCGCCCGGTGTCCTCGGCCGCCGCCGCGGTGCGCGCGGCCTCGGACGCGCGGGTGCCGGCGCGGCGCTTACGGGCCCGTTCCAGCAGCTCGCGCTGCCGCGCCGCGGCGCTCGCCCCCGTCACCGGCCCGGCTCCGCTCCGGTGTCGTCGGCCGCCACCTCCACCAGCGCCTTCTCCACCAGCCCTGCCTGGTCCGCGACGGTCTCGGCGGAGAAGAACTCGGTGAGCGTGAGATCGACACCGAGTTCCGCGCGCAGGTCCTTCAGGATGCCCAGGGCGAGCAGCGAGTGGCCGCCCAGGGCGATGAAGTTGGCGTCCGCCGTGGTCACCGGCGACTCCAGGGCCCGGCTCCAGAGTTCGGCGACGGCCTGCTCGATCGGCGAGAGCGCTGCCGTCCCGGCCGCGGCGGCTTCCCCGGGGGCGGGCAGTTCGGCGAGCGCGTGACGGTCGACCTTGCCGCTGTTGTTCAGGGGCAGCTCGGCCACGCGTGTCCAGGTGCTGGGGATCATGTGCGGCGGCAGCTGCTGCTTGAGGTGGTCGCGGAGCGACGCCGGGTCCGGTTCCCGTCCGGTTGCGGGTACGTAGAACGCCGCGAGGTGGGCGTCGTCCGGGCTCGGCCTCCGTACGGTGACGGCCGCGTCGGCGAGGTCCGGGTGGGCGCGCAGCGCGTACTCGATCTCACCGGGCTCCATGCGGAAGCCGCGCACCTTCACTTGGTCGTCGAGGCGTCCGCGGAAGTACAGCGTGCCGTCGGATCGCTGGGACACCAGGTCCCCGGTGCGGTACAGCTTCCCGGCGCCGGGGTGGTCGACGAAGCGCTCGGCGGTGAGTTCGGGCCGGCCCAGATAGCCGCGAGCGAGCCGCGGGCCGCCGATCCACAGTTCGCCGACGGTGTCGGCGGGCACCGGCCGTCCTGCCTCGTCCATGACGTGTGCCGTCGCACCGGCCACCGGCTGTCCGATGGGCGGCGGTTCGTCGCAGTCGCCGTCCCGCAGCAGATGGAGGCTGGTGAACGTGGTGGCTTCGGTGGGGCCGTATGCGTTGATCAGCGTCAGCCAGGGGCAGGCGCGCAGCACCTTGCGCGCGTGCTCGCCCGACAGCGCCTCGCCGCCGACGATCAGCGTGCGCAGCAGCCGGAACACCGGGGAGTCGTGGGCCGCCAGGTGGTGGAAGAGCGCCGTCGTGAAGAAGGCGACGGTGGCGCCGAGCCGTTCGATGTCCCGGACCAGCGCGTCCAGCGAGAGCCGGGTGGCGCCGGAGGTGACGACGGCGGCGCCGTTGCCGAGGGCCGCCCACAGCTCGAAGGCGGACGCGTCGAAGGTCATCGGCGAGTGGAAGAGCACCCGGTCGCGTTCGGTGAGCACCAGGTACTCGGGCTGTTCCGCCAGCTTGGCCACCCCGCGGTGGGTGAGGACCACACCCTTGGGCCGGCCGGTCGAGCCGGAGGTGTACATCACGTAAGCCACCGCGTCCGGACCGCCCGTCCCGGGCAGCTCCCCGGCCGTGCTCTCCGCTTCGCTGCCCGCCGCGGCCGGCGCTCCCTCCCCGTGCGGTCCTGCCGGGTCGGGCGGCACCAGGGTGCGCTCGGCGGTGATGCCCGCAGCTGCCGCCAACTCACGGTCGCCAACGGTCAGTTCCGCGCCGGCCGTGTCCAGCATCATGCGCGCCCGGGCCGGCGGGTAGCCGGCGTCGAGGGGTACGAAGTGGCCGCCCGCCCACCAGATGGCGAGCTTGGCGACCACGGCGCGGGGCGAGTGCGGCAGCAGCAGGCCGACGGCGGAGCCCGGCGCGACGCCGCGGGCCCGCAGCGAAAGAGCGAGCGTGCGGGCGGCGGCCACCAGGTCTGCATAGGTCAAGGCGGTCTCCCCGTCGTATACGGCCAGCGCACCGGGGTCGGTACGGGCGCGGCGCAGCACGAGCGGGAGGATCCCGTGGCTCGCGGCGGGGGCGCGGGACGCGGATGTGGGCACGGCTTGGAACCTCCGTGAGAGTGCGGTCAGTTGTGGCGGAGGCCGGCGGGGGGCCGCGCGGTGGCCAGGGCGAGGATGCCGCGCAGGTCGGGCTGGCGCAGCAGCTCCGCGGCGCTGAACCGGACGCCGGTCAGCTCCTCCAGCGCGTGCAGCAGATGCGCCGCTACGAGTGACGTCATCCCGGCGTCCGTCAGGTGGTCGTGCAGGCTCAGGTCCGGGTTGTCGAGCAGGTCGCGGGTCACGGCGACGATCTTCTTCTCCAGTGGGGCGAGGGCGCTCTCGTCGGCGGGCGACGCCTCCTCCTGCGCGGGTGCCGCCCCGGCGGTGCGCTCGGGCGGCCGCGCCATGGCGCTCAGTGCCGCGCGGTCCACCTTGCCGTTGGCGTCCAGCGGGAAGGCGTCCAGGATCACGACGGACGACGGCACCGCCTGCTCCGGCAGCAGGGCGCGCACTTCCTCCAGCGTAAGTGCCGGGTCGGGGGCCGCGGCGTCCCGGAGCGGCTGGACGAAGGCGAGGAGGCGGGTCAGGCCGCGGACGCGCTGCGGCACCACCACGGCGCGGGCGACCTGGGCGGTGCGTTCCAGCGCCGCCTCGACTTCCGCGGGTTCGATCCGTACGCCGCTGATCTTCACCTGGTCGTCGAGGCGCCCCAGGAACTCCAGCACGCCGTCCGCGCGCATGCGCACCCGGTCGCCGGTCCGGTAGACCCGGTCGGTGCCGGTGACGCCGGCCGGGGGCGGCACGAAGTACTCGGCGGTCAGGCCCTTGTCGAGGTAGCCGAGGGCGAGGCAGGTGCCGCCGATGCGCAGCTCCCCGGCCTCGCCGCGCGGCACGACGCGGCCCGCGTCGTCGGTGACCCAGACGACGGCGCCGTCCATCGGCAGTCCGATCGGCGGCTGCACGCCGGTGTCCTCGGCCGCCGGGTCCAGCCGGTGCACGGTGGTCAGCACCGTCGCTTCTGCCGGGCCGTACGCGTTGTGGACCTGGGCGGTGACCTCCGGCGCCGGCCAGCTGCGCAGCCGGTCGCCGCCGATCTCGAGGTGGCGCAGCCGCGGCAGCGCGGGCCAGGGACGGCCGAGGACGAGTTCGGCCAGCGGCGTGGGCAGGATGGACAGGGAGATGCCCGCGTCCTGCCACCACGTGGTCAGCGCGTGCGGGTCGGAGCGCACCGTTTCCGGTGGTATGACGAGGGCGGCGCCGGAGGTCAGCGCGGCCCACACCTCCTTCGGGTGCGGGTCGAAGGCGCCGCCGATCAGCATGCTGTGGCGGTCGCCGGGGCCGCTCGCCGTGCGGTCGCAGTACCAGAGCAGCAGCGCGTCGAAGGAGACGCCGCCGACCACGACGGCTTTGGGCCCGCCGGTGGATCCGGAGGTCAGGACCACGTAGAAGGCCTCTTCCGGCACCGTCGGATGCCGCTCGGGGGTGAGGAACACGGCGACGGTGCCGTCGTGTTCCTCCGCGTCGGCCCAGGGCGGCGTCACGGGGAGAGGCACGGCCTGCGCCGCGTCGTCCGCCCGGCCGGCGAGCCGCGTCCGCTCGCCGATGAGACAGGCCGGACGCACCTCGTCGAGCACCGCGTTCAGCCGCTGCTCCCCCGGGCGCGGGCCCAGGGGCAGGCAGACGGCATCGAGCCGGGCGACGGCCACCCAGACCGCGACCAGGGCGGCCGAGTGCTCCAGGGATACGGCCACGAGGTCGCCGGGTCCCACCCGGCCGCGCAGCGCGGCGGCGATACGGTCCGCCAGTGCGTCCAGTTGCCCGTAGCTCCACTCGCCGCCGGCCTCGATGACGGCCGGGGCCCGCGGTGTTCTCTCGACCCAGTGGCCGTACCGGCCGAGGATGGCGGACCGGCCGACCGGCGCCCGCCCGTGGGCGGCTCCGTATTCGACGCTGAGCAGGGCCTGTCCCGGTGATGTGGCTGCCTTGTCCGGCGTGTGGGGTGATGTGGTGCTCACGCTGTCTCCGCTCGTGAACGGTTCAGGTCTCTGACACGGGGGTGATTGCGGGTGTCCGGGCGGCGCGGGTTCAGGGCAGGCCCATCGCGCGGGCGATGATGACCTTCTGCAGCTCCGTGGTCCCCTCGATGATCGTCATCATCCGCACCTGCCGGTAGCGGAGTTCGAGCGGATGGCCGCGCACCCAGCCGGTGGCGCCGTGCACCTGGAGGGAGCGGTCCACGGCCCGTATCGCGGTCTGTGACGAGGTCAGCTTGGCGATAGCGGCGTTCTCCTGCGCCTCCTGCCCCTGGTCCACGAGCCTGGCGCAGGCGAGCGTGAGGAGCTTGGCCGCCTCGACCTCGGCGCGGGTGCTCACCAGGTGTTCCTGGACGTGCTGGAAGGAGCCGATGCGCTCACCGAACGCCTCGCGTTCCCTGGCGTATGCCACGCCGGCCCGCAGGGCGTACTCGGCGATGCCGTCGCACATGGCCGCCACCACCAGGCGGCCGCGCGTCAGGCTCTCCATGCCGTCCGCCGCGGCGCAACCAATGCCGTCCGCGCCGCCGATGACTGCGTCGGCCGGCAGCCGGACGCCGTCGAGTACGAGCTCGAACAGCGGCTCTCCTGACATGCCCTGGTAGGACTGTCCGATGTGGAGGCCGGGGGCGTCCATCGGGACGATGAAGGCGGTCGGCCCTCCCCCGCTCCCCGGCCCGTTCGCCGGTGTCCCGTCCACGTCCGTGACGTCGGCGATGACGATGGCGATGTCGGCCCGGTCGGCGTTGCTGACGAATGTCTTGCGGCCGGAGAGCGTCCAGCCGCCGCCATCGGCGGGCCGCGCCCGGGTGCGCAGCCGGAAGGCGTCCGAGCCCGCGTGCGGCTCGGTCATCGCAAGGCAGCGCAGGGCCGTGCCGCGCACCAGCGGCACCAGATAACGCTTGATCTGTTCCGTGGTGCCGTGCCGCAGCAGCGGGCTGGGGCCGTCGGAGCCGGCCAGTGTGTACGGGGCCAGCAGGCTGCCGTTGCGCCCCGCGGCGTGGTGCAGCAGGACGACGGCGAGGAAGGGCATGCCGGAGCCGCCGAGTTCCTCGGGGTAGTCACCCGCGTAGAAGCCCAGCTCCGCCGACCGGCGGCGGACGTGGTCGCGCAGGTCCGTCGGCGGGATCTCGGTGTCCGGTGGCAATTCGGCGGCGAGCGGCTCCACTTCGCGGGTCAGGAACGACTCGAAGGACCTGACCAGCTCCTGGTGCCCGTCCTCGAGTACGGATGCCGGTGTCACGCTCACGCCCCCGCCTCCCGCAGCACGCGCGCCTGGTCCGCGAGCACGGGATGCTGGAACAGCACCCGCAGGGAGGGCCGCCGGCCGAGGACGGGTTCGAGCCAGGACGCGAGCTGCGCGGCCAGCAGCGAGTGCCCGCCCGCGTGAAAGAAGTGCGAGGTCGCGTCGAACCGGTCGTGGCCGAGCACGCTGCGCCACCCCTCGGCCAGCCACTCGACGGCGGGGTCGGCCCCACTCCCGGCAGCCGCGGGAGACGCCGGCTCCGGGCGCAGCCCGTCCGCGATACGCAGCAGCGCGCAGCGGTCGGGTTTGCCGCCGGGCAGCAGCGGCAGCGCGTCGAGGCGGACCCACCGGCCGGGTACGAGCGCGCCGGGCAGCCGTTCCGTCAGGGCGTCGTGCAGGGCGCTGTGGTCCGGCTCCTCGGCCGCCTCCACGAATCCGGTGAGCCGCGGCTCGCCGTCATCGTCCCTGCCGAGCACGACGGCGCAGGGCATGCCTCCCGTCTCCGCGGTCGCCACCGTCTCGATCTCCTCGAGCTCGATCCGGTGGCCGCGCAGCTTGATCTGGTTGTCCCGGCGGCCGAGGAACCAGATCCTGCCCCGGTCGTCGCGGTACCCCAGGTCGCCGGTGAGATACAGGCGTCGGCCGCCGAGCCCGCCGGGCTCGACGAAACGCGTGTCGGTCTCCGGCTTGTCGCGCAGATATCCCTCGGCGAGCCCCGGTCCGCCGATCGCCAGCTCGCCGACCGCGCCCGGCGGCAGCGGGCACTGGGTGTCGTCCAGTATCTGCAGCTCCGTGCCCGGCAGTTCGGTGCCCAGCGGCACCTCGGCGGCAATCAGATCCTGGCGCTGCACGTCGTGGACGACGGAGGTGATGGCGGCCTCTGTCACCCCGTAGGCGTTACGGACATCGGCGTCGGTGGCGTCGAGCAGTGGCCGCAGGACGTCGGCAGGCAGCCGTTCGCCGCCGAGCACGATCAGCCGCGGCCGCCACCGCCCGTCGCGCAGCACCTCGCACAACTGGTCGCGGACGGCGAGCAGATAGCTGGTCGGCAGGTTGGCCACGGTGACCTGCCGTGCGGTCAGGAGCGCGGCCAGCTCCGCCCCGACGGGCACCTCCGGGCGGGGTGCGATCAGTGAGCCGCCGGCGAGCAGGGGCGGCAGCACCTCCTCCAGGGAGACGTCGAAGGAGGGCCGGGCGAAGACCAGCGCCCGGTCCCGCTCGGACAGGCCGAAGCGGTCGGCGGTCACCCGTGCGTGATAGGCCAGCGCCCGCCTGCTCACCAGCACCGCCTTGGGCACGCCGGTGGATCCGGAGGTGTGGATGACGTACGCCATTCCCGGGTACGTTTCGGCCGCCGCGGCCCGTATCTCCGTCCACCGGTCCATCACCGCGACCGGGAGCCGGTCCGCGGGCAGCGCCGCGGCGGTCTCCGCCGTGGTGACGACCAGTGCCGGCTCCAGCCGCCGGAGTACGGACTCCAGCCGGGCGGGCGGATCGTCCGGGGACAGCGAGCAGTAGACGAACTTGCCGCGCAGGCACGCGAGAAGCGCGACGATGGCGTGCTCGCCCCGCGGCAGGATGCAGGCGACGGGCTGCCCCTCGGTGACGCCCGCGTCCCGCAGCCGGGCGATCAGCGTGTCGACCGCCTGCGAGAGTTCGGCGCGGGTGAGGGTCCTGGCGCCGGAGACGAAGGCCGTGCGTTCGTCGGCACGGCCGGTCAGGGGGTCGAGGACGGCGTCGGTGGCGGCCGTGACGGACGGCTGGTCCTGCAGGTCCGCGGCCGGTGCCGGGGCGGCGGCCGCGAGCCGGGCGAGCGATTCCTCGGGGGTACGCAGGTAGGCCCGTAGCAGATCGAGGAACCGCCCGGCGATGAGCCGCACCGTGTCCTCGGTGAACAGGCCGCGGTCGAAGTCCCAGACGAGTTCCATACCCGCGGGCCCATGCCGGGGGCCGACGGTGCGGCGGTCGTCGGGGATCAGCACCACATCGAGGTCGAACCGGCTGGTCCCGGAGTTGAACCCCTCGTGCAGCGACACGTCGAGGCCGTGCACATCGATCTCCGGCAGCGGCGCGTCATGCGCGCTGAACATGACGCGGAAGAGCGGGTTGTCCGTCCCGCCGCTGTGCAGTCCGAGCTCCCGGGTGAGTTCCTGCACGGGAAGGCTCTGGTACGGCAGTGCCCGCAACAGGGTGTCCGTAGCGGCGTCGACCGCGGCCCGCGCCCGGTCGCCGCGGTCGGAACTCAGCCGGAGCGGGATGGTGTTGACGAACATGCCGACGGTGCGCTCAAAGCCCGGCGGGCGGTTGCCTACCGCGGTGCCGATGGCGATCTCGGTCCGGCCGCTGTGCCGGCACAGCAACTCGCCGAAGAGCGTCAGCAGGGTCGAGAACGGCGTATGCCCCTGGGCCCTTGCGAGTTGCCGCAGCCGCTCGGCGTCCTCCGGGCCGATCCGCTGCCGCAGCTGGCCGCCCTCGTTCCGGCCGTCGGCCCGGGCGCCGCCGGCGTCCTTGCGGACCAGGCCGGGCAGCGTCAGTCCGAAGTCCGCGCCACGCAGCTCCTCGCGCCAGTAGTCCAGGGCGCGCCGCCGGTCCTGGGCGGTCACGGACTCCACATATTCGGCGTACGAGCGGCCGGTCGGCAGTTCGACGGTGGTGCCGCGCACCAGGGCGTCGTATGTGCCGAACACGTCGTTCAGCAGCAGGGCGAAGGAGTGTCCGTCGTGGATGAGATGGTGCTCGACGTGGACGAGCCGATGCCGCCGGGCGCCGAGCCGGACCAGGCACCAGCGCAGCAACGGAGCGTCGAACGGATCGACCGGGGTCACGGCCTCCGTACGCAGCAGGATCTCGAAGGCCGCCTCCGGCTCCGCCTCTCCCGTCAGGTCCACGGACCTGAACCGCGGCGTGCAGTCGTCTCTCACCCGCTGCCGCGGGGCCTGCCCCGGCTCCTCGACCAGTTCGAGTCGCAGCCCCGGGTGCCGTTCGACGGCTGTCGCGAGCGCGCTGCGCAGGGCCGTCTCGTCCAGGCGCCCGTCGAGGTCGATGGTCGCGACGAAGTTGTAGGCCCGGCTCCCCGGCAGCACCTGTTCGTGCAGCCAGACGATCTCCTGTGAAGGCGACAGAACCAACATGCCGAATCGTCACTCCCCGTTCTTGGCGTCACGTCATCCGCACCGCCCATCCTGGGGCGCTCACCGGACCCGCACAGCCCCTGACTCGGGCGGCGCACCCCACTTCTGCTATGGGGCCCGCATAGGGGTACCCAGCCGTCCGGTGAGGCGGCCGAACGCGGCCATGGCGCGCGGCTCTGGGAAGAGGTCAGTGCGCCACACCATCCGGACCAGGAGGCCGTCTCCCTGGGAGAAGGACACGGCGAACGGGGCCTGCGACGGCCGGGCGGGCACATGGAACTCGTGCCCCTCGGCGTCCCCGAGTCGCAGCGGGGGGCGCCGGCCCAGGTCTTCGAGCGTCACCATGCCGTCGAGCTCGCCGTACCAGTCCTGGCCCGCGGCGCGTACGGCCCGTACCACCTCGTCGAAGGGGGTGTCCGCGCGGTCGAGATCGTCCCACCAGACGTCGGCCGCGGCCTTCTTGGGGGCCAGGTGCGCCACCGTGTTGAGGAAGCAGCCGAGGACGTCACCGGCGCCGTACGGCCGCCCGCCCCACGGGTATCCGAGCAGCGGCCGGCGCGCCTCGCCGTAGAGCTCACGCGCCGCCTCGGCGCAGGCGTCCAGCAGTGCGGGGAAGGCGCTGCCCGCACCGGCGTCCGGCGGGCCGGGGAGGCGGGCGTCCGCCGCTGCGACCCGGCCGGTGGGGCCCGGGGCGTGCGCGGCCTGCGGCCGGTGGACCCCGGCGAGCCGGCGGGTCCAGTAGGCGAGCGCGCCGGGGTCCGACGCCCGCAGCTCGGCGTCGAGCTGCAGCTCCACCGCCGCACGGTAGGCGTCGTCCGCCGCCCTGAGCCGCGCCGGGGGTACGTCGGCGGCCGTCGAGCGCGCGGCGTATGCGGCCGCGAGGTCGTCCGTGATCTGTGCCAGCGCCTGTTCGTCGCAGGCCGCGTGGTCGACCACCAGCGCCAGGGCATCCACCGCTTCGCCGCCGGCCGTGTCCGCGGCGAGGTACAGCCGCAGCGGCGTCGCCTCGCGCTCGCCCTCGATCGCCCGGCGCAGCGCGCCGACGGCGGACTCGTCCGGCCGGGGTACGAGCCTGCGCACCACCGGCGAGGGGGCGCCGGGCAGATGCACGGGGATGCCGCGGCGTATCCCCGCCCGCAGGCGCAGCGCCGGGTGCACCGCCGCCACCTGCCCGACGGCGTCCCGCAGCCGGTCCTCGTCCACGGCGCCGGCCGGGAATCTGAAGTACAGCGGCACCACGTCCGGCGGGCCGCCCCGGTTCGCGCTGCGCATGACCACGAAGCGCCGCTGGGCTCCGGTGAGCGGCAGTGGCCGCGGCTCGCCGGCCGCGCCGTCGGCGGTGACGGCGGCGAAGCGCGCCAGATACTGCGCGGTGATGCTCGAGCTGGTCACAGGGCTGTCCTTCTGTCAGGAGACCGGCGGTCAGGAGACGGGCTTGTCAGGAGACGGGCTTGTCAGGAGACCGGCAGATCGCGGAGGCTCCGCAGCGGCGAGCACACCAGCGGGAGGGGCACGACGAGCATTCCGGCCGCGCACACCCATACGGCGGCGTGCGCCCCGACCGCTCCCGCCAGCACGGAACCCGCGCCCGCGCCCAGCGGCATGCTGCCCCACACCAGGAAGCGCATCGTGGCGTTCATGCGCCCCAGCAGCTCGTCCCGGCACAGCAGTTGGCGGAAGCTGACCTGGGCGACGTTGTAGACGACCGCGCCGAAGGCCACCACCGCGGACCCGGTCGCGAACAGCAGGGTCGGCGGGCCCAGCACCGCCAGCGGCCACAAAAGCGCAAACGGCCCGGTGACGGCCGTGGCGAGCCAGATCGACCGCGCCTGGCCCACCAGCGCCGCCACCCGCCCCGCGCACAGCGCCCCGGCCAGGCCGCCGGCCGCCGCGGCGGAGAGCGTCGCCCCGAGGGCGCTCGGGGAGAGCCCCAGGTCCCGGGTCAGGAACACGCTCTGGACGGAGAGCAGCAGCGCGGAGAAGAAGTTGGCGACCGTGGTGGACAGCGCGATGACCCGCAGCAGCGGCTGCCGCAGCACGAAGGCCACGCCCTCCCGCACCTCCGCGGACAGCGAACCGCCCCGGTCCCGTACGGGCGGCGGCTCGGGCTTGCGGATGGCCCGCAGGAAGAGCGCGGATACGCCATAGCTCAGCGCGTCCAGCAGCACCGTCACCGGTGCGCCCAGCGCCTGAGTCACGACACCGCCGGCGCCGGGCCCGGCGATCTGGGCGGAGGCGCGGATGCTTTCCAGCGCCCCGTTGCCGGCGGCGATACGGGGTCGCGGCAGCAGCCGCGGCACGTAACTCTGGTGGGCCACCTCGAAGAAGACGGTCGCCAGGCCGGCGGTGAAGGCGACGAGATACAGCTGCGTCATGGACAGGACGCCGAGCAGATGCGCGGCCGGGACGCTGCCCAGGGCCGCGAGCCGCACCCAGTCGGCCCGTACCATCAGCGGCAGGCGCCGCATCCGATCCACCCACGCACCGGCGGGCAGGCCGATCAGCAGGAAGCCGGCCGTCTCCACCGCCGTCAGCAGCGCCACCTGCGCCGCGGGCGCGCGCAGTTGGACGGCCGCGACCAGCGGCAGCGCCACGAGGGACATCTGGGTGCCGACCTGGCTGACGGCCACGGCCGACAGCAGCCGGCGGAAGTCAGGGTGCCGCAGCACCCCGTCCGTGTCCTCCTGGTCCATCAGAAGTAGCCCTCGCGCTTGCGGTCCTCCATCGCCGCCGCGGACATCTGGTCGTCGGCACGGGAGGCGCCCCGCTCGGTGGTACGGGAGGCGCCGAGCTCGGCGATGACCTGCGCCACGGTGGTCGCCTCGGACTCGATGGCACCGGTGCAGGACATGTCGCCGACGGTGCGGTAGCGCACCTGCAGTTTCCTCGCCTCCGCCGTCTCCTCGGGGCGGCACCAGGGGCCCGGGGAGAGCAGCATGCCGTCGCGTTCGAACACCTCGCGTTCGTGGGCGAAGTAGATGGAGGGCAGGTCGATGGACTCCTGGGCGATGTACTGCCATACGTCCAGCTCGGTCCAGTTGGACAGCGGGAAAACCCGTACGTGCTCGCCCGGGGCGTGCCGGCCGTTGTACAGCTGCCAGAGTTCCGGGCGCTGGCGCCGCGGGTTCCAGGCGCCGAACTCGTCGCGCAGGGAGAACACCCGCTCCTTCGCTCTCGCCTTCTCCTCGTCCCGGCGCCCGCCGCCGAGCACGCCGTCGTGGCGCCCCTGCGCGATGGCGTCGAGCAGCGGCACGGTCTGCAGCGGGTTCCGCAGCCCGTCCGGCCGCTCCAGCAGCCTGCCGTCGTCGATGTACTCCTGCACGGCGGCCACCCGCATCCGCAGGCCGTGCCGCTCGACCATGCGGTCGCGGGATTCCAGCACCTCGGGAAAATTGTGTCCGGTATCCACATGCAGCAGCTGAAAGGGAAGCGGCGCGGGGGAAAAGGCCTTGACCGCCAGATGGAGCATGACGACGGAGTCCTTTCCTCCCGAATAGAGGATGAGCGGCCGCTCGAACTCCCCTGCCACCTCCCGGATAATGTGCACCGATTCGGCTTCGAGCAGCGCGAGATACGACGTCATGCGAGCCCTCGGGCGGCGAGCAGCGTATGCGCCGCGCGCGCCGATTGCTCGGGGGACCGCCCGGGCTCGACCGGGATTTCCACCAGAGCGGTGCTGCTGGCCCGGTGCCGTGCCATCGCCGTCTCGTTGCTCCCGCCCGCCACGGCGATGGCGACCATGCCGTTACGGGCGAGGACCTCCGCCGTCACGGCGACCCGGTGCAGGTCGTCCGGCGGTCGCTCGCGCAGGATCGCCACCCGGCGCCCGTCCGCACCGAGCCGTTCCGCGAGCAGCCCCGCGGCGGCATCCAGGTGCGCGGCCGGCGCGGACAGCGCCGTGAACCAGACCGTGACCCCCGGGTAGCAGGTACACCTGCCCGAACTTCTCATCGCCCACCCCTGGTTCGACTCCTGCGCTTCGGCCGCACATCAAAAGAAATTCAGGAGGAGACGTTCCGGAAGTGTCAAGCCCTTGCCCTGTCGTCCGCCACCGCTAGGGGTTGGCAGTAGGGGTGGCCGCACGGATACGTTCTGGCTCCGACGCAATTACCCCGCTCCGTGCGTGAGATGGCGGCCTACCCATGGCGCTGGAAGGACGGCTAGTTAATGGCAGACCACCGTGCGGCCAATTCCCCGTGGATCAGGTGTTTCCGTTCGGTGCCGCACCGGCGGGCGCGGCTGGTGTGCTTCCCGCACGCCGGGGGTGCGGCCAGCTTCTACGTGCCGCTGTCCCGGACGGTCACGGGCGCCTGCGACGTGCTGGCGGTCCAGTACCCCGGCAGGCAGGAGCGCCGGCAGGAGCCGTTCCGCGACAACGTCCACGAGATGGCGGACGAGATCGCGCAGGCGCTGGTGCCGTGGACGGACGTGCCGCTGGTGCTGCTGGGCCACAGCATGGGCGCCACTCTCGCGTACGAGGTGACGCGGCGCCTGGAGCGCGACGACCCCGCCGCCGTGGCGCGGCTGATCGTCTCCTGCCGCCCGGCGCCCTCGCGCACCGGGCGGAAGACCGTGGAACTCCGCTCCCAGGACGATGTGCTGGCGGAGCTGCGGCGGCTGAGCGGCACGGACGACCGGCTGCTGCTGGAGCAGGAGATGATCGACATGATCGTGCCGATCCTGATCGCCGACTACGCGGCCATCCGCCGCTATCAGCACGTTCCCGAGCCGGTGCTGCGCACCGGCATCACCGCCTTCCTCGGCGTCGACGACCCCGGGGTGTCGCACGCCGACGCGGCCGCCTGGGAGCAGCACACCACGGGGACGTTCGCGCTCCGGCTCTTCCCGGGCGGGCACTTCTACTTCAAGGACGACCCGGCGCCGCTGGCCCGCGCCGTGTCCGAGGTGCTGAGCCCGCTCACCGCCGGGGTGTAGCCGGCTTCAGCTTCGCCGCGAGCTCGGCGGGCGGCACCGCCGCGTAGAGATCCGCGTAATCGAGGCCCGAAACGCCCCGGCTGCGCAGCGCGTCGAGGAAGGCATCGGCACGGCCGAGCCGGCCGCCCGCTCCGACGTACGACCAGGCGGCCGACCAGTCGGCGTCCGGCACGCACGCCGACAGCGCCTCCGCGAGCACCGTGGCAGCGGGAGTTCCGGCGGGAAGACCGGGTCCCTTGTCGCCCCGGGCGTCGGCGAGTACGGGGACGCCCCTTGCCTCGCCGCCCGCCGCCGCGTCGGCCGGGCTCGCGTCGGCGGGCACGATCACCATGCGGTCCGGGATGACGGCGGCGGGCCAGGAGCGCAGCCGCGCCGCCATGTGACACCGCAGCGTGTGCGGATCGGCGCCCTCCGCCGCCACGTAGGCGACCAGCTCTTCCGTGCCCTCCTCGGCGACGACGTGGCACGCCGCGACCCCGTCCCGGGACAGCAGCAGCCTCTCGGTCTCGTCCAGCGACACCCGGCACCCCTGCCGCACGGCCCACCGGCCGTCGGCGGGCAGCACCGGCAGCCCCGCCTGGTCCAGCAGATCCCGTACGGACCCGCTGGGCCGCGCCGCCGCCACGAGAACGTCATGCAGGCCGATCAGGAACCGCTCGACCCAGGCGTCGTCGAGCAGTTCCGCGTCGTAGCGCACGCTGAGCGTCAGCCGGTCCACCGACCGGCGCACGAAGAGGCCGAAGTGATCGAAGAAGTCGGCCTTGACCGGCGAGAGGACGACCCTGCCCTTGGGGCCGGTGATGTAGGCCTCCTGCTCCTCGATCCGGCTGAAGTTCTGCCGTTCGGCGGACCGGTCCACATAGTTGAAGGCCACCATCGCCTCGGTGCCGACACCGCGGAAGAACTGCGCGCGCAGCAATTCCTCGCGCGCCTGCCAGTGATCGTGGCGGCCGTGCCGGTACACCGGAGTCAGCGACCGCTTGGCGTAGCCCACGAGCTGGGCCAGGGACGCGTCCAGCGGCGGGGTGAGGAGCAGCGGCAGCGTCTGGGCCGCGCAGCCCACGAAGTCCAGCTGTTCGGTCCGGAAGCGATTGGCGGAGGAGGCCCGCAGCGCCGTGCGCCGGTTCCCCGTCACGTAGCACAGCGCGGCGGCGAACACGCCCATCATCACCGCCGATTCGGGTGCCCGGAAGCGCCGTGCGAGGTCGCGCACGACGACTCCGGCGTCGGAGTCGAGGGCGCCCTGGGTGAAGCGGGGGCCGCGCCCGGAGCCGGCCCGTACGGGAATGGTGCTGGCGGGGAACTTCGCGGCCACGCCCGCGATGTACTCCTGGGCGCGGTCGTTGACCCGCTGCCCGGCGGGCGACGCCTCGTAGTCGCGCTCGGCGGACGGCGGCGGGACCTGTGGCCGGCGCTCCCCGGGCTCGGTCTGCTGCCGCAGCGCGGCGGCCAGGTCCCGCTGGAAGGCCATCACGCCGAAGGTGTCGATGGCGATGTGGTGGAACATGAACAGCAGCCATCGCGGCGCGCCGTCCTGTACGGCCACGCCGAACCGGACCTGAGGGCCCGCCTCGATGTCGAAGTCGCGCTCGAAAAGCTCGTCGAAGAAGTGCAGCGCCCAGCGTTCCGCGGTCTGCGTCGTATCGATCTCCCGGATGTCGACCGGCGGGTCGAAGGCCGGGCCCGGCCGTGCGGTCACGTTGCCGTCCGGGCCCAGGCCGTAGGTCGTCCGCAGCGCCTCGTGGGTGGCCACCAGGTCGCGCACCACCCGCAGGAGGTCGTCCGTGCCGACGCCTTCCGGCACCGGAACGGCCGAGCGCACGTTGTCCTGCCAGCGCGTGCCCGGCGGCGTCAGCCGGTAGTGCGCCCAGTGGTACTGCTGCGCCCACAGCAGGGGGTGCCCGGTCGGCCGCTCCGTCTCGGCGCTGCCGGCATCGGTCGTCATCTGATGTCCCTTCCCCATGCCTACAACGTTCGGATGGCCCCGCCGTCGACCGCGATCACCGACCCGGTGACGTAGGAGGCGGCCGGGCTGAGCAGAAAGGCAGCCACCTTCGCGAACTCGGCCGGGTCGCCGAACCTACGCAGCGGGATGGTGTCGGCACCGCGCCCGGCCCCGGGGTCCTTCCGCTCCATGGCGGCCAGCCGCTCGGTCCTGATCCGGCCCGGCAGCAGCCCGAAGGCACGCAGCCCGCGGGGGCCGATCTCGTCGGCCAGCTCCTTGACCAGCATCGCCAGCCCGGGGCGCAGCCCGTTGGACAGGGCCAGTCCCGGGATGGGGCCGCGGACGGAGCTGGAGAGCACCAGTCCCACCGCCCCTTCCGGCGACAGCACCTCCACGGCTTCCCGTACGACACGCAGGGCGCCGAGGAAGACGCTGTCGAACGCGGACCGCCACGCCTCGTCCCCGGTGCCGAGCACCGACGAGGCGGGCGGTCCTCCTACGGACACCAGGAGGCCGTCGAGCCGGCCGTGGGCGCTCATCGCGGCGTCCACCAGGCGGCGCGCGGCCGCGGGGTCGGCGTTGTCCGCGACCACTCCCCGCGCGGCCGGCCCCAGCTCGTCCGCGGCCGCGGCCAGGCGTCCGGCGCTCCTGGCCCCGACGGTGACGTACGCCCCCTCGGCCACCAGCGCCTGTGCGACGGCGAAGCCCAGACCACGGGAGCCTCCGGTCACCACGTACGAGCGGCTCTCCAGACCCAGGTCCACCGGTTCAGTCGGCGGTCGCGGCGCGCGCGTGATTGCGCAGGTGGCCGATGCCGCGTACGTCCGCCTCCACCACGTCGCCGTGCCGGATGACGCCGGCTCCCGGGGTGCCGGTGGCGATGATGTCGCCGACTTCGAGGGTGGTCATCTGCGAGTGGAAGCTGAGCAGCCAGGGGATCTCACGCACCATCGACGACACCGGTGCTTCGGCGATGATCTCGCCGTTGACCTTCGTGGCGATGTGGATCTTCTCCACCTCGTCGACCTCGTCCTCGGTGACGATGTACGGGCCGATGGAGCAGAAGGTGTCGAAGCCCTTGGCCCTGGCGATGTACCGCAGGTTCTCTCGGAGCAGGTCCTCGGCCGTCATATCGAGAATCGTGGTGTACCCGTAGATGACGGACTTCGCTTCCTCCGGGGTCACGTTCCGGCATTCCCGTCCGATGACGACGCCGAGTTCGGCCTCGGCCGTCACCCGGTTCGACTGCGGGGGCAGGATGATGGTGTCGCCGGGGCCGATCATGTTCCGTACCGGACGCATGTAGGAACCGGGCCCATTGGGCGGCGGGACGGTTTCCAGATCCTCGGCGTGCCGTCGGAAGTTCGGCCCGAATCCCCACAGCTTCGGGGGGTTGCGGTACGGCGGCGCGAATTCGTATGCGGATGTGGCCAGGCCGGCGAGCTTTTCCTCGCCTTCTGCGACCACACGGGAGAGTTCTGCCGTCTCGCCGTTCTTGATGATTTCAAGCAGCTGGCCGGAGAAATTCGTTCCCATGGTCTCGTTGATCACCTTGACCGGGATGACCTCATCACCGGAGGCGACGGCGGCCTCTTCCGATTCATCGACCTTCACGCTGCACAGCCGCATGACGACCACCTTCCAGATATGCGACACGAAACCTGTCGACCGGACCGGGATGCAGCCTACGGTTCGATACCCCCTAGCCAACAACCCCTCAGAGTGCGGTGCCCCACCCCTATCCGAGCCCCTTACTGCCGTGCGCAATCACGGATTTGCCACACATCCCCCGGACCCCGACCCGGAGCTGCGCGGACGTCGCGCGGATACCCGGCCCCGGCGCGGGCGACTTCCGGGCAATGACGCGGGGATTTGCACTCCTGAGGCGACATCTCCGCATTCTAGGGGGCCGGTCTTACGATCCCGGGCTCCGGGGAAGCGGCTGCTGGAGGAAAACTCGTGACGAACCAAGAGCCGAGCGGTCAGGGGAGCCACCATGTCCGGAGTGTTCGCCCGAGGGAGCGGCCATGAACAGATCGTCTTCTGCCATGACGCGCCGACGGGACTGCGCGCCATCATCGCCATCTATTCGACAGCGCTGGGCCCTTCGCTGGGCGGCACCCGCTTCTATCCGTATCGCGATGAGAACGCGGCACTCTCGGATGTCCTGAGACTGTCCCGCTCCATGGCGTACAAAAGCGCGGCGGCCGGGCTGCCGCTCGGGGGCGGAAAGGCCGTCATTCTCGGCGATCCGCACCAGCTCAAGTCGGCTGAACTGCTGCGCGCCTACGGCAGGTTCATCGAATCCCTTTCCGGCCGCTACATCACCGCTTGCGACGTCGGCACCTCCCCGGAGGACATGGACGTCATCGCGCAGGAGACCGGGCACGCCGTCGGCAGGACGGCGGAGCGCGGCGGGGCCGGGGATTCGGCGATCCTCACGGCGCTCGGGGTGCTGCAGTCGCTGCGGGCGGCGGCCGCGCAGTGCTTCGGCACCACGGAGCTGAGCGGGCTGCGGGTGAACGTCGAGGGAGTGGGCAAGGTCGGTCACCGCCTCGTCGGCCATCTCGTCGCGGAGGGCGCGTCGGTGAGCGTCTGTGACCCGGACGACGTGGCGGTCAAGCGGACCGTCACCGCCTTTCCCGACGTCCGGGTGCTCCCCGATGCGGACGCGCTGCGCGCCGCCGATGCCGATGTGTACGCGCCGTGCGCGCTCGGCGGTTCGCTGACCACGGAGTCGGTGCGCACCTTGCGAGCGCGTCTCGTCTGCGGGGCCGCGAACAACCAGCTCGGCTCCGCCGGCGTCGAGCGGCTGCTCGCCGAGCGCGGAATTCTGTGGATTCCCGACTTCGTGGCGAACGCCGGCGGTCTCATCCAGGTCGCCGATGAACGGCACGGCTTCGACTTCGAGCGCGCCCGCGCCCGCGTACTCGGCATCCACGAGACCACCGGCCGGCTGCTCGCCCGCGCCGAGCGGGACGGCCGGCTGCCCAGCGACGCGGCCAACGCGATGGCCGAGGAGCGGATCGCGGCCGTCGCCCGCGGCGCCGCGATCCCGGCATGACCACCCCTGAACCCCGCCGACCAGTCCACCCACCAGAGGAGATTCCCGCCATGACCAGCGCATCCGTCGCCCGCCCGGCCACGGCCTCCGACCACCGGGTCGAGATCCTGGACTGCACGCTGCGCGAGGGCAGTTACGCGGTCGATTTCCAGCTGCCGGCCGCGACCATCGAGCGCGTTCTGATCGAGCTCGAGGAGTCGGGTGTCCACCACATCGAGCTCGGCCATGGCTGGGGCCTCAACGGCCACACCATGGCGCGCCCCAGCCTGGTGCCGGACGAGGAGGCCTTCCGGATCGCCGCGCAGGTGGTCAAGAAGGCGTCCTGGGGCGCCATCTGTGTCCCCGGTATCGCCTCCCTCGAGCATGTGGAAAGGGCGGCCGACGCCGGGATTCAATTCCTGCGCGTCGGCACCAATATCACCGAGGCCGACACCGCCCCGCCCTTCGTCGAGCGCGCCAAGGAACTCGGCCTGCGCACCTCCGTCAACCTGATGAAAACGCAGGTGCTGGACGAAGACGCGGTCATAGAAACCGTGAAGCGCTGCGAATCCTACGGCGCCGACATGGTCTATCTGGTGGATTCGTACGGCAGCCTGCTGCCCGAGGACGCCCGGCGCTTTGTCGCGCGCTCGCAGAACAGCGTCGGCATCCCGGTCGGATTCCACGGCCACGACAATCTCGGGATGGCGCACGCGAACACGCTCGCGGCCGTCGAGGCGGGCGCGTCCCTGGTGGACACCACCCTGGACGGCATGGGCCGCAGCGCCGGAAACGCGTCCACGGAGGCGGTGTCCACGCTGCTGCGCAAGCTGGCGATCGACCCCGACATCGACAGCTTCCGGCTGGCGAGCGCCAGCGAGCAGCTCATCCAGCCGCTCGACCGGATTGCCGACAGCCGTTACTATCAACTAGTCGGCGCGTACACCGATCTGCATTCCAGCTCCTTCCCGATGTTCACCCGGGTCGCGGACGAAGTCGGGGTAGATGTGGCGGAGTTGATGGAGCGGGTCAGCGCCATCGACTCGGTGAATCCGGACGCGGAGCTGGCACGGCGGGAAGCGCTCGCGCTCAGGGGCGCCGGCACCGCCTGATGACGCTTTCGCGCGGCGCACCCGTAACGCACAGCTGGCATCCCCCTATCGCGGCGGGGCCGCCCCCTATATCCCGGCGCACCGGTCCACACAGGGGCCCGGCCCTTGCCGCGAAGCTGTTGTGCCCCACAATCCACACCGTTAAGACTGGAGCCATGACCCAGCCTGTTGCCCCACAAGGGGTCGGCCAGACGGCTGTTGCCGTAGCGAAGTTCCGGGCGCTGGAGTCCAAGCGCCGCAACCGTTTGTTCCATGACCCATTCGCGGAACATTTTGTCGCCGCGGCCCCTCCGCTTCGCCGCGGCCCCGGCGGCGGTGGCGGTGGCGGCCGGAAAAAGGGGTCGGCGTGGCGCATGCTGCGGCAGCTATTACGCCCGGCCAACTACGCGCACTACCGGGCGATGCCCCATTTCATCGCCGTACGCACCCGCTTCTTCGACGATTTCCTGCGCACGGCGACATCCGACTGCAAGCAGGTGGTCATCCTGGCCGCCGGCCTGGACACCAGGGCGTACCGACTGGACCTACCGTCCGAGGTGCGTGTCTTCGAGATCGATCTGCCGGAGGTGCTCGCGTTCAAGGAGGAGGTGGTCACCCGCCAGAACGCTGTCTCCTCCTGCAGCCGCACGACGGTCCCCGTCGACCTGCGCGACGACTGGCCGCCGGCGCTGATCGAGGCCGGATTCCGTACCGATCAGCCCACCGCCTGGACGGCCGAGGGCCTGCTCGTCTACCTGTCGGAGGACGAGACCACCAAGCTCATCAAGGGCGTCAGCACCCTGTCCGCACCCGGCAGCCGGGTGGCCCTCGGCCATCAGGACCGCTCCACCGTGGCGCAGCAGAAGTCGAACCCGCTGGCCGGCGCCGCCCAGACGCTCTACCGCTCCGGCCTCAGCCAGGATCCGGCCGAATGGCTCGCCTCCCACGGCTGGCGGGCGGACGCCCGGCGCGCCGGCCAGTACGCCGGCGACTACGGCCGCAAGCTCACCGCGGACGTGGCCGCCGGCTGGCTGGTGACCGCGGAGCGTGAGTGACCCGGCGGATCGCCGGTGGCCCCAAGGGGTGACGGCACGAGTCCCCCACGCGGGCCGTCACCCCCGGCCGGTCGTTTCAGCCCGCCGCGTCCTCGTCGTCGTTGCGCAGGGCGCGCAGCACGGCAGCCTGTTCCGCGGTCACCCCGCGGGAGCGCTGCTCCGCCGCCTCCGCCGGGGACATCCCCGCCGCCAGCCAGTTGGCCACCTCGTCGTACGGAATCCCCGACCGCCACCACTCGCGTACGGTCTCCTCCGCCTCCCGGCCCTGACGGGTCAGCCGCCCGGCCTCGTCGGGCGTGAGCCCCAGCAGCCCCCACAGCTTCGCGTCGGCCGCCGAAATGCCGTGCTCGGCCCACTCCGGCGGCGCGTCGCTGACCAGCCGTACGGAGAACACCATGGCGTCGTCGTCGGCCAGCGGAACGGACATCTCCTCCTGGCCGGGGACCGGGCGTTCGAGCGACTTCTTACGGTCCTGAGCGCGCTTGCGCTCCTCCATCGCCTTGTCGGGGCCGAGCCCGCGGCGCTTGAAGTCCCGCACCTCTTCCCGGCCGAACCCCAGCTCGTGCCAGGTGACGGCCTCGGTGGAGTCGACGCCGGCGGCCTGCCACACCGCCACTTCCTCCGGCGTCACCCCCGCGATCGTCCACTGCGCCGCCCGGGAGCCGTACTCGACTCCGGCCGCGCGCCAGGCCAGCGCCCGTTCCAGCGGGATGTCCCAGCGGCTCCAGGACGCCATCTGCTCCTCCGTGAAGCCCGCCCGCTGCCAGCTCGCCGGATCGAATTCCTGGCTCACTTCTCTCCTCCCGTGTCGATCATGACCCGCTTCGCCCAGCCCGGCGCCGAGCCGTCGGCGTCGAGCACGCCGACGACGACCCGCGGGCCCGCGGGCGGCCGGTCCGGCCAAGGGGTGTGGCCGTCGGTCAGGACGACCAGTACATGCGGCCTGGGCCGCAGTTCCGACGCGGCCCGCAGGCCCTCGCCGAGATCCGTACCGCCGCCGCCCTCCAGCCGCAGCGCCCGCGCGTCCAGCACCCGCTGGGCGTCGTACGCCCGCTCGTCGCAGCAGATCACGTGCAACTCCCGGCGTCCGACGCCCACGGCGCGGACAACGCCGTTCACCTCGCCCAGCGCCTGGGCGAGTTGCTCCTGCCGCATGCTCGCGGAGGTGTCGATCACGATGGCGACCCGCGGCAGCGGCTGCCGCATGCTGGGCAGGATCACGCCCTGCGCGGCACCCGAGCGGCGCGAGGGCCGCTCGTAGGTGAAGTCGACGCGGCCGACCGCGTCGGCGACGCCCCGTCTGATGGCGGACGCGAACTGCTGGCGCCAGTTCTCCTTCGGCGACAACACCTCCTCCGCCCAGCGCGCCCAGCCGCCCGTCATCCGGCCGGCCTCCAGGGCCTCCTTGACGCGGCGGGCGACCTCCCGCCGGATCAGGCCGGTGCTCGGTCCGTCCAGGCCCGGCTGGTGTGTCTCCCAGTCCCGGGGCCTGGCGTCGGTGGCGCTGCCGCAGTCCACCGCCGGCACCTCGCGGCCTTCCAGCGCGTGCCAGTACTGCTCGGCGAGCCAGCTGTCGGGCAGCTCCAGCTGCTCCGGCAGCGGCGCCTCGGGCGGCAGCTTCACCTCGCCGGCCTCGAGATCGTCGTTGATCTCCATGTCGGCGGAGACATTCCAGCGGACGCTGTCCGCGCTGCGCCGCCCGAACAGATCGCCCTCGCCCTCTGCGGGCGGGGCGCCGGAACCCGGGAACCGGCCGGCGTGGTCGCGGAGGAGATGCGCCACCTGGTGCACCAGCCAGTAGCCGATGGTGGGCACGTCCAGGTCGTCGAGCACATACGGATCCAGATAGACCCGCCAGCCCCGGTCCACCGGGAGTCTGCTCAGGTCGTACGGCGGATCCCCGTCCACCCCGCTCTGGTCGACGACCAGCGGCTGCAGCGCCAGCAGCGCGGTGGCGAGATACGGGGCCTGGCTCGCCGCCCACACCCGCGCCGCCGCCCACTTCTGCGACGCGTCGGGCGGCAGTCCTTCGAGCCCGGTGAGTCGTACGCCGGGTTCCATCACAGCAGTCCCGCGGCCCGCAGCACCGGCAGCAGCTGGGTGATCTGCACCGGCAGCGCGGCGCCCTCGGGGCGGTGCCTGGCAAGCTTACGGGCCACGAGCGCCGCCACGTCGGGCGCCGCCTCGGCCGCTCTGCCCACCACGATCCAGGCGGCCGACCACGACTCCTCGTCGCCGCGGGCGACCGCCAGGCTCACCACCGCGGTCAGTACGGCGAAGGCCCGGTCGCTGCGCGACGGCAGCACGAACTCGCCGGGTGCTTCGAGGACCGCCTCCGGGGCCGGCAGATCGGAGTCCGCCAGCCAGGACAGGAACTCGATGCCCGGCCCTTCGCCGACGGCGCCCACGACCAGCGTCTCGAGCACCTCGGGCGGAGCCTTCGCCGCCTCGCAGGCCCCGAGCAGGGTGGCGACGGACTCCCAGCTGCGCGGACTCGGCCACCCCCGGCTCGCGGCCGTGACGCTGGTCGGCACCTGCAGCACGAGTTCGGGGCGGGCCTGCAGAAAGCCCGCCACCGCGGACTTGGCCACGGACCGGTAGGTGGGGTCCGGCGGCCCCTCCGGCAGCAGAAAGCTGGGCTGGGGGAAACCGGCGGCCATGCCCTGCGCCACCTGCTTTGCGTCGATCGTCCAGTCGAGGTGCACCAGCCGGTTGGCCAGCGGCGGCGCCAGGTCCCAGCCGTCGGCCGCCTCGCCCGGCGGGTTGGCGGCCGCCACCACCCGGACCTGCGGCGGCAGTTGGATGTCGCCGACCACGCGCTCCAGCACGATGCGCAGCATCGCGGCCTGCACCGCCGGCGGGGCGGTGGTCAGCTCGTCGAGGAAGAGCAGGCCGTGCTGGGCCTCGGCCAGGCGCTGCGCCCACGCGGGAGCGGCGAGTCGTACGGTGCCGCCGTCCACGACGGGCAGGCCCGCGAAGTCGGACGGCTCCCGGATCGACCCGATCACGACCTCCACGGGCCAGCCCAGCGCCTCGGCGAGCGCCACGACGGCGGAGGTCTTTCCCGTGCCGGGACTGCCCCACAACACCACCGGCACTCCGGCCGACACCGCGACGCCCAGTGCCTCCAGGGCCACCGCCGACTCGGCACCTGCAGCGGCACCGGACGGCAGCTCCGCGCCCCCGCCATCGGACATATTCGTCATACGTACCTCACCAACTGATCGGTCTCCAGGTCCCTTTGCCCGCGCGGGAGGTGAGTCACCGGTAGGAACTCGCCTGCAATTCGTAGAGTTCCGCATACCGTCCACCGGCCGCCTGCAGTGTCGCGTGATCGCCGTGCTCCACCACCCGGCCCCCGTCGAGCACCACGATCTGATCGGCCATCCGCACGGTCGTGAACCGGTGCGAGACCAGGAGTGTGATGGCGCCCACGGCCCGCGCGGCGCTCCTGAACGCCTCGACGTACCGCTCGAACAGGGCCGCTTCGGCCACCGGGTCCAGGCTCGCGGTCGGCTCGTCGAGCACCAGCAGCAGCGGCGACGTCCGCATCATGCCGCGGGCCAGCGAGATCCGCTGCCACTGGCCGCCGGACAGATCCACGCCGTCCGTGAAGGACTTGCCGAGGCGGGTCTCCAGACGCTCCGGCAGCTCGTCGACCACCCCGGCGGCATCGGCCCGGTCCAGGGCCCGGCGCAGCCGCTCGGCGTCGTCGATGTACGGCAGGTCGCCGGTGCCGACCGCCTCCTTCGCCAGCAGCTCCATGCGGACGAAGTCCTGGAACACCGCGGAGGTACGGGCCCGCCAGGCCGGCAGGCTGATCCGGTCGAGCGGCATCCCGTCCACGAGCACGCGGCCCGCCGTCGGCTCGTACATGCCGGTGAGCAGCTTCACGAGGGTGCTCTTTCCGGCGCCGTTCTCGCCGACGAGGGCCACGGCAGAGCCGGCTTCCAGGTGCAGGTCGACCCCGTCGAGCACCGGGGCGACGCCGCCCGGGTAGGCGAAGTGGACGCCCTCGAAGGTGATGCCGCGCTCCAGGCGGTCGGGCGCGGGCGCGGGGTCCTGTGCGGACGCGGGCTCCTGGCGGCCTCCGGACTCGGCGTACCGCTCCAGCCAAAGGATGCGGCGGGCGGTGCGGCCGGCCGAGAGCAGCTTCTCCAGCGCCTGGGCGGCCGGGGTGATGAGACCCTGGGCGCGCAGGACGAGTGTCGCCGCGAGCACGACCTCGCCGAGCGAGGCGTCCCCCCGCGAGGCGCGGTGCACGGTCACGGCGATGCCGGTCATGAACCCGGCGGCGAACAGCATCCAGCCGGCCACTTGCAGCCAGCCGCCCAGGAGGGCGGCGCGCCCCGAGCGCCCGCGGATCCGTGCGGCCGTCTCCCGGTGCCGCTCCCGCATCGGCCCGATCCCCCCGAAGAGCCGCAGCTCACGCGCCGCGCTCTCCGACGTCGACAGGGAGAACAGCTCCGCGGCGAACCGCCGGTCGGACGCCAGCGCCTCGTCCGTACGCTCCCGCAGCCGCAGCGCGTACCGCTCCCCGAGCACGGGCGCGATGATGCACAGCGGCAGCAGGCCCAGCGGCGGGTAGATGACGGCGAAGACCACCACCACGCCGATCACGTACATCGCGAGCTGGGCGATGAACAGCGCGTGCCGCGGCCAGATGCTGAACTGCAGCCGGTTTTCCTCGATCATCTCCAGTTCGTTGAGATATTCCGGCCGTTCGAAGTGCTCAATGCCGCCGATGCCGTTCACCTTGGACGCGATGTGGCTCGACAGGTGCACCTGGGTGAGGTCGCACAGCACCGTGGCCTCGGTGACCACCCGCATCGTCAGCAGCCAGTTCAGGGTGAAGGTGACGGCCAGGAAGGAGACGCCGAACGCGAGCTGCCCGGAGTCCTGGCGGACCACGGCGTCGACTATCGCCGCCAGCCCCACCGGGAAGAGGACCAGGCATACGGTGCCGGCCAGGAACAGCAGCACCGAGCGGACGAGTTGCCGCGGGGCGGCCGCCCAGCCCCAGCGCAGCACGGACCGCACCACGGTCCAGCGCGGCAGGTCGGCGTCGAGCGCCACGGAGCGCTCGCGAACGGGTGCGTCAGCTGTCGCGGTCATTGCCGTCCTCCTCGGTGAAACGCGCGGCCTGCAGGGCGAAGAGCCTCGCGTACTGCCCGTCGCGGGCGATCAGTGCCGCGTGGTCGCCGGCTTCGACGACCCGTCCCTCGTCGAGTACGCAGATCTGGTCCGCCTTCCGTACCGTGGAGAAACGATGCGAGATGATCAGCGTGGTGACGTTCCGGGTGATATCGAGGAAACGGTCGAAGAACTCCGCCTCGCCACGCGCGTCCAGCCAGGCCGTCGGTTCGTCGAGCACCAGAATGCGCGCCCCGTGCCGGACCGCGAACAGCGCCCGGGCCAGCGCGACGCGCTGCCACTCGCCGCCGGACAGCTCGACGCCCTGGCCGAACTGCCGGGACAGCACCGTCTCCCAGCCCTGCGGCAGCCGCTCGATGAGGGGCAGTGCTCCGGCCTGTTCCGCCGCCCACTCCAGGCCTTCGGTGTCATCGGCGTGCGCCGGTGAGCCGAAGGCGATGTTCTCGCGTGCCGAGAAGGGGTAGCGAGTGAAGTCCTGGAAGACCACCGCGACTTTCTGCTGCCAGGCGCGCGGGTCGTACGACTCCAGGTCGGTGCCGTCGACGGTGACGGACCCTCCGGTGGGGGTGTGCAGCCGGGACAGCAGCTTGACCAGCGTGGTCTTGCCCACGCCGTTGACCCCCACCACCGCGGTGGACCGCCCGGCCGGAATGGTGAGATCCAGGCCCTGGAACACGTCCCGGTCCGCCCCGGGATAGCTGAACCGCACCCCGGAGAAGCGCACTTCGGACCTGGGCAGGTCGGGCCCGGGCGTCTCCTTCGCGGCCGCCTCCGCGTCGTCGGTCAGCGTGCTCTCCAGTCCGCCCATCCGCGGCAGCCCCTGGAGCATCCACGGCAGCCGCAGGTCCTCCATGGACAGCACGCCGAGCGCCGAGCTCGCGATGAACACGGACAGCAGCACGACCAGCGCGCCGACGCCGAAGTCGTCGTCGTAGGCGGCGTTTCCCATGAGGCCCGCGACCGCGGCGAAGACGGCCAGGACGCAGACGGCGAGCACGAAGATCTGCCGGTTCTGCTGCCGCATCACCTTCCAGGAGCCCTCCATGGCGCGCCGCCACTGGGCACGGAACCCGTCGACGAGCCAGTCGCCGAGGCCGAATATCCGGGATTCCTTCGCCGCGGCCGGCTTCGACGCCAGCTCTTCCAGGTAAAAGGCGCGGCGCATCACCTCGGCGCGGGTGGAGAAGACGGCGGCCTGCTTCCGTACGAGAAGGAGCTGCGGCCGCAGAATCGCCACCCAGGCGATGAGCACGGCGAGTCCCAGCCACCAGTGCCACCAGGCGAGCACGGCGCAGGCGAGAATTCCATTGAGCTGTTTGACCAGCACGCCCACCAGGGTCATAGGCGCGTCTGCCGAGTAGTAGTTGACCATCTTGCCCTGGGCGAGGGAGAGGTCGTCGAGCACCTTCGGGTCTTCCAGATGGGCGGTGCCGACCGGCTTGGACACCGCGGTCATGAGCCGGTCCTGGGTGCGGTAGACGAGCCGCCATTTCACCGTGCCCGAGAGGACGGACTGGGCGGGGCCGAGCAGGAGGGTCACGCCGTACGCGATGGCCGCCAGCACGAGGGCGTCGAGGATGTCGGCCTCGAGCTGTGACGTCAGCTCCTGCTGGCCCGCGGTGTGGATCTTCTGGATCAGCCGGCCGAGGGCGCCGAGCACGGCAATGGGGGCGACCGAGGCGATGACGCCGTAGACGACGACCGCGATGGTGAGGCCCTTGCTGGTTTCCCAGAGCAGCCGGAAGGGCGCGGTGAGGCCGCCGCCCTTTTTCCCGTTCTTTCCTTTCCCGCCCTGCTTCTTCTGCTTCTTCTGGGGCTGCTCCCCGCCGGCCTGGTTTAACTTCTTCTCCGAGGCTTCCTGCTCGGCCGACTTCCGCTTGATCACTTGTTGCCTGCTCATGAAACCTCAGATCGGCTGGTGACGTTACTTGCTTCCCGTTCTCCGGTGGGTGCGCCATCGGCCCGGCCCGTGCGGTCGCCAAAAGCCAGTCCCTCCATCTCGGCCAGCAGCACGCCCTCGTCGGACACGACCTGCAGGTCGATGACCGCCTGGCGCCGGGAAGACGACCGGCGGACCGCGTGGAACCACAAGGCTGCGGCGGGCATGTCCCCGAGCAGCCGGATGGACTCCGCGGTGGCCGGCATACGGGATCCGCCCGGGGTCGGGGTGGTTCCGAGTTCCCCCGCCAGCAGGCCGAGCATGTCGTCCAGTGCGCGGGGATCGAGCCAGCGCCCGGGGGCGGACGGACCGGCGAGCTGCGCGAGTGCTTCCTCGCCCTTGATCCCGGCCCTGGTCAGCGCCCCGCCTTCCCGGGGAGGGACTTCCGTCATCCCCGCCAGCCGGTCCGCGGGGCGCCCGACGTGGCGCTCGGTCCTGGGCGCGGGGGAGAGCGAGGCGACGGCTATCTGCTGGTGCCAGGGCTCCGGGCCCGGCTTCCCGCTCCGGACGTAACAGCGCAACTCGGGGGATCCGGCGGGCTCCACGACGACGGTCTGGGTGGTGATGGCGCCGTCCGCGTCCAGTTGGTGGGGTGCGGAGAGGTCCACCCCGCGTAGTTCCCACGCCGTGCCTGAGGGGTGCGCGGTTGCGGTGTTCGCCGCCGCGAGAGCCCATTCGAGGAGGGCGGCCAGGGGGAGCGGCTGCACTGCGGCCGGTTCTCCGGCTATGTCTGCGGGCGGAGACCATGTGCCTTCGAACCAGCGCTGATTGGGGTCCGCGAGCACGATGGGCCGGCCCAGCAGCGTATGGGCCTCCGGTAGGGGCTCGGCAGGAGCGGCGCCGGTGCCGGGGCCGTCCAGCCAGAACCTCTTGCGCTGAAAGGCATAGGTGGGCAGCCGCACGGCCGTTTCCCGCAGTTCCCGGGGAGAGTGTGCCGCCGCCTGCTGCCAGCGCACGGGCAGTCCCCGTACGAAGAGGTCCGCGAGAACGCCGAGGACCGGGGGCGCGGCGGTCGACGCGCTGTCGAGCAGCACCGCTGCTGCGGCCTTCCTGTCGGCGGCGACGCAGTCGGCGACGACCGGCGTCATACGGGACGGGGGGCCCACTTCGAGGAAGCGCGTGCACCCCTTGCGCTGCGCGTCGAGAACGGCGGTGCGGAGACTGTCCTCGCTTTCCGCGCCCCCTTCATCTGCCGCGGAGGAAGCGAGCGTTCGGAGGTCGAGTGGGCGGCCCGTCACGACCGATATCACCGGGCATCGCTCTTCGTCGTACTCGATGGGCTCGACTGCCGGTGGTGCCGGTCGGCTGTGGTCGTCTTCTTCGGGGGCCGATTCGGCGCGAGCGGCCCAGAGGGTGCAGGCGTCGGGGAGGGAGATGGCACCTGCGGCGTAGGCCGCGCTCACTTCGCCGTCGCGGTCGGCGATCAGGTGGTCAGGTGCGACGCCGAGGGATTCCAGGAGTGCGCACAGGGCCATCTCGCAGGCGAAGGAGACCGCAGCTGCGGATATCTGCTCGAGGGCTTCGCCCGACCGGTCGGTGAGGAGTTCCGTTATCTCCTCGTACGCGGCGCTGAAGGCCGGGTAGGCGTCGCAAAGGCGGCGCACGATGCCGAGGTCGGCATGCGCTCCGGAGAAGAGCAGCGCGGTCTTGCCCGAACGCGCGTTTCCCACCACCACATTTGGCGTCGGCTGGCCGGACGCGACCGACTCCAACCCCCGCACCAGATCATCACGCCTGGTGCCCCACACCACTGCCCGGTGCCGCAGCATTGCCCGGGATCCGACCAGCGCGGCTGCGACCGCCCGCGGGTCGGCTTCCTGCTCGGCGGCGAATTCCGCCAGCCGGGCGGCCTGCGCGCGAAGGCCTGCCGCGCTCGACCCGCAGACCACCCAGGGCAGCACGCCGGAGGACTGGGCCGGCACTTCCTTGCCGTCTGGTGATCCCTCGTCCGCCGGTGCTTCCTCCAGAATCAGGTGCGCGTTCGTGCCGCTGATCCCGAACCCCGAGACCGCCGCCCGCCGCGGCCGCCCCGTCCGCGGCCACGGGCGCTGCTCCTCCAGCAGCCGCACCGCACCCGCCGACCAGTCCACATGCCGGCTCGGCTCATCCACATGCAACGTCCGCGGCAACACCCCCGCCCGCAACGCCATCACCA
>NZ_JBITGI010000024.1:20985-121625 GCF_044456945.1 Streptomyces sp. NPDC050759 | reverse complement strand
AGTTCGTCCTTGGGTATCGGGGCCGGCGGCCCGGCGGGCACATGGACGACCTGCACCCCGTCGGGGGGGGGGGGCGCGGGGCGGGCCCCCCCCCCCCGGGGGGGGGGCCCCCCCGCCCGCAGGCCAAGAGGCCCCGGCGGGGCGGCCCGGGGGGGGGGGGGGGCGGGGGGGCCCCCCCCGCCCCCCCCCCCCCCCACCCCCCCCCCCCCCCCCCCCCCCCCCCCCCCCCCCCCCCCCCCCCCCCCCCCCCCCCCCCCCCGGCCCCGACCCACCCACCAGACCGCACGCGCTACCCCAGCCCCCACCGGAGCCGAAACAGGCCGCCGCAGGCACTCAGGGGCGCGGGGAACTGCGCAAAAACGCCCGCCCCCACCCCACCCGCACCTGTCGGCAACCGCCCCCGCCCGATACCTTCACCCCGTGGCGATGTTTCGACTCCAAGGCAGCAAGGTGCTCGCCGTCGACATGACCGGAGACGCCGTGAAGGCGAAGAACGGCTCGATGGTCGCGTACGACGGGCAGATGGCGTTCAAGAAGATGAGCGGCGGTGGTGAGGGCATCCGCGGCATGGTGACCCGGCGCATCACCGGCGAGCAGATGACCGTGATGGAGGTGTCGGGGCACGGCACGTGCTGGTTCGCGGACCGGGCCTCGGAGATCAACCTCGTCAGCCTCCAGGGGGACAAGCTGTACGTGGAGTCGAGCAACCTGCTCGCGACCGACGCCGGACTCAGGACCGGCACCAGCTTCACCGGCCTGCGCGGCGCCTCACAGGGCAACGGCCTGTTCACGACCACGGTCGAGGGCCACGGCCAGGCCGCGATCATGTCGGACGGCCCCGCGGTCGTGCTGCGCGTCAGCCGCCAGTACCCCCTCACCGTCGACCCCGGCGCCTACATCGCCCACCAGGGCAACCTCAGCCAGTCCTTCCAGTCCGGTGTGACGTTCCGCACGTTCATGGGCGAGGGCGGCGGCGAGGCCTTCCAGATCCGCTTCGAGGGCGACGGCCTGGTGTACGTCCAGCCCAGCGAGCGGAACACGATCGCGGGGGATGTGTGACATGCCCTTCCGTGAGATCAACTCCAAGATGGTCGAGGCGACCGTCCTGCCGGGCCAGCGGCTGTTCAGCCAGCGCGGCGCGATGCTGGCGTACAAGGGCGAGGTGTCCTTCACCCCGAACCTCCAGGGCGGCCAGGGCGGCGTCATGTCGATGATCGGCCGCCGGGTGGCCAACGAGGACACGCCCCTGATGACCGTCGAGGGCAGCGGCACCGTCCTGTTCGGGCACGGCGGCCACCACGTCACGGTCATCAACCTCAGCGGCGACACGCTGTACGTCGAGGCGGACCGTCTGCTCGCCTTCGAGGGCACCCTCCAGCAGGGCACCATGTTCATGGGCTCGCAGGGCGGCGTCATGGGCATGGTGCGCGGCCAGATCAGCGGCCAGGGCCTGTTCACGACCACGCTCAAGGGCCACGGCTCGGTGGCCGTGATGGCCCACGGCGGGGTCTTCGAGGTCCCCATCACCCCGCAGCGCCCGGTCCACGTCGACCCGCAGGCCTACGTCGCCCACTACGGCGACGTCCGCAACAAGCTGTCTACGGCGCTCGGCTGGCGCGACATGGTGGGCCGCGGCTCCGGCGAGGCCTTCCAGCTGGAACTCAGCGGGAACGGCGTGGTGTTCGTCCAGGCCTCGGAGGAGAAGCTGTGAGCCACTACCCGGGCGCGGGCCCCACCGTCTACGACCCGATGACGCTGCCGTCGGACGACAACGTCAACAACTACACCTTCTGCGTGGAGCTCAAGGGGAGCCAGTGGTTCCTGCAGAAGGGGAAGATGATCGCCTACTACGGCCAGATGGATTTCAACGGCATCGGACACGGCCGTCTCGACGGTCTCATCCGTACGTCCTTCCATTCGCCTCTGCACGCGAGCGACTGGGTCGTGGCGCAGGGTTCGGGCAAGATGCTCCTCGCCGACCGGGCCTTCGACGTGAATTCCTACGACCTCGAAGAGGGCAACCTGACCATTCGCTCGGGCAACCTGCTCGCTTTTCAGCCAACTCTCGCGCTGAAGCAGTCGATCGTGCCCGGCTTCCTGACCCTCATCGGAACCGGAAAGTTCGTGGCCGCCTCGAACGGTCCCGTGGTGTTCATGGAGCCCCCGATCCGGGTGGACCCGCAAGCGCTTGTGGGCTGGGCGGACTGCCCCTCGCCGTGCCACCACTACGACCACGGGTACATGGCGGGTCTGATGGGCGGTCTACGTGCGATGACGGGCATCGGCGGCGCCTCCGGGGAGGAGCACCAGTTCGAGTTCGTGGGGGCCGGCACCGTACTGCTCCAGTCGACGGAGGTCCTGATGGCCGAGCAGGCCGTCGGAGCGACTCCGCAGCAGGCCGGAGTACCCGGCGGCCATGGGGCACCCACAGGGCATCCACAGCAGCCGGGGGCACCGCGCCTTCCCGGACAGCTGGGGGACCTCCAGCGTCGCTTCGGGCTGTGAGCGGTAGTCTGCGGAGTGTGACATCGAACGCGTGCGCACAGTCACACCACCCTCATTAGTTCGCCTTTCAACCTTTTAGGTAGACTTCATTCATGGAGACCGAGACGGCCACGCGCTGGCTGACCGATGCGGAGCAGTGCGCCTGGCGCACCCACCTGGAGGTCAACAGGCTGTTGACGTATCAGCTCGAGAGGGACCTTCAGCCGTTCGGCCTGACGATGAACGACTACGAGATCCTGGTCAATCTCTCCGAGTCGGAGGGCGTACGGATGCGGATGAGCGACCTCGCGGCCGCCACCCTCCAGTCCAAGAGCCGGCTCTCGCACCAGATCACCCGCATGGAGAACGCGGACCTGGTCCGGCGCGAGAACTGCGAGTCCGACCGCCGCGGCCTGTACGCGGTCCTGACCGAGCACGGCATGGAGACGATGAAGAAGGTCGCGCCCCATCATGTGGCGTCTGTGCGGAGGCACTTCATCGACCTCGTGCCGCCCGAGTCCCTGACGGAACTGGACAAGGCCCTCAAGCCGATCGCGGAGCATCTGCGCGGTCAGCGCGGGCGCCCGTGACACCGGGACAGAACTAGGCGATCGGCAGGCGGAGTTCGAACAGGGCTCCGCCTGCCGGCGCGTCACGGACCGTCAGCGTGCCGCCGTGCCGGGCGGCGACATCCCGGGCGATGGCGAGCCCCAGCCCGGCCCCGCCGTCGTCCCGTGCCCGCGCCTCGTCCAGCCGTACGAACCGCTCGAAGATCCGCTCCCGGTCCCCGGCCGGCACCCCGTCGCCGTCGTCGGCGACCTCGACCACGGCATTTCGGTCACCGTCCCGTCGTACCGTCACCACGACCGCCGACCGCGCGTGCCGCCGTGCGTTGTCCAGCAGATTGTCGAGCACGCGCTCCAACTGCCCCCGGGACCCCGTGACCTCCACGGCGTCCGCCCGCACCGTCACCCCGGCCCGTCCGGCGGCCCGCTCCCGGGCCAGCGCCGCCAGCTCGACCCGCGCGCCGGCGCCCCGCTCCCCCGCGTCCAGGCGGGCCAGCAACAGCAGGTCCGCCGCGAGGTGCTGCAGCCGTACGGTGTCCTCGACCGCCCCGTCCAGGTCCAGCAACTCGGGATGCGCGGCGGCAACTTCCAGCTGGGTGCGCAGCGAGGCGATCGGGCTGCGCAGCTCGTGCGAGGCGTCGGCGACGAACCGGCGCTGCCGCTCGACGGAGGTCTCCAGCGCGGCCAGCGTCTCGTTGGTGGTGCGGGCGAGACGGGCGACCTCGTCGTGGGTGTCCGGCACCGGGACGCGGCGGGCGAGGTCCTCGGAGGCGGTGATCGCCGCCATTTCCTGGCGGATGGCCTCGACCGGACGAAGGGCGCGACGAGTGACCGCCCAGGTCACCCAGGCGACCACGGCGAGGAGCACGGGCAGGCCGATGAGCATGACCGTGGCGGCGGTGTGCACCGCGTCCTGCTGGGCCTGGAGCGAGGCACCGGCGTACACCCGGACCGTTCGGTCGCTCCGGTCCGTGACCTCGACCTGGGCGAACCGGTAGGCGACGCTCTCGCCGTCCACGGTGGCCCGGCCCGGCCCGTGCCAGGTGACGTCACCGACCTCACCCACCTCGGGCTCGTCCTCGTCGTCGTCCCGTCCCGTGTCGGGGCTCGAAACGGGAGTGACGTCGGGGGCGCCTGTGCCGCTGATCGCCTCCAGGTCCTCGCTCACCGCGAGCACCCGCCCGTCCCGGTCGACCACCTGGACCGGATGGTCCTCGTCCAGGTCAAGATCCCGGTACGGCACGCCCTGCGCGATCTGCGCCGCCACGTTGCGGGCGGCACTGTCGGCGGCCGTGTCCGCCTGACCCGCGAGGTTGCTGCGCAGCGACAGCAGGACGACGGCGCCCGCGGCGACCAGGGCCACGGCCACCACCGCGGTCGCGGCCAGCGTGGCCCGGGCCCGGACCGAGCCGAACAGCCGCTTCATCTCCCGGCCTCCAGCCGGTACCCGGCACCGCGGACCGTACGGATGAGGCCCGCGTCCAGCTTCCGGCGCAGGGTGCTGACGTACACCTCGACGATGTTGGGGTCGCCGTCGTACGCGAAGTCCCAGACGTGCTCCAGGATCTGCGCCTTGGAGACCACCTCGCCGGCCCGCACTGCAAGTTGCTCCAGGACCGAGAACTCCTTGGCGGTGAGGGTGACCTCGGTGCCGTCGAGGAAGACCCGGCGGGCGGCCGTGTCGATCCTCAGCGCCCCGGTCTCCAGCACCGGCGAGGCCCCGGCCCCGTTGCCGCGCCGCCGCAGCAGTGCCTTGATACGGGCCACGAGGACGACGTACGAGAAGGGCTTGGTCAGATAGTCGTCGGCGCCGGTGTCCAGGCCCTCGGCCTCGTCGTACTCGCCGTCCTTGGCGGTGAGCATCAGGATCGGCACCTCGTGGCCCGCGGCGCGCAGGGCGGCGCAGACCCGGTAGCCGTTGAGGCCGGGCAGCATGATGTCGAGGATCACCAGGTCGTACGACCCCTCGGCGGCCCGGTGCAGCCCCTCCCGGCCGTCGTGGACGACGTCGACGGCATAGCCCTCGGCGGTGAGGCCCTTGGCGAGGGACAGGGCCAGTCGCTTCTCGTCCTCGACGATCAACAGACGCATGCGTACAGGGTGGCAAACGGAACCTGAAGGCGCCTTCAGGTGGCTTCAGGTCCGTTTCAGCTCCCTTCCGGCAGCTTGGTTGTCGTCGAAAGCGAACGAAGCAGACCGGCTCTGGAGGAATCCCCATGAAGCGCAACATCGTCATCGCCACCCTCACCGCCGCCGCGCTGGCCACCGGCGGCACCGTCGCGGCCTTCGCCGCGGGCGACGACGAGGCGGCGGAGACGCAGCGCCAGACGCACACGAGCGCCCAGGCGGCCGCGAACCGCGACGACGACTCCGCGGACGACCGGGACGACGACGCCTCCGAGGACCGTTCGGCGCTCTCCAGCGGCAGCCTCAGCGCCGCCGAGGCGATCGCGGCCGCCCTGAAGCACACCCCGGGCACCGCGCTCTCCGTCGATCTCGACGACGACGCCGCCACCGCGTGGGAGGTGACCGTCGTCAAGGCCGACGGCACCGAGTACGACGTACGGATCGCCCCCGACTCCGGCAAGGTCCTCGGCGCCCAGCGCGACACCGACGACGACAACGACGCCGACGACCGTGCCGAGCCGGCCGCGGTGAAGGGCGCGCAGACCGACGCCCGCGAGGCCGCGCTGGCCGCCGCGCACAAGGGCACGGTGACCGAGGTCGGCATCGACGACGACCACGGCACCGTGGCCTGGACGGCGGAGACCATGAAGGACGGCAAGCACAGCGAGTGGAACGTCGCCCTCGACACGGGCAAGGTCACCCAGGACCGGGACGACGACTGACCCGGCCGCCGACGGGGCAGGGGCTCAGCCCCGGGTCAGGCCCTCCACCAGTTCGTCCGCCGCCCGGTAGGGGTCCAGTTCGCCGGCGACGATCCGCTCCGCGAGGGCGTCCAGGCGCCGGTCGCCCTTGAGGTCGCCGATGCGTTCGCGCAGGGCGGTGACGGCGATGGTCTCGACCTCGTGCGCGGCGCGGGTGCGGCGGCGCTCGGCGAGGACGCCGCGCTCCTCCATCCACGCGCGGTGCTTCTCCAGGGCTTCCACGACCTCGTCGATGCCCTCGGCGCGGGCTGCGACCGTCTTGACGATCGGCGGGCGCCAGTCGCCGGGGCCGCGGGACTCGCCCAGGCCCAGCATGTGGTTGAGCTCGCGGGCGGTCGCGTCCGCGCCGTCACGGTCGGCCTTGTTGACGACGTACACGTCGCCGATCTCCAGGATTCCGGCCTTGGCGGCCTGGATGCCGTCTCCCATGCCCGGCGCGAGCAGTACCACGGAGGTGTCGGCCTGGGCGGCGATCTCCACCTCCGACTGGCCGACGCCGACCGTCTCGACCAGGACCACGTCGCAGCCGGCCGCGTCCAGGACTCGGATGGCCTGCGGGGCGGCCCAGGCGAGACCGCCGAGGTGGCCGCGGGTCGCCATGGAGCGGATGTAGACGCCGGGGTCGGAGGCGTGCTCCGACATGCGCACCCGGTCGCCGAGCAGGGCACCGCCGGAGAACGGCGAGGACGGGTCGACGGCCAGGACGCCGACCCGCCTGCCCTGTTTGCGGTAGGCGGTCACGAGGGCCGAGGTGGACGTCGACTTGCCCACCCCCGGCGAGCCCGTCAGGCCCACCACGTACGCGTTGCCCGTGAGCGGGGCGAGCGCCTGCATGACCTCCCTGAGCTGCGGGGACGCCCCCTCCACCAGGGAGATCAGCCGGGCCACGGCCCGCGGGCGGCCCTCCCTGGCCTGGGCCACCAGGGTGGAGACGTCCTGCATCACAGCTCCGTTCACGTGGACGACGTACGCGTGCTCAGGCCTTTGGTACCCGCACGACGAGCGCGTCACCCTGACCGCCGCCACCGCACAGCGCGGCCGCGCCGACACCGCCGCCGCGCCGCTTGAGCTCCAGGGCGAGGTGCAGCACGAGCCGGGCGCCGGACATGCCGATGGGGTGGCCGAGGGCGATGGCGCCGCCGTTCACGTTCACCTTTTCGGTGGACACGCCGAGGTCCTTCATCGACTGGACCGCGACGGCCGCGAACGCCTCATTGATCTCGATCAGATCGAGGTCGGAGACCTCCAGGCCCTCCTTCTTGAGGGCGTGCAGGATCGCGTTGGACGGCTGGGACTGCAGGGAGTTGTCCGGGCCCGCCACATTGCCGTGGGCACCGATCTCGGCGATCCACTCGAGGCCGAGCTCCTGCGCCTTGGCCTTGCTCATCACGACCACGGCCGCCGCACCGTCCGAGATCTGCGAGGAGGTTCCGGCGGTGATGGTGCCGTCCTTGGTGAACGCGGGGCGCAGCTTGCCCAGGGACTCGGCCGTGGTGTCGGCGCGGATGCCCTCGTCCTTGCTGAAGACGACGGGCTCGCCCTTGCGCTGCGGGATCTCGACCGGGGTGATCTCGGCCTCGAAGATGCCGTTCTTCTGTGCGGCGGCGGCCCGCTGGTGGGACAGGGCGGCGATCTCGTCCTGCTCGGGGCGCCGGATGCCGAGGCGGGTGTTGTGCGTCTCGGTCGACTGGCCCATGGGGATGTTCTCCCAGGGGTCGGTCAGGCCGTCGTGGGCCATCGCGTCGAGCATCTCGATCGCGCCGTACTTGAAGCCCTCGCGGGACTTCGGGAGCAGGTGGGGGGCGTTGGTCATGGACTCCTGGCCGCCCGCGACGATCACGTCGAACTCGCCGGCGCGGATCAGCTGGTCGGCCAGCGCGATCGCGTCGAGGCCCGAGAGACACACCTTGTTGATGGTGAGCGCCGGGACGCTCATCGGGATGCCGGCCTTGACCGCGGCCTGGCGGGCCGGGATCTGACCCGCGCCGGCCTGGAGGACCTGGCCCATGATGACGTACTGCACCTGGTCGCCACCGATCCCCGCACGGTCGAGGGCGGCCTTGATCGCGAAACCGCCGAGGTCGGCTCCGGAGAAGGACTTCAGCGAGCCCAGCAACCGTCCCATGGGCGTACGGGCGCCCGCGACGATCACCGAGGTCGTGCTGTTCGATCCAGACATGAGCTGTGATCCCCTTACCGGCTGCACTGCCGAGGAGTGAACGAGGGTTTACTTAAAATGTACTGAGTGGCACTCCGTGCCGTCACCGGGCCGTCGGTGTGATCGCGCGCACGTTGCGTAACCGTCGGAGGAGCGCTGCACTGACAACATGCTGACGCGAATCGACCACATCGGGATCGCCTGCTTCGACCTCGACAAGACCGTCGAGTTCTACCGGGCCACCTACGGCTTCGAGGTGTTCCACTCCGAGGTCAACGAGGAGCAGGGCGTGCGCGAGGCCATGCTCAAGATCAACGAAACCTCCGACGGCGGCGCCTCCTACCTGCAGCTTCTGGAGCCGACCCGCCCCGACTCGACCGTCGCCAAGTGGCTGGACAAGAACGGCGAGGGTGTCCACCACATCGCTTTCGGTACGGCGGACGTCGACCAGGACGCGGCGGACATCAAGGACAAGGGCGTACGCGTCCTGTACGAGGAGCCGCGACGCGGCTCCATGGGGTCACGGATCACCTTTCTGCACCCGAAGGATTGCCACGGCGTACTGACAGAACTGGTCACTTCGGCGCCTGTTGAGTCACCTGAGCACTGACCCTCGTACATATGGGCCGGTAGGGTTGGGGGCGGTCGCCGCTCTTCCCAGGGCGACCGGGTCCTGCCCATGACGGCAGAACCGAGCCGGGGTCCGGGTTTCGGGGGGCGAGCGGCGGGCAGCAGCCCATGCTCCGCCGTTGATCTGACACCATTCCCCGGGGGCCCCGTTCGGCGGATGGACAGGGCTCGTCAGGAGAGACTTGCGACCAGGGGACGGATGGGACCGCGCAGTGCGGGGCTACGAACGCCAGGAGCGAGAGCCGGCGGCTGACGTCGACCACCTCTCTCGGTTCGAGGCCGAGATGGAGCGGCTGAAGACCGAGCGGGAAAAGGCGATCCAGCACGCCGAGGACCTCGGCTACCAGGTCGAGGTGCTGCGCGCCAAGTTGCACGAGGCGCGGCGCACCCTCATGTCCCGGCCCGAATTCGGCGGCGGTGACATCGGCTACCAGGCCGAACAGTTGCTGCGCAACGCCCAGATCCAGGCCGACCAGCTGCGCCAGGACGCCGAGCGCGAACTGAGCCAGGTCCGCGCCCAGACCCAGCGCATCCTCCAGGAGCACGCCGAGCAGGCCGCGCGGCTGCAGGCGGAGCTGCACCAGGAGGCCGTCACCCGCCGTCAGCAGCTCGACCAGGAGCTGGCCGAGCGCCGGCAGACCGTCGAGTCGCACGTCAACGAGAACGTGGCGTGGGCCGAGCAGCTGCGCGCCCGCAGCGAGTCGCAGGCCCGCCGGCTCCTGGAGGAGTCCCGGGCGGAGGCCGAGCAGGCCATGGCGGCCGCCCGCGCCGAGGCCGAGCGGGTCACCTCCGAGGCCCGCCAGCGTCTGCAGAGCGAGGCCGAGGCCGCCCGCGCGGAGGCCGAACAGCTGCTGCGCCGCGCCCGCGCGGACGCCGAGCGCCTGCTGGACGCCGCCTCCACGCGGGCCCAGGAGGCCACCGACCACGCCGAGCAGCTGCGCACGTCCACGGCGACCGAGTCGGACAGCGCCCGCCGCCAGGCCACGGAGCTCAGCCGGGCCGCCGAACAGCGGATGACGGAGGCCGAGGAGGCGCTGCGCAAGGCGCAGGCCGAGGCCGAGAAGGTGCTCACCGAGGCGAAGGCGGCCGCCGAGAAGGCGCTCGCGAGCGCGGAGTCGGCCAACGAACAGCGCACCCGCACGGCCAAGGAGCAGGTCGCCCGGCTGGTCACCGAGGCCAGCCAGGAGGCCGAGGCGACCAAGGAGGCCGCCGAGCAGATCGTCGCGGACGCCCGCGCCGAGGCCGAGAAGATCGTCACCGAGGCCGCCGAGAAGGCCCGCACGCTCACCGCCGAGGAGAGCGCGACCCAGCTGTCCAAGGCGGCCAAGACCGCCGAGGACGTCCTCAACAAGGCGCAGGAGGACGCGCAGCGGACCACCAGGGCCGCCACCGAGGAGGCCGAGCGGATCCGCCGGGAGGCGGAGACCGAGGCGGACCGGCTGCGCGCCGAGGCGCACGACATCGCCGAGCAGCTCAAGGGCACGGCGAAGGACGACACCAAGGAGTACCGCGCCAAGACGGTCGAGCTGCAGGAGGAGGCCCGCCGGCTGCGCGGCGAGGCCGAGCAGCTGCGCGCCGACGCGGTCGCCGAGGGCGAGAAGATCCGCGCGGAGGCCCGCAAGGAGGCCGTCCAGCAGATCGAGGAGGCGGCCAAGACCGCCGAGGAGCTGCTCTCCAAGGCGAAGGCGGACGCCGACGAGCTGCGCCAGACCGCCACCACGGACAGTGAGAAGGTCCGCACCGAGGCCATCGAGCGCGCCACCGCGCTGCGCCGGCAGGCCGAGGAGACCCTGGAGCGCACCCGCAACGAGGCCGAGCGGCAGCGCGCCGAGGCCGTCGAGCTGTCCGAGGAGATCACAGCCGCCGCCGAGCGGGCCGCGGGCGAGCTGCGCGAGGAGACCGAGCGGGCCATAGAGGCACGCCGTGCCGAGGCAGCCGAGGAACTGACCCGGCTGCGCACCGAGGCCGAGGAGCGTCTCGCCGCCGCCGAGCAGGCCCTCACCGAGGCCCGCCAGGAGGCCGCGCGGATTCGCCGCGAGGCCGCCGAGGAGACCGACCGGCTGCGCGGCGAGGCCGCCGAGCGGATCCGCACCCTGCAGCAGCAGGCCGAGGCGGAGGCCGACCGGCTGCGCACCGAGGCCGCGTCCGACGCGTCCGCCTCCCGTGCCGAGGGCGAGGCCGTCGCCGTACGGCTGCGTTCCGAGGCCGCCGCGGAGGCGGAGCGGCTCAAGACCGAGGCGCAGGACACGGCGGACCGGGTCCGGGCGGAGGCGCAGGCCGCCGCGGAGCGGCTCGCCGCCGAGGCGTCCGAGACGCTGGCCGCCGCCCAGGAGGAGGCCAACCGGCGCCGCCGGGAGGCCGAGGAGTACCTCGGCTCGGCGCGCCAGGAGGCCGACCAGGAGCGTGAGCGGGCCCGCGAGCAGAGCGAGGAGCTGCTGGCCTCGGCGCGCAACCGCGTGGAGGAGGCCCAGGCCGAGGCGGTACGGCTCGTCGAGGAGGCGGACCGGCGGGCCGGCGAGATGGTGTCGGCCGCCGAGCTCCACGCCCAGCAGGTGCGGGACTCGGTCGCCGGGCTGCACGAGCAGGCGCAGGAGGAGATCACCGGGCTGCGCTCGGCCGCCGAGCACGTGGCGGACCGTACCCGGCGCGAGGCTCAGGAGGAGGCCGACCGGGTCCGCTCGGACGCCTACTCCGAGCGGGAGCGGGCCAGTGAGGACGCGGCCCGGATCCGGCGCGAGGCCACCGCGGAGACGGACGCCGCCAAGGCCCTGGCCGAGCGCACCGTCTCGGAGGCGATCGCGGAGGCGGAGCGGCTCAGGTCGGAGTCGGCCGAGTACGCCCAGCGGGCGCGCACCGAGGCCTCGGACGCCGTCGCCCAGGCCGAGCAGGACGCCTCCCGCACCCGGGCGGACGCCCGCGAGGACGCCAACCGCATCCGCTCGGACGCGGCGACCCAGGCCGACACCCTCATCACCGAGGCGCGCAGCGAGGCGGAGCGGCTCACCGAGGAGACCATCAACGACACCGACCGGCTGCGGACGGAGACGGTCGCCGAGGCCGAGCGGCTGCGGACGGAGACCGTCGCCGAGGCCGAGCGGGTGCGCGCCGAGTCGATCGCCAAGGCCGAGCAGCTGATCGGGGAGGCATCCGGGGACGCGGAGCGGCTGCGCGCCGAGGCCGCCGCGACGGTCGGGCAGGCCCAGCAGCACGCGGAGCGGATCCGCAGCGAGGCCGAGCGGGTCAGGGCGGACGCGGCGGCCGCGGCGGAGGAGCTGGTCAACTCCGCGCGCGCGGAGGCCGACCGCACTCTCGACGAGGCCCGCAAGGAGGCCAACAAGCGGCGTTCCGAGGCGGCCGAGCAGGTCGACACGCTCATCACGGAGACCGCCGCCGAGGCGGACAAGCTGCTCACCGAGGCGCAGCAGCAGGCGCTCAAGACCACCGCGGACGCGGAGGCGCAGGCCGACACCATGGTGGGCGCGGCCCGCCAGGAGGCCGACCGGCTGGTGTCCGAGGCGACGGTCGAGGGCAACGCGCGCGTGGAGAAGGCCCGCACGGACGCGGACGAACTGCTCGTCGGTGCCCGCCGGGACGCCACCGCGATAAGGGAGCGCGCCGAGGAGCTGCGCGACCGGATCACGGGCGAGATCGAGGCGCTGCACGAGCGGGCCCGCCGTGAGGCCGCGGAGACCATGAAGTCGACCGGCGACCGCTGCGACGCGCTCATCAAGGCCGCGGAGGAGCAGCTCGCCAAGGCCCAGGCGAAGGCCAGGGAGCTGGTCTCGGAGGCCAATTCGGAGGCCGGCAAGGTGCGTATCGCCGCGGTCAAGAAGGCCGAGGGGCTCCTCAAGGAGGCCGAGCAGAAGAAGGCCACCCTGGTCCGGGAGGCCGAGGAGCTCAAGGCCGAGGCGATCCGCGAGGCGAAGCGCACGGTCGAGGAGGGCAAGCGCGAGCTCGAGGTCCTCGTCCGCCGCCGTGAGGACATCAACACCGAGATCTCCCGTGTCCAGGATGTCCTGGAGGCGTTGGAGTCCTTCGAGGCCCCGTCGGCGGGCAAGGACGGCGGCGTCAAGGCGGGCGCGGCGGTCGGCGCCCCTCGTTCGGGTAAGCCGTCGGACAGCTGACCGACTGGTCGGAATCCGGTGTCATCTGGGGCCTTTGACCAAGTTTTTGGCAAGCCGTCCCAGGGTTAGCCACTCAAAAGGGGTGTCATTCTCCAGATCAAACACGTATCCGCTCGATGACACACCGCTTCGGCCCCTAGGATTCCCCCTATCACCTCACCGGTCTCATTTGACAGGAACCCCATGAGCGACACTTCCCCCTACGGCTTCGAGCTTGTGCGGCGTGGGTACGACCGCGCTCAGGTGGACGAACGGATCTCCAAGCTCGTCTCCGACCGTGACAGCGCTCTCTCCCGCATCACCGCCCTGGAGAAGCGCATCGAGGAGCTCCACCTCGAGACGCAGAACGCCCAGGCCCAGGTCTCCGACGCCGAGCCGTCGTACGCCGGCCTCGGCGCGCGTGTCGAGAAGATCCTCCGCCTCGCCGAGGAGGAGGCCAAGGATCTGCGCGAGGAGGCCCGTCGCGCGGCCGAGCAGCACCGCGAACTCGCCGAGTCGGCGGCCCAGCAGGTCCGCAACGACGCAGAATCGTTCGCTGCGGAGCGCAAGGCCAAGGCCGAGGACGAGGGCGTCCGGATTGTCGAGAAGGCCAAGAGCGACTCCTCTCAGCTCCGTCAGGAGGCGCAGAAGGACGCGCAGCAGAAGCGTGAGGAGGCGGACGCCCTCTTCGAGGAGACCCGCGCCAAGGCCGCGCAGGCCGCCGCCGACTTCGAGACCAACCTCGCCAAGCGCCGCGAGCAGTCCGAGCGCGACCTGGCCTCGCGTCAGCAGAAGGCGGAGAAGCGTCTCGCGGAGATCGAGCACCGCGCGGAGCAGCTGCGCCTGGAGGCCGAGAAGCTGCGCACCGACGCCGAGCGCCGCGCCCGCCAGACGGTGGAGACCGCGCAGCGCCAGGCCGAGGACATCGTGGCCGACGCCAACGCCAAGGCCGACCGCATCCGTTCGGAATCCGAGCGGGAGCTCGCGGCTCTGACGAACCGTCGCGACTCGATCAACGCCCAGCTGACGAACGTCCGCGAGATGCTCGCCACGCTCACGGGCGCCGCGGTGGCCGCCGCCGGCTCCCCGGCCGACGACGAGCCGATCTCCCGTGGGGTTCCGGCCCAGCAGTCCCGGTAACACCGCCTGACGGCACATCAAGGGCCCGCACCTTCTCCCCCGACAGGTGCGGGCCTTCGGCGTGTCCGGATGCCAGTTGTTTACCTCTCTCGTCGCCTCCGTTTGCCCATACGATTGGCATCTGCCGGGCCCCGCCCCTAGCGTGGTCCGCATGATCGAGCTGGCGGGGTTGACGAAGCGGTACGGCGAGAAGGTGGCGGTCAACAATCTGACCTTCACCGTCAGACCGGGCATCGTCACGGGCTTCCTCGGTCCCAACGGCGCCGGCAAGTCGACCACCATGCGCATGATGCTGGGCCTGGACCGGCCCACCGCCGGGGACGTCCGCATCGACGGCAAGCACTACGACCAGCTCAAGGACCCGCTCACGTACATCGGCGCCCTGCTGGACGCCAAGGCCATGCACGGCGGGCGCAGCGCCTTCAACCACCTGCTGTGTCTCGCGCAGAGCAACGGCATTCCGAAGAAGCGGGTGCACGAGGTCCTCGACACGGTCGGCCTCACCGCCGTCGCGAGGAAGAAGGCCAAGGGCTTCTCGCTGGGCATGGGCCAGCGCCTCGGCATCGCGGGCGCGTTGCTCGGTGACCCGCGGATCCTGATGTTCGACGAGCCGGTCAACGGGCTCGACCCCGAGGGCATCCACTGGATCCGCAACCTGATGAAGTCCCTTGCCGCGCAGGGCCGTACGGTCTTCGTCTCCTCCCACCTCATGAGCGAGATGGCGCTGACCGCCGACCACCTCGTCGTCATCGGCCAGGGACGGCTGCTCGCCGACACCTCCATGGCCGACTTCATCGCGCAGAACTCGCGGTCCTACGTCCGCATCCGCACCCCGCAGCGCGAGCGGCTGCTCGACGTGCTGCACACGGCCGGGGTCACCGTCGTGGAGACCGGGAACGGCACGCTGGAGGTCGACGGAAGCAAGTCCGAGTACATCGGTGAGCTGGCCGCGCAGCACCAGATCGTGCTGCACGAGCTGAGCCCCCAACAGGCCTCCCTGGAGGAGGCGTTCATGCAGCTGACCGCAGAGTCGGTCGAGTACCACGCCCACAGCGACACACCCGTCGACGCACCGCTGCCGCCCCAGCAGCAGTGGGGCGACGGCTGGAAGGGGAAGTGACCATGGCGGCGACCCAGGTCATCCGCTCCGAGTGGACCAAGATCCGGTCGGTGGCCTCCACGGTGTGGACGCTCTCCCTCGCCGTGGTCGTCACCATCGGGCTCGGCATCCTGATCTCGGCCCTGTCGAAGAACGAGTTCGACGACATGAGCCGCGAGGACAAGCTCTCCTTCGACCCGACCTTCATCAGCTTCGCCGGGATGAGCCTCGGACAGCTCGCGATGATCGTGTTCGGGGTGCTCGTCGTCTCGAACGAGTACAGCACCGGCATGATCCGCACCTCGCTGGCCGCTGTTCCGCAGCGCGGCACCTTCCTGGCCAGCAAGATCGCGGTCGCCACCGGGCTCTCGCTGGTCGTCGGCCTCGTCACCAGCTTCGTGACGTTCTTCCTCGGGCAGGCGATGCTCGGCTCGCACCGGGCGGAGATCGGCGACCCGGGCGTGCTGCGTGCCGTGATCGGCGGCGGCGTCTACATGACCCTGATCGCGATGTTCTCGATGGGCGTCGCCGCGATGCTGCGCTCGCCGATGCTGTCGCTGGGCATCCTGATGCCGTTCTTCTTCCTGATCTCGAACATCCTGGGCAATGTCTCGGCGACGAAGAAGATCGGCCGGTTCCTGCCGGACCAGGCCGGCAGCAGGATCATGCAGGTGGTCACCCCGATCGACGACGACACTCCCTACGGCCCCTGGGGCGGGATCGGGATCATGGCGCTGTGGGTGGCGGTGGCGCTGATCGGCGGCTATGTCCTGTTGAAGAAGCGGGACGCGTGACGCGACGAGCCTTTGCTTTCATTTGAGCGGAACCGTCAGCGTCCCGATAAGCTCCTAACCCTTACGGGGGGCGTGTGCCCCGCTGTCCTGAACCTTGCGATGGGTGCGGAGCATGATCGAGGCAGTCGGCCTGACCAAGCGCTACGGCGACAAGACCGCTGTGTACAACCTTTCCTTCCAGGTGCGTCCCGGTACCGTCACCGGCTTCCTGGGCCCCAACGGCTCGGGCAAGTCGACGACCATGCGGATGATCCTCGGCCTTGACAACCCCACCTCGGGGCAGGTGACGATCGGCGGCTACCCCTATCGCAGGCTGCCGAACGCGGCCCGGCAGGTCGGTGCGCTGATCGACGCCAAGGCCGTGCACGGCGGACGGGCGGCCCGTAACCACCTGCTGTGCCTGGCCCAGCTGTCCGGGATCCCGGCCCGCCGGGTGGACGAGGTGCTGGGCGTGGTCGGCCTCCAGGACGTGGCCAGGAAGCGTTCCAAGGGCTTCTCGCTCGGCATGGGCCAGCGGCTCGGCATCGCGGCCGCCCTGCTCGGCGATCCGCAGGTGCTGCTCTTCGACGAGCCGGTCAACGGGCTCGACCCCGAGGGCATCCTGTGGGTGCGCAACCTGATGAAGGCGCTGGCCGCGGAGGGCCGTACGGTCTTCGTCTCCTCCCACCTCATGAGCGAGATGGCGCTGACCGCCGACCATCTCATCGTCATCGGACGCGGGCAGTTGCTCGCCGACATGAGCATCCAGGACTTCATCGCCGCGAACTCCGCGGGCTTCGCACGGGTGCGGACGCCGGACACCGAACCACAGCTGCGCGAGAAGCTGTCGGCCGCGATCACGGAGGCGGGCGGGCACGTCCTGCCGGAGCAGGACGGGGCGCTGCGGGTCACGGGGCTGGCCCTCCCCCGCATCAGCGACATCGCGCACGACACGGACGTACGCCTGTGGGAGCTGTCGCCGCACCAGGCCTCGCTGGAGGAGGCGTACATGCGGATGACGCAGGGCGCGGTGGACTACCGCTCGACCATCGACCAGAAGGCGGGCCTGATGCAGCCGCTCCCGCCGGGCGCGCAGCCCCCCATGCCGGTCCCGGGCCAGGGCCAGCCGGGCTGGTACGCCCCGCCGCCGCCCCAGCAGGGCGGGCAGCCGTTCGCGGGCCCGCAGGGCCAGGCGCAGGCGGGCGCGTACGGCGGTCCCGGCGCCGGCACGCCCAACCCGTACGCCCAGGCGGGCCCCGCGGCTCCTCAGGGCCGGCCTCAGCCGCCCTTCCAGGCTCCGGCGGCTCAGCCCTCTGCCGCCCCGCCCGGAGGAGCCTTCCCGACCGCACCCGTGCCGCAGCCGCAGCCGCAGGCATCCGCTCCCGCCACCCCGACCAAGCCCGAGGACGCCCGATGAGCACCCCGCAGCCTTCGATGCAGCAGGCCCAGGCCGCCGTGCCGAACCGGCAGGCGGCGGATGGGCCGTCGTACCCCGGCTACACCTCGCCGATCCCCGTCGTGCGCACGCATCTCGGCCATGCCATCGCGTCGGAGTGGACGAAGATCCGCTCGGTGCGATCGACGATGTGGACGCTCGGCGTGTTCGTGCTGCTCGTCATCGGGATCGGGCTGGGGGCCGCCGCCCTGGTCGCGGCCAACGCCTCGCAGGAGAGCATGGCGGGCGAGAGCCCGCTGCCCATGGGCTTCTTCGGTCTGCTGCTCGGCAGCATGTGCGTCATCACGCTCGGCGTGCTGACCACGGCCTCGGAGTACGGCACCGGAATGATCCGTACGACGATGGTCGCCTGCCCCTCGCGCGGCCGTGTCCTCGCGGCGAAGGCGATCGTGTTCTTCGCCGTCGCCTTCGTGGCCACCCTCGTCCCGGTCATCGTCGTCGCCCTCGCGGACGTGGCCCTGCTGGACGGCGCCCGCACCCCGACCGGCCAGGAGTGGCTGAAGGGCACCCTCGGCATCTCGCTCTACATCGCGCTGCTCGGTCTGCTCTCGCTGATCGTCGGCTCGATCATCCGGCACTCGGCGGGCGCGGTAACCCTCATGATCGGTGTCGTGCTGGCCCCGCTGGTCATCGCGCTGTTCATGGTCTCGCAGTCCCTGGAGGACGTGCGCCAGGCGCTGTTCGAGTACTCCATCCCGAACCAGCTCAGCGTGTTCTACTCCAACTCCCTGACCGACTCCGGCCCTTCGGGCTGGGACCCGCTGTGGATCATCCTCGGCGTGACGGCCGTCGCGTTCGCCGGCGCCTTCGCCCTGCTGGAGAGCCGGGACGTCTGATCCGCTAGAACCTCGGCGCGTTACGGGACCGCTGCACCCGCGTGGTGCGGCGGTCCCGCGCGTTCCAGCACGCCTTGTGCCAGTGTCTGCGCTCGTCGACACCCGAGTGGTCCGGCCAGGCCACGATGTGCGGGACACCGTCCGGGATCATCTGGTCGCAGCCCGGACAGCGGTACGTCTTGCCCTGCGCGCTCGCCCCTGCCACATGCCGGATGTTCCAGTCCTCGCCCTGCCAGTGCGTCGAGGACTGGAAGCCGCCGTAGCGGCCTGAACGGTCGTCCTCGGCACTCCGGCCGGCCGAGTCCGACGAACCGGAACCCTTGGGTCGGTTGCGACGCGGGGACACAGGACACCTCACGGGGCTATACAGGGAGCAGGGACCGTGTCCAGCCTACGCGGGACGAGGCGGGGTACGTGTAGGGCGCCAACCCCCACAAGTGCCCCTCCGGGGCGACCCATTCTGCAGACAATCGGCAAATCTCTCCGCCAGGCCGTGTCCTCGGCACGTGTCAGACGGTTATGCCGGGTGGGGGAGCTCCGTGTCGGAGCCAAGGAAGCAGGAAAAGCACATGCATGTGGGAAGTTTCGTGTTGGCGGCCCAGTTCCCGGGGCAGGGCCAGGGGGAGGCGCTGCACCGCGCGGTCCGCTCGGCCGAGGTCGCGGAGGAGGCCGGACTCGACGCGGTCTGGCTGGCAGAACACCACTTCGTGCCGTACGGCACCTGCCCGTCGGCGATCACCCTGGCGGCCTTACTGCTGGGCCGCACCCGCCGTATCCGCGTCGGCACCGCCGTCAGCGTGCTGCCCACGGCCCACCCCGTCGCCCTCGGCGAACAGGCCGCGCTGCTGCACATGACCAGCGGCGGGCGCTTCTCACTGGGCGTGGGGCGCGGCGGTCCGTGGGTCGACCTGGAGGTGTTCGGGTCGGGTCTCCAGGCATACGAGCAGGGGTTCCCGGAATCACTCGATCTGCTGGTGCGCTGGCTGCGCGAACCCTCCGTCGGAGCCGACGGCGAGCGCTTCCGCTTCCGCGAAGTGCCCGTCGTCCCCCGGCCGTCGGAGTCGCTCACGGAAGCGGACGGTCCCGAGGTGATCGTCGCCTGCACCTCCCCGGCGAGCGTCCGGCTGGCCGCCGAGCGCGGGCTGCCGATGCTGCTCGGGATGCATGTCGGGGACGAGGAAAAGGCGGAGATGGTCGCCCTGTGGCGCAGGCAGGCGCGCGCCGCCGGACACGCGCCGGAGAAGGTCTTGGACGCGCCCCATGTCTCGGCCGGCGTCTGCCAGATCGCGGACCGGCGCACGGACGCGGTGGAGGCCCTGGTGAAGGCGATGCCGGGCTGGCTCAGGCAGGGACTCGGCGCCCATGTCACCGTCGACGGCCGGGCACGGCAGATGCGCGATCCGGTGGCCTACACGGAACTGCTCTGCGGGCTGCACCCGGTGGGGACCCCGCGGCTGTGCGCCGACCGCCTCGCGGCGACCAGCGAACGGACGGGTGTCTCCCGCTTCGCCCTGCTCGTCGAGGGCTCGGGAGACCTGGCGGCCACCGAGGAGAACGTACGGCGGCTGGGTGCGGAAGTGCTGCCGCATCTGACCTGAAACGGAACCACTGTCCGGCGGGAGCTTGCCGCCCCGGTACTGATGCACCTCCCGCGTACGGAGCGGCAAGCAAGCGGCGCCGCGTCAGCAGTCCCGGAACTCCGGAGACTGGTTCAGCAGCTGACTGCGCACCGAGGTGAAGCGGACCAGCGTCTCGTCGACCGAGGAGTCCAACGGGAACACCGCCACCCGGTGGCAGTTCTGGAAGGCCAGCCGCACACCGAAGTGCCGCTGCAGCGCGCCGCGTATCGCGTCACTCGCAAGCGCACGCAGCAGCTGACCGCGTGCCTGCTCGTCCGGCGGGGGCGTCTGGTTGTCGGCGAAGTTGCCGCCGTCCACCTTCAGCTGGGCCACCAGGGAGCTGATCATCTCCCATGCGTAGGGCAGGGAGGTCCGGACGCAGTCGACGAATTCCGCTTCGTCGACCTCGCCTCGCTCGGCCTTCTCGAGTAGGGCCGGTGAGACGTCGAGCGACATGGGTTCTCCTCTCGCACCCCCGATTTCTCAGGGGTTGCCGGACAGATGAGGGAGTTCGCGCTGCCTGGACACGCTCAGTACACGCCTCGCGACCTCCCGTTTACTACGGTAGGCAACCGACGGTGACGGCACCAGGAGAATGCGAACAAAGAGCACTCCCAACAGGCCCACAATCGGCCACAAGTGAACAGGGTTTCTCCACAGCCTTACGGGCCGAATCGCGTGGACATGCGCCCGTCGAGTAGCGTTGCCGACCATGCGTCTCGTCATTGCCCGGTGTTCCGTCGACTACGCGGGCCGGCTCACCGCCCACCTGCCCTCGGCCCCCCGTCTGATCCTGGTGAAGGCGGACGGCAGCGTCTCCATCCACGCCGACGACCGGGCCTACAAGCCCCTGAACTGGATGTCGCCGCCCTGCACGTTGAAGGAGGAGTCCGGGGACTTTCCCGACGGCGCTGTGGGCGTCTGGACCGTCATCAACAAGGCGGGCGAGAAGCTCATCATCACGATGGAGGAAGTTCTCCACGACTCCTCGCACGAACTCGGCGTGGATCCTGGCCTGATCAAGGACGGCGTGGAAGCGCACCTTCAGGAGCTGCTCGCCGACCGCATCGAAACGCTCGGCGACGGCTACACCCTGATCCGCCGCGAGTACATGACGGCCATCGGCCCCGTCGACATCCTGTGCCGGGACGCCGACGGCCAGACGGTCGCGGTGGAGATCAAGCGGCGCGGCGAGATCGACGGCGTCGAGCAACTCACCCGCTACCTCGAACTGTTGAACCGGGACCCCCATCTCGCCCCGGTCCGCGGCATCTTCGCCGCCCAGGAGATCAAGCCCCAGGCCCGCGTCCTCGCGACCGACCGCGGCATCGGCTGCCACGTCATGGACTACGACGCGCTGCGGGGCATCGAGGACGACAAGCTGCGGCTGTTCTGACAGGGTTTCTTCTTCTACGACGACGAGGGCCGGGTCCGATACGTGGACCCGGCCCTCTTGTGTCGCGCTGTACGTCAGATGACCTGCGCCGAGTTGCTCGGAGAGCTCACGGTGCTGCTCTGCGGGGCACTGGCGGAACTGCTGGTCTCCACCGGGGTGGTGGAGGCGGGGCCGCTGGCCGAGTTGGAGTTGGTCGGGGTCGTGGTGGTCGGGGTGGGCGAGGGACTGGCCGTCGGCGAGCCCGACGGTCCGGTTGGCGTCGTTGACGGGGAACCGGAGTTGGTCGGCCTGCCGGTGGGCGAGGTCGACGGCTTCGTCGTCGAAGGCTTGGGCGTCGTCGGCTTCGGTGAACTCGGCGTGCCGCTCCCCGGACGCTGCGTCCCACTCGGCCTGTCCGAAGGCTCCGCCGTCCCCGTAGGCGTCGGATCGTCCGAAGTCCCGTACGTCCCGTCAGGCCCCGGGTCGGTCGGACGGGACGTGGCCGTACCCGTGTCGCCCTTGCCGTCGTCGTTCTTCGGGACGTCCGCGCCGAGGTTGCCGTCGTCGATGCCGACGCTGGCCGACGGGTTGACGCCCACCTCGTTGGACGGGGAGTTCGGGTCGTTGTCGGAGGTGGCGCCCAGGGTCACGACCGTGCCGAGGACCGCGACCAGCAGCGCACCCGCGCCGGCCGCGACGAGGTTGCGCTTGGCGAGGCCCTTGAGTCCGCCCCGGGCCTTGCGAGAGGGCGCGGGCCTGGAAGGTGAACGGTGGACGACGATCGTCTGCGAGTCGGCCGGCGGCTGGAGCGGCGGGAAGGCCGCGGGGACTCCCCCGGGCGGTGAGGCGGACTCGTCGTACCGGGCGTCGGGTATCTCCTCGCCCGCCATCGCGCCGAGGCCGGCCAGGCCGGGCGCGCTGCCGTCCCGGTCGGAGACCAGGGCGAGGGCGCGGCGGCCCGCGACGGTGCCGCGCTTGTCTGCGAGGGCGCCGCGCAGGCCGATGGAGGCCTCCAGTTCGGCGCGGGCCCGGTCGAGCTGTCCGCCGCAGAGCGCGAGGATGCCGAGCTCGTGGTGGAAGTAGGCCTGTTCGGACACCTCGCCGGCCAGCCGGGACGCCTCGGAACCGGCCCGCAGCGAACGCTCCCAGGCCCCCCAGTGACCGCCGGCGGCGAACGCGGGCGCCGCGGTGCGGGCCAGCTGCACGGTGGTGACCTCCTCGCCCTCGAGGGGCGCGGTGGTGGCCGGGACCAGGACGGCGAGGGCGGCGAGCAGGGCGTCGGCCTCGGCGCACACCCGCTCGGGGGTGACCGAGGGGTGTCCGGCCCACCAGCCGTAGTGCTGGGCGGCGGTGAGGGCGGGGGTCTCGATGTCGTCGCCGTATCCGGCGGCTTCCAGCTGGGCGAGGACGCCGGCGGCGAGCCGGTAGCGGGAGCCGACCGGGGAGACCAGACCGCAGTCCGCGAGCTCGCCGAGTGCGGCGTCCGCGTGGGTGTCGCCGACCAGTGCGGGCAGGTGCGCCTGGTGGGGCACCTCGCCGCCGAGCGCGACGGCGAACCGCAGGGTGGCGCGCGCGGACTCGCTCAGCCGGGACGCGAGCAGCGGGGCCGGTGCCGCGGCCTCGCCGAGCGCGGGCAGGGGTATCTCCTCGCCCTCGTCGGGGGTGAGCGGGGCGTCGACCGGGGCCGCGTCCGCGAAGACGCCGAACTCGTCGACGGCGTTCGCCCCGGCCCGCAGCCGGTCGCGCTGCCTGAGCAGAGCACCGGCCTGGACGAAGCGCAGGGGCAGACCCTCGGACTCGAACCAGAGGTCGCCCGCCCAGTTCGACTCCTCTTCCGTCAGCACCCGGCCCACGGAACGCTCCAGGAGCTCCAGGCCGTCGGCGCGCTCCAGACCGCTGAGGAAGATCTCCTCGACGGCGGAGTCGGCCGAGGGGGCGGGCACGTCGGGCGTCGCGCCGATGACGAAGGCGCACTCGGGGGTGGCGTCCAGCAGTTCGTCGAGGGCCGCGCCGCCGAACTCGATGTCGTCGAGGACGACGACCGCGCCGACCTCCCGGACGCAGGAAAGCAACTCGTCCCGGTCGGGGCGGTGCAGGGGCGCGTTGAAGACGGCGTAGAAGAGGTCGTACAGCAGTTCGCTCGCCGTACGGTTGAAGCCGGTGAGGCGGACCACCCCGTCGGGGGCGAGGTCCGCGCAGTCCTCGGCGACGAGGTCGAGGAGGCTGGTGCGGCCGGAGCCGGCGGGGCCGGTCAGGCGTACCGAGCGGCCGCGGGCGAGCAGCCGCACGAGCCGTTCGCGCTCGTCCTGGCGGGCCAGGAGCGAGAGCGCGGTGCGGGTCGGTCCGGGCGGGACGGGCGGGCGGGCCGCCCGGTCCACCTCGGCGCGTTCGGCGGCGCTGTATCTCTCGGGCCGTCCGGGCCGCTCACCGGGCGGGCAGGCCTCTATCTCGCTGCCGTCGACGGGGTTGACGGTGAGCAGGAAGTCACCGGCGACGAGTTGCACGGTGCGGGCGAGCGCGGGCGAGTGCTGGCCGAAATCCGGCGTGAGGGAGTCCCTGGGAGGCCGCTGACGCGGCGAGCCACCGTCGTCGTCATGGCCGTACTCCTCGGGTCCCCGGTTGTTCGGGTCCATAGGTTCAAGCCCCCCAAAAGCGTCTCGTGTGCCGTCAGTGGCCCCTCCCGGCCTGCAGCACACTGCGCTGTCGCTTCTGGTCCGGGCCCGCTGGAAGGGATACAGACAGCAGGCGACCGAACCCTAAACCTTCGCACAGTATCTACGACAGCCCGGGGTCCCGCGCCGCCCGAGACGTCACAGTCTCGTGAGGATTGCGCGCGGGATACGTTTCGCCTGGTTGGCCGGGGTCACACGCGGGGCAGTGACTCCACCCCGATGCCGCCCTCGATCGCCAGGATCCGGTGCAGCCGGGTGGCGACCAGGAGGCGCTGCATCTGCGGCGGTACGTCGCGCAGCACCAGCCGGCGACCGCAGCGGCCGGCTCGGCGGTGTGCTCCCATGATCACCCCGAGCCCGGTGGCGTCCCAGGAATCCAGCTCGGACAGGTCGAGCACCAGGTCGCCGACTCCGTCGTCGACGGCCGAGTGCAGGACCGTACGGGCGTCCGCCGCGCTGCGGACGTCGAGGCGGCCCCCGACGACCAGCTCGGCGTGGTCGCCCCTGATGTACATATGCGCTCCCCGTGAGTGCGTGTAGTACTCCACGAATCTGATGTCCAGTGATGACACCTCTGACTGCGTTGGGCGGTCTGAGGTTGCCGTCTGTAAGCGAACCGATACCGAATTCACCCTCGGGTGTGAAACCTGAGGGGCTTGTGCGGTTTCAGTGCTTGTAGAAGCCCTGCCCGCTCTTGCGTCCGATGTCACCGGCGTCCACCATCCGGCGCATCAGCTCCGGCGGGGCGAACTTCTCGTCCTGGGACTCGGTGTAGATGTTGCTGGTGGCGTGCAGCAGGATGTCGACGCCGGTCAGGTCCGCCGTGGCGAGCGGTCCCATGGCGTGGCCGAAGCCCAGCTTGCAGGCGAGGTCGATGTCCTCGGCGGTCGCGACGCCCGACTCGTAGAGCTTGGTCGCCTCGACGACGAGGGCGGAGATGAGACGGGTGGTCACGAACCCCGCCACGTCCCTGTTCACGACGATGCACGTCTTGCCGACCGACTCGGCGAACTCCCGTGCGGTGGCGAGGGTTTCGTCGCTCGTCTTGTAGCCGCGGACCAGCTCGACGAGCTGCATCATCGGCACCGGCGAGAAGAAGTGCACGCCGACGACGCGCTCCGGGCGCTCGGTGGCCGCCGCGATCTTGGTGATCGGGATCGCGGAGGTGTTGGAGGCGAGCACGGCGTCCGCGCGGACGATCTTGTCGAGCGTGCGGAAGATCTCGTGCTTGACCTCGAGCTTCTCGAAGACGGCCTCGACGACGATGTCGGCGTCGGCGGCCGCGTCCAGGTCGGTGGTCGCGGTGATCCGGGCGAGCGCGGCGTCGGCGTCGTGCGCCTCCAGCCTGCCCTTGCTCACGAACTTGTCGTACGAAGCCTTGATGCCGTCGGTGCCGCGGGTCAGCGCCTCGTCGGTGACGTCCCTGAGGACCACGTCCCAGCCCGCCTGGGCGGAGACCTGGGCGATACCGGAACCCATCAAGCCGGCGCCGATGACGGCAAGCTTCCGTGCCACTGTTGCGACTCCCCTTTAAACGCCTTACACCCTGTTTACGTTGCCTCTTCGGCGGACCCTAGCGCTCGTGAGGAGCTGTGTGACCGGTTAGTAATGCGCGTCACGTCTCATCTGACGGACATCACACCGGTAGCTGTCACGAGTGGTCTCGTACGGCGTAGTTGAGCACCTTATCGCTCAACAGCTCCTCCTACTCGTCGAGAAGTACCAGCACCTCTCGTGATACTTCGTCCGGATTGCGCCCGGGGGTCGATCTGACCGGCGATCAGGCCTTCTTCCGGCTCGCCTCGACGGCCGGAGCGTACTTACGCTGGCCTCATGGTCAATCTGACGCGCATCTACACCAGGACCGGCGACCAGGGCACCACCGCCCTCGGCGACATGAGCAGGGTCGCCAAGACCGATCTGCGGATCTCCGCGTACGCGGACACCAACGAGGCGAACGCGGTGATCGGCACGGCGATCGCCCTGGGCGCTCTCGAGGAGGAGGTCGTCAAGGTCCTCACCCGTGTGCAGAACGACCTGTTCGATGTCGGAGCCGATCTGTCGACGCCCGTCGTCGAGAACCCCGAGTTCCCACCCCTGCGGGTCGAGCAGTTCTACGTCGACAAGCTGGAGGCGGACTGCGACCGCTTCAACGAGCGGCTGGAGAAGCTCCGCTCCTTCATCCTCCCGGGCGGCACCCCGGGGGCGGCCCTGCTCCACCAGGCCTGCACGGTCGTACGGCGCGCCGAGCGCTCGACGTGGGCGGCGCTGGAGGTCCACGGCGAGGTGATGAACCCCCTCACGGCGACCTACCTGAACCGCCTGTCGGACCTGCTCTTCATTCTGGCCCGTACGGCCAACAAGGATGTCGGGGACGTGCTCTGGGTGCCGGGTGGGGAGCGTTAGGGCCTTCGCTTGGGGAACAGTGTGTAGCTGCCGGCGATGACCACGTTGATGCCGATCAGCCACAGCATGCGTTGCTGCCAGGCGCGCAGCGAGTCGCTCTGCCCGTCGCCGACGTACCAGACCGCGGCCTGGAGCAGAACCACGGCGACCACCGCGGCGAGGATCCAGCGGCCCGCGACCTTCCACTCGTGGACGGCGCGGGCCATGCCGTACCTCGGCGGCTTCACCGGCGGCGGGCCGCCCGCGAACCGGTGGGCGACCCTGGTGTCCGCCCACTTGATCGTGGAGTGACCGAGGCCCACGGTGAAACCGATGTAGACGGCGGCCAGGCCGTGCTTCCAGTCGGGCTCGGCACCGTTCTTCAGATCGACCGCGGTGACGGTGAACAGCACGAGTTCCAGCAACGGCTCGCACAGCAGCAGGGCCAGCCCGACGCGCGGCATCCGCAGCCCGTAACGGAAGGTCAGCCCGGCTGCCAGCAGCACCCAGAAGGCCACCTCGCACGCGACGATCAGTCCGACGATCACGACCGCTCCCTTCGTCTCCCCTCCAGGCTCTCGGCGCGCGCTGCCCCTTTCGTCGTCGCCGGTGACGAAACCGCCGTACATCGAAAGATGCAGTCCAGGACCGTTCCCGGGCATCAGGCGCGGCGCGCGGACACCGTGTTGGATGGAGTCATGGCCCTCCCCCGCCCGCACCGCTTCGACGTGTACATCGCGGCCGGCGGGCTGCTCGGCGGCCTGCTGCTGGTGGGTATCGGCCTGAGCACCCGGCCCGCCGACGACCCGATCACCCTCTTCGACGGCCCCTGGCCGGTCCTCGTGCCGCTCACCGTGCTGGCCGGCTGCGAGCTGCTGCGCCGGACGGCGCCCCGCACGGCCCTGCTGACCGGCACCCTCGCGATCTGCGCCGACGTCATGACCCAGGGCAGTCTCGCCACCCTCCTGATGTTCACCGATGTCGTCTACGCGGCCGTGCTCTACGGTCCGCTCGCCTCGGCCCGCCGCATCCAGTGGATCACCGGCCTGCTGACCGTGGCCGGGACGCTGGTGCCGTTCGCGGTGTGGCGGGTGCCGGAGGCGCTGCTGATCGGTGTGGTCGTGGGGGTCGTGGCGTACGCGCCGGCCGCGACCGGGTGGATCGTGCGCAACCACCGTGACGCCGCCGAGGCCGCCCGGCTGCGCGCCGAACAGACCGCGCTGCTCGCCGAGATGGACCGCACGCAGGCCGTCACGGCCGAACGTGCGCGGATGGCAAGGGAGTTGCACGACATGGTCGCCAACCACCTGTCGGCGATCGCCATCCACTCCACGGCCGCGCTGTCCATCGACGACCCCGCGACCTCGCGGGAGGCGCTCTCGGTGATCCGGGAGAACAGCGTCGACGGGCTCGCCGAGATGCGCCGGCTGATCGGCATCCTGCGCGACGGCGACCACGAGCCCGCCGCCGTCCCGACCCTCGACGGCCTCACCGCCCTCGTCGACGGCGCCCGCGCCAACGGTCTGGACGTCACCCTGGACGCCTGCCACCACGGCGCCGTGCCCGCTCCCGTCGAACTCGCCGCCTACCGCATCGTCCAGGAGTCGCTGACCAACGCCCTCAAACACGCGTGTCCGGGCCGGGTCACGGTGAGCCTCGCACAGCGGGACGGTGCGCTGACCGTCGCGGTGAGCAGTCCGTACGGCGACCGGGACGGACCCCGCGCCCCCGGCTCCGGCGCCGGGCTGGTCGGGATGCGGGAGCGGGCCGCGCTGCTCGGCGGCACGTTCGACGCCGGTCCCGACGGGCCGCACTGGACCGTACGCGCCACCCTGCCCCTGCGTGAAGGAGTCCCCGAATGATCCGCGTCCTCGTCGCCGAGGACCAGTCCGCCGTCCGCGCCGGGCTGGTCCTCATTCTGCGCAGCGCCCCCGGCATCGAGGTCGTCGGCGAGGCGGCGGACGGTGAGCAGGCGGTGGCGCTGGCCCGTGAGCTGCGGCCGGACCTGGTGCTGATGGACGTTCAGATGCCGCGCCTGGACGGGGTGGCGGCGACCCGGCAGGTCGTCGCGGAAGGGCTCGCGGACGTCCTGGTGCTGACCACCTTCGATCTCGACGAGTACGTGTTCGGGGCCCTGCGGGCCGGGGCCGCCGGTTTCCTGCTGAAGAACACGGAGGCCAAGGACCTCATCACCGCCGTGCGCACGGTGGCGCGGGGGGAGGGAATCGTCGCCCCTGCCGTCACCCGGCGTCTGATCGCCGAGTTCGCCGCCAGGCCGGTCCGCGGGACGAACACCGACCCGGCCGTCCTGGACACCCTCACCCGCCGGGAACGCGAGGTGCTCTCCTGTCTCGGGGAGGGCCTGTCCAACGCCGACATCGCCGGCCGTCTCGACATGGCGGAGGCCACGGTGAAGACGCACGTCAGCCGTCTGCTGGGGAAGCTGGAGCTGCGCAGCCGGGTACAAGCGGCCGTACTGGCACAGGAGTTGGGCGTCTAGTTGCGCCGTGAACCAGAGTGGTCCAGACCTATTGACCTGTGGTCCAGACCTTTCTATTCTCGCGGCACCGTGGGTGTGAAGGCTCAGTCACGCCCCCAACTCCCCTAGGAGGCGCACGATGCGCTTCAGACACAGAGCCGCGGCAGGACTCGCGACACTGTTGCTCCCCATCGCCGGCCTGGTCGGCCTCGCGAGCCCCGCCCAGGCCGCGACCTCCGCCACGGCGACCTATGCCAAGACCCAGGACTGGGGCACCGGCTTCGAAGGCAAGTGGACGGTGAAGAACACCGGTACCGCCAGCCTCAGTTCCTGGACCGTCGAGTGGGACTTCCCCTCCGGCACCTCCGTCACCTCCGCCTGGGACGCCGACGTCACCTCCTCCGGCACCCACTGGACCGCCAAGAACAAGTCCTGGAACGGCACCCTCGCCCCGGGCGCCTCCGTCTCCTTCGGCTTCAACGGCACCGGCGCGGGCTCCCCGGCCAACTGCAAGCTGAACGGCGGCAGTTGTGACGGCGGCTCCACTCCGGGGGACGCGGCACCGTCCGCCCCCGGCACCCCCACCGCCTCCGGCATCACCAACACCTCGGTGAAGCTGGCCTGGAGCGCCGCCACCGACGACAAGGGCATCAAGAACTACGACGTGCTGCGCGACGGTGCCAAGGTGGCGACCGTGACGACGACCTCGTACACGGACACCGGTCTGACCGCCGGCACCGACTACTCGTACACCGTGCAGGCCCGTGACACCGCCGACCAGACCGGACCGGCCAGCGGCGCGGTCGCGGTGCACACCACCGGCGGCACCACCGACCCACCGCCCACCGGCTCCAAGGTCAAGCTCGGGTACTTCACCGAGTGGGGCGTCTACGGCCGCAACTACCACGTCAAGAACCTCGTGACCTCGGGCTCCGCCTCGAAGATCACGCACATCAACTACGCCTTCGGCAACGTCAAGGACGGCAAGTGCGTCGTCGACGACACCTACGCGGCCTACGACAAGGCGTACACCGCCGACCAGTCCGTCAGCGGCGTCGCCGACACCTGGGACCAGCCGCTGCGCGGCAACTTCAACCAACTGCGTGAGCTCAAGGCCAAGTACCCGCACATCAAGGTGCTGTACTCCTTCGGCGGCTGGACCTACTCCGGCGGCTTCGCGCAGGCCGCGGCAAACCCCGCCGCCTTCGCCGCCTCCTGCAAGTCGGTCATCGAGGACCCGCGCTGGGCGGATGTCTTCGACGGCATCGACATCGACTGGGAGTACCCGAACGCCTGCGGTCTGACCTGCGACACCAGCGGGGCCGCCGCCTTCAAGAACCTGATGGGGGCGCTGCGTTCGGAGTTCGGCCCCAGCTACCTGGTCACCGCGGCCATCACGGCCGACGGCTCCTCCGGCGGCAAGATCGACGCGGCCGACTACGGCGGCGCCTCCCAGTACGTCGACTGGTACAACGTGATGACCTACGACTACTTCGGTGCCTTCAACGCGCAGGGCCCGACCGCCCCGCACTCGCCACTGACGTCGTACGCCGGCATCCCGCAGGCGGGCTTCAACTCGGCCGACGCGATCGCCAAGCTGAAGTCGAAGGGCGTGGCCTCGAACAAGCTGCTGCTCGGCATCGGCTTCTACGGCCGCGGCTGGACCGGCGTCACCCAGGCCGCCCCCGGCGGCTCGGCGACCGGCGCGGCACCCGGCACCTACGAGGCGGGCATCGAGGACTACAAGGTCCTCAAGACGTCCTGCCCCACCACCGGCACCGTCGCGGGCACGGCATACGCCTACTGCGGCAACAACTGGTGGTCCTACGACACTCCCGCCACGATCGCCGGCAAGATGACCTGGGCCAAGAACCAGGGTCTGGGCGGCGCGTTCTTCTGGGAGTTCAGCGGCGACACCGGTAACGGAGAGCTGGTGAGCGCCATCAACAGCGGGCTGCAATAAGCCTGTCAGGCCACATTGACGCGCTGACCGGGCGGGGCTGCCTCCAGCCACGCGAGAAACCCGGTCAGCGCGTCTTCACTCATCGCCAGTTCGAGACGCGTGCCCCGGTGCAGACAGGTCAGGACGATGTGGTCGGAGAGCAGCGCCAGCTCCTCCTCGCCCTCGGGCAGGCGGCGGCCGGCGACCTCGATCGCGGCGCGCTCCAGCACCCGGCGCGGGCGATAGGCGTAGGAGAAGACGCGGTACCACTCGACACGGTCGCCGTTGTAGCGGGCGACGCCGTAGCTCCAGCCCTTGCCGCTGGTGTCGGTCTTCTCCGGCACGTCCCAGCGCAGGGAACAGTCGAAGGTGCCGCCGGAGCGCTGGATGAGTCTGCGCCGCAGACCGAAGACGAACAGCCCCAGCACCACCAGGGCCACGACGATTCCGCACACAGTCAGAGCGAGGACCATCGACACCGACCTCCTCGTCTCCTAGGTACCTTCAATAGGTAACGGAACGGAAAAAACATCCAGATCTGCCTCAGCCGCGACCGGCTCCGGATCACTCCGGTGCCAGCCGCGGCTGAGGAACGTCATACGGCTCCGCGCTGGTTCAGCGCGACGTCGCCGCGCGCAGTCGTACGTCCGCGCGACGCTCGGCGGCGGCGTCGCCCTCCGCCTTCGCGCGCTCCAGCTCCCGCTCCGCGCGCTGGACGTCGATCTCGTCCGACAGCTCGGCGATCTCGGCCAGCAGCGACAGCTTGTTGTCCGCGAACGAGATGAAACCGCCGTGCACTGCGGCGACGACCGTCCCGCCGTCACTCGTACGGATGGTCACCGGGCCCGACTCCAGCACACCGAGCAGCGGCTGGTGACCGGGCATGACGCCGATGTCGCCGGACGTGGTGCGCGCGACGACCAGGGTGGCCTCGCCGGACCAGACCTCTCGGTCGGCCGCGACCAGCGCGACGTGCAGCTCAGCAGCCAAGGTGGCTCCTCGGGTCACCACCCGGCGGGTGTGCCGGGTGTTGGTTACAAGTCTAGTAGGCATGGGAGAGGGGGCGGGACGTGCCCCGCCCCCTCAGACGAACACGGGGGTCAGGAGACGCCGAGCTCCTTGGCGTTGGCCTTGAGGTCCTCGATGCCACCGCACAGGAAGAACGCCTGCTCCGGGAAGTGGTCGTAGTCGCCGTCGATGATCGCGTTGAACGCGGTGATCGACTCGTCCAGCGGCACGTCCGAGCCGTCCACGCCGGTGAACTGCTTGGCGACGTGTGTGTTCTGGGACAGGAAGCGCTCCACGCGGCGGGCACGCTGGACGACCAGCTTGTCCTCCTCGCCGAGCTCGTCGATGCCGAGGATGGCGATGATGTCCTGGAGGTCCTTGTACTTCTGCAGGACCCCCTTGACACGCATGGCCGTGTTGTAGTGGTCCGCCGAGATGTAGCGCGGGTCCAGGATCCGGGACGTGGAGTCCAGCGGGTCCACGGCCGGGTAGATGCCCTTCTCGGAGATCGGACGGGAGAGAACCGTCGTCGCGTCGAGGTGGGCGAACGTGGTGGCCGGGGCCGGGTCGGTCAGGTCGTCCGCGGGGACGTAGATCGCCTGCATCGAGGTGATCGAGTGACCACGGGTCGAGGTGATGCGCTCCTGGAGGAGACCCATCTCGTCGGCCAGGTTCGGCTGGTAGCCCACCGCGGAGGGCATCCGGCCGAGCAGGGTCGAGACCTCGGAACCGGCCTGCGTGAAGCGGAAGATGTTGTCGATGAAGAACAGCACGTCCTGCTTCTGCACATCGCGGAAGTACTCCGCCATGGTCAGACCGGCGAGGGCCACGCGCAGACGGGTGCCCGGGGGCTCGTCCATCTGACCGAAGACCAGCGCGGTCTTGTCGATGACGCCCGACTCCGCCATCTCCTCGATGAGGTCGTTGCCCTCACGGGTGCGCTCACCGACACCGGCGAACACGGAGACACCGTCGTGGTTGTTGGCGACGCGGTAGATCATCTCCTGGATGAGCACCGTCTTGCCGACGCCGGCACCGCCGAACAGGCCGATCTTTCCACCCTTGACGTACGGGGTGAGAAGGTCGATGACCTTGACGCCGGTCTCGAACATCTCGGTCTTCGACTCGAGCTCGTCGAAGTTCGGGGCCTTGCGGTGGATGGACCAGCGCTCGCCCTCGTACTTCTCGTCGGTGTTCAGCACCTCACCGAGGGTGTTGAACACCTTGCCCTTGGTGAAGTCGCCGACCGGGACGGTGATGCCCGTGCCGGTGTCGGTGACGGTGGCCTGGCGGACCAGACCGTCGGTGGGCTGCATCGAGATGGTGCGGACCAGGCCGTCACCCAGGTGCTGGGCGACCTCCAGGGTCAGCGTCTTCTTCGCACCGGCCTCGGCCGGGTCGGAGATCTCGACGTGAAGGGCGTTGTAGATCTCCGGCATGGCGTCGACGGGGAATTCCACGTCGACGACCGGGCCGATGACCCGGGCGACGCGGCCCGTGGCAACGGCCGTCTCAACTGTCGTCGTCATTACCTGTCACTCCCCGCGGACGCGTCGGCCAGGGCTGCGGAGCCACCGACGATCTCGCTGATTTCCTGGGTGATTTCGGCCTGGCGGGCCGCGTTGGCAAGTCGGGAGAGGCTGGTGATCAGGTCTCCCGCGTTGTCGGTGGCCGACTTCATCGCGCGCCGCGTGGCGGCGTGCTTGGAGGCGGCCGACTGGAGCAGCGCGTTGTAGATACGGCTCTCGACGTAGCGCGGCAGAAGGGCGTCGAGGACGTCCTCCGCCGAGGGCTCGAAGTCGTACAACGGGAGGATCTCGCCCTGGGGGGCGGCCTCCTTCGCCACGTCTTCGAGGCTGAGCGGGAGCAGGCGGTCGTCGAGCGCCGTCTGCGTCATCATCGAGACGAACTCGGTGAAGACGATGTGGAGCTCGTCCACGCCGCCCTCGGCCGTGTCCTTCTCGATGGCCTCGATCAGCGGTGCCGCGACCTTCTTGGCGTCCGCGTACGTGGGCTGGTCGGTGAAGCCGCCCCACGACTCCGTGATCTTGCGCTCACGGAAGTTGTAGTGCGCGACACCACGGCGGCCGACGATGTAGATCTCGACCTCCTTGCCCTCACGCTCCAGCCGCTCGGTGAGCTTCTCGGCCGTCTTGATGGCGTTGGAGTTGAAGGCACCGGCAAGACCACGGTCGCTCGTCAGGAGCAGCACCGCGGACCGCACGACCGTCTCGGCCTGCGTGGTCAGCGGGTGCTTCGTGTTCGAGCCGGTACCAACCGCCGTGACCGCACGCGTCAGTTCCTGCGCGTACGGCGTGGAGGCCGCCACCTTGCGCTGCGCCTTGACGACGCGCGAGGCGGCGATCATCTCCATCGCCTTGGTGATCTTCTTGGTCGCGGTGACGGATCGGATGCGACGCTTGTAGACCCGGAGCTGGGCTCCCATGAGTCAGGTCCCTTCCGTCGTCACTTGGCCGTGGCGGCCGGCGCGTCTTCGCCGAGAAGCTTGCCGTCCGAGGTCTCGAACTGCTTCTTGAAGTCCGCGATGCCGTCGGCGATGGCGGTGAGCGTGTCGTCCGACATCTTGCCGCCCTCCTTGATGGAGGTCATGAGGCCCTGCTCCTTGCGGTGCAGGTACTCCAGCAGCTCCTTCTCGAAGCGGCGGATGTCGGTGACCGGGACCTCGTCCAGCTTGCCGGTGGTGGCCGCCCAGATGGAGACGACCTGGTCCTCGGTGGCCATCGGCTGGTACTGAGCCTGCTTGAGCAGCTCGACCAGGCGCTGACCGCGCTCCAGCTGCGCCTTCGACGCGGCGTCCAGGTCGGAACCGAAGGCGGCGAACGCCTCCAGCTCACGGTACTGGGCGAGGTCCAGGCGCAGACGGCCGGAAACCTGCTTCATCGCCTTGTGCTGCGCGGAACCGCCGACTCGGGAGACGGAGATACCGACGTTCAGCGCGGGGCGCTGACCGGCGTTGAACAGGTCCGACTCCAGGAAGCACTGGCCGTCGGTGATGGAGATGACGTTGGTCGGGATGAACGCCGAGACGTCGTTGGCCTTGGTCTCGACGATCGGCAGACCGGTCATCGAGCCGGCACCCAGGTCGTCAGAGAGCTTCGCGCAGCGCTCCAGCAGACGGGAGTGCAGGTAGAAGACGTCACCCGGGTAGGCCTCACGGCCCGGCGGGCGGCGCAGCAGCAGGGACACGGCGCGGTAGGCGTCGGCCTGCTTCGAGAGGTCGTCGAAGATGATGAGGACGTGCTTGCCCTCGTACATCCACTGCTGGCCGATGGCCGAACCGGTGTACGGCGCCAGGTACTTGAAGCCGGCCGGGTCGGACGCCGGGGCGGCGACGATGGTCGTGTACTCCAGCGCGCCGGCCTCTTCGAGGGCGCCACGCACGGAGGCGATGGTCGAGCCCTTCTGGCCGATGGCGACGTAGACGCAGCGGACCTGCTTCTTCGGGTCACCGGAGCGCCAGTTGTCACGCTGGTTGATGATCGTGTCGACGGCCAGGGCGGTCTTGCCGGTCTGACGGTCACCGATGATCAGCTGACGCTGGCCACGGCCGATCGGGGTCATCGCGTCGACGGCCTTGTAGCCGGTCTCCATCGGCTCGTGCACCGACTTACGAGCCATGACGCCCGGAGCCTGCAGCTCAAGCGCGCGACGACCGCTGGTCTCGATCTCGCCGAGGCCGTCGATCGGGGTGCCGAGCGGGTCGACGACGCGGCCGAGGTAGCCCTCGCCGACGGCCACGGAGAGGACCTCACCGGTACGGGAGACCGGCTGACCCTCCTCGATGCCGCTGAACTCACCGAGGACGACGCAGCCGATCTCGCGCTCTTCCAGGTTGAGCGCGAGGCCGAGGGTGCCGTCCTCGAACTTCAGCAGTTCGTTGGCCATGGCCGAGGGCAGACCCTCGACCTTCGCGATGCCGTCGCCGGCAAGGGTGACCGTACCGACCTCCTCGCGCGAGGCCGCGTCCGGCTTGTACGACTGGACGAAGTTCTCCAGCGCGTCCCGGATCTCCTCCGGCCGGATCGTGAGCTCCGCCATCTGGGTTCCCTGCTCTCCTTGTTGGGCCCGAAGTTTCACTTTGGGGGTCTGGGGTCGGCCCCCAGGATTCTTCTGTACGGCCCAACCAGGGCCGTCGTCCGTACGTACTGCTATGAAGTTGCTGTCAGCCCGCCAGGCGGCGGCCGGCGTCCTCGATGCGGTCCGCGATCGAGCCGTTGATGACCTCGTCGCCGACCTGCACCCGGATCCCGCCGAGGACCTCGGGGTCCACGTCGAGGTTGAGGTGCATCTGGCGGCCGTAGAGCTTCGCCAGGGCACCGCCCAGACGCTGCTTCTGCCGGTCGCTCAGCGGAACCGCCGAGGTGACGACGGCCACCATGCGGTCCCGGCGGTCGGCGGCGAGCTTGGACAGGGACTCGAGGCCCGCCTCCAGGCTACGTCCCCGGGGCGCGGCCACAAGGCGCGTCACCAGACGTTCGGTCGTCGCATCGGCGCGGCCGCCGAGCAGGCTGCCGAGCAGCTCACGCTTGGCCGGGGCCGTTGCGGCGCGGTCGGTCAGCGCGGCGCGCAGCTCGGTGTTCGAGGCGACGATCCGGCCGAACCGGAACAGCTCGTCCTCGACGTTGTCGAGCTTGCCCCGCTGCTGCGCGGCGGTGAGGTCGGCGGTGTCGGCCAGCTCCTCCAGCGCGTCCACCAGGTCACGCGAGCGCGACCAGCGGGAGCGCACCATGCCGGACACCAGGTCGGTGGCGGGGCCGCCGACCTGCGTGCCGATCAGGCGCTGGGCCAGTTCGGCCTTGGCCTCGCCGGGCTGCGCCGGGTCGGTCAGGACCCGACGCAGTGACACCTCGCGGTCGAGCAGCGCGGTGACGGCGGCCAGCTCGTCAGCGAGCGAGCCGGCGTCCACGGACGTGTTGTCCGTCAGCGCGTCGAGACGCTCGCGTGCGGCTGCCAGGGCATCGCGGCTCGCTCCGTTCATCGCGCCGCCTCGGCCTTCTCCTCGAGGTCGTCGAGGAAGCGGTCGATCACGCGGCTCTGCCGGGCGTGGTCCTCGAGGGACTCGCCGACGAGCTTGCCGGCCAGGTCGGTGGCGAGCTTGCCGACGTCCTGGCGCAGCGCGGACGAGGCGGCCTTGCGGTCGGCCTCGATCTGCGCGTGACCGGCGGCGACGATCTCCTCGCGCTGCCGCTGGCCTTCCGCGCGCATCTCGGCGATGAGCGTGGCGCCCTGCTCCTGAGCCTCCTGGCGCAGGCGCGCGGCCTCGTGGCGGGCCTCGGCGAGCTGTGCCTTGTACTGCTCAAGGACGCTCTGGGCCTCGGTCTGCGCGGCCTCGGCCTTCTCGATACCGCCCTCGATGGCCTCGCGACGCTCTTCCAGAACCTTGTTGATGTTCGGGAGAAGCTTCTTGGCGAGGAAGCCGAAGACGATGACGAAGGCGATCAGGCCGATGACAAGCTCGGGGATCGGCGGGACGAGAGGGTTCTCCTTCTCGGCCGCCAGAATGAGCAGCTGGCTCATGTCAGTGCCTTTCGTCTAGTGGGCAGTTGCTGATCGACAGATCAGGTGCCGTAGACGAACGGCATGACCAGGCCGATGAGGGCAAGGGCCTCACAGAAGGCGAAGCCGAGGATCTGGTTGGCACGGATCAGGCCGGCAGCTTCGGGCTGACGGGCAAGAGCCTGGGTGCCGTTACCGAAGATGATGCCGACGCCGACGCCGGGACCGATGGCGGCGAGGCCGTAGCCGATCGAGCCGAGGGAGCCGGAGACGGCGGCGAGGGTCTCAGTGGCAGCCATGCTGATTCTTCCTTATCTGTACGGACCGGCGGGGGTTGGCCGCCGGACACCAAGGGGGGTTCGGGAGGCGGTGCTCAGTGGTGCTCGGCGAGCGCGCCCTGGATGAAGGTGCAGGTCAGCAGCACGAAGACGTACGCCTGCAGAGCCTGGATGAACAGCTCGAAGGCTGTCATGACGATCACCATGATGAACGAGACACCCGCGTAGGCGATCCCGATGCCGTTGAGCAGGTACCAGCTGGCGATCGTGAAGAGCAGCAGCAGTGTGTGGCCCGCGAACATGTTCGCGAAGAGTCGCACCGCGTGCGTGAACGGCCGGACGAGCAGGTTCGAGAGGAACTCGATGAACATCGCCAGCGGAAGAACCGGGCCGAGCGACTTGTCGTAGCCGGTGAAGTTCTTGAACGCGCCGACGAATCCGTGCCGCTTGAACGTCAGAGAGACCCAGGTGATGTAGACGATCGCCGCAAGGACGATCGGGTACGCGATGATCGACGTCACCGGGAACTGGGCGACCGGAACGATCGACCAGAGGTTCATCATCCAGATGAAGAAGAACAGCGAGACGACCAGCGGTACGTACTTCTCGCCCTCCTTCTTTCCGATGGTCTCGTAGACGACACCGCGGCGGATGAAGTCGTAACCGGACTCGGCGACCAACTGCAGCTTGCCGGGGACGACCTTCGGCTTGCGGAAGGCGGCCCAGAAGAAGCCGACAACAATGACCGAGCCGATCAGCGCCAGCAGCATCGGCTTGTTGAAGTACACGTTGCTGTCGCCGTCCCCCAGGAGGGGCTCGAACAGGAACGAGTGCAGGCCGGGTGCCGGGAAGCCACAACCGTCGAAGATGTGGCAATCGGTCTCGAAGGCGAGCACCTGCGTCGGGTCAGCACTCACCGCGGGCTCCTTCAGCGTGGCGCATAGGTACGGCAACCTCGTTGTGTCGGCGCGGCGCGCAGCCGCGGTTCGGCACTGGACTGGTGTTACGGATGTGGGGGCGGCCGGGGGGCATCGAGCCTCGCGTTCGAGCAGGCGTCAGCTCGGATGCCCGCGCCCGCGATGCCGCAGTTGGCACCGGACGATAGCAGGGTCTCTCAGTCGCATTTATCCCGGCCCTACCTCTCACGACGAGTGCCCCGTTTTTTCGGGCTTGGTGCCCGAATCGGGTTCGACGTAGAGGATCTTGGACTTCATGTGGGCGCGTGTCTGTGCGGCGATCCAGGTGAGGGTGCCGACGACGAGCGTGAGAGCGAAAGCCTTGGGGTGGAACAGCGTGGTGTTCTTGAACACCGCGACGAAGACGAACAGCAGCAGGATCTGAGCCGTGTAGAGCATCAGGCCCATCGCCTGGAACAGGTGCGGAAGCGATTTGGCGGTGCGCTGCAGGACGTAGAGGCCGATACCCATGAAGAGGATCACGATCAGCGTCGCCACCCCCGCCCCGATCGCACCCTTGCCACCGGCGACCACACCACTGACGACGGCGGCGACAGCGCCGACGGCAGCCGTGGGCACGGCGGCCTGAGCCAGGATCCGGACGTCGTTGGACGGCATGGCGGCAACTCCGCTTTCAAAAGGGGGGCAGGGTGTCGTCATGGACGAGCGTAGTCCCGGGCTGAGGGTGACCCTCACGCCAAGGGACCGTCGCACTACGGTCCTTCGGCTCCGCCCTGGGTTCTCGTGAACCGTATCACAAACTATTTGATGCGGTCTTTACCTAGATGGTGTGCTCGCCGTCACACATGAGAGTGAAGCTGCCCGTCTGTGCGGAAACGCGGGCGACTTGTCTGGTATAAGGGCAGTTTGTCGCCCCGCCGAACTCCCACGCGTTGGCAATGCTTTAGTCAGATTCTTACCTTGGGCGTCAGCGCGAGGTCTCGGCCTTACGCCTCTCCGGGGCGTGCGGACGAGTCCTCAGCGCGGTCGCGCCGTTGACGCCCGCCACCCCGACGGCGACCGGGGTGCGCTGTTCCACCTCCGTGGACTCCATGGACTCCACGGACTCCGCGACCACGGGACGCCCGCGGCGGTAGCGCGGCGGCACGAGGGCCTGCGCCCACATCGGGACGCGCGGGGTGAAGCGCGGCAGCAGGAGCAGGACGAGCCCGATCGCGCTGAGGAACACGACGCCGAGCACGATCCACATGGACGCGGAGTTCACCGAGTAGGCGAGCGAGCCGAACGCGATCAGCGCCGACCAGAAGTACATGATCCACACCGCCCGGCTGTGCGAGTGCCCGATCTCCAGGAGCCGGTGGTGCAGGTGCCCGCGGTCGGCGGCGAACGGCGACTGGCCGCGCCAGGTACGGCGCACGATGGCCGAGATCAGGTCGGCGGCCGGCACCGCGATGATGCTGAGCGGCAGCAGCAGCGGGATGTAGACGGGGACCGTCTGGTGCACGGCCGCCTTCTCGGACCCGGCGAACAGCTTCAGCGCGTCCGGGTCGATCTGCCCGGTGATGGAGATCGCGCCCGCTGCCAGCACCAGGCCGATGAGCATCGAGCCGGAGTCGCCCATGAAGATCCGCGCGGGGTGCATGTTGTGCGGCAGGAAGCCCAGGCACATGCCCATCAGGATCGCCGAGAACAGCGTCGCCGGGGCGGCCGCCTCGATGCCGTACGAGTACCAGATCCGGTAGGCGTACAGGAAGAACGCCGCCGCCGCGATGCAGACCATGCCGGCCGCGAGACCGTCGAGGCCGTCCACGAAGTTCACCGCGTTGATGGTGATGACGACCAGCGCGACCGTCAGCAGGGTGCCCTGCCACTGGGTCAGCGCGACCGAACCGACGCTGGGGATCGGCAGCCACAGGATCGTCAGACCCTGCATGACCATCACGCCCGCGGCGATCATCTGGCCGCCGAGCTTGATCAGGGCGTCGATCTCGAACTTGTCGTCCAGGACACCGATCAGCCAGATCAGGGCCGCTCCGGAGAGCAGGGCGCGCGGTTCGTTCGACTTCTCGAAGACCTCGCTGAGGTTGGTCAGGTGGTCGGCGACCAGCAGGCCCGCGCACAGTCCGAAGAACATGGCGATACCGCCGAGCCTCGGAGTCGGTTCCCGGTGCACGTCACGGGCCCTGATCTCCGGCATCGCTCCGGCCACGATCGCGAACTTCCGTACCGGCCCTGTCAGCAGATACGTCACCGCGGCCGTGATGCAGAGCGTCAGCAGGTATTCACGCACAGGCTTCCCCACAGGTCTCGCTGGCCATCTCAGCCCCACACCCTAGCGACGCATGCATATGGTTGGGGACTTCCGGGTAGAGCCGATGGTTGCACGGGCGGCTGTGCCCGCAGGTGCGGATACCCCCGCTCAGGCCGGATACGGCGGAAATCCACCGACCAGATCCCGCACTTCTTCACGTGCCCTGACACTCTCGACCTCGCCGCGCACCACCCCTGCGAGCAGGGCGGCGATCTGCTCCATCTCCTTCTCGGCCATGCCCTGGGTGGTGACGGCGGCTGTCCCCAGGCGCAGTCCGCGGGTGTCCGCGTGAGGCAGCGCACAGCAGTCGAGCACCATGCCCGCGGCCGCGAGCCGTCCCCTGGCCGTGCGGCCGTCGACGCCGAGGGGCGCCGGATCGGCCGTCACCAGGTGGGTGTCGGTCCCGCCGGTGGTGACGACGAGGCCCTCGTCGGCCAGGGCGGCCGCGAGAACCCTCGCATTGGCCACCACCTGATGGGCGTACGCGGCGAACGCCGGTGTCGCCGCCTCGCCGAACGCGACCGCCTTGGCGGCGATGGTGTGCATCTGCGCGCCGCTCTGCGTGAACGGGAAGACGGCCCGGTCGACCCGCTCGGCCAGTTCGGCGCCGCAGAGGATCATGCCGCCGCGGGGGCCGCGCAGCACCTTGTGCGTGGTGGCGCAGACGAGGTCGGCGTACGGCACCGGACTGGGCGCCGCTCCCCCGGCGACGAGTCCGATGGGGTGGGCGGCGTCGGCGATCAGATACGCGCCCACCTCGTCGGCGACCTCGCGGAAGAAGGCGTAGTCGATGTGCCGGGGGTAGGCGATGGAACCGCACACGATCGCCTTGGGCCGGTGGGTGCGGGCCAGGGTGCGGACCTGGTCGTGGTCGATGAGCCCGGTCTCGGCGTCGACGCCGTAGGGGACGAAGTCGAACCAGCGGCCGGAGAAGTTGGCGGGCGAGCCGTGGGTGAGGTGGCCGCCGTAGGGCAGGCCGAGGGCGAGGACGGTGTCGCCGGGGCGCAGGAGCACGGCGTAGGCGGCCAGGACCGCCGAAGAGCCGGAGTGGGACTGCACGTTGGCGTGCTCGGCGCCGAACAGGGACTTCGCCCGCTCCACGGCGAGCCGCTCGGCGACGTCGACGATCTCGCAGCCGCCGTGGTGCCGGGCGCCGGGATAACCCTCGGCGTACTTGTTGGCCAGCGCGGAGCCCAGCGCGGCGAGTACGGCCGGTGAGCAGAAGTTCTCGGCGGCGATGAGCTGGAGCGTCGACGACTGCCGGTAGAGCTCACCGAGCAGGATCTCGGCCAGCTCGGGGTCCTGCCGCGCGAGGACGTCGGCGGTCTGGGGCGCATGGGTGACCGACATGGTGGACTCCGGGGCGTCGACGATGACGTACGTCCAATGTAGGCCCGGGGCCCGTGGGGTGCCCGGTCGTTGCGTCCTTGCGGGTACACCCCCAACGCACCCCCGCCCCGCGTCACGCGCGCGCAGGAACCCCCGTCAGCGCCGTCACCACCGGATCCAGCGCCTCGTGTATCTCGTCCCCGATCGAGCGGAAGAAGGGCAGCGGTGCTCCGTACGGGTCGAAGACCTCGTCGGCCTCGGCGGTCGGGGCCAGGAGCCACCCGCGTAGAGCCGCCGCGGCGCGGACCAGGGCGCGTGCGCGGATCACCAGGCCCTCCTCCAGGGGCGGCAGGGTCGCCGTGTCTATCGCCTTCACCAGACGGGTGAACTCCTTCAGCGTGAAGGTGCGCAGACCCGCCGAGTGGCCCATCGAGATCACCTGTTGACGGTGGTCGCGGGTGGCGGTCAGGACCAGGTCCGCCATGATGACGTGTTCGTCCAGCAGTTCCCGGCCCGTGAAGCCGGAGGCGTCCGCGCCGAACTCGGCAAGGACGGTCTCCGCGTTGGCCTCCATGGGCGCGCCCTCGTGGCCCCAGGTCCCCGCGCTCTCCACGACGACCCCGCCCCACAGTGGGTCGCCGAGCCGGTCCGCCAGGGCATGCCGGGTCAGCCGCTCGGTGATCGGCGAGCGGCACACGTTGCCGGTGCTGACGTGGAGGATGCGGAAGCTGTCATGCGGGAGCCCTGTGAAGGTCCGCGTCTCTTCCCCGTCCCATATGCCACGCCCCGCGTCAGGGGCCGTCAATTCGCCACCTCGAGGTCGGGTACGACCTTCCTGAGCTCGTCCGCGGAGATCGCGCCCGCGCGCAGCAGCAGGGGCACCTCGCGGGTGACGTCGACGATCGAGGAGGGGACGTTTCCGGGGGTCGGGCCGCCGTCGAGGTAGACGGAGACCGAGTCGCCGAGCATCTCCTGGGCGGCGTCGCAGTTCTCCGGTGCCGGGTGACCAGTCAGGTTGGCGGAGGAGACCGCCATGGGGCCGACCTCGGTCAGCAGCTCGATGGCGACCGGGTGCAGCGGCATCCGGACGGCCACCGTGCCCCTCGTGTCACCCAGGTCCCACTGCAGGGACGGCTGGTGCTTGGCGACGAGGGTGAGCGCGCCCGGCCAGAAGGCGTCGACGAGCTCCCAGGCCAGCTCGGAGAAGTCGGTGACGAGACCGTGGAGGGTGTTCGGGGAGCCGATCAGCACGGGGGTGGGCATGTTGCGGCCCCGGCCCTTGGCCTCCAGGAGGTCGGAGACGGCCTCGGAGGAGAACGCGTCGGCGCCGATGCCGTACACCGTGTCGGTCGGGAGGACCACGAGCTCGCCACGGCGGACGGCGGACGCGGCTTCGCGCAGACCGGTCGTGCGGTCGGTCGCGTCGTTGGTGTCGTATCGCCGTGCCATATCTAGCGGGCCTCCTCGTACACGTACTGCTCTGAAGTCTGGGGAGTGCGGCTCACGGCATCGCCCTGCGGGCCGTCGCGAACCTGGGGCGGTTGTTGAGGTCGGGGTGGTCGGCCGCGTCGGCCCAGCCCCGCTCCTCGGTGAAGATCCACGGCACCTGGCCGCCCTGGGTGTCGGCGTGCTCGATGACGACGACGCCGCCCGGGCGCAGGAGCCGGTGTGCGGTCCGTTCCAGACCGCGGATGAGGTCGAGGCCGTCCTCGCCGGAGAACAGGGCGAGTTCGGGATCGTAGTCCCGCGCCTCGGGAGCGACGTACTCCCACTCGGTGAGCGGGATGTAGGGCGGGTTGGAGATGACCAGGTCGACATGGCCGTCGAGGTCGGGGAAGGCGTCCAGGGCGTTGCCCTGCCGCAGGTCGACCCGCGACCCCTCGACGTTCTTACGGGTCCACCGCAGGGCTTCCTCGGACAGCTCCACGGCGTGCACGCGGGAGCGCGGGACCTCCTGGGCGAGGGCGAGCGCGATGGCGCCGGAGCCGGTGCACAGGTCGACGATGCACGGCTCGACGACGTCCATCGCGCGTACGGCGTCTATGGCCCAGCCGACCACGGACTCCGTCTCGGGCCGCGGCACGAACACACCGGGTCCCACCTGGAGTTCGAGGTACCGGAAGTAGGCGAGACCGGTGATGTGCTGGAGCGGCTCACGCTGCTCACGGCGCGCGATGACCTCCCAGTAGCGGGCGTCGAAGTCCGCGTCCTTCACGGAGTGCAGCTCGCCCCGCTTCACGCCGTGCACGAACGCGGCGAGCTCCTCCGCGTCGTTGCGCGGCGAGGGCACGCCGGCGTCGGCCAGCCGCTGGGTGGCCTGGGCCACCTCTGCGAGCAGCAAGCCGCGGGGGTTTGGGGGTCGTCCCCCAAATGATGGCTGCACGCAAGTCCTCCGTGTCGTACTCGGTACTGGGTCGTGCGTAGGTACCTCTTTACGCGGCCGCCAGCTTCGCCGCCGAGTCCGCGTCGACGCAGGCCTGGATCACCGCGTCGAGGTCGCCGTCCAGGACCTGGTCCAGGTTGTACGACTTGAAGCCGACACGGTGGTCCGAGATGCGGTTCTCCGGGAAGTTGTACGTGCGGATCTTCTCGGAGCGGTCGACGGTGCGGACCTGGCTGCGCCGGGCGTCGGCGGCATTGCGCTCCGCCTCCTCCTGCGCCGCCGCGAGCAGCCTGGAGCGCAGGATACGCAAGGCCTGCTCCTTGTTCTGCAGCTGGCTCTTCTCGTTCTGGCAGGAGGCGACGACTCCGGTGGGAATGTGCGTGATGCGCACGGCGGAGTCGGTCGTGTTGACGGACTGCCCGCCGGGCCCGGAGGAGCGGTAGACGTCGATGCGGAGGTCGTTGGGGTTGATCTCGACGTCGACCTCCTCCGCCTCGGGGGTGACCAGCACACCGGCCGCGGAGGTGTGGATACGGCCCTGGGACTCGGTCGCCGGGACGCGCTGCACGCGGTGCACGCCGCCCTCGTACTTCATACGGGCCCACACGCCCTGGCCGGGCTCTGTGGCGCCGTTTCCGCCCTTGGTCTTCACGGCGACCTGGACGTCCTTGTAGCCGCCCAGCTCGGACTCAGTGGCGTCGATGATCTCGGTCTTCCAGCCGACGCGCTCGGCGTACCGGAGATACATGCGCAGCAGATCGCCGGCGAACAGCGCGGACTCGTCGCCGCCCGCGCCCGCCTTGATCTCGAGGATGACGTCCTTGTCGTCGCTGGGGTCGCGCGGGACGAGGAGAAGCCGCAGCTTCTCCGTCAGCTCGTCGCGTGCCTTCTCCAGCTCCTTGACCTCGGCGGCGAACTCCGGGTCGTCGGCGCCCAGTTCGCGCGCGGTCTCGATGTCGTCGCCGGTCTGCTTCCAGGAGCGGTACGTGGCGACGATCGGGGTGAGCTCGGCGTAGCGCTTGTTCAGCTTGCGCGCGTTGGCCTGGTCGGAGTGGACCGACGGGTCGGCGAGCTTCGTCTCCAGGTCGGCGTGCTCACCGACGAGTTCCTCGACGGCCTCGAACATCTCAGGGCTCCTGTACTGCGGATGAAGGGGGAAGGCGGGCGACCAAAAACGCCGGTCCCGGCGCACTCCGAGGAGTGCGGCGTGGACCGGCGCTGGTGGCTCGCTACTTCTTGGCAGCAGCCTTGCCGAAGCGGGCCTCGAAGCGGGCCACACGGCCACCGGTGTCGAGGATCTTCTGCTTGCCCGTGTAGAACGGGTGGCACTCGGAGCAGACCTCGGCGCGGATGGTGCCGCTCTGGATCGTGCTACGGGTGGTGAACGACGCGCCACAGGTGCAGCTGACCTGCGTCTCGACGTACTCGGGGTGGATGTCCTGCTTCAAGGTGTCTCCTAGTTTCGGGAGGGTGCCGGGTCGCCACCGCGGATTGCGGGGGCGTGAACCGGGACCGACGTACCAGTCTGCCAGCACTGGCCGCATCCCCCAAAACGAGGGGGCACCGCGATCTATTCCCAGCCCTCGGCAGAGGGTGCCCTACGACGTGACGACGCCCTTGGCCTGGCCCGTCGCGGTGCCTTCGGTGGCCGACTTCGGGATCGTCCGGTCGTTCTCCAGGGCCGTCCAGATCTGCTGGGCCTTGGCCTTCTGCACGATCACGCGGTTCGGGTTCGCGGGGTCGTAGCGGACCGGCATCGTGACCATGGTCATGTCCGACGGGCTGATCTGCTTGAGGCCGCTCGCGAAGGAGACCAGGGAGTTGACCGAGCCGAGGTCGGAGTCGGTGGTGACGGCCTTGGTGGCGGTGTTCGCGAGGTCGTACAGCTTCTTGGGGCTGGTCAGCACGCCGACGCTCTTGACCTGCTTGACCAGCGCCTTGATGAAGGCCTGCTGGAGCTGGATACGGCCCAGGTCGGAACCGTCGCCGACGCCGTGCCGGGTGCGGACGAGACCGAGGGCCTGGGCGCCGGTGAGTTCGTGCGGGCCGGCCTTGAGGTCCAGGTGGCTGTCGGTGTCCTTGATGTCCTTGGTCGTGGTGACCGTGACCCCGCCGAGTTCGTCGACCAGCTTCTCGAAGCCGCTGAAGTCGACCTCCAGGTAGTGGTCCATGCGGATGTCGGTCATGGACTCGACGGTCCTGACGGCACAGGCCGCGCCACCGGTCGTGTACGCGGAGTTGAACATGACGTCCGACGCGGCGTCGTGCTCCTTGCCGTCGGTGTCGGTGCACTCGGGGCGGTCGATCAGGGTGTCGCGCGGTATGGAGACCACGGTGGCCTTCTTGTGGCCCTCGTACACGTGGATGATCATCGCGGTGTCGGAGCGGGCGCTGCCGTCGTCGGTGCCGCCGCCGAGCTTCTTGTTGGAGCCGGAGCGGGTGTCCGAGCCCAGGACGAGGATGTTCTCGGAGCCGTTGTCGGCCTTCGTGGGCCTGTCACTGCCGAGGACCTGGTCGATGTCGACGCTCTTGATGTTGCCGTTGAGCTTGAAGTACAGGTAGCCCGCCCCGGTACCGCCCAGCACGACGATCCCCGCGGCGACCCAGGCCGTGATCAGCAGGCCTTTCCGTCCCTTGCTGCGGGGTTTGCGACGACGTCCCTTGCCACTGCCCTCGGCTGACATGCGCTCCTCGAATCTCGTCCGGTCGGTTACCCCCTGTTTCAAGGGTCAGACGTGGTCACCAAAGGACCCGTACCGCACCATGTTCGCCCCGCCTGGTCAGACGGGGAAACTCGAGAAAGGGTTGCACAACGCAGAGTGCCCATCGCGTACGGCGATGAGCACTCTGCGTAGTCGCGTGAGCGGGTCAGACCGCGCTCACCTGCTGTTTCACCCGAAGAGGTCGTACTGCTGGAAACCGGTGCCCAGTGACTTCGGTGTGCCGAAGATCTCGCTGGTGGCCTTCCCGGTGCCCGGGTAGACGTAGAGCGAGCCGCTGGCGTTGCGGATCAGAAGGTCCGCCTTGCCGTCGCCGGTGAAGTCGCCGACCGAGTCGAACGCGTTGTAGCTGGGCCAGCTGCGCACCTTGACTCGGGCCGCGAAGGCGCCCGTGCCGGACTTGCCCGCGCCCTTGTACAGGTAGACGGCGCCGGTGCTCTTGTTGCGGGCGATCAGGTCGGCCTTGCCGTCACCGTTGAAGTCGCCGTGGCCGACCAGCGCGTTGTACTGGCTCCAGCCGCCGCCGACCCTCGACGGCGAGGAGAAGGTGCCGTTGCCCTTGCCCGGGTAGATCCACAGGACACCGGAGCTGTCGACCGAGATCAGGTCGGGCAGGTAGTCGCCGGTGACATCGCCGGGGGCGATGATCCGGGTGCGGGTCTTCCAGTTGGTGAAGATCTTCGTGCTGACCCAACTGCCGTCGTCACGCGCGCTGTTGAGCACGAAGTGATCCCAGTAGACCGCGCCGGCGGTGGTCCGGTAGACCCAGTCCTGGAAGCCGTCCCGGTTCAGGTCGGCGGACCGGACCAGGTTGACGCCGCTCCAGTCGCCCAGGGACTGGCGGGTGGCCAGCGAGGTGCCCTTGGAGTCCAGCTCGTAGCCCACCTTGGTGGAGGACTTGCGGGCGTAGATGTCGGCCTTGCCGTCGGTGTAGCTGAGGTTGCCGTCATCGATCTGCGCGTAGGCCGCGCCGACGTACGCGCTGACCTTGGCGAAGACGCCGTAGGAGCCCTCGACGACACAGTCGTGGCCGGGCACGCCGTCGTCGGCGCTCCAGGAGACGACACCGACGATCCGGCCGGCGACGACCAGCGGGCCGCCGGAGTCGCCGTTGCAGATGGCCGTCGTACCGGTGTCGCTGCCGGTGGCGGGCTCGCCCGCGCAGACGTTGTGGCCCTTGATGTACAGGCTGCCGTAGGCGCCCGCGCAGGTGGCGTCCGACTGGATCGGCAGCGAGGCCGTCTTCAGCGTCTCGGAGATGTCCTGCGTGGTGGAGCTGGTACGGCCCCAGCCGTAGACCTTGGCGGTCTTGGCGGCCGTGCCCGTGTACGAGGTCGTGTCGGTGTTCGTCGTCAGGCGGATCGGGGTCGCCTTGACGGGGGCCGCCAGGGTGAGGACCGCCACGTCGTTGTTGATCGTGGTCGCGTTGTACGACGGGTGGTTCCACTGGCGCAGGACGGCGGTGGCCTGGCCGCCGTGCAGGTCGGTGTTGTTGTCGGCGTCGGTGGTCGGCAGCACGGTGGCGCTGGTGACGACGACGCCGTACTTGGCCCAGTTGTAGCCCTTGACGCAGTGCGAAGCGGTCAGGATCTTCGTCGGCGAGACGACCGAACCGCCGCAGAAGAAGCCGAGGTCGTCGCTCTCGTCGGTGGTGCCCTTGTCGTCGTAGTACCAGAGCTGCGCCATGTACGGCGCGGTGCTGATGGTGGTCGTCGTGCCGCCGATGATCTTCGGGCCGGCGGTCGTGGCGGTGGTGCTCGCGCTGCGGGACGACTTCTTGGTCGTCTGGCCGGCGATGTCGTCGCCGGCCTCGGCGCCCACGATGCGCTTCTTCAGCGTGGCGAGCGACGGCTGGCTGACGGCGGGCTTCGCGGTCGGTGTCGGCAGCGCGGTGGCCGCGTCGGCGGACGTCGTCAGCACCGCGGCGGTCACGGCGGCGGCGATGCCGGCCGCGGCGACGGGCAGGGCGAAACGTATCCGGCGTCTGTGCCGACCGGCTCCAGGCATGGACGTACCCACTGAAGTCCCCCCTCGGGATCAGAAGTTCGGACGAATGTCGAATGCGAGTCCGAAGAGCGCGATCCTAAACCAAAGAGGACCGCCCCCCGACAACAGGGGGCGGTCCTCTTCGCGAACGCTTGACGTCAGTCGCCGTTGCCCGGCGTCGGCGTCGTCTTCTGGATCTGCATCAGGAACTCGGCGTTCGACTTCGTCTGCTTCATCTTGTCGAGAAGCAGCTCGACCGCCTGCTGCTGGTCCAGGGCGTGCAGCACCCGGCGCAGCTTCCATACGATCCCGAGCTCGTCGGGAGCGAGCAGGATCTCTTCCTTACGGGTACCGGACGCGTCGACGTCCACCGCCGGGAAGATGCGCTTGTCGGCGAGCTTCCGGTCGAGCTTGAGCTCGGCGTTGCCGGTGCCCTTGAACTCCTCGAAGATGACCTCGTCCATGCGGGACCCGGTGTCCACCAGCGCGGTGGCGAGGATGGTCAGCGAACCGCCGTCCTCGATGTTGCGGGCCGCACCGAAGAAGCGCTTCGGCGGGTACAGGGCGGTCGAGTCGACACCACCGGACAGGATGCGGCCGGAGGCGGGCGCGGCGAGGTTGTACGCACGGCCCAGACGCGTGATGGAGTCGAGCAGCACGACCACGTCGTGGCCCAGCTCCACCAGACGCTTGGCGCGCTCGATGGCGAGCTCGGCGACCGTGGTGTGGTCCTCGGCCGGGCGGTCGAAGGTCGAGGAGATGACCTCGCCCTTGACCGACCGCTGCATGTCGGTGACCTCTTCCGGACGCTCGTCGACCAGGACGACCATCAGGTGGCACTCGGGGTTGTTGTGCGTGATCGCGTTGGCGATCGCCTGCATGATCATGGTCTTGCCGGTCTTCGGCGGGGCCACGATCAGACCGCGCTGGCCCTTACCGATCGGCGCGACGAGGTCGATGATGCGGGTGGTGAGGATGCCGGGGTCCGTCTCCAGACGGAGGCGGTCCTGCGGGTACAGCGGCGTCAGCTTGTTGAACTCCGGGCGGCCACGGCCGTGTTCGGGCGCCATGCCGTTGACGGAGTCGAGCCGCACCAGCGCGTTGAACTTCTCGCGCCGCTCGCCTTCCTTGGGCTGACGCACCGCACCGGTGACGTGGTCGCCCTTGCGCAGGCCGTTCTTGCGGACCTGGGCGAGGGAGACGTACACGTCGTTGGGGCCCGGCAGGTAGCCCGACGTACGGATGAAGGCGTAGTTGTCGAGGATGTCCAGGATGCCCGCGACCGGGATCAGGACGTCGTCCTCGTTGATCTGCGGCTCGCCCGCGCCACCGATCTCGTCACGGCCACGACGGCCACGGCGGTCCCGGTAACGGCCCCGGCGGCCGCGGCGGCCGCCGTCGAAGTCGTCGTCGTCCTGCGGACCGTTGTCACGCTGCTGACGGTCCTGGCGGTCCGGACGGCCGCCGCTCTGCTGCTGGTTCTGCTGCTGGCGCTGACCGCCCTGGCCCTGCTGGTCGTCGCTCTTGCGACGGTCCCCGCGGTCCCCGCGGTCGCCACGCTCCCCGCGGTCACGGCCGCGGTCGCGGTCACGGCGGTCGCGGCGGCCACGGCCGTCGCCGTCACCGGCGTCGCCCTGCGGCTGCTGCGCCGGCGTCTCGGCCTTGGGCTCGCTCTTCGCCTCGGCCACGACCGTCTCGGGGCTGCCCGAGGGGGCGCCGGCCTCGGCGGTGGCGCGGCGACGACGGCGCTCCGCGGGAGCATCGTCCGCCCCGCGCTCGGCGGCCGGCTGTCCGGGGATCTCGATCTGCTGCTGGGCCACGGCCTTCTCGGCGGGGGCCTCGGCCTTCGCCTCCGCCTTCTTCTCGGCGGCATCGCCCGTACGGGCCTTGGAGGTGGCGCGGCGCTTCGGCTTGGTCTCGGTGGCGTCCCCGGCGGGGGCCGATGCGACCTTGGGAGCCGCGGCACCTCCCCCGGCCTGCGCCTCCTTGATGACCTCGATCAGCTGGCTCTTGCGCATACGCGCGGTGCCCCTGATGCCGAGGCCGGATGCGACCTGCTGCAGCTCGGCCAGCACCATGCCGTCGAGGCCGGTACCGCGGCGCCGCCGGGAGCCGGCACCGGTGGCAGGCGCGGAGGCGTCCGTGGAGGGCGCGGCAGCGGTCTCCTCGACACGTGCGCCCATCAGATCGGTGGTGTCGCTCACGAAGGGTCCTTCCCTGGAGCGGACGTCGGCCTGTCTGGCTCGGCGACCGTTTGTGCTGTCCGACGTCGGTCCCATCCTTGTGGACCGTGCCGGGGCGGTGGTCCGCCTGAGTGGCGGAGGAATGTGGTGACGGCGCTTCCGAGAGCCGTGGCACTGAGTGTCCGTGTCACGTGGCTTGGTCACACCGGTTCCGGAGCGTGCCCGGCAAGTCGCTCAGTGCCCGCGTACGAGGTACTGCCCATGTACGTCGTACGGAACGCTGTGCGGCTTGGGAGGCTCCCGGAAGAATGTCTGTCCCGGACGGGGACGTGAAGCACCTCGCCATGGTGGGGTCGGGTGCAGACTTGAGATTAACACTACCGGATCCAACAAACATTCCCCCTCTCGAAATCCGGCACACGCCGGATCTCACATGTCACTGGCGGCCGCGAGCGGGAGCACACAGGCCCCCTGGGCGTCGAGCTCCAGCCGGTTGGCGGCCCAGCCCCCGCCCGCCAGATGGGCCACCTTGTCGGCGCTGTCGGCGTCGACCAGCGCGAGCACGGTGGGCCCTGCCCCTGAGATGACTGCCGGGACTCCGTCGGCCCGCAGCCGCTCCACCAGCGCGGCGCTCTCCGGCATGGCCGGAGCGCGGTACTCCTGGTGGAGACGGTCCTCGGTGGCCGGCAGCAGCAGCTCGGGGCGCCTGGTGAGGGCCTCGACGAGCAGCGCGGCACGGCCGGCGTTGGCGGCGGCGTCGACGTGCGGCACGGTGCGCGGGAGCAGTCCGCGCGCGGTCTCGGTCAGGACGGGCTTTCCGGGCACGAAAACCACCGGAACGATGGAATCGTCGGGCTCCAGCCTGATCGCCCGGGCGGCGCCGGCCTCCATCCAGGCGACCGTGAAGCCGCCCAGCAGACACGGGGCCACGTTGTCGGGGTGGCCCTCGATCTCGGTGGCGAGCTCCAGGAGCGCGGTGTCGTCGAGCCGGGCCTCGCCGCCTATGGTCACGGCGCGCGCGGCGACGATTCCGGCGCAGATGGCGGCCGAGGAGGAGCCGAGGCCCCGGCCGTGCGGGATGCGGTTGGCGCAGACGATCTCCAGGCCGCGCGGCTGGCCGCCCAGCAGATCGAAGGCGGTGCGCAGGGAGCGTACGAGAAGGTGGTTTTCGTCACGCGGGAGCGTCTCGCTCCCCTCCCCCGCGATGTCGATGTGCAGCCCTGAGTCGGCCACCCGGACGACGACGTCGTCGTAGAGCCCCAGCGAGAGGCCGAGGGCGTCGAAGCCCGGGCCGAGGTTGGCGCTGGTGGCGGGGACGCGCACCCGGACGGCGGCGGCGCGGAATGCGGGACCGGCCATCTCTCGATGACTCTCCTTGAGCTGCGTGATTGTCGAATGACATTCGATGACGTACGAAGACCCTGCCGACCGCGGAGACGACGCGGCACCCCGCTGTACGCGAGGGCATATGCAGCGGGCGGGTTCGGTACAGCCTATCGAAGGAAGGTTCTGTGGCGACATAGGGCGCACAGGAGGCGCACGATGCGTGTCGTAAGCCCCCTGTGCACCCCTCCTAGGGATTCCCTGCTCGGACTGCTCGGACTGCTCGGACTGCTGGGACTGCTCGGACGACGTGGGCCGGGTTCTCAGGCGAGCCCGAGGCGCTCGGCCGCCGTGGCCGCGTCGACCGGGACGGTGACGGGCTGCGGGGCGCCCGCGACGGCCCAGTCGGGGTCCTTGAGGCCGTTGCCGGTGACCGTGCACACGATCCGCTGGCCCGGGTCGACCTTGCCCTGCTCGGCGGCCTTCAGCAGACCGGCCACGGAGGCGGCGGAGGCTGGCTCCACGAAGACACCCTCCTGAGCGGCCAACAGCCGGTAGGCGCGCAGGATCTCACGATCCGTCACCTCGTCGATGAACCCGCCGGACTCCTCCTTCGCCGCGAGGGCGTACTGCCAGGAGGCGGGGTTGCCGATACGGATGGCGGTGGCGATGGTCGACGGGTCCTTGACGACCTCGCCGCGCACGATCGGGGCACTGCCGGAGGCCTGGAAGCCCCACATCCGGGGCGTCTTGGCGGCCACCCCGTCGGCGGCGTACTCCTTGTAGCCCTTCCAGTACGCCGTGATGTTGCCGGCGTTGCCGACCGGGAGGACGTGGATGTCGGGCGCGTCGCCGAGCATGTCGACGATCTCGAAGGCGGCGGTCTTCTGGCCCTCGATGCGCACCGGGTTGACCGAATTGACCAGCGCCACCGGGTAGTTGTCGCTCAGCGCGCGGGCCAGGGTGAGGCAGTCGTCGAAGTTGCCGTCGACCTGGAGGATCTTCGCGCCGTGGATGAGCGCCTGGCCCATCTTGCCGAGCGCGATCTTGCCCTGCGGGACCAGCACGGCACAGACCATGCCCGCGCGTACGGCGTAGGCGGCGGCGCTCGCCGACGTGTTGCCGGTGGAGGCGCAGATGACCGCCTTCGCGCCCTCCTCCTTGGCCCGCGTGATCGCCATGGTCATACCGCGGTCCTTGAAGGACCCGGTGGGGTTGGCGCCCTCCACCTTGAGGTGGACCTCGCACCCGGTGCGCTCGGAGAGCACCTGCGCGGGCACGAGGGGCGTGCCGCCCTCACGGAGCGACACGACCGGCGTGGTGTCGGAGACGGGCAGCCGGTCCCGGTACTCCTCGATGATTCCGCGCCACTGGTGGGTCATTGCTCGTTACTCTCCTTCAACCCGCATGATGCTGGCGACACCCCGCACGGTGTCGAGCTTGCGCAACGCCTCGACGGTCCCGCCCAGGGCGGCGTCGGACGCGCGGTGCGTGACGACGACGAGAGATGCCTCGCCGTCCTTCCCCTGCTGCCGAACGGTATCGATGGACACCCCGTGCTCGGCGAACACGGTGGCAACCTGGGCGAGAACACCCGGTTTGTCGGCCACGTCCAGGCTGATGTGGTAGCGCGTGACGACCTCGCCCATGCCCGAGACGGGCAGCGCGGTGTACGCGGACTCACCCGGTCCGGTCGTGCCGCTGAGCCGGTTGCGGCAGACGGCGACGAGGTCACCGAGGACGGCGGAGGCGGTGGGGGCGCCGCCCGCGCCCGGGCCGTAGAACATCAGCTGGCCGGAGGCGTCGGACTCGACGAACACGGCGTTGTACGCGCCGCGCACGGAGGCCAGCGGGTGGCTCAGCGGGATCATCGCGGGGTGCACGCGCGCGGTGACGGACTGCCCGTCCTCGGCGCGCTCGCAGATGGCGAGCAGCTTGATGGTGCAGCCCATGTTCCTCGCGGAGGCGAAGTCGGCCGCGGTGACCTCGGTCATGCCCTCGCGGTAGACGTCGTCGAGACGCACGCGCGTGTGGAAGGCGATTCCGGCGAGGATGGCGGCCTTGGCGGCGGCGTCGAACCCCTCGACGTCGGCGGTCGGGTCGGCTTCCGCGTACCCGAGCGCCGTGGCCTCGTCGAGGGCCTCCTGATAACCGGCCCCGGTGCTGTCCATCTTGTCGAGGATGAAGTTGGTGGTCCCGTTGACGATGCCGAGCACCCGGTTGACCTTGTCGCCGGCGAGGGACTCGCGCAGCGGACGGATCAGCGGGATGGCACCGGCGACGGCGGCCTCGTAATAGAGGTCCTTGCCGTGCTGTCCGGCCGCCGCGTGGAGGGCGGCGCCGTCCTGGGCGAGGAGCGCCTTGTTGGCGGAGACGACGGAGGCGCCGTGCTCGAAGGCGGTGGTGATGAGGGAACGCGCGGGCTCGATCCCCCCGATGACCTCCACCACCACGTCGATGTCCCCGCGTTTGACGAGGGCGGTGGCGTCGGTGGTGACGAGTTCCTGCGGAATGCCCTCACGGAGCTTGGAGGGCCGCCGTACCGCGACCCCCGCGAGCTCGACGGGGGCCCCGATCCGGGCGGCGAGGTCGTCGGCGTGCGTCGTCATGATGCGCGCCACTTCTGAGCCGACCACTCCACAGCCCAGCAGCGCCACCTTCAGCGGACGCGTACGCATCATCCGACCTCGTTTCCTCATACCGTCTTCGGTGGGACCAGTCTCACTCACCGGACGGGAGTTTCTGCCCCCAGTCCGGATGATGAGACATCTATTTCATTTGCACAGGGGCGGCAGACCGTAGATCTTCCGCCCCTGGCCGGTGGGGGCTCATCCGACGTCGAGCCGCAGCAGGTCCTCCTCCGTCTCGCGGCGGACGATGACCCGGGACTCGCCGTCGTTGACGGCGACGACCGGCGGACGCAGCACGTGGTTGTAATTGCTCGCCATGGAACGGCAGTAGGCGCCCGTCGCCGGTACGGCGATGAGGTCACCCGGTGCCAGGTCGGCCGGCAGGAACGCGTCCTTGACCACGATGTCCCCGCTCTCGCAGTGCTTGCCGACGACGCGGGCGAGCATGGGCTCGGCGTCACTGGTCCTGGACACGAGGGCGACGGTGTACTCGGCGTCGTACAGCGCGGTGCGGATGTTGTCGGACATGCCGCCGTCGACGGAGACGTAGGTGCGCAGCCCGTCGAGGGGCTTGATGGTGCCGACCTCGTAGAGCGTGAAGGCGGTGGGGCCGACGATGGCGCGCCCGGGCTCGACGGAGATCCTCGGGGTCCGCAGCCTGGCGGCCTCGCACTCCCTCGTGACGATCTCGGTCAGCGCCTTGGCGATCTCGTGCGGCTCCCTGGGGTCGTCGTCGCTGGTGTACGCGATCCCCAGCCCGCCGCCGAGGTCGATCTCCGGAAGCTCGACACCGTGCTCGTCACGGACGTCCTTGAGCAGCCCGACCACCCGATGGGCCGCGACCTCGAAGCCGGACATGTCGAAGATCTGCGACCCGATGTGGGAGTGGATGCCGATGAGCTCGAGACCGTCGAGCTGCAGCGCCCGTCGCACGGCCTCGGCGGCCTGCCCGCCGGCGAGCGGGATGCCGAACTTCTGGTCCTCGTGGGCGGTGGCGATGAACTCGTGGGTGTGCGCCTCGACGCCGACGGTGACACGGATCTGGACCCTTTGGCGCTTCCCCAGGCTCTGCGCGATGTGCGCGACCCGGACGATCTCCTGGAACGAGTCGAGGACGATACGCCCCACCCCGCTCTCGATGGCCCGGGTGATCTCCTCCGTCGACTTGTTGTTGCCGTGGAAGGCGATGCGGTCGGCGGGCATGCCGGCGGAGAGGGCGGTGGCGAGCTCGCCACCGGAGCAGACGTCGAGGTTGAGCCCCTCTTCGTGCAGCCAGCGCACGACGGCCCGGGAGAGGAACGCCTTGCCGGCGTAGAAGACGTCGGCATCGGTCCCGAAGGCACCGCGCCACGCACGCGCCCGGGCCCGGAAGTCGGCCTCGTCGACGACGTAGGCGGGGGTGCCGTGCTCCTCGGCGAGGGTCTTGACGTCGATGCCGCCGACGGTGACGACGCCGTCCTCGTCACGGCCGACCGTCTGGGCCCAGACCTTGGGGTCGAGGGTGTTGAGATCGGCGGGCGGGGCGGAGTAGTGGCCCTCGGGAAGGACGTCGGCGTGCCGGGGCCCGGCGGGATGTGCGGAACGGCTCATGTTCTCGGGTGGCTTTCTGTGTGCGTCACAGGTGTTCGGGTGCGTCGATGCCGAGCAGGGACAGGCCACCGGCCAGCACCGCCCCGGCGGCTTCGGCGAGCGCGAGCCGGGCACGGTGGGCGGCCGAGGGTTTCTCCGCACCGCGCGGAAGAACGGCGGCGAGAAAGGGGAGCACGGCATCGGCGACGGTGACGAGGTGCCGGGCCAGGCGGTCGGGAGCGTGGTGCGCGGCGGCTGCCCGGAGGATGCGGGGGTGATCGGCGAGGGCGTGCCGCAGAGCGGTCGTATCGTGCGCGTCTTGCGCGTCTCGTGTGTCTCGTGTGTCTCGTGTGTCTTGCGCGTCTTGCGCGTCTTGCGCGTCTTGCGCGTCTTGCGCGTCTTGCGCGTCTTGTACCGCGGTTTCCGGTACGGCTGCCTGTGCGCCCCGTAGGTCTGCGTCCCCTGGCTCGGAGTGGAAGCCCAGGTCGGCGGCGTTGCGGCTGAGGGCCCGGGTGCGGGCGTGGGCGTAACGGACGCGGAAGAGAGGGTTGCTCTCGCGCTGGACCAGGTGGTCGGCGGTGATGCGAGGCAGGTCGTGGAGGGCGGGGTGGAGAAGGGCCCAGCGGGCGGCGTCCCGGCCCAGGGGGGTGGGATCGGCGGGGGCCGCCGGTACGGGGCGCACGTCGACGTCGAGGGGAGCGGGGGCGTCGGGGAGAGCGGGGGCGTCGGGGGTGCCGTATGCGTCGATGTCGACGCCGAGGATGTCGGCCCACTCCGGCTCAGGCCTGCCGGCACAGCTGGTGCGGACGAGGGCGCCCTGGGAGCGGAGGATGCGGGCGACGGCGTCCATGACGACGACGGCGCGGACCTCGTGGGGGGCGTGCAGCTGCACGAGCCGGCCGGTGGCCCGGTCGGCGTGACCGTACCGGTGACCACTCAGCAGAATCTCCCGTACGAGGGCGATCTCGGTACCCCGCAGGCTGATGTTGAGGAACCCGGGCCCGGTGACGACGACATCGCTGATGCCGTCCGTGCGGACGAGGCGCTCCCGGAGAATCTCGGCGACCCGAAGCGGCGGCTGCCCGGCGGGCCGGGCGAGCTGGAGGGCGACGCCGGTGGCGTAGTCACCACAGCCACCCGGCCCCGGGGGCGTGACGCTCGTCCGCCCCGGCACGACCACGTCCAGCTCCCCGTCGTCGACAGCACGACGCACCGCGCGCAGCACGGTACGGGAGAGCTCGACGGGGGTCACGGGACAAGCGTATGGGAGGAGGGGGGTGGGTGGGCGAGCGGGTTTGGGCAGGGGTCCGGGATGTGGACGGTCGACTGTCGCGGGCGGGGAAGCAAGGGGAGATGGGAAATAGGGGATCGGGGAGATGTCGGCCCTCTGGGGAGGTCGGTGTCAGCGGGGTGGGGACGCTGGAGTGCGACGGGGAACCGCTGTCCCGGTGATCAGCCGCCGGCGCGACCGGCCCGCTCGGCCTCTCCGCCCCCGAGGACACCCCCGACCAGACGACCGTCCTCGGCACCGGGAGCCCGCTCCTGCGTACTCTGCTCCATCAACTGCCGTACCAGCCGTACGAGTTCGGCGGGCTCGAAGGGCTTGGCGAGGAAGGCGTCGACGCCGGCGTCGAGACCGCTGTCGACCTCGTGCTGCGTACAGGCACTGACGATGGCGAGGGGAAGGTGAGCCGTCCGGGGGTCGGAACGCAGCCGCGCGGCGGTCCGCAGCCCGTCCAGCCGGGGCATGACCACATCGAGGGTCACGACATCGGGCCGCACCTGATGAACGACATCCAGACACTCGACACCATCGGCCGCGGTCACGACCTCGAGGCCCTCCAGCTCGAGATTGACCCTGATCAACTGCCGGATGACCTTGTTGTCGTCCACAACAAGCACCCGACCCGACGCGCCTGACACAACTCGAGAGTAGGTGCGGACCGGCCACCGCGTCCGGGTTTTCCCCACTTCCACCCCGCCCGGGAACCCACACCCGGGTCGCCGCCGCGAAACCCGTTCCTGATCACCCCGAGGGAGCTGGTAGTGTTCTACCCGTCGCCGCGAGCCACCAACTCCGCGCCCGACACGCCCCCGTAGCTCAGGGGATAGAGCAACGGCCTCCGGAGCCGTGTGCGCAGGTTCGAATCCTGCCGGGGGCACCCTGTATGAGGTGCCCAAAGACCCCGTCACCAGCGGAAACGCTGAGGCCGGGGTCTTCGCGTGTGTGCGGCCGTAGGCCAGTCTTTGATCGCTGCCGGTCTTCGCCAGGACCTGGGGAGCCGAGCACGGACCCGTCACCGACGAGGAGATCCAGGCTCTACGCGACCAGCTCCACCAGGCCCGTCAGGAGCAGACGCGAGGCGGGACGAACGCCGCGGGACCCGATCCCCCGCTGTCCCCGGTGGCACCTTGATCCTCGACAGTGGAGGGCCGGCCAAGGCCGTCCTGCGGGACCGCACCGTCACCGGCTGGCTCGCTCTCGCCCGCGCCGACGACCTGCGGGTGATCACTTCTGCAGCGACTCTTGGCGAGGTGGTCCACCCCCGGATCAACCGACCGGCCTGGAGTGGGCCCTGTCCCGGCTTGTCGCTCGGCGCCACAGCCCACGCCGCTCACCCTCCCGTCACCGTGCTTACGTCGGATCCGGAGGATCTCAGCACACTGTGCGGTGGACGGGCCACCGTCATCAAGGTCTGACCCGAACGCCCTTCGTTGCACGAGTCAGGGCCGTCAGTTGACGCCTGTACTGGCGTGAGCGGCCCGACAACACCTCCGCAGTTCCGGGGCGGCCCCCCCGGTCAGCACCTGGCGCACGGCGGCCGGCAGGTCCAGCGCCGCTCCGGCGCGGCGAGCGGGGTGGTCGACCGGGCGTTGGACGAAAGGGATACGTGAGGCGGAGTCGGCGAGGTCGACCCCGGCTCATCCGAGGCCGCCAGTCGGCTCTGTCAGTGCGTCAGTCCTGCTTTCCGCGGCCGGTGAGCATGTCGCGCAGGCGGTCGACCATGCCGGCACCGGGTGCGAGGAGTTTGTTCGCGGGTGGGGTGTCCGGCGCGGACGGGTGGGGGCGGGTGGGAGCGTGCTGCTTGGCCGAGCGGACCTTCTCGCCGAGTTCCTCCAGGGCGTCGGCGGAGCAGACGTCGGCCAGCAACGGGAAGAGCCGGTTCTCCTCGTCGCTTACGTGCGCCGTGACGGAGTTCTTCAGCCGCAGGATGAGCGTGTCGAAACTCCCGTCCCCGGGTTGGCAGCCTTCGAGCTCCTTGAGCATGCGCTCGACTTCGGCGTGGTCGGCGATCTCCTTGTCGGCGAGGTCGTCTCCCCCGTCGACGTACCGGCGCACCGCCGGGTACAGGTACTCCTCCTCGGCCACCGAGTGCCGGATCAGCTCCATGGTGAGCCGGTCCGCCAGTTCACGTCGCTGCTGGTCGGCTCCGGGCAGCGCTTCGATCTGCGCGAAGAGGTCGTCCACCTCGCGGTGGTCCGTAGTCAGTTCCTGAATGACGTTTCCGCCGTGTGCCATGGTTCTCCACTCCTTGTCGTTTCCAGATACCTGCCACGCGCGCACCGACGACCTCACGCCGGTCCGCCACTTCACTCCGGTGGCCGAGGCGGAGTACCCGTACCCGGCGGGCGCCGCTCCAGTTGTGCGGGTACCTGCCGCCGCATCGCACAAACCGGCGGCAGCTTTACGCCGGTGACGTCCTGGCTTTTCGGGTGGTGCAGGGCGGGAACTCGCTGGTGCGTCCGAACCCGCCGGCGTTGAGGAGGCTGCCGTGACCGAGCAACAGCACAGCCAGCAGGACCCCACGACGCAGCATCCGACCCCTGAGTTTCCGGCGCAGGACCAGCCGCACCCTGGCTGGACCGGGCCGATGGACCCGCCACCCGATCACGGCGAGGAGTCCTACCGCGGCACGGGTCGGCTGGAGGGCCGCAAGACCGTCATCACGGGCGGGGACTCCGGCATCGGGCGGGCGGTGGCGCTGGCCTTCGCCCGGGAAGGTGCCGACGTGCTGTTCACCCATCTGGAGGACGAGGCGGAGGACGCGCGCGAGACGGCCCGCCTCGTCGAGGACGCCGGCCGTAAGGCGGTCGCCGTCTCCTGCGACATCCGTGAGGAGGACAACTGCCGGGCGCTGACAGAGCGCGCGGTCTCCGAGTTCGGACGCATCGACGTGCTGGTGAACAACGCGGCGTTCCAGATGTCGCAGCCGGACGGCATCGAAGCCATCACGACCGAGCAGTTCGACCGGGTCATGCGCACCAACCTCTACGGGATGTTCTGGCTGACCAAGTTCGCCCTGCCGCACATCCCGGAGGGCGGCAGCGTCATCAACTCGACGTCCGTGCAGGCGTACAAGCCCAGTCCGCACCTGCTGGACTACGCGATGACGAAGGGCGCGATCGTGACCTTCACCCAGGGGCTGGCCCAGATGGTCGCGGAGCGCGGCATCCGCGTCAACGCGGTCGCGCCGGGCCCGGTGTGGACGCCGCTGATCCCCGCGACGCTGCCCGACACCGTGGAGTTCGGCAAGCAGAGCCCGCTGGGCCGCCCGGCCCAGCCCGCCGAGCTGGCCCCGGCGTACGTCTACCTGGCCTCCCAGGAAGCGAGCTTCGTCACCGCGGAGATCCTCAACGCGACCGGCGGCACGCCCCTGCCGTGAGCCACGTGCCGTGAGCCACGGGCGGGCCGCCGCCGTGGGTCGGACAATCCGCTCAGGCCGGTCCGCTTCCCTCCGGCATCAGGCCGGTCCGCTTCCCTCCGGCCGGGCCGGTGCGCGCCGCTCCAGCAGTCTGGTCGCGGCCTCCACGTGCGGCGGCAGCGGTCGGCGTCGGGCCAGGGCGGCGGGAAGGCGTACGGCCATTTCGCGCAGGGCGCGGCGGGCGCCGGGTTCACCGGCGGTGGCCGCAGCGGTCAGGCGTGCGGTGGCCCGCAGGGCCACCGGCAGCGGACGACGCAGCCACAGGGTCAGCACCTCGTTGCGCCGCAGCAGATAGCTGCGCCCGTCGCGGCCTCCCGGCTCGGGATGGTGACGGGCCGTCAGCGACGGTTCGTAGGTGACACCCCAGCCGCGCGCCGTGAGGTCGTAGGCGAGCAGGGTCTCCTCGCCGCCGAAGAACAGCAGCGGATGGTAGCCGCCCGCCCCGAGGTAGGCGTCCCGGCGCACCACGCAGGCGCAGGCCAGGAAGCCGAGCACCGGACGGCCCGGCAGGTCGGCCTCGCGCGGCAGCGGCGAGGCGGCGAGCACGGCGTTGAGGGGGTCCTCGGCCCGGTCGGGCCCGACGAGGGTGCGGGCCGCCAGCAGGCCCAGCCGGGGATGCCGGTCGAGCAGGTCGGCCGCCTGCCGCAGCGCGCCCCGGGTCCACCAGGAGTCGTCGTCGCTGAACGCCACATAGGGCGTGTCGGCCCGCCGTACCGCGAGGTTGCGGCCGAGGGCGCCGGTGTTCCGGCCGGGCCGCAGCACGCGGACCGAGGACGGACGGTGGCGCAGGGCTTCGAGGGTCGAGTCGTCGGAGCTGTTGTCGATGACGATGACGGGGGGCCGCTCGGGGAGGGCGGTGAGAGCGTTCACGGTCCGCAGGATGCCGGCGGGCCGGTCGCGGGTGATGACGGCGACCGTGACCCGGCCGTCCCCCGCACCGGTGCGACCGGCCGGGACCTCTGCGCGGGACTCCTCAGGCCGGGGTTGCGGGGACACGCACGTCACCCCCCTTCCGTGGTGGCGCACCGCTCCGTACGGGCCGCAGCAGGGACAGCGCCGTTCCGGCGGCCTCGTCGGTGTCGATCCGCAGCAGCCGGGGGTCGGGGACGTCGCCGTGCGGATCGCCGGGCGGTCCGGGTTTCCACAGGGCGATGTGGGGGCCGGAGCGGGGTGGGCCCCACAGGTGTGGCGACACCGGACCGAAGAGCGTCACGGACGGCGTGCCATGGGCCACGGCGAGATGCGCGAGTCCGGTGTCGCCGCTCACCAGGAGGCGGGGACGTCGCGGTGGGGCGGTCATCGGCCCCTCCGTCCGGTCGGGCGCGCAGGCTGGGGGGTCGCTGCCGCGCGTTCCGCGATGCCGGTGGTGGAGCGGCCGTCCAGGTAGGGGAACAGAACGACCTGTCCGCCCCAGCTCTCCACGAGCGACGCCTCCGGCAGCCGGGCCAGGGCGTAGTCGCCGCCCTTGGCCCAGATGTGCGGGCGCAGCTCCCCGAGCAGTCGCTCCGGGGTGTCCTCGTCGAACACGGCGACCGCGTCGACGCACTCCAGCGCGCGCAGCACCCGGACCCGGTCCGCGAGCGGGACCAGGGGCCGGCCGCCGCCCTTGCGCCGGCGTACGGAGGCGTCCGAGTTGACGCAGACCACCAGGCAGTCGCCGGTGCGGCGGGCGGCCTGCAGCAGGGCGACGTGACCGGCGTGCAGCAGGTCGAAGCAGCCGCCGGCGGCGACGACGGTCCCGCCGGCGGCCCGTACCCGGGCGGCCGTGCGCAGGGCGTCGCCCGTCGGCTCGCGGTCGTCCGTGGGACGCGGCTGTGGGGCCGGTGCGGTGTCCACGGCGAGCGCGCGGGCGCCCCCCTCGGCGACGTACCGGGTGGCGGCGTGTACGGCGGCCCGCACGGCGGTCTCGGTGAGTTCGCCGTCCGCGAGGAACCCGGCGGCGGTCGCCGCGAACCGGTCCCCGGCCCCGCAGGCGTCACCCTCGGCCGTGACCGGTGACGGCACCAGCAGCGGAGTCTCCCCGTGCGACAGCAGCGCGCCCCGTCCGCCCAGCGTCACGGCCACGGAGGCCGCACGCCAGCCCCGGACGAGCGTGTCGGCGTGGCGCGCCGCGGCGTGCAGTGGGCTGCCGCCCTGGGGCTCCTCACCGGTACGCAGCCGGCCGGCGAAGGCACGCGCCTCGCTCGCGCACGGCGTGGCCAGCCGGACGCCCGGCACCGGCGGGTTGCCGCGCGGATGCGGATCCCAGACGACGGGCACCCGCGCGGCCGCGGACCGCAGCGCGTCGCGCAGGACGTCGGCGGTGCCGCGGCCGTAGTCGGCGACGAGCACGGCACCGGCCCCGGCGATCGCCCGGCACGCCTCGTCGGTCTGCTCCCGGGCCCGCCCGTCGCCGTCGTCCAGGCGCAGCAGCGGCCGGCCCTCCGTGAGGACCCGCGTCTTGCTGGACAGGGTGCCGGTCAGGGGCAGCCGCACCAGGCGCACCCGGTCGGCCAGCAGCCGGCCCAGGGACTCGCTGGCCTCGTCGTCGCCCAGCGCGGTGACGAGGGTGACCTGCCTCCCGTCGGCGGCGGCGAGGCAGGCCGCCAGCGCGGCTCCGCCCGGCCGCGTGATGCGCCGGAGCGAGCTGACGACCGGGACGGGCGCGTCGGGAGCCAGCCGCTCGACCCGCCCGCACAGATCGTGGTCGAGCAGCGCGTCTCCGACGACGAGCAGCGGGGCCGGGGCGCTCATACGCCGCCCTCCGCGTCCCCGTCCGCCCGCCGGCCGTCGGACGGCACCAGTCGCTCCACGGTGCGGTCGAAGGACTCGCAGAGCATGTGGACGGCCACGAGGTGCAGTTCCTGGACCGTGGCGGAGGCCGCCGCGTCCACGCACAGGGAGTCGTCCGCGGATCCTTCCAACGGGTTGGGCGCCGGACCGGTCAGGGCCCAGACGGTCATGCCCAGGCGATGGGCCTCCTTCGCGGCGACGAGCAGATTGGCGCTGGCGCCACTGGTCGACAGCAGTATCAGCACGTCCCCGGTCCGGCCGTGCGCGGCGACCTGCCGGGCGAAGATCTCCTGCACGCCGTAGTCGTTGGCGATGGCGGTGGTCGAGGACGTGTCGGCGTGCAGCGCGAGCGCGGAGAACGGCGGACGGTCCTCTCGGTAGCGGCCGACCAGCTCGGCGGTCAGGTGCTGGGCCTGGGCCGCGCTGCCGCCGTTGCCCGCGACGAGAAGCCGGGCACCGGCGCCCAGCTGTTCGGCGAGGGAGGTCCCCCATCGCCGGACGACGGGGGCGGCGTATTCGCGGAAACCTTCGAGAGCCTTCATCAGGTCGTCGCAGTGTGCGGCGTCGGCGGCGAGTGTCATCGGACGACTCCCGAGAGCGAGGGAACGGAGGAAACGGCGCTGTACGCCTGGGTCACCCCGTCGGCGACGCGGTCCCAGGTGTAGCGGGCGAGGACACGGCGCCGTCCGGCGGCGCCGTACCGGCTGAGCCGGTACGGGTCGTCGAGCAGTTCCCGGATGGTCCCGCCGAGGTCGTGGTCCTCGTCGGGCGGGACCAGGACACCCGTGACGCCGTCGGCGACGGTGTCGAGCTGCCCGCCGACGGCGGTGGCGACGACGGGTGTGCAGCAGGCCATGGCCTCGACCGGGACGATGCCGAAGGGCTCGTAGCGGGGAACGGACAGCACGAGGTCCGCGCCGGACATCAGTGCGGGCATCCGGGTACGGCTCACGCCGCCCAGCAGCGTCACGCGGTCGGCGACACCGCACTCCTCGGCGATCGCGCACAGCCGTTCCGTCTCCGGTTCGGCGAAGAGCAGGGCCGGTTCGGGGCCCCCGGCGATGAGGAGCTCGGCGTCCGGCACGTCCGCCAGGGCGCGGATCGCCCGGTCGAAGCCCTTGCGGGGCACGAGCCGGCCGACGGTGAGCAGTCGTCGGCGCGCGGACGGGGCCCGGCGGGCACCCGCCACCGGCGCGAACTGCACGGGGTCCACACCGCAGGGCACGACGTGGATGCGCCGGCGGGGCAGCCCCATGGCGACCAGTTCACGCACCTCGTCCTCGCAGGTGGCGATGATGCCGCTGCACTCCCGGCCCACGGCCGTCTCGATCGCGATGCGATCGGGCGGACTGGTGTCGGCGGCGCCCTGGTGCCGCTTCTTCACGGTGCCGAGCGCGTGGTAGGTCTGCACCACGGGCACGCCCGCGGCGCGCGCCCCGGCCACCGCCGCCATGCCGGACATCCAGAAGTGGGCGTGCACCACGTCGGGTGGCTCCGTCGCCCACTCACGTGCCAGCCAGGCTCCGAACTCCTCCATGTACGGCAGGAGTTCGTCCTTGGGTATCGGGGCCGGCGGCCCGGCGGGCACATGGACGACCTGCACCCCGTCGGCCGTGACGACCCGTTCCGGCAGCCGCGGGTCGTCACGGCGGGTGTACACGACGACCTCGTGACCCCGGCGGGCCAGCAGGGCGGCGAGTTGGGCCACGTAGACGTTCTGGCCGCCCGCGTCGGGGCCGCCGAGCTCGGCCAGCGGGCTGGCGTGCTCGGAGACCATGGCGACGCGGCCGGCCGATGGCTGGCTGGGGCTCATCGGGTGACCTCCTTGATCAGGCGTTCCCAGTCGTCCCGGAAACGCCGCTCTCCGTAGCGGGACTGTGCCGCGGCCCGGGCGGCCTCCCCGGTCAGCCGGGCGTGGTCCCGGTCCGCGAGGAATCCGCGGACGGCCTCCTCCAGTACGTCGAACCGGTTGGAGACCACCCCGGCCCCCTCGGGCACGGCCTCCCGCACCTCCGTGGTGTCGAGCGCCACCACGGGCATCCCCAGGAACATGGCCTCCAGTAGCGACAGTCCGAGCGACGTCCACCGCACGGGGTGCAGGTACAGGCGGCAGCGGGCCATCGCCGGATGCAGTTCGCCCTGCGGCAGATCCCGGCTACGGCAGCGGTCGGCGGGCAGCCCGAGGTGGCCGGCGAGTCCCTCCGTGCGCATGCCGAAGACGTCCAGCGGCACCGAGCGCGCGAACCGCGACAGCAGGTCGGTTCCGGTGGTACGGCCGCGCCGCACGGGCTCGTTGACGACGACGGCGGCGCGGGTCTCCTCGCCGGTCCACAGGTACCCGGGGTCGATGATGCCGTGCTCGATCACCTCGGTCGGGGCGCGGCCGTTGTCCCACATCAGGCGGTTGAAGTGGGTGACGTGGACGAGCGGGATGTCGCTCCGGTCGGCGAGGGGGTGGCGGGTGTCGACGGGCGAGGCGTGCGGGCTGTTGTGCTCGACGTAGACGGCGGGTACGTCGATGCCCGGGCGGCGGCCCGTCCAGCGCTCTGCCAGCTCGAGCTCGTGCGGCCGTTGCAGCACCATCAAGTCGATGTCGGCCTCGCGCAGTTCGGCGGGGCTCAGCTCGCGCACGGTCGCCGGCCACTCCCAGGTTCTGGCGCGCCCCAGTCCGTCCGGTCCGCGATCGGGCGTCACCGGGACGAGGAAGGTGTACGGGCCCTGGACGAACGACGTCAGCCAGGAGCCGTGCACATGCCAGACAAGGATGTTCATGCGCTCTCCTTGAGGAGTTTCTGCACCGCGCGCACCACGTCCTGGGCCGTGACCTCGTCCAGGCACGGATGACCGGGCACGGGACAGTGCCGGGCCCGGCTGTCGGCGCAGGGTGCGTTCTGGTCACCGAGGAGCACGTGGGGCACGCCGTACGGAGCCCACCGCTCGGCCGGGACGACGGGCGCGAACAGGGAGACGACGGGGGTGGCGACGGCGGCGGCCAGATGGGCGGGGCCGGTGTTGCCGCTCACCACGACATCGGCCGTGCGCAGAACGCCGGCCAGGACCTGCGGGGTCGTCCTGCCGCCGAGGTCGACCGCCGAGTCGCCGCTGACCCGCCGGGTGAGGTCCGTCTCGTCGGGGCCGCCGGTGACGACGACGCGGTGACCGGCGTCGGTGAGCAGGGCCACGGCCTCGGAGCAGCGTTCGGGACTCCAGGCGCGGGCGGGCGCGCCGGCACCGGGGTGTACGACGACGTAGGGGCCGTTGCCGGTCAGCGCGATGGTGTCCGGTGGCGGGACGACGCGCAGCCGGCCGTCGTCCCCGGGGGGCGGGAGGAAGCCCATCTCGGCGGCGGTGTCGAGCGCGGCCTCGGCCTCGTGCCGGCCGGGGAGCCGCTGATGCCGTACGTCGAGCAGGCGGCCGGGGTGGTCGACGCTGTCGGCGCCGATCCGGGCGACGCCGGCCATCCGCAGCAACAGGGCCGTGGGCAGGGGGCTTTGATGGAACGACGTGAGGATCAGCGCGGCGTCGAACCCGGCCGCCTTCAGGCGCTCCACCAGCCCGTCGACGTCGGCCTCGGCGACGGCGGGCGCGTCCACGCCCTCCCACGGGGCCGCCCACACGATCACGTCGTCGACGCCGGGCAGGAGCCGTGCGGCGGGTTCGCCGAGCGGGCCGCAGAGCATCGTCACCCGGGAGGAGTGGGCGGCGACCGCCCGGACGGCAGGTCCGGCGAGCAGGACGTCACCGAAGCTGTCCAGCCGCACGACCAGTGTCTTCCCACAGCTGTCCGGCGGCACCTCCCCAAGGAGCTCGCGGACCGCCGTGAGCAGGTCGGAAGCGGCCCGGGGAGCCGTCTCGACCTCCTCGGGCCGCGTTGCCGCGCTGGGTACGAGTACGCCGCGGGCGCCCGCGGCGCGCGCGGCCAGGACGTCGGCCGCGATGTCTCCGATCATCACGCAGTCCGACGGAGCCACTCCCAGGCGTCGTGCCGCCTCGATCACCAGACCCGGCCGGGGCTTGCGGCACTCGCAGCCGTCCTCGGGCAGGTGCGGGCAGTACACCCAGGTGCCGAGGCCGCCGAGCAGCTCGTCCGCCCGGGCGTTGACCCGCCGTACGTCGGTGTGGGTGAGCAGTCCGCGGCCGACGCCCGACTGGTTGCTGACCACGCCGGTCGCGATGCCCGCCGCGCGCAGCAGGTCCAGGGCCCGCCTGGCGCCGGGCACGAGGCGCACCAGGTCGGGGTCGCCGTTGTAAGGGACGTCCTCGACGAGGGTGCCGTCGCGGTCGAAGAGCACCGCGGCGGGCCGAGTGGCGGGTGTGGTCCGGTGGTTCACGGCGCGCTCCCCAGGAGTGCGGCGCGTCGATGGTGCAGCAGGCCGCCGAGCCAGTGGCGGACCGCGAGGGACGGGACGACCACGCCGGTGGACAGCATGACGACCGCAGCGGGCGGATGACCGCCGGCCGCGGCGAGCGCGCGCAGGCAGTCGGCGCGACAGGGGCGTCCGATCGTCGGCACGACGACGGCGTAGGCGGGCGGGGCGGAGGCCGGAGCGTTCGTCATGCGAACATCCCCTTCCGCCGGACCGCGAACGGTCCGAGGACCAGGAGGTCCACGGGCGAGGAGCCGAAGCACTCCAGGGCGTCCCGCGGGTCGTCCACCATGGGCCGGCCGGCCGTGTTGAGGCTCGTGTTGACCACCACGGGCAGGCCCGTGCGGCGTTCGAAGCCGTCGATCATCCGGGCCACCAGCGGCTCCGCGTCGCGCTCCACGGTCTGGATCCGGGCCGTGCCGTCCACGTGGACGACGGCCGGGATGCGGTCGCGCCACGCGGCGGCGACGTCGTGCACGAACAGCATGTAGGGGCTGGGCAACGGCCCGTCGAAGAGTTCCGCCGCGCGCTCCGCCAGCACCATGGGGGCGACCGGACGGAACTCCTCCCGTCCCTTCACCGCGTTGAGGCGTTCGAGGTTCCCGACGTGGCCGGGGTGGGCCAGCAGCGAGCGGTGGCCGAGGGCCCGGGGGCCGTACTCGCTGCGTCCCTGGAACCAGGCGACGATGCCGTCCCGGGCGAGCTCCTCGGCGACGGTGTCGGCGATGTCGGCGGGCTCCTCGTAGGGAACGGCGGCGCGCTCCAGCCAGGCGCGCAGCTCGTCATCGCTCCAGCCACGGCCCAGGGCGGCCGTCGGCATGGCCTCCACCGTCTCCTTCTGGTGGGCGACATGGAGCGCGGCGCCGAGCGCGGTGCCCGCGTCCCCGGCCGCGGGCTGCACCCAGACGCGGCGGAAGGGCCCTTCCCGGTACAGCCGGGTATTGGCCACGCAGTTGAGCGCCACGCCGCCGGCCAGCGTCAGCGTCTCCTCGCCGGTGCGCTCGTGCAGCCAGCCCGCCAGGCCGAGCAGGACCTCCTCCAGACACGCCTGTGCACTGGCCGCCGCGTCGGCGTGGTCCTGCATCCACGGGGCGTCCGCCGCACGCGGCGGGACCAGCGACGACCAGGGAACCGGACGGGCCCGGAACCCACCCTCGCCGTCCAGGTGGATGTACTCGCGCAGCCGCTCGAGGAAACGCGGCCGGCCGTACGACGCCAGGGCCATCACCTTGAACTCGTCGCTGCTGCGCAGGAATCCGAGGTGCTGGGTGAGCTCCTCGTAGAACAGGCCCAGGGAGTCGGGCAGCGACTGCGTACCCAGCACGGCGAGTTCGCGGTTCGCGTAGCGGCCCGCGAGATGAGAGCCGCATTCGCCGCGGCCGTCCAGGACGAGGACGGCGCAGTCCGGGTAGGGGGAGGCCTGGCCGGCCGAGGCGGCGTGGGCGACGTGGTGCGGGACGAAGCGCACCTTGGCCGGGTCGAGTCCGGGCAGGGCCTCGGCCAGGAACTCCGGGGCCCGGCGGGCGTATTCCTGACGCAGGTGGTCCCAGGGGTCGTTCAAACCCAACTGGTCGGCGGGGCGGGCGAGTTCGGGGTCGTAGGAGTAGGCGACCGCATCCAGTTCGGCCGGGGTGAGACCGGCCTGCTCCAGGCACCAGCGGGCGGACAGTTCGGGCAGTTCCCACGCGGAGAAGGGGATGGGCCGCTTGCCGTGCTTGCGACGGCTGAAGCGCTCCTCCTCCGCCGCTGCCACGATCCTGCCGTCCATGACCAGGGCGGCGGCCGGGTCGTGGAAAAGAGCGTTGATTCCCAGGACGCGCATACGGTTCCTCCGGGGAGGCTCAGTGGACGACTTCTCGGCCTGCGGGCTCAGACCTGCCCGGCCGGCTGCCGCGTCGGCCGCGCCGCGGCGAAGTAGGCGATGGTCTGTTTGATCCCTTCCTCCCAGGGCACCTTGGGGGCCCAGCCCAGCAGTTCACGCGCCAGCCGCGTGTCCGGGCGGCGGCGCTGCGGGTCGTCGACGGGGCGGTCGACGAACTCGATGCGCGAGGAGGAGCCCGCCAGCTCGACCACCCGGCGGGCGATGTCCCGGACTGTGACCTCGTCGGTTCCGCCGATGTTCACGGGCCCTACCGAGTGGCTCGCGGCCACCAGCAGGATCCCGTCGACCGTGTCGTCGACGTAGCACAGGGACCGCGTCTGGCTGCCGTCACCCGCCACCGTCAGCGGCTCGTCGGCCAGCGCCTGGCAGACGAACGTCGGCACCACACGGCCGTCGTGGGCGCGCATGCGCGGCCCGTAGGTGTTGAACAGGCGCACGATGCCGGCGTCGGCGTCCTTGACCCGCACATGGGCGCTGACCAGCGCCTCGGCGAACCGCTTCGACTCGTCGTACACGCTGCGCGGACCCACCGGGTTGACGTTGCCCCAGTAGTCCTCGCGCTGTGGATGCACGAGGGGATCGCCGTACACCTCGGACGTCGAGGCGAGCAGGAAGCGTGCCCGGTCCCGCTCGGCCAGGGCCAGCATGGTGCGGGTGCCCAGGCTGCCGGCGTCGAGCGTCTCCAGGGGCAGCCGCAGGTAGTCGACGGGCGAGGCGGGGCAGGCGAAGTGCAGGACGAGGTCGTACGGTCCCCGCAGGCGCCGGAGGCACTCGGGCGCGGAGACGTCGCACTCCACGAACCTGAATCCGGCGCGGCCCTCGAGGTGGGCGATGTTCTGGCGCGATCCGGACACCAGATTGTCCGCACAGTCGACTTCGACACCTGAATCCAGCAGGCGCTCGCAGAGATGGCTGCCGAGGAAGCCGGCACCGCCGGTCACCACGGCACGGCGCCAGGGCACGCGAGGAGGGGCATCAGTCATGGGACGTCCTTCAGCCGTGCTCGCGAGGCCGGAGAGCGGCGCGCGCATGTCCGGTGCGACGCGAGCGGCTCGTGGGAAGGGGGTGAAAGGTCAGATATGGACAGGACGCACGGAACGCGCGTCAGGAACAGGGCCGTCTTGGCCGCAGCCGCCGTTTTCCCGACGGAACGAACACGGGGTTCCCGTGCCAGTAGCTTTCACACTTTGATCCCTATTGTGCATAGGCCCCACAGCACCCGCGACTGCTGCGGGGGCGGCCCGGCGCCCCTCCAGTACCGGGCGGGAACGTGCTGACGAGTGCGGAGGGCCTGTGAGCAACCACACTCGACAGGGCAAGTGGCGTGAGGGCGATCGGCAGTTGAGCCTTTGAGGGCGGTGTCGCCCGGCGAACCGCAGCCGACGCACCGATCACATCTGCCACGATGGTTCGCGCCGTGACCGACTCGGTGGATGACCGCGCAGCGCAGCCCGGCGTTCTTCGGTTTCGCCTACCTGTCTGACTGCCACTTCACCTTTCGGGTATCGCACTGTGTCTTCCGTTCCTGCCCCTGCCTGCCCTTCCGCTGCCCCGAACACGGCCGCGGCCTCGCCCCGGGAGGCGTCACGCTCGCCGTGGCGATCCCTGAGACACCGCAGCATGCGCTGGTGGTCCGTCGCGAACTTCGTGTCGAACGCCGGCACCTGGATGCAGCTCACGGTGCAGAACCTGCTCGTTCTGCAGATCACCGGTTCCGCCGCCGCGACAGGGCTGTCGATGTCCGTCCAGGCCGGCCCCGCGCTGTTCATGAGCCTGCTGGGCGGGGCGGCCGTGGACCGCTGGCCGCGCAAGCTGACGGCGGCGGTCAGCCAGACCCTGCTCGGCGCGGTCGCCTTCGTCACGGCCGTGCTCGTCGCGCTGGACCGGCTCGACATGACGTCCCTGCTGGTGCTGGCCGCTGTGACCGGCACCATCGCCACCGTCGACGGACCGGCGTGCGCTCTGCTGGGCAACGATCTCGTCCCGGCCGAGGACGTTCCCTCCGCCATCGGCATCGGCGCGATGGTGCACAGCGCCGGCCGGCTCGTCGGGACCGCCCTGGCCGGCGTGACGGTCGGCTTTCTCGGCACGGCCGCCGCGTACGCGGCCAACGGGATGTCCTTCCTGTTCGTCGCCGCGGTCGTGCCGTTCCTGCGCCCCGCGCCCGGTGCGGCGCCCGCAGCCGCGCGGACCAGGGCGGGAGTCGGAGCCGGGGCCGGGGCCGGGGCCGGGGCCGACATGACCATGCGCGAAGGCCTGCGCTTCTTCGCGCGCCGGCCCCGTCTGGTCGCGCTCGCCGGCATCACCGGGATCAGCGCGGTCTTCGGCCGTAACTACGGGCTGACCCTGGCCGTGCTCGTCACCGGGCCGCTCGCGGGCGGTGCGGGGGCGTTCGGCACGGTCTCCTCGGTCCTCGCCGTCGGCGGCATCCTGGGCGCGTTCCTCGGCGCCCGGCTGCGGCGGCCCTCCGTCCGGCTGGTGGGCACGCTGGCCGCCGCGGGCGCGCTGCTGCAACTGGCAGCGGGACTGTCACCGTCGGTGGCCGTCCTGCTGGTGCTGGTCCTGCCCATGGCCGTGGTCGAGTCCGTCTCCGACACCGCCGGAACGGCCGTCCTCCAGACCGACCCGCCCCCTCACCTGCGCGGACGCGTCCTCGGCGTGTGGAGCAGCATCGGCACGGTGTGGGGTCTCGGCGGCCCGCCGGCGCTGGGTCTGCTCATGGAACTGGCCGGGGCACGCGGAGCTCTCGTGACCGGTGGCCTGCTGGTCGCCGGCGCGATCGGTACGGGTTTCCTGGTACGGGCACGCCGCACACTGGAGCCCGTCGCCCTGCCGACGAAGCCGGGCGGCGAGGTGGCGGGACGGGAAGCGCTGAGCACGGCGGCCTGAGGGCTTGGCACCCCCGGCGGGGGTGCGCCGACGGTCCCCAGCGGGGCGCTGCGCTTCGGCCGCGCGGACGCGAGCCCTCGGCGCAGGCCCGGACGCGGGGCGGGGTGGACGTAGGGCGGGCCGGACGCGTCGTGATCCGCTCCCCCGCCGTACCTACGGGGCACAGCCGGCACCTATGTACGGAGTTTGGGCCGCTCCGGAGTGGTGAGGCGCCCGGGATGCACGAGCAACTTGTCACGGTCGCCCCTCGGGAAAGACCCGCAGCGCAGCGTCCCGCGGAGCGCGACGCCTACTTCGACAACATCAAGTATCTGGCGATCGTGCTGGTCGCGGTGGGACACGCGTGGGAGCCGTTGCGGGACGGGAGCCGGGGTGTCTCAGCGCTGTACCTGCTCGTGTACGCCTTTCACATGCCCGCGTTCATCGTCGTCTCCGGGTACTTCTCGCGGAACTTCGACGCCGGCCCGCAGCGGCTGCGGAGGCTGGTGACCGGGCTGGTCGTGCCGTACGTCGTGTTCGAGACGGCGTACACGTTCTTCACCCGGTGGACCGACCAGGTGCCGGACCGGCCGGTGAGTCTGCTGGATCCGCTGTATCTGACGTGGTTCCTGGTGGCGTTGTTCGTGTGGCGGCTGACCACTCCGCTGTGGCAGCGGGTGCGTCATCCGGTGCCGCTCGCCCTCGCGGTGGCGATGCTCGCCTCCCTCACGCCCTCCATCGGCGACGATCTCGATCTGCAGCGTGTCCTGCAGTTCCTGCCGTACTTCGTGCTGGGTCTGTGTCTGAAGCCGGAGCACTTCCGCCTGGTCCGTCGGCGGGCCGTACGGCTGGCGGCCGTGCCGGTGTTCGCGGTCGCGCTCGCGCTGGCCCACTGGGCCGTGCCGCGGATGAGCGGGGCCTGGTTCTACCACCGGGACAGCGCCCAGGAGCTGGGTGCGCCCGGCTGGTCGGGGCCGGTGATGACGCTGGTCACCTTCGGGTGCTCGCTGGTCCTGGTCGGGTGCTTCCTCGCCCTGGTGCCCGGGCGGCGGACCTGGTTCACGGCGTTGGGCGCGGGCACGCTCTACGGCTATCTGCTGCACGGATTCCTCGTCCAGGGCGCCCGGTTCTGGGGCTGGTACGGGCCCACCTGGGTCCACGAACCGCTCGGCACGGCCACGGTCACCCTCGCCGCCGCCTCCGCCGTGACCGCCCTGTGCACCCCACCGGTCCGACGCGCCCTGCGATACCTGGTCGAACCGGACATGCGGTGGGCCTTCCGGCACCCCACGGCCCCACCAGAGCGCGCCTGAGGAGAATCGCCCTACGACGAGACGGCGCCACCACCGCTCGGCCCGGGCCCGGTCACCCTCACCGCCGCCGTGACCGCGCGGCGGGTCCGACAGCACGCGACCCGAGCCGAGCGCGCACCGGAGAGCACGTGGCCGTACGACGAGATGGCGGCCCGACCGCTCGGCGCGCCCAGAAATCCTCGCCCCCGCCTCCACCGGTGACCGCGCGGTGAGCCTTCCGACAGCACCGGCCCAAGCCGGGCCCCACGCCCAGACGGCGCCACCACCGCTCGGCGCGGGCCCGGTCACCCTCACCGCTGCCTCCGCCACCACCGCCCGGCGGATCTCGGAGGACGTGGCCGTACGACGGGACGACGGCTCTGAACGCCGCCCGTCGTCCGTACCGGACCTACTTCGACGGCTTTGTGGGGGCCGACGGTACCGGGCTCGGGACGGAGGTCGGTTCCGCCGGGGCGGGGCTCGGGACGGCCGAGGGGTGCTGGTCCGGCACGACCGTCGGTACCGGGCTCGGCGCGGTCCCCGGCTCGGAAGGCACGGCGGACGGCATCGTACTCGGCTGGGACGGCCGCTTCGACGGCACGGGGGAAGGCACGGGCGACGGGACGGCCGAAGGCGCCACCGTAGGAGAGGCGGAGGTCGCCGGCTTCGGCGTGGCGGAGCCGGTCGCGGCGCCCGCGACGGCGGCCCAGCCCGCCACGGCCACGGCGCTTCCCGCGAGGACGCCGATCAGCAGGCGGCGGGTGGGTCGGATGCCATGACGGTTCGTCAAAGCTGCTCCTCTGTGGTCGGGTCGGTTGCGTGAGAGGAGTACGGGGCACCGGCCCGGGCGGGTTGCACGCGGCGACCGGAAACTTTTCTTCCGTGGCCGTGCAACCTCGCGGAGCCCGTCGCCGTACCTCTGAAGGACAGGTCTGATCGGTTCGGCGGAGGGGCGGCGGGTGCGGGAAGCAGTCCGGGAACGGGAGTTCCGGGAGTTCGCCGAGGCCCGGCAGGGGCAGCTCAGGCGCAGCGCGTATCTGCTGTGCGGGGACTGGCACCAGGCCCAGGACCTCACCCAGACGACGCTGATGAAGCTGTACGCCTCCTGGGGCCGCATCCGCCGCGACGGCAACGTCGAGGCGTACGCCCGTACGATCCTCACCCGCGTCTTCATCGACCAGTACCGCAAGCGGAGCTGGCGGGAGGAGCCGACGGAGGAGCTGCCCGAACCGGTGTCCGCCGAACCACCGGTCACGCCCGAGCTGCGGCTGGTGATGCAGGCCGCGCTGATGGAACTGCCGCCCCGCTACCGGGCGGTCCTGGTACTGCGGTTCTGGGAGGACTGGAGCGTGGAGCAGACCGCCGAGGCGCTGCGCGTGACCCCGGGCACGGTCAAGAGCCAGAGCGCCCGCGGGCTGGTCCGGCTGCGCGGGCTCGTCGAGGGACTCGCGGGCGAGACGAGCGGGAGGTGAGGCGGCAGATGGACGACTCGGACGAGTACGGGGAGGGCGGCCGCGTGCGGGGCGCCTTCGAGGCCATCCTCGACGGCTCGCGGGAGCCGGCCCTGCCCAGCGTCACCGACGCGGCCGTCGCCGGCGGCCGACGGATCCGACGCCGTCGTACGGCGGTGTCGGGCGCCGTGGGAGTGCTGGTGGCCGCCCTCCTCACGGCCGGGGCCGTGGCCGCCCTGCCCGGCGCGGACCCCGGCCGCTCCTCGGTGCCGCTGGCCCCGGTGCGCAGTCAGCCGCCCACCAAGGGCCCGGCGTCGCCGTCGGCCGTCCCCTCCGAACCGTCGGCCGTTCCGACGGCATCGGGCGGCACGACCGGGAACGTGCCCGGTGCCGCCCCCCGGACGTCACCAACGCCGTGAGGCCGTCGGGCCTGGGCACCCGTGTGACAAGATGCTTCGGTCATGCCCCACCAGAAAGGGACGATTCCCATGTCCAGGGTCGAGCTGACCACTAATTTCGGCCGTATCGTCCTCGAGCTCGCCGACGCCGAGGCTCCCAAGACCGTCGAGAACTTCCTGAAGTACGTCGGCAACGGGCACTACGACGGCACGATCTTCCACCGGGTGATCAACGGCTTCATGGTCCAGGGCGGTGGCTTCACCCCGGACATGGTGCAGAAGCCCACGCTCGCGCCGGTCCCGAACGAGGCCGACAACGGTCTGAAGAACACCGCGTACACCGTGGCGATGGCGCGCACCAGCGACCCGCACTCGGCGACCGCGCAGTTCTTCATCAACGTCTCGGACAACGAGTTCCTCAACTTCACGGCCAAGAGCCCGAACGGCTGGGGTTACACCGTGTTCGGCAAGGTCGCCGAGGGCCAGGACGTCGTCGACCAGATCAAGGGTGTGCGGACCGGCAGCAGCCGCGGTCACGGTGACGTGCCCACGCAGCCGGTGATCATCGAGTCCGCGAAGGCCGTCGGCTGATCTCGCCGAAGGACGGACGCGACCTGCGCGGTGCCGACGGCGGTGCGCAGGTCACGCGGTCCGTTTGCGGGCGGTCGTCTTCTTGGCCGCCGTCTTCTTCGCGCCCGTCGCCTTCTTCGCCGACGCCGTCTTCTTCGTCCCCTGTGACGACTTCGCCGTCGTCTTCTTCGCGGCCGCCGTCTTCTTCGTGGCGGACGTGGACTTCTTGCCACCCGTCTGCTTCGGCGCCGCCCGCGCCGACTTGCGCTGCGGCAGCCGTGTGACCTCCCCCGGCTCCTCGCCCCGGGACTCCTTCGCGTCCCGGACGCTCTTCTCCAGTGCCGCCATGAGGTCGAGGACCTTGCCGCCCTTCGCCCGGTCGGGTGCCTCCGGTGGTGCCTCGCCCGCGGCCTTCGCGGCGACGACCTCCTCGAGTGCCTCGCGGTACTCGTCGTGGAGTTCGTCGAGGTCGATCTCGCCGAGGGTGTCCATCAGGGCGTCGGCGAGGTCGAGTTCCTTGTCGCTGACGGTGACCTTGGTGTCGGGGGCGAGTCCCTCGGGCGCGCGGACCTCGTCCGGCCACAGCAGCCCGTGCAGCGCGATGGCGTCCTCCACCACCCGCAGCATCCCGAGCCGTTCCCGTCCCCGCAGCGCGAACTTGGCGATGGCCACCTTGTTGCTGCGCTTGAGCGCCTCCCTCAGCAGGGTGTACGGCTTGGCGGCGGGGGCGCCGCCCGCCTGGAGGTAGTACGCGGCATCCATCTGGAGCGGGTCGATCCGCTCGCCCGGCACGAAGGCCACGATCTCGATCGTCTTCGCCGTCGGGAGCGGCAGGTGGGCCAGGTCCTCGTCGGTGATCGGGATGATGGTGCCGTCGGCGTCCTCGTACCCCTTGCCGATCTCCGCCTGGCTGATCTCCCGGTCCTCCAGTTCGCAGACCTTGCGGTAGCGGACGCGGCCGCCGTCCTCGGTGTGGATCTGGCGGAAGGAGATCGAGTGGCTCTCGGTGGCGTTCACCAGCTTGATCGGAATGCTGACCAGGCCGAACGAGATGGCGCCGTTCCAAATGGATCTCACCGGCAGCACCCTTTCTGGCGTATTACGCAGTTTCATCTGATATGCGTGAGAATCTCATCGTATGACGCCGATCACAGAGGTGGAGGGCCGACGGCTCGCGCTCAGCAATCTGGAGAAGGTGCTGTATCCGGCCACCGGCTTCACCAAGGGCGAGGTGCTGCACTACTACGCCACGACGGCCGAGGTGCTGCTGCCCCATCTGCGTGACCGTCCCGTCTCCTTCCTGCGCTATCCGGACGGCCCCGACGGCCAGGTCTTCTTCGCCAAGAACGTTCCGCCGGGTACGCCCGACTGGGTCACCACCGCCGAGGTGCCCCGCTCCGAGGGGCCGGCCCGGATGGTGCTCGTGCAGGACCTCGCGAGCCTGATGTGGGCCGCCAACCTGGTCACCGAGTTCCACACCCACCAGTGGCCGATCGACACCCCCGACGAGGCCGACCGCCTGGTCCTCGACCTCGATCCGGGGCCGCCCGCGACGATCGTCGAGTGCTGCGAGGTCGCCCTCTGGCTCAGGGAGCGGCTGGCGGCGGACGGTATCGAGGCGTACCCGAAGACCGCCGGGTCGAAGGGGCTGCATCTGCTGGCGGCGGTCCGGGGGGCGTCGTCCGAGCAGGTGTCGGAGTACGCCAAGCAGCTCGCCGTGGAGGCGGAGCGGGCGATGCCCCGGCTGGCCCTGCACCGGATGACGCGCAACCTGCGCCCCGGCAAGGTCTTCGTCGACTGGAGCCAGAACGCCGCCCGCAAGACCACCGCCACGCCCTACACCCTGCGGGCCCGGACCCGGCCCCTGGTGTCGGCACCGGTGACCTGGACGGAGGTCGAGGAGTGCGGCGCACCGGCCCAGCTGTCCTTCGAGGCAGCGGACATGGGCCCGCGCCTCCAGGACTACGGCGACCTGCTGGCCCCGCTCCTCGACGGCGAGCGGGCGGCACCGCTGCCCTGAGAACGCCCGCTCGCGATTCCGGGGCTCGCGGCCAAGTGCGTCCCCGCCCTCCGGTTCAGCGGGCTGACCAAATCGCGGAACTCCTCGGTCCGCCCTGGCATGGGGCCATCCTGGGCTCACCACAACCGTCCGAAGGGGGACCACCCCATGACCACGAAAGCGACCCAGCATGCCTTAGGGCTCCTCGCCGGCCTCGTCGCCCTCGCCGTCGGCACCGCACCCTGGACCGCCGCCACGGCCGCCCCGCAGCAGCGGACCGGCGCCCAGGTGATCCTCGACTGGAGCGAGACCGCCGTCGCCACCGTCCACACCGACGCAAAGAAGCCGGCCGCGGAGCAGTTCCTCTACTACGGCTTCGTCGACGCCGCCGTCTACAACGCGGTCGTCGGCATCGAGGGCCGGTACACCCCGTACAAGTGGCAGGAACGCGGCCCGCGCCATGCCTCCTCGGAGGCCGCCGCCGCAGCGGCCGCCCACCGGGTCCTGCTGACCTACTTCCCGGCCTCCCGGGCCCGCCTCGACACCGCCTACACCGCGTCCCTGGCGAGGATCCCCGACGGCAGAGCCGAGAAGCAGGGCGTCCGCTTCGGGGAACGCGCCGCCGCGCGGATCGTGCGGCTGCGCGAGAACGACGGACGCGGCGCCCCGGTGACGTACGACAAGCCGCCCGCCCCCGGCATCTGGCGGCCCACCCCGCCCGCCAACGCGCCCTTCGCCGTCCCCTGGCTCGGCAAGGTGCGCCCGATGCTGCTCGGTTCACCGGACCGGTTCCTGCCGGGGCCGCCCCCGGCGCTCACGTCGAAGGCCTACACCCGGGACTTCGCCGAGGTGAAGGCGGTCGGCGCGAGGAACAGCGTCCACCGGACCGCGGCGCAGACCGAGACCGCGCGGTTCTTCTCCGACGTACTGCCGGTGCAGTTCCAGGCCGCGTACCGCGGCTACGTCGCACGGCACGGGCTCGATCTCGTCGACGCGGCACGGCTGTTCGCCGCGACGGGTTCGGCGACGGCCGATGCGGCCATCACGGCGTGGAACGCCAAGCTGACGTACGGCCAGTGGCGTCCGATCACGGCGATCCGGCTCGCGGACAGTGACGGCAACCCCGCCACCACGCCCGACCCGTCCTGGCAACCGCTGCTCGACACCCCTCCGTACCCGGACTGGGTCAGCGGTCACAACATCAACGACGGTGCCGCGATGAGCGTCCTGAACCGCCTCACCGGCGGGGACGTCGACTTCCGGATCTCGTCCGCGGTGACGGGCACGACCCGGACCTACACCGACGCGGCGGCCTACGACCGGGAGGTGGTCGACGCCCGGGTCTGGGGCGGGGTCCACTTCCGCAGCAGTGACGTGGTGGCGATCAGGACCGGTGCCCGTATCGGCGCCTGGACCATGGCCCACTACTTCGGGGCACTGCGCTAGGGCCTGTTGCGAAAGTGGCCTCGTCGCCCGGAGGGCGGCCGCGCGGCGTTCGGTGCGTGCTCTGGGGGTCCCCCCGGCCGAAGGCTGGGGGAGTGCCGCCCGGAAGCCCTCGTACTGGGCGTACTCGGGCTTTCGGGCGGTGCGGCGAGTGGGGGTACCTCCCACGCCTCAGGGCAGTGGGGGAGCGTGCCGGGCGTCGCGCGGCAGAGGCCACTTTCGCAACAGGCCCTAGACCTTCGTCCAGGTGTGGCGGTCCCGTGCCATCGCGTGCAGGGCCTCCACGTCCGCCGGCTTGAGTACCCCGCCGAGGCGGGCGAGGCCTTCGAGGTCGGTGTCCGTGAGGACGCGGACCCCACGGGGCGGGAGGGTGACCGTCACGGCCGTGGGGCCGACGAGGGCGAGGACCGGGTGGACCTCGGCCGTCAGGGCGTAGGAGGCACGGTCGGCGTCGGCGCGGACGCGGCGCAGGAGCGGCTGTGGGTCGCGGCGGCCGAAGGCGACCATCGGGTCGGCGACCGTGACCCGCTGCCGACGGGCGTACAGCGCGTGCACGGCGAACAGTCCGGCGGGACCGATCACCAGATGGTGGACGCGGTCGCCGCCGGGCAGCGGGACGGAGTGCAGGGTGTGCCAGCCCGCGCCGTCGAGGCCGTCCAGCGCCTCACCCACCGTCTGTTCCGCCTCCAGCGCGCGCCGACGGGGGTCGCGGCGGATCAGGTGCGGGGAGCCGGGATCCCGGTCCAGGGCGATCTGGAGGGCCTCGCCGGGCCGGTTGGGCGCGAGGTCGTCGTCGGGGTGGAGGGTGAGCCGGGCCAGTTCGGCGGGCGTCGGCACCGGGGGCGGGCCCACGGCCACCGGGCCGCTCAGGAAAGGACCGAGGACATCGAGCACATCCTCTCTGCGGTCCTCGCTCAGCAGATTGATCCGGGCCGCCTCACGGTCGTACCAGGCGATGTTCCTGCCGTCCGTGAGGCAGACGTAGAGCCGCTCCTGACCATGACGCCAGGTCGGTACGACGCGCAGTCCGCTCATGCACCATCACCCCATGGACCATGGGAACAGGCGGGGTGCTGCGCAGGCAAGAAGCCGGATACCTTTGGGGTGAGTTGCCGTGAGTTGCAGGGCTTGGCGCAGGGGCTTGGGGAGGCGCTGTTGCGGACCCGCAGGAAGCAACCCGATGTACCGGCCCCGGACAGAGCGTGGGACGAGATCGTGCCCGGGCTGTGGATGGGCGGGCACGAGTTCCAGGGCATGTCCGGGCAACGGGAGTTCGCCGTCGTACGGGGCGAGTTCGAGGTCGTGCAGACGCTGCTGCGGCTGCCGGGCCACGGTCCCGATCCCGGTGTCGAGCACCATGTGTGGCCGATTCCGGACGGCCCGCTGGACGGCACCCAGCTCACCGGCGTGATGCGTCTGGCACAGGCCGCGAGTGAGGCGCTGGACGAGGGCCGCAGGGTCCTCGTCCGCTGTTACCACGGTTACAACCGCTCGGGCCTGGTCGTGGCGCACGCCCTGGTCCGCAGGGGGCATACGGCCGACGAGGCGATCCGGCTGATCCGCAGCCGGCGCTCGCCGTGGGCGCTGCACAACGAACTGTTCGTCGAGTACCTCCGGACCGGCCTCCCGACGGCCCGGCTGCTGGAGGAGCTGACCGAGTAGTGCGGCCCCGAGGCGCCGGAACGCAAAAAGGACTTCCCCACGAATAACCTGTACGGGGCCGACCTACGCCCACCGGCCCGACCTCCAGGAGCACAGTGCCACCCGCCCGCCGCGCACCCCGTACGACCCGCGCCGTCGCCGCCGTCGCCCTGCTGCTCGCGGCCGCGTCGGGCTGCGGCGACGCGGGCGACCTGGTGGGCGCGGGTCCGACGCCGACCGCGATCAGCCCCGACCGGTTGTGGCCGCAGCTGACGCCCGCCTCCAGCCCGGCGTTCACCATCGACGAGGTGGACAGGCAGGTCGTCAAGGGCGTCTCCGTGCCCGGCGACGACATCCGCGAGGTGGACCCGGTCGCGGTCGTGCGCGCGGAGATCAAGGAGGACGCCGGCAGCTACGCCGACGGGGGCTACGTCGAGACGGCCCGCCGGATGGCGGACTGCGGGAAGAAGGGGGCGGCCGGCAGGAGGTGCCCGGTCCTCCAGCCGTACTACCGCGACCTGACCGATGACGGGCGCAAGGACCTGACGCTGGGCTTTCGGCAGCTGCCCGGCAGCATCACCGCCGTGCGCGTCTACACCGTGGCGAAGCACCGGCTCGTGCGGGTCATGCACTGGGAGGACGCGGTCAGCGGGGTCGAGCTGGCCGGGCGGTCGGTCATCATCCGCTCGCCGTCCGAGGTGGCCGGGTACGAGTACCGGCTGCAGTGGACCTGGGACCCCGAGCAGAAGGCGATGCTCCTCACCCACGACGAGATGCTCCGGACGGGCAAGAGCACCCGTCTCCCCAGCGGCTCGCCCAGCGCGTCCGCGAGCGCGCGATGAGACTCGCGCTGCCCCGCTGGTCCGGCACGCTGGCCGTGAAGGCCGGCGTCTTCATCACCGTGATGTGCTGCGCCCTCGCCGCGTTGCTCGGAGTCCTCGTGCATGTCTCGGTGACCAACCAGACCGTCGGCGAGGCCCGCGAGCTGGCGCTGAGCCGGCTGAAGGACGCGACCGAGGCGTACGAGGCCGGGGACACGCTGACGTGGGACGCCGGTGTGGATCAGCCGGATCTGCCGGGCTCGCTGCGGGCGCTGGCGGTGGCCGGGGACCGGGGCACGATGGTCGGCGAGCACCGCGGGCGCCCCGTGATGTGGGCGGCGGGTCCGGTGGACGGGGACCGGTCGCTGGCCGTGGAGGTCGACTACGCGCAGAACGCGCGGACGATCGCGGCGCTCGACCGGGCGATCCTGTGGTCGTCGGCGCTGGCGATCACGGCGACGCTGCTGGTGGGCGCGTTCGCGGTCACCCGGGTGACGACGCGGCTGCACACCACCGCTCGGGTGGCCCGGCGGATCAGCGCGGGCGACCTCGACGCGCGGGTCGACGATCCCCGTACGAAGGATCCGTCGCGGCCGCAGGACGAGGTGGCCGCGGTGGCCGCCGCGCTGGACTCCATGGCGGTGTCCCTGCAGGGGAAGCTGCTGAGTGAGCAGCGGTTCACGGCGGATGTCGCACATGAGCTGCGGACGCCTCTGACCGGGCTGCACGCGGCCGCCGAGTTGTTGCCGCCGGGGCGGCCCACGGAGCTGGTGCGGGACCGGGTGGGGGCGCTGCGGACCCTGACGGAGGATCTGCTGGAGATCTCCCGGCTGGACACGGGGCGGGAGACGGTGGAGCTGGATACCGAGCCCTTGGGGGCGTTGGCGGAGCGGGTGGTCCGGGCGTCCGGTACCGATACCGAGGTCGTCGTCGTGCGGGACCTTGCCGTGGAGACGGACCGGCGGCGGCTGGAGCGGGTGCTGGGCAATCTGGTGGCCAACGCGCATCGGCACGGCCGGGGACCGGTGTCGTTGACGGTGGACGGGCCGGTGGTGACCGTCCGGGACCACGGGGACGGGTTTCCGCCGTATCTCATCGAGCACGGTCCGCAGCGGTTCCGTACCGAGGGCGGGTCGAAGGGGCACGGCCTGGGGCTGACCATCGCGGTGGGGCAGGCGGAGGTGCTGGGGGCGCGCCTGTCGTTCTCCAACGCGGCGGACGGCGGGGCGGTCGCGACGTTGTTCCTGCGCTAGACGGCCCTGGGCCGGTTCTCCTATGGCGCAGTGTGAAAGGCGACCCGCGTACGGGGCTCCTAACGTGGCGAATAGTCAGGTTTGCACCCCCATCACGGAGGTCCCCCCATGTCCCTGCGCTCCCGTCTCTCCATAGCCGTGGCCGCCGGCGCCCTCGCCGTCACCGCCCTCGCCACCCCCGCCGTCGCCGGTGACGACCCGGACGACCCGCGCGACGACTGGGGGCAGAACCAGACCCAGGACCAGACCCAGGACCAGACTCAGGACCAGACGCAGAGTCAGAGTTTCGACCAGGACCCGAATCACAGCCAGGACCCGAACCAGGACCACAACCCCCGTCTGGCCAGAGGCGTCGTGACGGCCCGTTCGCTGGCGCTGCGCAGTTCGCCGTTCCGGGGTGGCCAGGTCATCCGGTGGGCCGACCGGGGCGAGGTCGTCTCGATCTTCTGCAGGACCAACGGCCAGAGCGTCCAGGGCAACCGCCAGTGGTACCTCCTCACGGACGGCACCTGGGCCTGGGGCCCGGCGCGTTACATCCGGACCATCGGGCCGGCACCCCGCTGGTGCTGACATCCACGCACACTAGGAGACATCACGTCCTCTTTGGGTAAGTTCCGGACATGATCAAGGCCGGAACCACCGTGGCCCCCGCGGAGACCTCCGCTCCCTCGGTACGCCTGCCCCGGCGCCGTGGCATCGAACTGGCCCTCATCGTCCTCGCCGTCCTGCTGTCGGTGTACGGCTACTGCGCTGTCGGCCTCGCCAAGAACGGCTCCGTCCCGCCCGACGCCGCCGGTTACGGCGCCGGGCTCGGCGTGCTCGCGCTCATCGCCCACGGAGCGGTCCGCCTGAGGGCGCCGTACGCAGATCCACTCCTGCTGCCGATCGGCGTACTGCTCAACGGCCTGGGCCTCGTCCTGATCTACCGGCTCGACCTGGAGACACCCGGGGACCGCGCGGCCCCCACCCAGCTGGTGTGGTCCACGGTCGGGGTGACCCTGTTCATCGTGGTCGTGCTGATGCTGCGCGACCACCGGGTGCTCCAGCGGTACGCCTACGTCTGTGTCGCCGCCGCACTGGCCCTGCTGACCCTCCCGATCCTCTTCCCCTCCGTGAACGGCGCCCGCATCTGGATCCGGATCGCCGGGTTCTCCATCCAGCCGGGCGAGTTCGCGAAGGTGCTCCTTGCGGTGTTCTTCGCCGCGTATCTCGCGACCAACCGGAACGCGTTGGCGTTCGCGGGGCGGCGGCTGTGGGGGCTTCAGCTGCCCACCGGCCGGGTGCTGGGCCCGCTGCTGACCATCTGGCTGATCAGCGTCGGGGTCCTGGTCCTGGAGCGGGACCTCGGCACCTCGCTGCTGTTCTTCGGACTGTTCGTCGTGCTGCTGTACGTCGCCACCGGACTCACCGGCTGGATCGCGCTGGGACTGCTGCTGGCCGCCGTCGGCGCCCTCGCCGTGGGCTGGCTGGAGCCCCATGTGCACATCAGGGTGGAGGACTGGCTGCACCCCCTCGCGTCGATCGAGGCGGGCCAGGGGCCGAACCAGCTCGCACAGTCCCTCTTCGCCTTCGCGGCGGGCGGGGTCCTCGGCACCGGGCTCGGGCTCGGCCACTCCATCCTGATCGGCTTCGCCGCGAAGTCGGACTTCATCCTGGCGACCGCCGGCGAGGAGCTGGGCCTGGCGGGCCTCGCCGCGATCTTCCTGCTGTACGCCCTGCTGGTGGAGCGCGGCTACCGGGCGGGCCTCGCCCTGCGCGACCCGTTCGGGCGGCTGCTCGCGATCGGACTCGCCTCGATCGTGGCGCTCCAGGTGTTCGTGATCGCGGGAGGGGTCGGCGGACTGATTCCGCTCACCGGCATGGCCATGCCGTTCCTCGCCCAGGGCGGCTCGTCGGTCGTCACCAACTGGGCGATCGTCGCCCTGCTGATCCGGGTCAGCGACTCGGCCCGCCACCAGTACGACGGAAAGGAGAGCCCGTGACGACGCCAGGACCCGGTATGGCCCGTTACATCCGGCACGCCGCCTGCTTCTGCACCCTGCTGCTCGTGGCGCTCCTCGTCAACGCCGCCCGCGTCCAGGTCGTCCAGGCCCGCGCCCACGGCGAGAACCCGGCCAACCGCCGCGAGACCATCGCCCGTTACGGCCGGGAGCGCGGCGACATCCTGGTCGGCGGGCGGCCGGTCACCGGATCCCGGGACACCGGGGAGCAGCTGCGCTATGAACGGACGTACACGGACGGGCCGTTGTACGCGCCGGTGACCGGCTTCGCCTCGCAGGAGTACGGCACATCCTTCCTGGAGCACACCGAGGACTCGATCCTGTCCGGCTCGGACCCGCTGCTGACGCCCTTCCCGCTGTGGAACGACTTCACGCGCAGACGCAACCCGGGCGGGAACGTCGTCACCACGCTCAACAGGGCCGCGCAGAAGGCGGCCTTCCACGGGCTCGGCGGACGCAAGGGCGCGGTGGCGGCGGTGGAGCCGTCGACGGGCCGCATCCTCGCGCTGGCGTCCTCCCCTTCGTACGACCCCGCGGCGCTGTCGGGGAACGACCCGCGGGTGGGCCGGGCCTGGGCCCGGCTCAACGCGGACGTGGACAAGCCGATGCTCAACCGGGCGGTACGGCAGACCTATCCGCCGGGTTCCACGTTCAAGGTGGTCACCGCGGCGGCCGCGCTGGACGCGGGTGTCATCAAGGACGTGGACGCGCCGACCGACTCGCCGGAGCCGTACACCCTGCCCGGCACCACCACCTCCCTCACCAACGAGTCCGAGGGCTGCGAGGACCTGTCCCTGCGGGAGGCCTTCCGGTGGTCGTGCAACACGGTGTTCGCGAAGCTCGGGGTGAAGGTGGGGGTGCGTGACATGACGGCCACCGCGCGGGCCTTCGGGTTCAACGACCACTCGCTGCGGATCCCCTTCTCGGTGGCCCGCAGCACCTTCGACCCGACCGTCGACAAGGCTCAGCTGGCCCTGTCGTCGATCGGCCAGTACAACACCCGCGCGACCCCCCTCCAGATGGCGATGGTCTCGGCGGCGGTCGCCAACGGCGGGCAGATCCGCCCGCCCTACCTGGTGGAGCGGACCACGACGGACGACGGTGCCACGGTGGCGACGGCGGGCTCGCGCCCGGTACGGCAGGCGATGTACCCGGCGACGGCCGCACGGCTGAAGGAGCTCATGGCCCAGGTGGTCACGGAGGGCACCGGCACGAACGCCGCCATCCCCGGCGCCGTCGTCGGCGGCAAGACCGGCACCGCCCAGCACGGCATCGGCAACTCCGGGACGCCGTACGCCTGGTTCGTGTCGTGGGCGCAGGGCGAACGGGACATGGAGCCGAAGGTCGCGGTGGCCGTGGTGGTGGAGGACGCGTCGGCCGTCCGGGGGGACATCACCGGGGGCGGGGTGGCGGCGCCGATCGCGCGGGCGGTGATGGAGGCGGTGCTCAATTCCAGGTAGTGAGACCGGGGTTGAGTCGCGCCGGGCCACCGACCTAACGTTCGGTCCATGACTGAAGCCACCGCGTACCAACTCGCCCAGGTGAACATCGGCCGCCTCAAAGCCCCGCTGGACTCCCCGCAGTTGAAGGCCTTCGTCGACAACCTCGATCCCGTGAACGCCGACGCCGACAACGCCGACGGTTTCGTCTGGCGACTGGAGGACGAGACCGGCGACGCGACGGACATCGCCGTCTTCGGCGACGAGTGGCTGATCATCAACATGTCGGTGTGGCGGGACACCAACGCGCTGACGGCGTACATGTACCAGGGCCGACACCGCGAGATGCTCGCCCGCCGCAGGGAGTTCTTCGAGCGGGTCCAGGAGGCGATGGTGGCCCTGTGGTGGGTCCCGGCCGGCCATCGACCCACGGTCGCCGAGGCGGAGTCCCGCCTGCTGCACCTGCGCACGAACGGGCCCACCCCGTACGCGTTCACCCTGCGGACGCCGTTCCCGGCACAGGGGGCGGAGCCGGTCACGGCCCTGGAGATCCCGGACGACCTGGGCTGCTCGGTCTAGAGCGGCTTGCGCATCTCCTGGCGGATCTGGAGGGTGGTCGCGGCCAGCTTGTCGAGGTCCACGGCCGACGGGTCGTCCGTGGTCGCGGTGTTCGTCACCTCGAACACCGCTCCCGACGTGTTGGCATCGACCCAGCCACAGAGCGGTAGCGTCACCTTCACACCGCTGTCAGTCCGGGTGCTGACCTCGCAGGTGATCGTGACGCCGCCGGAGCCGGCCGGGTGGAAGTCCTTCGGAGACACGACAACGTCCGCGCCTTCTCCGTCCCCGCCGCCCTTCATCATGTCGTCCCGGCTCCAGTCGGGGTCCCTGAACCGGCCGTACAGACCCATCACCACCAGGTCGCCCTTCGCCTCGTCACCGCCAAGGCTGTAATGGCCGTACGCGACACCCGCGAGTTTGACGTCCCAGCTACCGGCGGCCTGTTCCTTGAGCTTTTGGCCCTCAGAATCGGAGACGTCCCGAGTGAGTTCGTAGCGGTTGTCCACCAGCGTCTTGGGGAGGGCGAGCCGGTACTTGGCCTCCGGGAAGCCGACGTCGGCCAGCTTCGAGCCGTACATGGCGAACCCCCCAACGCTCACGGCGACCACCCCGCCCACGATGCCGAGAATCAGCCCGACACGGCGCCCCTTCGGGGGCGGAGCGACGGGCGGCACGCCCCAGCCGTACGGCTGCTGCTGAGGGTACGGAGTTCCGTACGGCTGCTGCTGGGGCGGCACGGGCGGTGCGCCGTACGGTTGTTGCTGACCGTACGGGCCCGGCGCGTAAGGACCCTGCGGAGGCTGCGGAAACTGCTGGTGGTAAGGGTTCTGCGGCCCGTACGGACCCTGAGGCGTGGACACGTCAATACGTTACTCCATGTGAGCGGCCCCCTCCTCGATGGCCTCACCCACCTCGGCGACCCGCTCCCGCTCCTCCGCGGCGAAGCGCTCCGCATCCAGTTTCTCCGCGATCTCCTCGTCCTGGGCCATGAGGAGGTCGAGGTTGGAGTTGCCCATCTCGAACACGCCCATGTCGACGTAGGCCTGCTGGAGGCGCTTGCCCCACAGGCCGATGTCCTTGACGCAGGGGACGATCCGGGAGAAAAGCAACTGGCGGAACAGGGCGAGGAATTCCGACCGTTCGGCGTATTCCTCGGCCTCCGCCTTCGGGATGCCGAAGTTCTCCAGGACCTCGACTCCGCGCAGGCGGTCACGCATCAGGTAGCAGCCCTCGATGACGAACTCCTCGCGTTCGCGGAGTTCGGCGTCGGAGAGCTGCTTGTAGTAGTCGCGCAGCGCCATGCGGCCGAAGGCCACGTGACGGGCCTCGTCCTGCATGACGTACGCGAGGATCTGCTTCGGGAGGGGCTTGTCGGTGGTGTCGCGGATCATGCCGAACGCGGCCAGCGCGAGGCCCTCGATGAGGACCTGCATGCCGAGGTAGGGCATGTCCCAGCGCGAGTCCCTGAGGGTGTCGCCCAGCAGGGACTGGAGGTTGTCGTTGATCGGGTACAGCATCCCGATCTTCTCGTGCAGGAAACGGCCGTAGATCTCCGCGTGCCGCGCCTCGTCCATCACCTGGGTCGCCGAGTAGAGCTTGGCGTCGAGGTCGGGGACGGACTCCACGATCCGCGCGGCGCACACCATCGCGCCCTGCTCACCGTGCAGGAACTGGCTGAACTGCCAGGAGGCGAGGTGCTTGCGGAGCTCTCCCTTGTCCTGGTCGGTGAACTTCGCCCAGTACTTGGTGCCGTAGACGGAGATGGACTCGTCGGGGGTGCCGAGAGGGTCGTGGGGATCGACTTCCAGGTCCCAGTCGATGCGCTTCTGCCCGTCCCACTGCTTGTCCTTGCCCTTCTGATAGAGGGCCAGCAGACGGTCGCGGCCGTCGTCGTACTCCCAGCTGAAACGGGCCTTGCCCGTCGCCGGTACCTGCCAGTGGGGGTCCCCGGGGTCCGTGGTGTACAGGTCGAAAGTCGGCATGTTCCGCAGGCTGCCCCTTCCTAGACGCCGGGTCAACAAGTCGTGCGCAAGGGATTGACGAGCTTGCTGACAAGCAGTCTCATAAGAGCCATGACGAGTCTGACAGAAGTCGACGCGCTCGAAGGGCTGCGTGACGCGCTCGGTCTGCTCAAGGACCGGGAGCAGGTCGCCGAGCGGCTGCTCGACTCCTCAAGGAAGCACTCCTTCGACCCGGACGAGGAACTGGACTGGGACGCGCCCTTCGAGGAGGGCAAGTGGTTCTGGCCGCCGGAGCTGGTCTCGCTGTACGACACCCCGATGTGGCGCCGGATGAGCGAGGAACAGCGGATCCTGCTCTCGCAGCACGAGGCCGCGGCGCTGGCCTCGCTGGGGATCTGGTTCGAGATCATCCTCATGCAGCTGCTGTGCCGTCACATCTACGACAAGGCGGCGACGAGCGCGCATGTGCGGTACGCGCTCACCGAGATCGAGGACGAGTGCCGGCACTCCAAGATGTTCGCGCGGCTGATCTCGCGGGGCGGGACGCCCTGGTATCCGGTGAGCCGGGGCCATCAGCAGCTGGGCCGGCTGTTCAAGACGATCTCCACGACGCCGGGATCCTTCACGGCGACGCTGCTCGGCGAGGAGATCCTCGACTGGATGCAGCGGCTGACGTTCCCGGACGAGCGGGTGCAGCCGCTGATCAGGGGCGTGACGCGGATCCATGTCGTGGAGGAGGCGCGGCATGTGCGCTACGCCCGGGAAGAGCTGCGGCGGCAGATGGTCTCCGCTCCGCGGTGGTCGCAGGAGTTCACTCGGGTGACGTCCGGGGAGTTCGCGCGGGTGTTCTCCGTGGCGTTCGTGAATCCGGAGGTGTACACGAATGTGGGCCTCGACCAGCGGGAGGCGTTGGCGCAGGTGAAGGCGAGCGGGCATCGCAGGGAGGTCATGCAGACCGGGGCTCGGCGGTTGACCGACTTCCTGGACGACATCGGAGTGCTGCGGGGTGTCGGGCGACGGCTGTGGAGGTCGTCGGGGCTGCTGGCTTGACGGTCGGGTGCGGGCCGGTGGGGGCTGGGCGCGCAGTTCCCCGCGCCCCTGGGGTGGGTGCAGTCAGGCATGCCTAGCAGTACCCACCTCTTAGGGGCGCGGGGCTGTGACATCAGCGGCTCCGCCGCGGGGCGCGACCAGCCACGACGCGCCCGCAGACGGCCGACTACCCTTCGAGGCATGACCCCATCCGCTCCCGCTTACCGTCGGCTGAGTGTCGAGGAGCGCCGGAGCCAACTTCTCGAAGCCGCCCTCACCCTCTTCGCGCACCGCGTCCCCGAGGACGTCTCCCTCGACGACGTGGCGGAAGCGGCCGGAGTCTCCCGTCCCCTCGTCTACCGGTACTTCCCCGGCGGCAAGCAGCAGCTCTACGAGGCCGCCCTCCGCTCCGCCGCCGATGAGCTGGAGCAGTGCTTCGACGAGCCCCGGGAGGGGCCGCTGCTCATCCGCCTCTCCCGTGCCCTCGACCGCTACCTCGCCTTCGTCGACGAGCACGACGCCGGTTTCAGCGCGCTCCTCCAGGGCGGCAGCGTGGTCGAGACGTCCCGGACCACCGCCATCGTCGACGGCGTACGACGGGCCGCCGCCGAGCACATCCTCAGACACCTGGGCGTCATCGAACCCGGCCTGCTGCTGCGCATGACCGTACGGATGTGGATCACTGCGGTGGAGGCGGCCTCACTGATCTGGCTCGACGAGGGCAAGCAGCCCCAGGTCGAGGAGTTGCGTGACTGGCTGGTCGAGCAGTTCGTCGCCGTGCTCTCCGTGACCGCGCACCGCGATCCGCAGACCGCCGCGCTGGTCACGGCCCTCGCGGCGGATGGCTGACACTGGTGCGGTGAAGAGCGAAGACACCCCCTTCGAGGGCGGCCCCATGGACGGCCGGGTGCTGCCCGTGCTGCTGGGGCCCACGGGCCGCCCGCCGAAGACGTACCGCATCCCCGTCCCCGACACGGCCGGCGGCCCGCCCAGCGTGCTGGTGTACCGCCTGGTGCCCAGGGGCCACTCGAGGATGGGGATCCAGAAGGGGTGGAAGTACGAGTACGACCCCGAGGGCAAGGCGGCCGGGCTGAAATGGCCCTGGTCCAAGCCCGACAGGCCGGACGACACGCCGGACGCCAGGCCGGACGACGGACCGGCTGACACCGAAGGGTGACGACGTTGCGCCGAACCGCCCACCCGGCGCGCGAGGACGCCGTCGCCGCCTGATGCTCGCCGTGCGGAACAGAGGGGCTGCTCCGCACGGGAGGTGATGACGTGTCAGGAAGGCTTCTGCGTCTGGTGTGTACGGCGGCGGTGGCGGTCGGCACCGCCCTCGCGCCACTGCCCGCGGCGGCTGTCCCGGAGCCGGAGCCGCACGAGCGTTCCGTCGCCGATCTGGTGACGGACCTTCAGCGGCTGTACCGGGAGGCCGAGGAGGCCACCGAGGCCTACAACACCACCGAGGAGAAGCTGAAGGAGAAGCGCGCGGAGGTCGCCCGCCTCGATACGCAGCTCTCCAAGGCGCGCCTCTCCCTGCACGACGGCCGGGGCGCCGCGGGACGGCTGGCCCGGCAGCAGTACCAGAACAGCACCGACATCTCGCCGTACGTCCGCCTCCTGCTCGCCCGCGATCCCCAGCACGCTCTCGACCAGGGCCATGTCATCGGCCAGTTGGCGCGCGAGCGGGCCGTGACGGTGGGCCGCCTGACCGGCACGGAGCACCGTGCCGACGCAGTCGCCCGCAGGGCCCGCAAGGCGCTCGACGACCAGCTCACGCTCGCCGCCCGGCAGAAACGGGAGCGGGACGGCGTACAGGAGAAGCTCGCCGACGTGGAGGCACTCCTCGCCTCCCTCACCGCCGAACAGCTCACCCGGCTGGCCGAGTTCGAGGAGAAGGGAGTCGAGAAGGCGCAGGAGAAGCTGACTACCTCCGGAGCCCTCGCCGAGGAGGACCCCAAGCCCACCCGGAAGGGCGAGACGGCCCTGCGGTACGCCCGGCGGCAGCTGGGGAAGCCGTACGAGTGGGGCGCGGAGGGCCCGAGGACGTACGACTGCTCGGGGCTGACGTCGGAGGCCTGGGCACACGCCGGCACCCCGATCCCGAGGACCAGCCAGGAGCAGTGGGCGCGGCTCCCGAGGATCCCGTTGAAGAAGCTGCGCCCCGGTGACCTGGTGATCTACTTCCCGAAGGCGACCCACGTGGCGATGTACATCGGGAGGGGAAAGGTCATCGAGGCCCCGAGAACCGGCCAGCGGATCAAGATCTCCCCGATCGCGGCCCACCCGCTCCTCGGAGCCGTACGTCCCGACAGACGCGCCGCGAAGGGGCGCGGGGCTGTGACATCAGCGGCTCCGCCGCGGGGGCCCGACCGGCCACGGACGACCCGCACCCGCAGCGGCGCCGATCAGCCGCCGGCCACCGAGGCCAGGTAGGCCCCCGTCTTCTCCGGCTCGTAGAAGAAGTTCTCGAAGTCGGCCGGGTCGTCGAAGCCGTTGGCGAACCGGTCCGCCACCGGCGGCAGCTGCCCGGCCGCCCCGATCAGGTTCAGGATGTGCTCCGGCGGCGGCGCGAGCATCGCGTTCGTCCACTTGGTGACGTGCTGGGCGGTGGCCCAGTACCGCTCGAACGTCGCCCGCATCCACTCCTCGTCGAACTCCTTCTCCCCCTGGTCGAGGATCGACGCGAGGTAGGAGGCCGCGCACTTGGACGCGGAGTTGGAGCCCTGCCCGGTGATCGGGTCGTTGGCGACGACGACGTCGGCCACGCCCAGGACCAGTCCCCCACCGGGCAGGCGGCCTATCGGGTTGCGCACGGTGGGCGCGTAGCGGCCGGCCAGCGTGGCACCGGCGTCCGTGAGTTCGACGTTCGTGGCGCGCGCGTACTCCCAGGGCAGGAACGTCTCCATGAGTTCCAGGGTCAGGGAGAGGTGTTCCGCCGGGTCCTTCACGCCGTTGAAGACGTCGAGCGGGCCGCCGGGTACGCCCTCCCAGAAGAGGATGTCGGCGCGCCCGGAGGTGGTGAGCGTCGGCATGACGAAGAGTTCGCCGACGCCGGGGACGAGGTTGCAGCGGACGGCCTCGGTGTCCGGGTGCTCGGGGCGCGGGCCCAGGCCGTGCACGTAGGAGACGGCGAGCGCGCGCTGCGGTTCGGAGTACGGGGAGCGCTCCGGGTCCCTCGCGAACATGGAGACCAGCTCGCCCTTGCCGGCCGAGACCAGCACGAGGTCGTACGTACGGGAGAAGTAGTCGAGGTCGCCGACGGCCGCGCCGTGGATGACGAGCTGGCCGCCGCGCTGGGCGAAGGTCTCCATCCAGCCGGCCATCTTGACCCGCTGGTCGACCGACTGCGCGTACCCGTCGAGGCGTCCCAGCCAGTCGATCGCGCGCTGCGAGGGCCCCGGGTCGAACGAGCCGGGAGCCGCCACCGAGACGCCGAGCCCTTCGATCTTCGGGGCCTGGGACTCCCAGAAGTTCAGCTGGAGATCGCGCTCGTGCTGGAGTGCCGTGTGGAACATGCACTGCGTCGACATGACCCGGCCGGAGCGGATCTCGTCCGCCGTCCGGTTGGACATCAGGGTGACCTCGTACCCGTGCGACTGGAGGCCGAGGGCGAGCTGGAGTCCGGACTGGCCGGCTCCGACGACGAGTATCTTCCGCATGCGGGTGCTGTTCTCCTACTCGGGGGTGACGTCCAGTGCGTGGCCGACGAGGGACAGGAGCGTCTCGATCACCGAGATCTTCCGCCGCGCGTCCATGATCATGACAGGTATGTGGGCGGGGATCGTCAACGCCTCCCGCACGTCCTCCGGCTCGAACAGCTCACTGCCGTCGAAGTGGTTGACCGCGACGACGTACGGCAGTCCGCAGCTCTCGAAGTAGTCGAGGGCGGGGAAGGAGTCCTTGAGGCGGCGGGTGTCCGCCAGGACGACTGCCCCTATCGCGCCCCGCACCAGGTCGTCCCACATGAACCAGAAGCGCTCCTGGCCCGGCGTGCCGAAGAGGTACAGGACCAGGTCTTCGTCGAGCGTGATGCGGCCGTAGTCCATGGCCACGGTCGTGCTGACCTTCTCGGGGGTGCCGGTGAGGTCGTCGACCTGCTCGCTGGCCTCGGTCATCAGCGCCTCCGTCTGGAGGGGCTCGATCTCCGAGACGGTGCCGACCAGGGTGGTCTTGCCGACGCCGAAGCCGCCGGCGACGACTATCTTCGTGGCGATGGGGGCCCGCGTGCGGTCCGTCTGCCAGGACCTGAGGTTGTCGTCGGTCTCGACATCGACGAACGGGGTGACGCCGTACCCGGGGGAGGCGGCGGCGTCAGAGACGACGGAGTCCACTGAGCACCCTTTCCAGCAGAGCGCGGTCGGGACGGCCCGTACCGTGACCGGTCCCGGTGCCGTACACACGGATCTTTCCCTGGTCCGCGAGGTCGCTGAGGAGCACGCGGACCACGCCGAGCGGCATCTTCAGCAGCGCGGCGATCTCGGCCACCGTGCGCATCCGGCGGCACAGTTCGACGATGGCCCGCAGCTCCGGCATGACCGACTTCAGCCCGCCGTTGGTGAGCTCCTTGCGCTCCTCGGCGGCTTCGAGGGCCGCGGTGCTCGCCACGAACGTCTCCACGAGGAGGACGTGGCCGAAGCGGGTACGGCCGCCGGTGAGCGAGTACGGCCGTACCCGGGCGGCTTTGCGGTCGCCGCCGCGGACCGGGAGCTCGGGCCTGTTCGTCATCGGGCGCTCCCTGTCGCGTCGTTCTCCAGCGACTGGCGCAGCTCGCTGCGGAGTTCGGGGGTCAGGACGTGTCCGGCGCGGCCGACGAACAGCGCCATGTGGTACGCCACCACGCTCATGTCGCAGTCGGCGGAGCCGTGCACACCGAGCAGCGAACCGTCGCTGATCGACATCACGAACAGGCTGCCGTCCTCCATCGCGATCATGGTGTGCTTGGTCGCGCCGAAGTCCATGAGCTTCGCGGCGCCGAGGGTGAGGCTGCCGATGCCGGAGACGACGGTCGCGAGGTCGGCGGACGAGCCGCGCGGGCCGGAGGGTTTCGCCTCGCGGGCCTCGCGGGCCGCCGCGTTCCGCTCGGCGTCGGAGGAGAGCAGGAGCAGTCCGTCGGAGGAGACCACGGCGACGGACTGGACGCCGGGGACCTCCTCGACGAGGTTGGTCAGCAGGAAGTGGAGATTGCGTGCTTCACGACTCAGTCCGAAGGTACTGGGCGCGGTCAACTGCTTGCCTCCTCGGCTGTGCCCCCCGTGGCTTCTTCGGATGCGGTGCTGTGCGTCGCCGGCAGTCTGGTCTCGCCGGTCTGTTCCTGGATCTCCGCTTCCACGTCGCGGTAGCCGGCCTCTGCCCCCCGGCGGAAGCCGCCCAGCCTGCGGCGGAGGGCGTCGGCGTCCACGGAGCTGTTCCGTTGGCGGGGCGCCGGGATGCTGGGTGCGGTGATCTTGGGCGTGCGTTTGGGGAGGCCCTTGTCGGTGAGGGGCTCCTCGTCGGTGAGGGGTTCCTCGTCGGCGCGGGTGTGTTCGGTGGCGGCTTCGGTCTCGGCGGCCGTGGGTGCCGACGGCTCCTCTGGTACGGGGTCCGGCTCCCCCTGTGCCGGTACGGGGGCCAGGAGCTCCATCGTCGTCTCGGCGGGGGACTCCGCAGCCGCGTGGCGTACGGCCTTCTCGGCCAGGTCCACCAGGGGGTCGCCCTGCGAACGGCCGCTCAGGACGTTGGAGTTGACCTCCGCGTCGGCGCCGGGGAGGGAGAAGGAGTGGGACGCGCCGGTGACCGGGCCGGTGCCGGAGGCCGGTACGGCGGAGGTGGGCGCGGCGGTGAGCAGCGGCTTGGGGAGGACCACCACCGCGGCCACCCCGCCCTGCTTCTGCTCGCGCAGCTGCACCCGGACGCCGTGCCGGTGGGCGAGTCGGGCCACGACGTACAGGCCCAGCCCGAGTCCCTCGTCGCCCTCGTCGTACGACTCGTAGGCGGCGTCGGGATCGAACTCGGCGAGGCGGGAGTTGAGGGTGGTCATCCGCTCGGCGGTCATGCCGATGCCCTCGTCCTGCACGGAGAGCATGACCTCGCCGCTCTCCAGGAGCCAGCCGGAGACCTCGACGGGCAGGTCGGGCGGGGAGAACGAGGTGGCGTTCTCCATCAGTTCGGCCAGGAGATGGGAGAGGTCGTCCGCGGCGAAGCCCGCCACGTGGGCGTGCGGCGGCAGGGCGGCGATGCGGACGCGCTCGTAGCGCTCGATCTCGCTGACCGCGGCGCGGACGACGTCGACGAGCGGGACGGGCCCGGCGGTCTGCTGCACGTGCTCCGTGCCGGCCAGGACGAGGAGGTTCTCGCTGTGGCGGCGCATGACCGTGGCGAAGTGGTCGAGCTTGAAGAGGGTCGCCAGGCGGTCCGGGTCCTGCTCGCGCTCCTCCAGGCTCTCGATGACGGCGAGCTGCCGCTCCACGAGGCCGAGGGTACGCAGCGCGAGGCTGACGAAGGTCGCGCCGATGGTGGTGCGCAACCGCTGCAACTGGGCTGCGGATTCGGCGAGTTCGCCCTTGAGCTGCTCGCGGGCGTCCGCCATCTTCTGCCGCTGGCCGACCAGGTGCTTGCGGTCGGACTCCAGGGTGTTGACCCGCTCGGCGAGCGCGACGGTGTGCGCGTGCAGGGCGTTGACGGAGCGGACGACCTGGGCGAACTCGTCGTTGCGGCCGGTGAAGGAGACCGCTTCCTCGGCGGTGGGGTCCTCGGCCCCGGCGAGCCGGGCGGAACCGCGGCGCAGCACGGAGAGGGGACGGGTGAGGGTGCGGGCCATCGCGGTGGCGATGCCGACGGCCAGCAGCATCAGCGCGCCGAGGATCGCGACGCGCAGCTCCAGCGCGGTGACGTCGTCGTCGCGCAGCTGGGCGAGCTCCTTGACGCGGCGGTCGAACAGCGCGGACTCGGCGCCGCGCATGAGGTCGACGCGGGCGGAGAGGGCCGCGCCCAGCTTGGTGGTGCTGGTGCCGAGGTCGCCGCCGGAGAGGGTGGGCTGGTCGGTCAGGGCGGCGAGGTACTTGTCGGCGGAGTTGACCTCGGGACCGGTGACGGTGGAGTCGTAGCTCGCCTTGGCGGTGGCGGGCGCGGAGTCCTGGAAGTCGGCGAGGGCCGCGTCGGAGCGCAGCCGGGCCTGCTGGGCGGCGGCGCTGAGCGCGTCACGCTGTGCGGCGTCGGCCTTCGAGGAGACCTTCTTGGTACTCGTCAGGCCGGTGATCGGGTCGTAGACGCTCTGGGTCGTCGTCGGCACGCTGAGCGCCGCGAGCAGCAGTCCGCGGGTGGCGGCGGCCTGCTGTACGGCGGAGTCCAGCTCGGCGAGGGAGTGGGCGCCGGAGCCCGCGCGGGACGGCATCCTCTCGGCCAGTTCCTCGGCGAGCCGGTGCAGTTCGGTGATGGCGGCGGAGTAGGCGCTGTGCGCCTCGAGGGCGGTGCTCTTGCCGGTGAGCGCGGAGCGTCGGACGGCGGCGATGTCGTCGAGGTCGCCGCGCAGGCTCGTGGACAGGCCGGTGTCGGCGCGCAGTTCCTCGACCTGGCGGTCGACGCGGGCGCTCGACTGCTCGCCGGGCGCCTTCGACCCGGGGCGGCCGGCCGCGATGTAGGAGGTGACCTCGTCGCGTTCGTCGGCGAGCGAGTGGGCGAGGTCGAGGGCGTCCTGGGTCTGCTCGGCGAAGGTCACCAGGTCCTGGGAGTCGTGGAGTTCCCCGGAGGCGGTGACGAGGGAGGGGGCACCGGCTCCGGCGACGGCGGCGGCCACGACGGCGACGGCGAGGATCAGCCGGGTGCGGACGTGGGTGGGGCGGCCCGTGCCGACGGGAGTCTCGGGGGCGCCGGGCGTGGCGGGTGTGCGCTCCGCGCCTGTGCCGGAGGCCGTCTGCTTGCCTGTGCGACGAGGCCGCGTCTTCTGCACCGCTGCTCGCATTCCTGAACTCGTGATACCCATGGGCCCGGGGTGGCGCTCCGTCAACTGTTGTGCACACCGGGGTACGGTTCCCGACCCTCCCAGCGCCGGTGGGCGGTGGCCGCGCATCGCCTGAGCCGCCACCCGAAGGAGTGAACCTCGGAGGGGAGTTGGCGGGCAAGTTCCTGCGGCACGCTCACGGACCTTGCGCGGCAGGCCGGTTGGACGTCGGCGAAGACCTTTGGCAGTATTCGCCGCTACGCTCGCCCGGAGTGAACCATTCCATCTCAAACCCGGCGTCTGACCTGCGCGGCTGCGTCAATTCCGCGATCGTTGCCGCCCTTTGGCGAAGCATGTGAAGGGCTCGTGCAGACTGGCCGAATGCGTACGGAATTTGTCTCGGAACCCGGTGCTGCCGGCCGTCCCAACGAGGACTTCGCGAGCGTCGCTCTCCCCGCTTCCGGACGGGGCGGTGTGCTGATCGCCCTCGACGGGGTCACCCCGCCCGACGGCCCGACGGGCTGTCTGCATTCGGTGCCCTGGTTCACGGCCCGGCTCGGCGGGGCGCTGACCGAACTGGCCGTTTCGCTCATGGATGTTCCCCTGGCCGAGGTGCTGTCCCGGGCCATCGCGCGCACAGCTGAGACACATGGTGAAGGTTGTGACCTTTCTCACCCACGGACGCCGCAGGCGACCGTGGTGATGGCGCGGTGGTCCCCGGAGACGGTGGAGTACCTGGTCCTGTCGGACTCGGCGCTGCTCGTGGAGGCACCCGACGGCACGGTCACGGCCGTACTGGACGACCGCCTCTCCCGCCTCCCCCGCACTTCCCTGGCCACGGACGCCCTGATCGACGCCACCCTCCGCAACAAGGAGGGCGGCTTCTTCACGGCGGCGGCCGATCCGTCGGTGGCGGGGCGCGCGGTGACGGGGGTGCTGCCACGATCTGCGGTGCGCACCCTGGTGGCCCTGACCGACGGGGCGTCCCGGTGGGTGGAGAAGTTCCGCGAGGGCGACTGGGAGGACTGCCTCAGGCTTGTCCGCAAGGAGGGGGCGCAGGCGTTGGTGGACCGCGTCCGGGAGCTGGAGCGCGCGGACGCGGAGACCCGGACGTATCTGCGCCGCAGCAAGACCCACGACGACGCGACGGTGGTGTACGCGGAGCTGTGAGGGGCGGCGTCCCACCGAACGGCACGGGAATCCCGGCCGTGTCGCCCGACGAGGAGATCCGCCGCCGTCACGTCCACGAGCCGCGCTTTCCGGGGCGCCGCCAGGCCGGCCGGGGAGCTCGGGCAGCCCCTGCCAGCGACACCCACCGCTGCAAAGCTGCCGCCCCTGGCGACACACCGGGACGTCACCGGACCGCCCCCCGGCCGTGAAGCTCGGGCAGCCCCTGCCGGCGACACCCACCGCTGCAAAGCTGCCGCCCCTGGCGACACACCGGGACGTCACCGGACCGCCCCCCGGCCGTGAAGCTCGGGCAGCCCCTGCCGGCGACACCCACCGCTGCAAA
>NZ_JBITGI010000024.1:296-20888 GCF_044456945.1 Streptomyces sp. NPDC050759 | reverse complement strand
CCCCCCGGCCGTGAAGCTCGGGCAGCCCCTGCCGGCGACACCCACCGCTGCAAAGCTGCCGCCCCTGGCGACACACCGGGACGTCACCGGACCGCCCGGCCGGGGAGCTTTGGGCGGCCGCTGCCTGCGATACCCACCGAGCTGGTCGCCAAGACCCCCGCTGCAAAGCTGCCCCTCCTCCCGACGCACCGGAACGTCATAGGACCGCCCCGCCGTGAAGCTAGGGCGGCCGCTGCCGGCAATGCCCACCGAGCTGGTCGCCGAGACCCGCCGCCGCAAAGCTGCCGCCCCTCGCCATGGACCAGGTCCTGCCCTTCGTCCGGATCACGGAGGCCGGTTCGGCGCAGCCCCCGGCGGCACCGTCCCCGCCATCGCCGTGGCCACCGGCGCCGAGGCCGCCCGGCACCACCCGCCTCGCCCCCGCCCGAGATCGCCACCCTCACCGCCAACCGGGCGACCGTCCGGACGGCCGGTTTCCGGTCGACGCCGTCGAGCTCGCCGCGCGGCGGTCCGCCGTCGGCCGTGTCCTCCACCCCCGGGGTTCGGGAATGGCCCGACCGATCGAGGGCCGCCCCACGACGGCACGACCGGCTCCCGGCGGCGGCCTGCCAACCGGGCGACCGTCCGGACGACCGGTTCCCGGTCCACGCCGCCGAGACCCCGCTCGGGCCGTCCGCCGTCGACCACCCAGGGTCCGGGAATGACCCGGGCGGGTTTCCGGTCCCCGCCGCCGAGACCCCGATCGGGCCGTCCGTCGCCGACCACCCAGGGTCCGGGAATGACCCGGTCGCGTTCCCGGTCCCCGCCGCCCAGCACGCCGCTCGGGCCGTCCGCCGTCGACCACCCAGGGTTCCGGAATGGCCCGGTCGGCTGCCGCCCTGCGACGACACGACCGGCGCCGGCGGGCTACTTCTCCATGCCCCGGTTCAGCTGGTGCAGCAGTCTCGCCAGTTCGGTGACCTCGTCCGGGTCCCAGTGCGCCAGTCGGCCCGCGTACCGGGCCCGGCGCGCGTCGCGGACCCTCTGTACCCGGGAGCGGCCCTCCTGTGTGAGGTCGACGAGCCAGGCCCGGCCGTCCGCCGGGTCCGGGGCGCGGGCGACGAGGCCCAGGTCCTCCAGGGCGCGCAGCTGACGGGACATCGTGGCCTTGCCGACGCCGATGTACGCGGCCAGTTCGGTGGCACGCTGGCGGCCGCATTCATCCAGACGGACGAGCAGGCCGTAGGCCGCCGACTCCAGGTCGGGGTGGACCTCGCGGGCCATCTCGCCCTGGTTGGCCCGGGCGCGGCGCAGCAGGACGGTCAACTCGCGTTCCAGTGCGAGGAATCCGGGCTGGTCCACACCGTTCGGCGCCACGTCGGCCCCGCCCCGGCCCCCGCCGCCGTTTCCGTCTTCGTGCACGTCAGCCCCTGCCTTGAATGTCCCGGTCGTAAAGGTTTCCGCCAAATTGCGCCATCACCACGGCTCCGTAAGTATTTCGCAGGGCTGGACCAACGGCAGCCGCCGGCCCCGCTTCCCACCCCTCGTCGTCGTACGAAGCGTCTTCGCCGAGCAGCGACTGGCATGCTCACGCCAGCGCGGCGCGGCCGTCCCGTGTTCCCCAACCGAGCATCACCGAGCCTTCGGAGGCACGCCATGCCCGTGCACAGACCCGGACCGATACGTCCCCGACGCCGCTTCCTCGTCGCACTCCTGCTCACCGCGTTCTCCCTGCTCCACCCGGCCGCCGTCGCGGCCGCCGAAGCCCCCGACACCCCCGAGGCCACCGCCACCCCGGCCCGCGGCTCCGCCCACATGGGAATGGGCGTCGTAGCGCATGACGGCCAGGGCGGTCTGCCCGCCGGTACCCGCGCCGGCCAGGCGGAGGGCGTCGACGTCGCCAGCTACCAGGGCAACGTCTCCTGGCCGACCCTGTGGAACAGCGGCGTGCGCTGGGCGTACACCAAGGCGAGCGAGGGGACGTACTACAGGAATCCCTACTTCAGCCGGCAGTACACCGGCTCCTACGACGTCGGCATGATCCGCGGCGCCTACCACTTCGCCACCCCGGACACCAGCGGCGGCGCGACGCAGGCCGACTACTTCGTCGACAGCGGCGGCGGCTGGTACCGGGACGGCAGGACCCTGCCCGGCACCCTCGACATCGAGTGGAACCCGTACGGCGACGCCTGCTTCGGCAAGTCGCAGAGCGCGATGGTCACCTGGATCCGCGACTTCCTGAACCAGTACAAGGCGCGCACCGGCCGCAACGCCGTCATCTACACGGCCACCAACTGGTGGACCCAGTGCACCGGAAACTACGGCGGCTTCTCCGCCAACCCCCTGTGGATCGCCCGGTACGCCTCGACGGCGGGCACCCTCCCGGCCGGCTGGAGCTCGTACACCATGTGGCAGTACACCTCCTCCGGCCCGACGGTCGGCGACCACGACCGGTTCAACGGCGCCCTGGACCGCGTACAGGCGCTCGCCGCCGGCTGACCCACTCCGGCGTACGGCGAAGGCCCGGGCCTCCCTCACGAGAACCCGGGCCTTCACCTCATCCGGCAGCCGCGGGCCGAGCCCGCTGAGGACTACGGCCTCACGCCGCCACCGGAACCTCCGGCGTCGCCCCGTTGGTCGCCGGGGACAGCGCCAGCTCCAGGACCTGGCGGACGTCGGTGACGGCGTGGACGTCGAGCTTTTCCAGCACCTCCGCCGGGACGTCGTCCAGGTCGGCCTCGTTGCGCTTCGGGATGATGACGGTCGTCACCCCGGCGCGGTGCGCGGCGAGCAGCTTCTGCTTCACGCCGCCGATCGGGAGGACCCGGCCGGTCAGCGAGACCTCGCCCGTCATCGCCACGTCCGTGCGGACCAGGCGGCCGGAGAGCAGCGAGGCCAGCGCCGTCGTCATGGTGACGCCCGCGCTCGGGCCGTCCTTCGGGACCGCGCCCGCCGGGAAGTGGATGTGCACGCCCCGGTCCTTCAGGTCGCCGACCGGCAGTTCGAGCTCCGCGCCGCGCGACCGCAGGAAGCTCAACGCGATCTGCGCGCTCTCCTTCATCACGTCACCCAGCTGGCCGGTCAGCGTCAGACCCGCCGCGCCCGTCTCCGGGTCGGCCAGCGACGCCTCGACGAACAGCACGTCTCCGCCCGCTCCGGTGACCGCGAGTCCGGTCGCCACCCCGGGGACCGCCGTACGGCGCTCCGCCGGGTCCTGGGCCGACTCGGGCACGTGGTGCGGCCGGCCGATCAGACCGCGCAGCTCCTCGTCCGTGACGGTGAACGGCAGCTCCCGTTCGCCCAGTTCGTGCTGGGCCGCCACCTTGCGCAGCAGCCTCGCGATGGACCGCTCCAGGGTGCGGACGCCCGCCTCGCGGGTGTACTCGCCGGCGAGCTTGCGCAGCGCGCTCTCGTCGATGACGACCTCGTCCTTTTCCAGTCCCGCCCGCTCGAGCTGACGCGGGAGCAGGTGGTCACGGGCGATGACGATCTTCTCGTCCTCGGTGTACCCGTCGAGCCGGACCAGCTCCATCCGGTCGAGCAGCGCCTCCGGGATCGCCTCCAGCACGTTGGCCGTGGCGAGGAAGACGACGTCCGACAGGTCGAGCTCGACCTCGAGGTAGTGGTCGCGGAAGGTGTGGTTCTGCGCCGGGTCCAGGACCTCCAGGAGGGCCGCCGCGGGGTCGCCGCGGTAGTCGGAGCCCACCTTGTCGATCTCGTCGAGCAGGACCACCGGGTTCATCGACCCGGCCTCCTTGATCGCCCGAACGATCCGGCCGGGCAGCGCGCCGACGTACGTCCGCCGGTGGCCGCGGATCTCCGCCTCGTCCCGTACGCCGCCGAGGGCGACGCGGACGAACTTGCGGCCCATGGCGTGGGCCACGGATTCCCCGAGGCTGGTCTTGCCGACGCCGGGCGGCCCGACGAGGGCCAGGACCGCACCGCCGCGCCGGCCGCCGACGACACCCAGCCCCCGCTCGCTGCGGCGCTTGCGCACCGCCAGGTACTCGGTGATCCGCTCCTTCACGTCCTCGAGACCCGCGTGCTCGGCGTCGAGGATCGCCTGGGCGCCCTGGATGTCGTAGGCGTCCTCGGTCCGTTCGTTCCACGGCAGTTCGAGGACCGTGTCCAGCCAGGTCCGGATCCAGGAGCCCTCCGGGGACTGGTCGCTGGACCGCTCCAGCTTGTCGACCTCCTTGAGGGCGGCTTCCCGCACCTTCTCGGGCAGGTCGGCGGCCTCCACGCGGGCGCGGTAGTCGTCGGACTCCTCGCCCTCCTGTTCGCCGTTGAGCTCGCGCAGTTCCTTGCGTACGGCTTCCAGCTGACGGCGGAGCAGGAACTCCCGCTGCTGCTTGTCGACGCCCTCCTGGACGTCCTTGGCGATGGTCTCGGCGACGTCCTGCTCGGCGAGGTGGTCGCGGAGCTGCTGGGTGGCGAGCTTGAGGCGGGTGACCGGGTCGGCGGTCTCCAGCAGTTCGACCTTCTGCTCGGTGCTCAGGAAGGGCGAGTAACCGGAGTTGTCGGCAAGGGTGGAGACGTCGTCGATGGCCTGCACCCGGTCGACGACCTGCCAGGCGCCGCGCTTGCGCAGCCAGGCGGTGGCGAGGGCCTTGTACTCCTTGACCAGTTCGGTGACGTGACCGGGCAGCGGTTCGGGGACGGTCTGGTCGACCGTGGTCCCCTCGACCCACAGGGCGGCGCCCGGGCCGGTGGTCCCCGCACCGATCTTCACCCTGCTCCGGCCGCGGATGAGCGCGCCGGGATCGCCGTCGGCCAGCCGGCCGACCTGCTCGATGGTGCCGAGCACACCGGTGCCGGCGTATTCGCCGTCGATGCGTGGCACCAGAAGAACCTTCGGCTTTCCGGGTTCCGAGCGGGCGGCGGCCTGGGCGGCCTCCACCGCGGCGCGTACGTCGGTGTCGTTCAGGTCCAGCGGAACCACCATTCCGGGCAGCACGACCTCGTCGTCGAGCGGCAGCACGGGCAGGGTGAGCGGTGTGGACGTCGAAGCCATGATCTCCCCTTAGGCAGTCAAGTTGAGCTATGCCGACTCAATGCACAGTGGCCTTCGAATGTTCCCCAGCCGCTTGCCTGTTCGCTGTCGGCGATCACGGCTGCCGGAATCTACGGTTCGGGACCTATGGTCATCCAGTAATAGACCCATACTGCGAGTGACCATTACAGGGGGATGCCGTGGACGGAGTCGTACAGGCGTGGGTGACCGGCTGGGTCGTGTCCCGCGGGGCGGCGGCTCCGGAGCGTGAGCCGTGGGGTTTCACCGTGGACGTGGGGCAGGTCGCGCAGGTGTCGCGGCACGTGTTCGACGCGCTGGGCGACGACGTGGACGAGGAAGTCGTGCGCAAGGTGGCGGGCGGGGTGACGGGGGCCGGGGTGTGGCTCAAGGTGTTCCAGGACCCGGAGGTCGTCGGACGCTGGCTGGACGAGGGCTGGTGGGTGGATCCCGAGCCGGCTTGGCTGATGACGGTCCCGCTGACCGCCCCGGCGCGACGGACCACCGCCCCCGACGGATACCGGCTGCGCACCTGGTCCGTCGGCGGCGTCACCCGCGTACTCGTCGCCGCGCCCGACGGTTCCCTCGCGGCGCGCGGTCAGGTCGCTCCGACCGGCGCGACCGCCGTCTTCGACCAGATCGAGACCGTGGCCGCCCATCGGCGCCGGGGACTGGGCAGCGTCGTCATGCGCACGCTCCAGGCCATGGCGACCGACACGGGTGCCGAGACCGGCGTCCTCGCGGGAACGCCGGCGGGGCGGGGGCTGTACGAGTCTCTGGGCTGGCATGTGGAAGCTCCGCTCACCAGTGCGAAGTTCGTGGGACCGAACGCCGGGTGACCGTCCGTCGGCGCCCGCGGAAAACCCGGAGGCGACCGGAGACGGCCTCTGTCATGCTGCGCCGGTGATCGCCCCGATACCTCCGGTGGTTCCCGCCGGCCGCATGGCGGACAACACCCAGCCGGTCCTGGCTCTTCCCGGCGGCCTGGAACTCCGGCCCTGGCGCATGACGGACGCCGGTGCCCTGGTGGCCGCGAGCCACGATCCGGCCATCAGTCGCTGGAACCTCCTGCCGACGCTGACCGAGGACGAGGCACGCGCGCGTATCGGGCGGATGGGGGAGCGGTGGCAGAGGGAGACAGCGGCGGTCTGGGCGGTTGCGCGCAAGGACGGGGGCGGCGAAGGGGCGGACGTCCTGACGAGCACCCGCATCGACCGCGCCGGCGATCCGCCGGACGAGCACGCCACAAACCCCGGCCCCGGCGACATCCTCGGCCTCGCCGCCTGGATCGACGTCGACCTCGACCGGGGCCACGCCGAGATCGCCTACTGGGTGCTGCCCGCCGGCCGCGGCACCGGCATCGCGGTCGAGGCCGCCCGTCGGCTCACCGACTGGGCGCTGCACGATCTCGGCCTGCACCGCCTCACCCTCTGCCACGCCGTCACCAACGAGGTCTCCTGCCGGGTCGCGGAGAAGGCCGGCTTCCGGCTGGAGGGCACCATGCGCCACGCCCTCCTCCACGCGGACGGCCGGCACGACCAGCACCTCCACGCGCGCGTGCGGGGCGACGACCAGAACGACCGAGACCACCCAGACGACCGAGACGACCGAGACGACCGGGGGAACGAACGACTATGACCACCACCGACATCCAGCCCCTCCTCTCCGCCTACGACGACCAGATGCGCGGCGCTCCCCCGACCCCGCCCACAGGGGTGACGTACGAGCAGGACGGACCGCTGCTCAGGATCGTCGGCCAGTTCCGCGGGTTCGTGAGCGGCCCGCGCGACCTCGGCGTCGACGGTGGCGCCCTCGACGAACTCATCGCGCGGCAATGTGACTTCTTCGCGGCGCGCGGCGAGGCCGTCGAATGGAAGACCCGCTCCCACGACACCCCGGCCGACCTCACCGAACGGCTCCGCGCGGCCGGTTTCGTGCCCGAGGAGCGGGAGTCGGTACTGGTCGGCCGGGCCGCCGAGATGGCCGTACAACAGCCCGCGCCGCCGGAAGGCGTCAGCGTGCGCCGCGTCACGGCGGACGCGGACATGCGCCGGATCGCCGTCATGGAGTCCGCGGTGTGGGGCCAGGACCGGAGCTGGCTCGCCGACGACCTGATCGGCAGGGTGGCCACCGCGCCGGACGACATCGCGGTGTACGTCGCCGAGGCGGACGGCGAAGTGGTGTGCGCCGCCTGGCTGGTGTTCCGCGCGGGCACGGGGTTCGCGAGCCTGTGGGGCGGATCCACGCTCGCCGCGTGGCGGGGCAGGGGCATCTACCGTGCCCTGGTCGCCGTACGCGCCGCTCTCGCCGTCTCTCGCGGGGTCACCTATCTGCACGTGGACGCATCCGACGACAGCGCGCCCATCCTGCGCAGGCTCGGCATGCACGCGGTGACCACGACGACGCCGTACGTCTGGACGCCCCCGGGCCGCTGACACCGCAACGGGTTCGCCGGGACCTGGGGAGGCGATGAGCGAGGGACCCGTCGACTACGCGGTGCGCGACCTGCACGAGCCGGCTGCGCAAGTCGGTGCCCCACCCGCCCGAGCCTCGAGGTCCCCTTCCGACCGTCCTGGACGCGGCCGGCATCGCCCCGGACACCGCACTCGACGGCCGGCCACCCGTCAGCCGCGTCGACAACCCTGCGGGTCATCCCACCCAGCGACCGGCGAGGGGCTGACGTGCACGGTGCCACCGCCGTACCGCCGGCCACGTCGCGACGCCGATCGTCAGGGCGATCAGATGGCCCCAGTCGGTCATCGGGTCGGTGAACGCGATCAGGTCCGTCACCAGCACCCAGCCGAAGAGGGCGAGCAACGGCCAACGCAGCCACGGCCCGAGCAGGCCCGCCAGCGCGCCGAGGCTCGCGGCGACGCCGAAGCTGACTCCGTAGTCGAGACGGTGCAGTGAGCTGGCGGGCAGATGTCCGACCAGGACCGCGAGGCCTATGGGGACCTCCGTGGCGAGGGTCGCGCCGATATGCCCGAGCAGGAAGACACCGGCCGTGCGCACGCCACCGATCCGCCGCTCCAGCGCGGTGAGGACGAACAGCAGGGCGACGGCGTACGGCGAGAGGATCCCGCCCGCGATCCACCACGCGCTGGCGACCAGCACCAGTACGGGCGTCCGCAGGAGGTGGGCGACATCGGTGCTGGAGCCCTGGTGCAGGGTGTGCACGAGGGAAGGGTCCAGATGCGCGGCGACGAGCGAGACGACGGCCAGGACGGCGCCGTAGACGAAGGTGAACGGGGTCCCGGCGGGGGTGGGGAACAGCCGCCGGAGGCGGGGGACGCGAAGTCGGGTGTCCGGGGCGGCCGTTGCCAGGGGTGTCACCGGTGTCCCGGCGGCACCTGTCTCGCCCCGTTCCCGCTGCCGGGGCATGCCGTCGAGCAGTCCCGCCACGGGCGCGGGGGCGGGCGCGTCCTCGGAAGGAGTGGCGGGCACGGTCCGTTCCACGGTGGGCTGCTCCTTCCGTTTCACCCCAGCCTTCGCTCCCGACCCACCCGCTGTCTGTGACCGGCGCCACCTCGCCCCCGATTCACAGGGACTTCTCAAGAACTCCCTGTCCGGACGCCGTGCCTGCCAGGATGGGCCGATGCCCACCTCGTACGACATTCCCGAAGTCCTGGACCGTCGCGAGGGCCCCTACGGGGAGGTGGTCCTGCGGCGCCACGGCGAGTTGCTCCAGATCATCGCCAACGGCTGCTTCCTGATGGACACCTCCGACGGGCGCTCGGAGCGGATGCTCGTCGACGCGGCGCTCGACGCCCTCGACGACCGCCCCGCCCCGCACGTCCTCATCGGCGGCCTCGGCGTCGGCTTCTCGCTCGCACACGCGGCCGCGAATCCGCGCTGGGGCCGGATCACGGTCGTCGAGCGGGAACCGGCGATCGTCGACTGGCACCGCGCGGGCCCGCTCTCGGCGCTCTCGGCCGAGGCGCTCGCCGATCCCCGGACGAACATTCTGGAAACGGATCTAGTCGGATTCGTCAATGAGACATGCGCCACTTTTGACGCGCTGTGCCTCGACATCGACAACGGACCCGACTGGACGGTCACGGAGGGCAACGGCGGGCTCTACGCGCGTACCGGACTCACAAGTTGCGCAAGGGTGTTGAAGCCGGGCGGGGTACTGGCCGTGTGGTCCGCGAAACCCTCTGCGGAATTTGAGGGATCCCTAGCAAATGCCGGGTTCCAGCAGGTACGTACCGAGGAGATCCCCGTTGCCCGGGGCGTACCCGACGTCGTGCACCTCGCCGTCCGACCTGGATAGCAAAGGGGTGATGACTCCCCGTACTCTGCTTCCCTACGCCGATCATTCAAGCGTCAATCGCAGTCATGCGCAGACAAGGAATCACCCCACATGGTTCCGGAAAGCACTCCCCAGGGGCGGGCGATGGAGCAGACACACACCTCCCACAACGGCACGACGGCTACGCCGGGCGCACAGCGCCGGGTCCTGGTCGTCGAGGACGATCCGACGATCGTCGACGCCATCGCGACCCGCCTGCGCGCCGAGGGATTCCTCGTGCAAACGGCGGTCGACGGTCCGTCGGCGGTGGACACGGCAGAGGCCTGGCAGCCGGACCTGCTGATCCTCGACATCATGCTGCCCGGCTTCGACGGTCTCGAGGTCTGCCGCCGTGTGCAGGCCGCCCGTCCGGTGCCGGTGATGATGCTCACGGCGCGGGACGACGAGACCGACATGCTGGTCGGGCTCGGCGTCGGTGCCGACGACTACATGACCAAGCCGTTCTCGATGCGTGAGCTGGCCGCGCGCGTGCACGTCCTGCTGCGGCGGGTCGAGCGGGCCGCACTGGCCGCCGCGACGCCCCGGTCCGGCATTCTCCGGCTCGGCGAGCTGGAGATCGACCACGCGCAGCGCCGGGTACGGGTGCGCTCGGAGGATGTGCACCTCACGCCCACCGAGTTCGACCTCCTGGTGTGCCTGGCGAACACCCCGCGCGCGGTGCTCTCCCGTGAGCAGCTGCTGGCCGAGGTGTGGGACTGGGCGGACGCCTCCGGCACCCGCACGGTCGACAGCCACATCAAGGCACTGCGCCGGAAGATCGGCGCCGAGCGGATCCGCACGGTGCACGGCGTGGGCTACGCCCTGGAGACGCCGACGCCATGAGCGAGGGTTCGGCCGGCCGGAGAAGCCCCAGGGAGCCCTGGGGCGGCGTCAGCCCGTTCTCGATCAAGACGAAGCTGGGTGTCCTGGTCGTCATCGCGGTCCTCATCACCACCGGGCTGATGATGATCGCGATGCGCACGGCGACGGAGCTGCGCTTCATCACGGTCTTCTCGATGATCGCCACACTGCTCATTACGCAGTTCGTGGCGCATTCGCTCACCGCGCCCCTGGACGACATGAACGCCGTCGCCCGGTCCATCTCGCACGGCGACTACACCCGCCGGGTGCGCGAGAACCGGCGGGACGAGCTGGGCGACCTGGCCCAGACGATCAACCGCATGGCGGACGACCTGGAGGCACAGGAGCGCCAGCGCAAGGAACTTGTGGCAAATGTCTCCCATGAGCTGCGCACGCCCATCGCGGGCCTGCGCGCGGTGCTGGAGAACATCGTCGACGGGGTCACCCAGGCCGACCCCGAGACCATGCGCACGGCCCTTAAGCAGACCGAGCGGCTCGGCCGGCTGGTGGAGACGCTGCTGGACCTGTCCCGGCTCGACAACGGCGTCGTACCGCTGAAGAAGCGCCGTTTCGAGGTGTGGCCGTATCTGTCGGGCGTGCTGAAGGAGGCCAACATGGTCGCCACGGCACGCGCGGGCATCGCGTCCGGGTCCGGCAGTCACACCCGCAACGACGTCCATCTGCACCTCGACGTGTCCCCGCCGGAGCTCACCGCGCACGCCGACCCGGAGCGCATCCACCAGGTCGTCGCCAACCTCATCGACAACGCGGTCAAGCACAGCCCGGCGCACGGCCGGGTGACGGTCAAGGCGCGGCGCGGGTCCCTGCCGGAGTCGCTCGAGCTGGAGGTGCTCGACGAGGGCCCCGGCATTCCGCGCTCGGAGTGGCACCGCGTCTTCGAGCGGTTCAACCGCGGCCAGGTCAGGCGGCCGCACGGGCCGGGCAGCGACGGCGGCACGGGACTCGGGCTCGCGATCGCCCGCTGGGCGGTGGATCTGCACGGCGGCCGGATCGGAGTGGCCGAATCCGATCGGGGCTGCAGGATCCTTGTCACCCTTCCAGGCCTTCCATCTCTGCCAAGTTGACGTAAAGTTCGAAGCGGAGCCACAAGATCCATCTCTGTTCCGCGCTGACGGACACGTGTGATCAGGCAGAGGGCCGCGCCACCGTCGCGCAGGGCCCCGCTCGGCGCTTCCCTCACGTGGATTCACGCAGCGGAACCACGCTTGTTTCCCGCCATTTCCACCCCCGAAACCCGCTCTTTGATGTGACTTACACGACGATGGACCGGCCCGGCCTGACCTTCACCGTCTTGGGGGCGTAGCCTTTATTCCCGCTGTCCATCACCTTGTGAGAAGCGGAAGAGGGCGGTTGCCGCCGTGTCGCCACAGTCCCCCAGTAACTCGAGCATCTCGACCGACGCAGACCAAGCGGGCAAGAACCCCGCTGCCGCGTTCGGGCCGAACGAGTGGCTCGTCGACGAGATCTATCAGCAGTACCTCCAGGACCCGAATTCGGTAGACCGCGCCTGGTGGGACTTCTTCGCGGACTACAAGTCGGGAGCCGCCGCTCCGGCTGCGGCGGGTACCGCGGCCGCGGGGGCCGCGGAGACCACCACAGCGGCCGCGGCCGCACCGGCCCCCACCGCTCCGGCTCAGGCAGCCGCGCCGGCCCCGGCCGCTGCTCCGGCCGCCAAGCCGGCCGCCGCGGCTCCGGCTCCCGCGAAGGCCGCACCGGCCGCCGCTCCGGCTCAGGCTGCTCCCGCTGCCAAGCCGGCCGCCGCGAAGCCGGCCGCCGCCGCGAAGCCCGCCGCTGCGGGTTCCGCCGCGGAGGGCCCGGAGATGGTGACCCTGCGCGGTCCCGCCGCCGCGGTCGCGAAGAACATGAACGCCTCCCTGGAGCTGCCCACGGCCACGTCCGTGCGCGCGGTCCCGGTGAAGCTGCTCTTCGACAACCGCATCGTCATCAACAACCATCTGAAGCGGGCCCGGGGCGGGAAGATCTCCTTCACGCACCTGATCGGCTACGCGATGGTGCAGGCCATCAAGGCCATGCCGTCGATGAACTGGCACTACGCGGAGAAGGACGGGAAGCCCACCCTCGTCAAGCCGCCGCACGTCAACTTCGGCCTCGCCATCGACCTGGTGAAGCCCAACGGCGACCGCCAGTTGGTCGTCGCGGGCATCAAGAAGGCCGAGACGCTGAACTTCTTCGAGTTCTGGCAGGCCTACGAGGACATCGTCCGCCGCGCCCGTGACGGCAAGCTGACGATGGACGACTTCTCAGGTGTGACGGTCTCCCTGACGAACCCGGGCGGCCTCGGTACGGTCCACTCCGTGCCGCGTCTGATGCCCGGCCAGTCGGTCATCATGGGCGTCGGCTCCATGGACTACCCGGCGGAGTTCCAGGGCACCTCCCAGGACACCCTGAACAAGCTCGGCATCTCGAAGGTCATGACGCTCACGTCGACCTACGACCACCGGGTCATCCAGGGCGCCGCCTCCGGCGAGTTCCTGCGGATCGTCGCGAACCTCCTGCTCGGCGAGAACAACTTCTTCGACGAGATCTTCGAGGCGCTGCGCATCCCCTACGAGCCGGTCCGCTGGCTCAAGGACATCGACGCCTCGCACGACGACGACGTCACGAAGGCCGCCCGCGTCTTCGAGCTGATCCACTCCTACCGGGTCCGCGGCCACGTCATGGCCGACACCGACCCGCTGGAGTACCGCCAGCGCAAGCACCCCGACCTGGACATCACCGAGCACGGCCTCACCCTGTGGGACCTGGAGCGCGAGTTCGCGGTCGGCGGCTTCGCCGGCAAGTCCCTGATGAAGCTGCGCGACATCCTCGGTGTGCTGCGCGACTCGTACTGCCGCACCACCGGCGTCGAGTTCATGCACATCCAGGACCCGAAGCAGCGCCGGTGGATCCAGGACCGCATCGAGCGCTCGCACACCAAGCCGGAGCGTGAGGAGCAGCTGCGCATCCTGCGCCGGCTGAACGCCGCGGAGGCCTTCGAGACCTTCCTGCAGACGAAGTACGTCGGCCAGAAGCGCTTCTCCCTGGAGGGCGGCGAGTCCGTCATCCCGCTGCTCGACGCGGTGCTGGACTCGGCCGCCGAGTCCCGCCTGGACGAGGTCGTCATCGGCATGGCCCACCGCGGCCGGCTGAACGTCCTGGCGAACATCGTCGGCAAGTCGTACGCGCAGATCTTCCGCGAGTTCGAGGGCAACCTCGACCCGAAGTCGATGCACGGCTCCGGCGACGTGAAGTACCACCTGGGCGCCGAGGGCACCTTCACCGGCCTGGACGGCGAGCAGATCAAGGTCTCGCTGGCCGCGAACCCCTCCCACCTGGAGACGGTCGACCCGGTCATCGAGGGCATCACCCGCGCCAAGCAGGACATCATCAACAAGGGCGGCACGGACTTCACGGTCCTGCCGGTCGCCCTGCACGGCGACGCGGCCTTCGCGGGCCAGGGCGTGGTGGCCGAGACCCTGAACATGTCGCAGCTGCGGGGTTACCGCACCGGCGGCACGGTCCACATCGTCATCAACAACCAGGTCGGCTTCACGGCGGCCCCCGAGTCCTCGCGTTCCTCGATGTACGCCACGGACGTGGCCCGCATGATCGAGGCCCCGATCTTCCACGTGAACGGCGACGACCCGGAGGCCGTGGTCCGGGTGGCCCGGCTGGCCTTCGAGTTCCGCCAGGCGTTCAACAAGGACGTGGTGATCGACCTCATCTGCTACCGCCGCCGCGGTCACAACGAGTCGGACAACCCGGCCTTCACCCAGCCCCTGATGTACGACCTGATCGACAAGAAGCGCTCGGTGCGCAAGCTCTACACCGAGTCCCTCATCGGTCGCGGCGACATCACCCTGGAAGAGGCCGAGCAGGCGCTGCAGGACTACCAGGGCCAGCTGGAGAAGGTCTTCACCGAGGTCCGCGAGGCCGTCACGGCCCAGCCGGCCGCCGGACCGGTCTCCGACCCGCAGGCCGAGTTCCCGGTCGCCGTGAACACCGCGATCTCCTCGGAGACCGTGAAGCGGATCGCCGAGTCCCAGGTCAACATCCCCGACAGCTTCCACGTCCACCCGCGTCTGCTGCCGCAGCTGCAGCGCCGGGCGGCGATGGTCGAGGACGGCACGATCGACTGGGGCATGGGCGAGACGCTGGCCGTCGGCTCCCTGCTCCTGGAGGGCACCCCGGTCCGGCTGTCCGGCCAGGACTCCCAGCGCGGCACCTTCGGCCAGCGCCACGCGGTCCTGATCGACCGGGAGACGGGCGAGGAGCACACCCCGCTCCAGTACCTCAACGAGGACCAGGCCCGCTACAACGTCTACAACTCCCTGCTGTCCGAGTACGCGGTCATGGGCTTCGAGTACGGCTACTCGCTGGCCCGCCCCGACGCGCTCGTGCTGTGGGAGGCGCAGTTCGGTGACTTCGTCAACGGCGCACAGACGATCGTCGACGAGTACATCTCGGCGGCGGAGCAGAAGTGGGGCCAGACGAGCGGTGTGACGCTGCTCCTCCCCCACGGCTACGAGGGCCAGGGCCCGGACCACTCGTCCGCGCGCGTGGAGCGCTTCCTCCAGCTCTGCGCCCAGAACAACATGACGGTCGCGATGCCGACCCTCCCGTCGAACTACTTCCACCTCCTGCGGTGGCAGGTGCACAACCCGCACCACAAGCCGCTGGTGGTCTTCACCCCGAAGTCGATGCTGCGCCTCAAGGCCGCCGCGTCGAAGACGGAGGAGTTCACGTCGGGTCAGTTCCGCCCGGTCATCGGCGACACGTCGGTGGACGCGGCCGCGGTCAAGAAGGTCGTCTTCTGCGCCGGCAAGGTCTACTACGACCTCGACGCCGAGCGTCAGAAGCGCGGTCTCACGGACACGGCGATCATCCGCGTCGAGCGCCTGTACCCCCTGCCGGGTGCCGAGCTCCAGGCCGAGATCGCCAAGTACCCGAACGCCGAGAAGTACCTCTGGGCCCAGGAGGAGCCGGCGAACCAGGGCGCCTGGCCGTTCATCGCCCTCAACCTGATCGACCACCTGGACCTGGCGGTCGGCGCGGACATCCCGCACGGCGAGCGCCTGCGCCGGATCTCCCGCCCGCACGGCTCGTCCCCGGCGGTGGGCTCGGCGAAGCGGCACCAGGCCGAGCAGGAGCAGTTGGTGCGTGAGGTGTTCGACGCGTAACCGCTCGCGAAGGCTGTACGTGACCGGGCCGCACTCCCTCTCCGGGGGTGCGGCCCGGCCGTTTCCGCACACTTATCCTTGAGCCATGTACTTCACGGACCGTGGCATCGAAGAGCTCGAGAAGAGGCGTGGCGAGGAGGAGGTCACCTTCGAGTGGCTCGCCGAGCAGCTGCGGACGTTCGTCGACCTCAATCCCGACTTCGAGGTGCCGGTGGAGCGGCTGGCCACGTGGCTGGCCCGGCTGGACGACGAGGACGACGAATAGGTCGCAGGGCTACTTGATCGGACGCGGGAGTCAGTCCCGGAGGTGCGTCAGGTCGTACGACAGCCCGAGCGCCCCGTGTGCCGGCAACAACGCTCGCGCGGTGAGCGCCGGCCGCCGCTGCGGTGTCGCAGGCCCTAAGGCGGCCGACGCGAAACCTGCGGCCATCTGGGCCAGGGCGAGGGTGCGGGCCTTGGGGACGCCGGACCAGGGGAGCCAGGGGGTGAGGCGGCCGCCCGTGACCACTGCGAGGTCACCGCGGACCGTCTGCGTGCCCTCCAACTCGATCGGGGGCGTCCGACCGGTCCACGGTCCCGGGCCACCTCGCCGAGGCGGTCGGTCGGTTCGCCGGGAGAGAGGCCGACGGGGAGGTCCAGACCCACGCACGTGAGGCTGCGCAGGCGGGCGCGGGCGTCGGAGGCGGGGTCCGGTCTCATGAGCTGGTCGAGGGACTGGACGTCCAGGACCGGATCGAGGGCCAGACGGGCCGCGAACGTGCGCATGGCCTCGTGCTCGCCCGCCGGGGTGCCGTTGGCGCCACGCGTAGCCCACGGGGCGACGGAAGCCGGACGCCGGGACGGGCCAGGGAGCGCCGACGGCCGGGGCGGTGGCCCAGCCCGTCATGACGTGGTCGGCCGGCTCCTCACCGTGCAGCCACGACCCGCCACCCGGCACAGGCACCCGGCACCCGGCACCCGGCACCCGGCACCCGGACGCTCCAGCCCTCCCCCGCGCGCACCCTCGGGTGTCCCCGGAAAGAGTGTCTTGACTTTCGACGGCCACGATATATCGTGAATTGCAGAAGACGCGATATGGCGCGTTGCTACGGGGAGGTCTGCACCATGCCCGAGTGGTCCGTCACGGAGCCCAGGAAGCTCACCTTCGACGAGCCCGTACGCGAACTCCACGTGCGCATCGTCAACGGAACGGTGAACGTGGTGGGCACGGACGAAGGTTCCGCACGCCTGGAGGTGTCCGAGATCGAGGGACCGCCTCTGGTCGTCACCCAGGAGGGCGGGACCCTCACCGTGGCCTACGAGGACCTGCCCTGGAAGGGCTTCCTCAAGTGGCTCGACCGCAAGGGCTGGCGGCGCAGCGCGGTCGTCTCGCTGGCCGTGCCGGTCGACACTCGCGTCGAGGTGGGTGTGGTCAGCGCCGCGGCCGTCGTGTCGGGACTGCGCGGCCCGTCGGTGGTGAAGGGGGTCAACGGCGACACGACCCTCGTCGGCCTCTCCGGCCCCGTCCGCGCCGACACCGTCTCCGGGAACCTGGAGGCCCAGGCCGTCACCGGTGACCTGCGATTCAACTCGGTCTCCGGGGATCTCACCGTCGTGGAAGGCTCCGGACCCTCGGTGCGGGCCGACTCGGTCAGCGGCTCGATGATCGTGGACCTCGATCCGGAGGGCCCCACCGACGTCCGGCTGACCAGCGTCTCCGGTGAGATCGCCATCCGGCTCCCCCAGCCCGCGGACGCGGAAGTGGAGGCCAACACCGCGAGCGGGACGATCTCCAACGCCTTCGACGGCCTGCGCGTGCACGGCCAGTGGGGCGCCCACAAGGTCACGGGCCGCCTCGGCGCCGGCACCGGCAAACTCCGCGCGACCACCGTCTCCGGCTCCATCGCCCTCCTGCGCCGCCCACCCCGGGAGGACGAGGAGGAGCCGTGGGAGACGGATCCCTTCGTGAAGCCCAGTGACACGGATGCCGGACCGGCCGACGCGGCCGACCCGGTGGACGGCGGGGGCGGCGCCTCGGGGGACAATTCCCTTTCCGGCCCGGCCGACGGCACGACCGACAAGAAGGTGCTCTGACATGCCTCCCGTCTTCGCCCACGGCCGCCTCCGGCTGTACCTGCTGAAGCTGCTGGACGAGGCCCCGCGCCACGGCTATGAGGTGATCCGGCTCCTGGAGGAGCGTTTCCAGGGCCTGTACGCCCCCTCGGCCGGCACCGTCTACCCCCGCCTGGCCAAGCTGGAGGCGGAGGGCCTGGTCACCCACACCACCGAGGGCGGCCGCAAGGTGTACGCCATCACGGACGCGGGCCGCGCCGAGCTGGCCGACCGCAGCGGTGAACTGGCCGATCTGGAGCTGGAGATCCGCGACTCGGTCGCCGAGCTCGCCGCCGAGATCCGGGCCGATGTGCGCGGCGCGGCGGGTGATCTGCGGCGCGAGGTGCGGGCGGCCGCGACCCAGGCCCGCCGGGGCGGTGCCACCAAGGAAGGCACCGGCGAACACGAGGGCCCCTTCGGGGACTTCACGGAGTACGCCGACAAGGAGGCGTGGCGCACCGCCAAGGAGGAGATGCGCCGCGTCAAGCAGGAATGGAAGGAGCAGGCCCGGCGCGCCAAGGACGAGAGCCGCCGCGCCCGCGAGGAGGCCCAGCGGGCCCGCCGCCAGGCCAAGGAGGCCCAGGACCGGGCCCGGGAGCAGGCGCAGGAGGAGGTCCAGCGCATCGCCAAGCGCGTACAGGAGCAGGTGCAGGACCACTTCGCGCGCGGCGACTGGCCGACGGGGGTGCGCGAGGGGCTGACCGAACTGGCCAAGGAGTTCGGTGAGTTCGGGAAGGACTACGGCAAGGAGTTCGGGAAGGACTTCGGCTTCGGCCGAGGTGGCGCGAAGTACGAGAAGGCCGAGGGGACGGCACCCGGTCCCCAGTACTCGCACACTCCGGAGGACTTCCCCGCCGAGTACGAACCCTCCTGGGCCCACGAGGACTCCACCGGGGACCCGGCCCGCGACCTGGACCGCCTGCTCGACCGCTTCCGCGACGACATCCGCGACGCGGCCCGCGACCACGGCATCACGGCGGACCAGCTGCGCGACGCCCGCCGGCATCTGTCGACGGCGGCGGCCCACATAGGAGCACTGCTGCGAGCGCCGAAGGCGTGAGCCGGCCGGGCGCCACCGTCACCGACGTCGGCGCCCGGCGGGACTCAGCCGGCCTTCGCCTCTCCCCCGCCGTAGAGGACGCGCACGACCGACTCGTAGGTCACCCCGTGGTCGGCGAGCACTTCCCCGGGCACACCCGGCCGTACCGTCATCGCCAACAGAATGTGCTCGTCGCCGACATGGCGGTCCCGCCGGGCCACAGCGATACGGAGCGCCTTCTCCAGGATCTCCTTGGCGCCCCGCCCGAAGGAGCGCCGCCCGGACCACCACCCCTTGTCCTTCCGGTCGCCTGACATCGCTCCGACGCCGTGCACCTCCTCGACCCGGGCGACGATCTCCGAGACGTCGATTCCGAGCCCGGCCAGCGCCTCGGCGTCCGCCTGGGACAGTCCGGCCCGCCGCCGAGCCTCACCCAGCGCTTCCCGTACGGCGTCCCCGCGTTCGGCGAGCCCGAGGGCGGCCAGGGCGAACGAAGCGCGACTGCCCTCCCGCTCCAGCAGGGCGAGCAGCAGATGCTCGGCGTCCACGGAACCCGCCCCAGCCCCCTCGGCATGCTCGACCGCACCCATGACCACCGCCCGGGCGTCCTTCGTGAACCGCTCGAACATCAGTGCCTCCCGTACTTCTTGTGCACGGCCTGCCTGCTCACTCCGAGTTCCGCGGCGATCTCCTGCCACGACCAGCCCTGATTGCGCGCGCTGCGCACCTGCACCGACTCCAGCTGCTCCAGCAGCCTGCGCAGTGCGGCGACGGCACGTAGTCCGACCCGGGGATCGCGATCACCGGCGCGCTCGGCGAGATCCGTTGCTTCGGTCATGGTGTCAACCTATGTTGACACAAGGCACCTGTCAACCATGATTGACAAATCAGCCGTTGGTGAGCACGACCTTCCCGAACTGCTCACCGGACTCCACCCGTTGGAAGCCCTCCCGCGCACGGTCCATCGGGAGCACCTCGTCGATCACGGGCCGCACACCCGTGGCCGCACAGAACGCGAGCAGGTCCTCCAGCTCGTCCTTGGTCCCCATGGTCGACCCCACGACCTTGAGCTCCAGGAAGAAGATCCGGGTCAGTTCGGCGTGCGAGGGGCGGTCGCCGCTCGTGGCACCGGAGATGACCACCGTGCCGCCGGGCTTGAGCGACTTCACGGAGTGCGACCACGTGGCCGCGCCCACCGTCTCGATGACGGCGTCCACCCGCTGCGGCAGCCGCGCGCCCGACTCCAGCGCCTCCACGGCCCCGAGCTCCACCGCACGCTTCCGCTTGGCCTCGTCCCGGCTGGTGGCGAAGACCCGCAGCCCCGCGGCCTTCCCCAGCACGATCGCGGCCGTGGCGACACCACCGCCCGCGCCCTGCACCAGCACGGAGTCTCCGGGCCGGACCCCGGCATTCGTGAACAGCATCCGATACGCCGTCAGCCAGGCCGTGGGCAGACAGGCGGCCTCCGCGAAGGAAAGCTCCTTCGGCTTGGGGAGGAGGTTCCAGGTCGGCACGGCAACCTGCTCGGCGAACGTCCCCTGATAGCGCTCGGTGAGGATGGAACGGGGCTCCTTGGGGCCGACGCCGTGCCCACTCTGCCCGATGACGGAGTGCAGGACGACCTCGTTGCCGTCCTCGTCGACACCGGCGGCGTCACAGCCGAGGATCATCGGCAACTTGTCCTCCGCGAGGCCCACGCCCCGCAGGGACCAGAGGTCATGGTGATTGAGGGAAGCGGCCCTGACGTCGACGACGCTCCAACCCGGGCGAGCTTCGGGGGCCGGGCGCTCCCCCAACTCCAGTCCCGAGAGCGGGTCGTCGCGGTCGATTCGGGCGGCGTAGACAGCGAACATGACCTTGACGATAGGGTCCACCGGCGCTGCGGGGAACCGGGGCGCGCTGTGACACATACCCTGTTGCACCTGCAGCTGCGCTGGGCCTGAGCCGGGCGCCTACGAGGATGCCGGGTCAGGTAGTCGGGCGGCTGCAGGCCGGTGGGGGCTGATCGCGCAGTTCCCCGCGGGCAGCTGCGCTGGGCCTGAGCCGGGCGCCTACGAGGATGCCGGGTCAGGTAGTCGGGCGGCTGCAGGCCGGTGGGGGCTGATCGCGCAGTTCCCCT
>NZ_JBITGI010000024.1:0-197 GCF_044456945.1 Streptomyces sp. NPDC050759 | reverse complement strand
GCGCCCCTGAGGAGTTGCAGTCACCGGCGCCACAACGGACCGATCCCCACCTCACGCACCACGACGGACCGTTGGCCGCCCCGCGAGCCACGACGGACCGTTTGCCGCACCGCGCGCCACGACGGGCCGTTAGCCGCGTACGGCGGCAAGGGGACGGGGTGGGGGGTGTCCGCCCGCAGCGGCCGGCGTCCGTTACC
>NZ_JBITGI010000023.1:0-132305 GCF_044456945.1 Streptomyces sp. NPDC050759 | reverse complement strand
TCTCGGTCCTGATCGGGGCAGGTGGCCAGGCGACAGGTCCAAGATCAGTCATGGCCGGCAACCTATCGCACGCCCGTGAGAGTGATCCGAATGAAAACAGAAGGCCTGAGCTCCCGTCGGGCAACAAAGACTGTCCGCTGTGTCATGAGGCTCAGACGCAGCCCCAGTTGGTTCATGGAGTGAACCAACTGGGGAATGTGGGGAGCGGAAAGCCGAAGGACTCACCGTCACTCGGTCATTCAGGAACGGCGCTTTCGTTCGATAGCGCGCTCATCCATCGAGCCGCAAGAGATGGAGCGCAACTGAGACGGACGACGAAGGGGCGGCGCCCCCTCAAGGGTGCCGCCCCTTCGTATTGCCTGGTCAACGCCACAGAGGCCGTGGCGGGAATCGAACCCGCGTAACTCGCTTTGCAGGCGAGTCCCTGAGCCACTCGGGCACACGGCCGGGTCGGTGGAGCGAGGTGCTCCTGCCGAACTCGGTGGAATGACCGTATGGCGGGACGGGGGAGGGCTCAAGGGGATCGTGAGGGCTGCAACGGGACTGCCATACGCCGTTCATGAACGGGCCCTGGCCGGTGGTGGTCGTACGACCAAGGTCTCAGGGTCAGGTGGGCTTTTGACAGGGGTCAATGGGGGCTGTGGACCTTACTCTGGCGGGCATGGCAGTCCTGGAACCGCGTGACGCCGGTGTCACTGATGACCCTGAGGTCCTGTCCGTCGACGAGGTGGGGGAGGGGGTGCTGGGGCGTTCGTACCGGGCGCTGAGTATCGGCATCGTGTCCGTCGTGCTGCTCATCGCGTTCGAGGCCACCGCTGTCGGGACCGCCATGCCGGTGGCCGCGCGGGAGTTGGACGGGGTCGCGCTCTACGCGTTCGCGTTCTCCGGGTACTTCACCACCAGCCTGTTCGGGATGGTGCTGGCCGGGCAGTGGGCGGATCGGCGGGGGCCGCTGGGGGCGTTGGCCGCCGGGATCGCCGGCTTCGGTGCCGGGCTGCTGTTGTCCGGGACGGCCGGCGCGATGTGGCAGTTCATTCTCGGGCGGGCCGTGCAGGGGTTCGGGGGCGGGCTGGTCATCGTGGCGCTGTACGTCGTCGTCGGGCGGGCCTACCCGGAGCGGCTGCGGCCCGCGATCATGGCGGCGTTCGCTGCGGGCTGGGTCGTGCCCTCGATCGTGGGGCCGCTCGCGGCCGGGGCCGTGACCGAGCACCTCGGGTGGCGGTGGGTGTTCGTCGGGATTCCGGTACTGGTGGTCTTTCCGCTGGTGCTCGCCCTGCCGCAGATACGGCGGCGGGCCTCCGGGCCCGTCGACGACGGCAACGGACACGCCGCCTTCGACCGTCGCCGCATCCGGCTCGCCCTCGGGATCTCCCTCGGTGCCGGGCTCCTCCAGTACGCCGCCCAGGATCTGCGTCCCCTCTCCCTGCTCCCCGGCCTCGCGGGCGTCGCGCTGCTCGTGCCGGCCGTGCTCGGGCTGCTCCCGCGCGGGACGTACCGGGCGGCGCGCGGGCTGCCCTCCGTCGTGCTGCTGCGCGGGGTCGCCGCGGGGTCCTTCGTCGCCGCCGAGTCCTTCGTGCCGTTGATGCTGGTCACCCAGCGGGGGCTGTCGCCGACACTGGCCGGGTTCTCGCTCGCGGCGGGCGGCGTTACGTGGGCGCTGGGGTCGTGGGTGCAGTCGCGGGCGCGAGTGGAGCCGTACCGGGAACGGCTGATGACCGGGGGCATGGTGCTGGTCGCTGCCGCGATCGCCGCCGCGCCGAGTGTGCTGATCCACTCCGTGCCCGTCTGGACCGTCGCCGTCGCCTGGGGCTTCGGCTGCTTCGGGATGGGGCTGGTGATCTCCTCCACCAGCGTGCTGCTGCTCCATCTCTCCGCCCCCGAGGAGGCCGGCACCAACTCCGCCTCCCTCCAGATCTCCGACGGCCTCTCCAACGCCGTCCTGCTGGCGGCGGGCGGCGCGGCCTTCGCGGCGCTGGGCGGCGGCACGGTGAGCCATACGGCGACGGAGGCGTCCGGCTCGCATCCGGCCGCGTTCGCCGTGGTGTTCCTGCCGATGGCGGGGGTGGCGTTGGTGGGGGCGTGGGTGACTACGCGATTGCGGACACCGCACTCGTAAGTGGTACCACTTTGACACCAGACAGTGGTACCGTTCTGGTATGGCCATGAACCTGCGTCTCCGTGACGACCAGACCGAAGCACTGAAGCTGCGCGCCGAGGAGGAGGGCACCAGCATGCACGCCATACTTCTGAGGGCCGTGGACGACTACCTGGCCAGGACTGCGCATGAGGCTCTGGTCCGCAAGGCCGCCAAGGAGCAGACCGTCAAGTGGGCCGAACTGCTGGAGCGGCTCAAGTGACATGTGTCTATCTGTCCGCCGAGAACGTCCTGGCCATCGCCCAGCACGTTGTCGATGACCAGGACGTCGTTGTTCGTGACGCGGGTCTGCTGGGGGCGGCCGCGCATCGCCCCTCCGCGTCGGTGCTCGGGCAGGAGGCGTACCCCGACCTGTTCGACAAGGCGGCGGCGTTGTTGCACTCACTGGAGATCAACCGACCCTTCATCGATGGGAGCAAGCGCACAGCCTGGGTGTCCTGTGTCGTCTTCCTGGCGATGAACGACGTCCAGCTGCGCCCTGACATCGACGCGGCCGAGCGACTGGTCATCGCCGTGGCGACCGGCAGCCTGGACGAGGTCAAGGCCATCTCCGAGGTGCTGCGAGAGCTGGCCGAGCGGTGATGTGACCTCTGTCCCACCCACGAGCGACCCGGCCCCGCGCGCGCGTTGACACCACCCGGTCGCCGGTAGGGTGACCCGGTCGTCATACACAGCCGAAGACACCGCCGAGCCGCTCGACCCCGACGGAGACCGTGACTACCACCGCCGCCTCCTCCCACCACCTTTCCCCCGCCTTCCCCGGCCGGGCCCCCTGGGGTACCGCCAGCAAGCTGCGTGCCTGGCAGCAAGGTGCGTTGGACAAGTACGTCCAGGAGCAGCCGCGTGACTTCCTGGCCGTCGCGACCCCCGGCGCGGGCAAGACGACCTTCGCCCTCACCCTCGCCTCCTGGCTCCTGCACCACCATGTCGTGCAGCAGGTGACGGTCGTCGCGCCGACCGAGCATCTGAAGAAGCAGTGGGCCGAGGCGGCGGCGCGGATAGGGATCAAGCTCGATCCCGAGTACAGCGCCGGGCCGCTCGGCAAGGACTACCACGGCGTCGCCGTCACCTATGCGGGCGTGGGCGTACGGCCGATGCTGCACCGCAACCGGGTCGAGCAGCGCAAGACCCTCGTCATCCTCGACGAGATCCACCACGCCGGTGACTCCAAGTCCTGGGGCGAGGCGTGCCTGGAGGCCTTCGAGCCCGCCACCCGCCGGCTCGCGCTCACCGGTACGCCCTTCCGGTCCGACACCAACCCGATCCCCTTCGTGGCGTACGAGGAGGGCAACGACGGCATCCGGCGGTCCGCCGCCGACTACACCTACGGCTACGGGAACGCGCTGGCCGACCATGTCGTGCGGCCGGTCATCTTCCTCTCCTACAGCGGCAACATGCGCTGGCGGACCAAGGCGGGCGACGAGATCGCCGCCCGGCTCGGCGAACCCATGACCAAGGACGCGATCAGCCAGGCCTGGCGTACGGCCCTGGATCCGCGCGGTGAGTGGATGCCGAGCGTCCTGCGCGCCGCCGACCAGCGGCTGACCGAGGTCAGGAAGGGCATCCCGGACGCCGGTGCCCTCGTCATCGCCTCCGACCAGGACTCCGCGCGCGCGTACGCCAAGCTGATCCGCGAGATCACGGGCAACAAGGCGACCCTCGTCCTGTCCGACGACGCCGGCGCGTCCAAGCGGATCGACGACTTCAGTGCGAGCAACGACCGGTGGATGGTCGCCGTCCGCATGGTGTCCGAGGGCGTCGACGTGCCCCGCCTCGCCGTGGGCGTCTACGCCACCACCATCTCCACGCCGCTCTTCTTCGCCCAGGCCGTCGGCCGTTTCGTACGGTCCCGGCGGCGCGGTGAGACCGCCTCCGTCTTCCTCCCGACCGTCCCGGACCTGCTGACCTTCGCCAACGAGATGGAGGTGGAACGGGACCACGCCCTCGACAAGCCGAAGAAGGAGGGCGAGGAGGACCCTTACGCCGAGTCGGAGAAGGAGATGGAGGAGGCGAACAAGGAGGAGGACGAGGACACCGGCGAGCAGGAGCAGTTCGCCTTCGAGGCGCTGGAGTCCGAGGCCGTCTTCGACCGCGTCCTCTACGACGGTGCCGAGTTCGGCATGCAGGCGCACCCGGGGAGCGAGGAGGAGCAGGACTACCTCGGGATTCCCGGGCTCCTGGAGCCGGACCAGGTGCAGCTGCTGCTCCAGAAGCGGCAGGCCCGGCAGATCGCGCACAGCCGTAAGAAGCCGGACACCGAGGCGGACCTCCTCGAGCTGCCCGCCGAACGGCGGCCCGTCGTCTCGCACAAGGAGATGATGGAGCTGCGCAAGCAGCTCAACACGATGGTGAGTGCCTACGTCCACCAGAGCGGCAAGCCGCACGGGGTGATCCACACCGAGCTGCGCCGGGTGTGCGGTGGGCCGCCGAGCGCTGAGGCCACGGCCGGGCAGCTGCGGCAGCGGATCGCCAAGGTGCAGGAGTGGGCCACCCGGATGCGGTGACGCGGGGCGCCTCGTCGTGCCGCGGCGAGGGACCGTACGTGTCGGACCGCATGTGGGACCGCATGGGTCGGACCGTACGTGCCGGACCGCACGTATCAGGACAAACGGAGTGGTCCGTACCGGCTACTGCCCGGATTCTGGACGGAGGCTTCCGCTGAGCGAACCCGCTTCGCTACTGTCCCGCTACGCACACGCCCCGTGGCAGCGCCGCCGCGGAGCGCAGCCGTGAAGCGACGCGGTCCGGAAACAGACCGGGCCGCCGTCCGTTCGGCGGCCTCTGAAGCGCGTTGCCGACGGGACTCGGTGACGCATCTGCCGTGAGGGGCCCGCCGACCTCACCACTTGGAGGAGTGGGCGTCGTGACCGCGGAGACCTCTCAGACGCTTGACCGGGGACTACGTGTCCTCAAGCTCCTGGCCGACACGGACCACGGGCTCACCGTCACCGAGCTTTCCAACAAACTGGGTGTGAACCGGACCGTGGTGTACCGGTTGCTGGCCACGCTGGAACAGCACGCCCTCGTTCGGCGTGATCTGGGCGGGCGTGCCCGGGTGGGGCTGGGCGTACTGCGGCTGGGGCGGCAGGTGCATCCGCTGGTACGGGAGGCCGCGCTGCCCGCGCTGCGCTCGCTCGCGGAGGACATCGGGGCGACGGCACACCTCACCTTGGTGGACGGAGCCGACGCCCTGGCCGTGGCCGTCGTGGAGCCCACGTGGACGGACTATCACGTGGCGTATCGGGCGGGGTTCCGGCATCCGTTGGACCGTGGGGCCGCGGGGCGGGCGATTCTCGCGGCTCGGCAGCAGGGGTTCGGGGAGCCGGGGTACCTGCTGACGCACGGCGAGCTGGAGGCGGGGGCCAGTGGGGCGGCCGCTCCTTTGCTCGGGGTCACCGGGGTCGAGGGCAGTGTGGGGGTCGTGATGCTGGCCGACGCGGTGCCGGAGCGGGTGGGGCCGCGGGTGGTGGACGCGGCACGGGAGGTCGCGGAGGCGCTGAGCTGAGCGGTGTGGTGCGGCTTTCGTCGTCGACCCCGGGTCCGGTGGGGGCTGGTCGCGCCCGCGCGGCGGTAGCCGCACATCGATACAGCCCCGCGCCCCTGGGTGGGTGCGGTCGCCGCAGGTCGGCATGCGGCTGTCGGCGGGGATGCGCCGGCGGTACGGGGCTGACCGGCTCGTGGCCGGAAGTGACCGCCGCGTTAGATTGATCCCGTGCTCTCTCGCCTCACGCGCCCCCAGGCCGTCGCCGTCTGTGCCCTGCCCGTTGTGGCACTGGTCGCCACGGCCCTTTTCGCGCCGCTGCCGTTCGCGCTGGCGCAGCCCGGGATGACGGCGAACGTGCTCGGCGAGAACAAGGGCGCTGAGGTGATCACGATCTCCGGGGCGAAGACGCGTACGACGAGTGGGCAGCTGCGGATGACGACCATCGAGGCGACCGGGCCCGACACCCATGTCTCGCTCGGTGACATCTTCGACAGCTGGTTCCGCACCGACCGGGCGGTCATGCCCCACGACGCCGTCTACCCGAGCGGGCAGAGCGTCCAGGAGATCGAGAAGCACAACACCGCGCAGATGAAGGAGTCCCAGGACGCGGCGACCGAGGCGGCGCTGAACTACCTCAAGCTCGGAGACGACAAGGTCAAGGTCACGCTGAAGCTCGCGGACGTGGGCGGGCCCAGCGCCGGGCTGCTGTTCACCCTGGGGATCATCGACAAGCTGAACGGTGACGGCGCCGGCGGCGACCTCACGGGCGGCCGCACCATCGCCGGGACGGGGACGATCGACGCGGACGGGACGGTCGGCGCGGTGGGCGGCGTGGCACTGAAGACGCAGGCCGCGAAGCGGGACGGGGCGACGGTGTTCCTGGTCCCCGAGGAGGAGTGCTCCGACGCGAAGGCGGAGCTGCCGAAGGGGCTGCGACTGATTCCGGTGACGTCCCTGAAGGGGGCGGTGAGCGCGCTGGCCGCGCTGGAGTCGGGTAAGGGGTCCGTCCCCGCCTGCTAGTGCGCGAGGGCCGGCCTGGGCGAGGCCAACCGGAGTCCGACCTCCACCAGGGTCCAGCCGAGCCGGGTCCTGATGGCGTACGGCCGCTTGGCCTGGGCGGCGAGGCGGTGCGCGTCGGCCTCGGCACGGAGGTCGGCGGCGCGGAGGTGGTGCAGGGCGAGGTGGGTCTCGGGGTGCATGGCGGGGCCCTTCAGTCCGTCTCGGTGGGGAACAGGTGCGTGTGGATGCGTACTTGCTCCGAGCCGGGGTCCTCGTCGGTGACCCGGCCGCGGTAGTCGTTGATCAGGGCGTGCATCTTGCCGACGAGCTCGGCGCCCAGTTCGGGTGTGAGCTGGAGCGTCGCGTCGCTCATGTCGGTGGAGCGGATCCAGTCCTTGGACCAGCGCTCGCGGGTGTGGAGCCAGGTGGACAACTCGCGAGCGTGGGTGGCGGCCACTTCGTGCAGGAAGATTTCGGCCATCCCGCGCAGTTCCGGTCCCGCCCCGTCGAACTCGGTGGTGTCGAAGGTCAGGCCCTCGTCCACGGCCTTCCACCACCGCTCGCGCCCCTTGCCGTGCTCCGGGGCATCCGCGATGAAGCCGTACTCGGCGAGCTGTCGCAGGTGGTAGCTGGTGGCTCCGCTGGACTCGCCCAGTCGCTCGGCGAGCATCGACGCGGTGGCGGGACCGCGCCGGCGCAGGGCGTTGAGCAGTTCCATCCGCAGGGGATGCGCCAGCCCGCGCAGTGAACGGGCGTCGAGTTTCCGTACGTTGGGCTCTTCCGGCATGCGTCCAAAGATAGTGCTGCAAAGAGTCCTTTGCAACGGGTTCTTTGTAACTGGTCACGTAACGCGTCCCGGCGACGGCCGGCACCCGTACATCACGAACCCCTGCTACTTCACGAACCCCTGCGCCTTCATCCAGTCCAGCGCCACCTGATGCGGATCCTCCCCGGCGACATCCACCTTCGCGTTCAACTCCCGCGCCACCGCGTTGTCCAGCCTCTCCGTGACCGGGTCCAGGACCTCCGCGATGGCCGGCCACCTCTTCAGGGCCTTGGAGTTGATCACGGGAGCCGCGTTGTAGTGGGGGAAGAACGTCCGGTCGTCCCTCATCACCACCAGGTTCATGGAGGTGATGCGCCCGTCGGTGGTGAAGACCTCCCCGTACCGGCAACTGCCCTTCGCCACCTGGGTGTAGATGATCCCGGTGTCCATCTGGGTGATGTTTTTCGCCGGGACGCTCATCCCGTACGCCTTCTCCAGGCCCGGCAGTCCGTCCGCGCGGTTGGCGAACTCGCCCTCCACGCACAGCGTCACCGCACCGGAGTCCTTCTTCGCCAGCGCGGCCACGTCGGAGAGCGTCCTCGTGCCGTACTTCCTGAAGCCGGCCCGGTTCATGGCGAGGGCATAGGTGTTGTCAAGGGACGCCTTCGGCAGCCACGTCAGCCCGTTCTCCAGGTCGGCCTTCCGTACCGCCGCCCACTGCTCCTGCGGATCGGTGATCGGCTCACCGTTGCCCTGGTACGTGATCCACGCGGTGCCCGTGTACTCGTACATCCCGTCCGCGTCACCGGACTTGACCGCCTCCCGCGCTCCGACCGACCCCTGGATCCCCGTGCGGTCGAGCACATCCGCGCCGGCCGCCTGGAACGCGATCCCCATGATCGCGCCGAGGATCAGCTGCTCGGTGAACTCCTTCGACGTGACCGTCAGATCCGCGCCCCTGAGCGGCTCACCCCGCCCGATCGAACCCGGCTTCACGTCGTCGACCATGGGGGAGCCACTGGTCAGCCCGCAGCCGGACAGCAGCACCAGGACCCCGGCCAGCGTCAGACAGGTCCGTCTCCTGTGTCCGCCTCCGGCTCCTGGGGTCCGAGCGGTCAGGGTCCCGGCTGTCGGCAGGCTGGTCCGCCTCACCTGCCCGCCTCCAACCCCCGCGGCCTGAGCACCAGTTCGGCCAAGGAGGCCAGCCAGTCGACCAGCAGGGCCAGCGTCACCGTGAGGATCGAGCCGAGCATCAGTACCGGCATCCGCTGGTTGGTGATACCCGTGGTGATCAGGACGCCCAGCCCGCCGCCCCCGCCGAAGGTCGCGAGGGTCGCCGTACCGACGTTGAGGACCAGGGCGGTGCGGACGCCCGCGAGGATCAGCGGGACGGCCAGCGGGAGTTCGACGCGTGACAGCACCCCCATGGACGACATCCCGATGCCCCGTGCCGCCTCCAGCAGGGTCGGGTCGTTCGCCTTCAGGCCCGCGATCGTGTTCGACAGGACCGGCAGGACGGCGTAGGCGACGATACCGATCAGGGCCGCCTTCCTGCCCGTGCCCAGCCAGATCACCAGCAGGGCCAGCAGGCCGATCGCCGGGGTCGCCTGGCCCATGTTGGCGACCGCCATCGCCACCGGGCTCGCCTTCCGGAAGGCCCTGCGGGTCAGCACGATCCCCAGCGGGATCGCGATGATCAGCACGAAGAACGTCGAGATCGCCGTCAGCTCCACCTGCTGCCACAGGGCCTTGGAGACCTGCCCGTTCGACAGCGCGTTCTCGGAGATCGGGTCCAGGTCGGCCTGCGCGAACCACAGCCAGGTCGCGAGCAGGACGGCGATGAGGAACGCGGGCAGAAAGGTCAGCTTCTGCCAGGTCACCCGCTTGATGGGCGGGTCCGGCGGGGGAGGGGCCTCGGTCTCCTCCGGTGCGACGGTCTCCTCCGGTGCGACGATCTCCTCCGGTTCAAGGATCTCCGGCGTCGCCGGCCCGCGGCTCGTCACGCCCCCTCCTGCTCGGCGTGCGTCTGGGCGGCCCGCATCTCCTCCAGCGCGTGCCGGTGCTCCCTGGCCTCCAGCCGGTCGGCCTCCAGAAGCTCGTGCACGGAGACCATGAGCGTCTCCATGTCGACGACCCCCGTGTACTCACCGCGCCGCCCGGTCACCGCGACCCGCCCCGAGCTGTCGACGAGCACCGCCTCCAGCGCGTCCCGCAGCGTCGCGTCCCTGGTCACCGTGTCGCTCACCAGCGTCCCGGCCCGGGCCGGCGATCCCTTGGCGCGCATCATGTCGCCGCGCCGGAGCCACTTGTACGGCCGTCCGCGCCTGTCGAGCAGCAGGATCTCGTTCGTACCGCTGCCCCGGAGCTTGTTGAAGATCTCCTGGACGGGGTCGTCGACGGTCACCGTCGGATAGTCGGTGATCTTCACATCCCGTACGCGGGTGAGGTTCAGCCGCTTCAGCGCCGCCCCGGCTCCGACGAAACCGGACACGAAATCGTCCGCCGGGTTGGTCAGGATGGCCTCGGGGGTGTCGAACTGGGCGATGTGGGACCGTTCGCGCAGGACGGCGATCCGGTCACCGAGCTTGATCGCCTCGTCGAAGTCATGGGTGACGAAGACGATCGTCTTGTGCAGCTCGTGCTGGAGCCTGATCAGCTCGTCCTGGAGATGGTCGCGGGTGATCGGGTCGACCGCACCGAACGGCTCGTCCATCAGCAGGACGGGAGGGTCCGCCGCCAATGCCCTCGCCACCCCCACCCGCTGCTGCTGGCCACCGGAGAGCCCGCGTGGATAGCGGCCCTGGAACTCCCCGGGGTCGAGCCCGACGAGGTCGAGCAGCTCCTCGATCCGGTCCCTGATCCGTGCCTTCGGCCAGCCGAGCATCTTCGGCACGAGCGCGATGTTCTGCGCGACCGTCATGTGCGGGAAGAGACCGGCCGACTGGATCGCATAGCCCACCTTGCGGCGCAGCTTGACCGGATCAATGCCGGTCACGTCCGCACCGTTGATCCGGATGCGTCCACCGGTCGGCTCGATCAACCTGTTGATCATCTTGAGTGTCGTCGACTTGCCGCATCCGGACGGCCCGACGAAGACGACGAGCTCGCCGGCCTTGATCTCCATGGTGACGTTGTCGACGGCGGGCCGCGGATTGCTCGGATACCTCTTGGTCAGGTTCTCCAGTTCGATGGACGCACCCGAGGTGCCGGACGTCTCAGCCACGGATCCCCCTCGGAATGGTCAGCCGTCCGATGAGGACGTACGCCGCGTCGAACAGCAGGGCGAGGACGATGATCCCGAGCGTGCCGGCGAGCACCTGGTTGAGCGCGTTCTTGCTGCCCAGCGAGGCGATGCCGCGGAAGATCTCGTTGCCGAGGCCGGGCCCGGAGGCGTAGGCGGCGATCGCGGCGATGCCCATCAGCATCTGGGTCGAGACCCGGATCCCGGTCAGGATCGGCGGCCAGGCGAGCGGCAGCTCGACCCGTGCCAGCCGCGTCACCCGGGACATCCCGATACCCCTGGCCGCGTCCACCAGCGAGGGATCGACCCCGCGCAGCCCGACGATCGCGTTGCGCACGATCGGCAGCAGCCCGTACAGCGTCAGGGCGATCACCGTGGGCGGTACGCCCAGGCCCACGGCCGGGATGAGCAGACCGATCATGGCGAGCGAGGGGACGGTCAGGATCGTCGAGGTGGCCGTGGTGGCGAGGTTGCCGCCCCACTCGCTCCGATAGGTCACGACCCCGATCAGCACCCCGATCGCCGTCGCCACGACCATGCACTGGAACACGACGCTCGCGTGTTGGTAGGCGTCCGTGAGCAGCTGCTGGTGGCGGTTGCCGAGGTACTCCCAGAAGCTCACACGGCTCACCCCACGGTCGCGGTCAGGTCCTCGCCGAGTCCTCCGCCGCCTGCTCCACCAGCGGGATGATCCGCAGCGGAACGGGGTTCTCCATGACGATCGCGGTGGCGGCCCGGACGATCCCATCGAAACCGACAACCCGGTCGATCACACGTTGGAGATCGGCGTTGGAGCGGGCCACCAGGCGGCACAGCATGTCCCCGCTGCCGGTGGTGGTGTGCAGCTCCAGGACCTCCGGCACGGTCGCCAAGTGCGCCCGCACGTCGGCCCCTTGCCCCTGCCGGATCTGGAGCGTGGCGAACGCGGTCACCGGGTAGCCGAGCGCCGCCGGATCGACCTGCGGACCGAATCCCCGGATGACTCCGTTCGACTGAAGCCGGTCCAGCCGCGCCTGCACGGTCCCCCGGGCCACCCCCAGCCGCCGGGACATCTCAAGCACCCCGATCCGCGGCTCGCGCGCGAGGAGCACGATGATCCGCCCGTCCAGCTCGTCGATCCCCACGCAGGCCTCCCGGACCAGTGGTCATCCTGTACAGAAAGGCCGCCGACGCGGCCGTATTGCTGAACAGATTGTCCAGTGAATACGCAAACTATTGCGCACCTTGCAGACCGGAGCCAGGCTTCGGACATGACGCAGACCACACACCACACTCCCGACACCGCCCGGCAGGCCGATCCCTTCCCGGTCAAGGGAATGGACGCGGTCGTCTTCGCCGTCGGCAACGCCAAGCAGGCGGCGCACTACTACTCGACCGCCTTCGGCATGCGGCTCGTGGCGTACTCCGGACCGGAGAACGGCAGCCGCGAGACCGCGAGCTATGTGCTGGAGAACGGCTCCGCCCGCTTCGTGTTCACCTCGGTCGTCAAGCCCGCCACCCCCTGGGGCCACTTCCTCGCCCAGCACGTGGCCGAGCACGGCGACGGCGTGATCGACCTCGCCATCGAGGTCCCGGACGCCCGCCGCGCCTACACCTACGCCCTCGAGCACGGCGCCCGCTCGGTCGCCGAGCCGTACGAGCTGAAGGACGAGCACGGCACGGTCGTCCTCGCCGCGATCGCCACCTACGGCGAGACCCGCCACACCCTGGTCGAGCGCACCGGCTACGACGGCCCCTACCTCCCGGGCTACACCGCGGCCGCCCCGATCGTCGAACCTCCCGCCCACCGCACCTTCCAGGCCGTCGACCACTGCGTCGGCAACGTCGAGCTCGGCCGGATGAACGAGTGGGTCGGCTTCTACAACAAGGTCATGGGCTTCACGAACATGAAGGAGTTCGTGGGCGACGACATCGCCACCGAGTACAGCGCGCTGATGTCGAAGGTCGTGGCCGACGGCACGCTCAAGGTGAAGTTCCCGATCAACGAGCCCGCCCTCGCCAAGAAGAAGTCCCAGATCGACGAGTACCTGGAGTTCTACGGCGGCGCGGGCGTCCAGCACATCGCGCTGAACACCAACGACATCGTGCAGACCGTGAGGACCATGCGGGCGGCGGGAGTCCAGTTCCTCGACACCCCCGACTCCTACTACGACACCCTCGGCGAGTGGGTCGGCGACACCCGCGTCCCCGTCGAGACCCTGCGCGAGCTGAAGATCCTCGCCGACCGCGACGAGGACGGCTATCTGCTGCAGATCTTCACCAAGCCGGTCCAGGACAAGCCGACCGTGTTCTTCGAACTCATCGAGCGGCACGGCTCGATGGGCTTCGGAAAGGGCAACTTCAAGGCCCTGTTCGAGGCCATCGAACGAGAGCAGGAGAAGCGGGGCAACCTCTAGCCCCTGCTCGGGTCCGTCGCCGGTAGTCCCTGGTCCGGCACGTCTCCCAGCGCCGCCAACGCCTCCCGCGCCGCGCGCACCCGCGAGGGCGAGAAGTAGGGGTTGATCCGCAGGGCCTCCTGCAGATGCCGGCGCGCGGAGGCGGGCTGCTCCAGCTCCCGCTCGATCATGCCCAGGTGATACGCGTACAGCGCGCTGCGCACCCCGCCCCCGTGTGCCCTGTCCGTCGCGATCCGGGCGTACCCCAGGGCTTCCCGGTCCTGGCCCGCCCGGTGCAGCGCCCACCCCAGCGCGTCCGCCACCGCGATCCCCGGCTGCCGCCGCCACTCGGCCCTGAGCCGCCGTACGGCGGAAGCCGGGTCACCGTGGTCCGCCTCGAACTGCCCGAGAACCAGCTCCTCGTCGGCCCCGGACGCCTCGGCGCTCCGCACCCTCGCCAGCAGCAGGTCGTACTGCACCCGGGCCGCCTGTGCGAGCCCCAGCGACTCGTACAACTCGCCCAGTTCCAGGGCGTACTGCGGCAGCGGCTGGTTCGCGAGGGCCATCCGGTAGGCGTTCAGGGCCTCCGTCGTGCGGCCCAGTGCCGCAAGGGCCCGCCCCTGCCCGGCCTGCGCGGCCCGCTGGTCGGGGTCGAGACGGACCGTCTCCTGGAAGTGCCGCAGCGCGTCCTCGCGGTCGCCGCGCTCCCAGGCGAGCTGCCCGGCCCGCTCCAGATACTCGGCCCGCTCGGCCGGCGCCCGCGCCTCCGCCGCCGCGTCGGCCAGCTGGGCGGCCGCGTCCTCGCGCCAGCCCCGGTCCCGGTACACGGCCGCCGCCCGCGCCCGCACCGCGGGCCCCGACCGCAGCTCCATCAGCCGCTCCAGCGCCCCATGAGCCGCCTTGTAGTCCCCGAGCCCCGTGTACGCGTCGATCAGCGCCGGATACGTCGTCCACCGCTTCGGCTCCAGGTTCCGCGCCGCCTCACCCCAGGTCAGCGCGGTCCGGAAGTCCCGGCGCGCGTTCGCGAGGGCGGCCAGACCATCGAGGGCCGCCGCGTTCCTGCGTACCTGCAGGGACGTCCGCAGCGTGTCGTCGGCCTTCGCGTAGAACGCCGGGTCGGCCGTCCGCCGCGCCTGCTCGACGTACGCCGTCCCGAGCACGGCCCACGACTCGGCGTCCTCGGGATGCCGGCGCAAGTGGCTCTCCCGCGCACCGATCAGCGCCGCCAGGTCGGGCAGCGCGGCCGGCACCCCGGCGGCGACCGCCGACAGCGCCTGGGCACCCGGGGCCGGGGCGGGAGAGCGGGTCGCCGTCCGCTCCGGGGGCAGCAGCATCAGCGCCGTACCGAGCACCGCGCAGCCCGCGACCGCGGCCGCCACCACACGCCCGTGCAGCCGGGCCCGGCGGTTCTCCGTGGCTTGGTTCTCCATGGCGCTCACTGTGCGTCCATACGGCGACCACACCCCGGCGCTCGGCAGTCGGCGCTGGTGGGGTTCACACCGATGGCCCCCGGTGCGACGCTGTGATCATGAGCCGTATCGAAGCCCCCCGCGACGAGGTCACCGGCAACCTCGTCGACCGTCTGCTGAGCGGTCTGCCCGCCGAGGCCGTCCTCGCCGACCCGGACGTCACGGTCTCCTACGCCAACGACATGGCGAGCTTCTGCCCGGCCGGCACCCCCGCCGTCGTGGTCCTGCCGCGCACGGTCGAGCAGGTCCAGCACGTCATGCGGATCGCCACCGAACTGCGCGTCCCGGTCGTCCCCCAGGGCGCCCGCACGGGCCTGTCGGGCGCGGCCAACGCCTCCGACGGTTGCATCGTGCTGTCCCTGACCAAGATGGACCGGATCCTGGAGATCAACGGGGTCGACCGCATCGCCGTCGTCGAACCCGGCGTCGTCAACGCGACCCTCTCCCGCGCGGTGAACGAACTCGGCCTCTACTACCCGCCGGACCCCTCCAGCTGGGAGATGTGCACGATCGGCGGCAACATCGGCACCGCGTCGGGCGGGCTGTGCTGTGTGAAGTACGGGGTGACGGCGGAGTACGTCCTCGGACTGGACGTCGTCCTCGCCGACGGGCGGCTCATGTCCACGGGCCGCCGTACCGCCAAGGGGGTCGCCGGATACGACATGACCCGCCTCTTCGTCGGCTCCGAGGGCTCGCTCGGCATCGTCGTGCGGGCGACCCTCGCGCTCAGGCCGAAGCCGCCCGAGCAGCTGGTGCTGGCCGCCGAGTTCGCCTCCGGGGCCGCCGCCTGCGACGCGGTGTGCCGGATCATGGAGGGCGGGCACGTGCCGTCCCTCCTCGAACTGATGGACCGTACGACCGTCAAGGCCGTCAACGACCTGGCGCACATGGGACTCCCGGAGACCACCGAGGCCCTCCTCCTCGCGGCCTTCGACACCACGGACCCGGCGGCCGACCTCGCGGCGGTCGGCGCGCTGTGCGAGGCGGCCGGCGCCTCGCAGGTCGTCCCGGCGGAGGACGCGGCCGAGTCGGAGCTGCTGCTCCAGGCCCGCAGGCTCTCCCTCACCGCCCTCGAAGCCGTCAAGGGCACCACGATGATCGACGACGTGTGCGTGCCCCGCTCCCGGCTCGGCGAGCTGCTCGAAGGGACCGAGCGGATCGCTGAGAAACACCAGCTCACCATCGGTGTCGTCGCCCACGCGGGCGACGGCAACACCCACCCCACCGTGTGCTTCGACGCGGCCGACCCCGACGAGTCCCGGCGCGCCCGCGAGTCCTTCGACGAGATCATGGCCCTCGGCCTGGAGCTCGGCGGCACGATCACCGGGGAGCACGGCGTGGGCGTACTGAAGAAGGAGTGGCTGGCGCGGGAGATCGGCCCGGTGGGGGTGGAGATGCAGCGGGCGGTGAAGGGGGTCTTCGACCCGCTGGGGATCCTGAACCCGGGCAAGCTGTTCTGACTGTTCTTTGCGGCTGAACCGCCGCCGCTCTCGCGGACCTGGCTGGTCGCCGTTGTGGTTCCTCAATTGATGGTTGCGGTCGCTCACTCCCCTTCGTCCGCCGACGTGTCGCCTGGCCAGGGGTCGCCCAGCCAGAGGTCGTCGGCCGGGGTCGGGGCCAGCAGTTCGGCGAGGCCGTCGTCGATACCGAGCTGCTCCCCCTCGGAGCCCGGGGGGACCACCCTCAGCGTGCGCTCCAGCCAGGACGAGACCTGCGCGGCCGGGGCCTCCAGAAGGGCGTCGCCGGCCGGGGAGCTCAGCGCCATCAGGACGACGCCGCGGCCCGCGACCTTCGTCGGCCACACCCGCACGTCCCCGTGCCCGCACGGGCGGAACACCCCCTCCACGAGGAGTTCGCGGGCGAAGGTCCAGTGGACGGGGTGGTCCGAACCGATGTGGAAGGTGACGTGGACGGCGAAGGGGTCGTCGCTGCGGTAGCCCAGCCGGGCCGGGACCGGGATGCCGCGCTCGGGCGACAGGATGAGTTTGAGTTCCAGTTCGCGCTCTACCACCGTGCGGTGCATGGCGTTCGTTCCTCTCTCGGCTCTCGTCCGGGTCCTGCGGTGGGCCCGTACGAGTGGAGAGGCGGAAGGGGCGGGATCATTACGCGGGTTCGGCGAACTTTTTTCCGGCCGTACCGCGGTCGGCTTCGTGGTCGGCGTCACGGCCGGTAGCGCGACCGGTAGCCAAGGCCGGTATCACGGCCGGTATCACGGCCGGTGTCAGGTCGTGCTCAAAAGGGGTGGGTCCGGTGGGACTGGCGGTGGGTCTTGCGCCGGTCTGATAGATGTGTAGCCCCCTCTATTGACCCCCGAGCAGATACGGGACGACGGACATGAGCGCCCCAACCCCGGCACCCGGTGACGACAGGCCCCGCGAGGGCTATTACCCGGACCCGTCCATTCCTGGATATGTCCGTTACTGGAACGGTTCCTCCTGGGTACCGGGCACCAGCCGTCCCGCCCCCGCGGCCGGCGAACCGCTCGCGCCACCGGCAGGCGGCGGCTCCGCCTCGGCTCCGGTGGAGGAGACGGGCCCGCACTTCTTCGACGAGGACCCGGCCGAGGAAGCCCCGCACCCCGACGCCCAGCACGGCAGCCGCCCCGAACCCGCGTCCGCGTGGGGCGCCGACCGGACCCACCAGGGGGGCTTCGGCGGCGACCAGGACCGCCGGGTGTCGTGGGGGTCCCCGCAGGGGGCTGCGCAGGCTCAGCAGGGGACGCCTCAGGGGGTTCCTCAGCAAGGAGGGGCTCAGCAGGGCGGGGCTCAGCAGGGAGGAGCTCAGCAAGGCGGGGCAGGCGGGGCCCAGGGTGCGCAGCACGGCGTACCGCAGCAGGGTGGTCCGCGGGGCGCCGACCCGAGGGTTGCCGGTGCGGGCCGGCCCGCCGACGGTGCCTCCCCGGGCCGGCCGAACGGGCCCGCCGACGATGCCTCCCCGAGCCGGCCGGACGGACACGCCGCCCGTACCGACGGCACCGCGACGATCCCGCCCGCCGAGCCGGACGAGGACGGCGGCACGCGGGTCTTCCGTCGGCCCACGGCCGGGTCCGGGGGAGCGGGAGCCGCCGAGCAGTCCGACGACGGGACCATGAAGTTCCGCGCGCTCTCCCCGCGCACGGCGCAGCAGGGCGGGGGGCCCGGGGCGCAGAACGGAAGCACACCGGGGCCCGCGTACTCGGGCCCGACCGGCGCCGCGGGCGCCCAGCCCGCCGCAGAAGGCGGCGCGGTCGCCCCCACCGGCCCTCAGGGCCCCGGCTTCGGTGCCGGCAAGGCCGCCGCCGAGCGCGCCGCGGCGACCGGTGCCCCAGGCCCCCAGGGGCCCGCCTCCGCCGCTGCCGCCCCCCTCTCCGGCCCCCAGCAGTCCACCCCCGCCTCCGGCCCGCAGACGGCCCCTCCGGGCGTGCCCCAGCAAGGCGTCCCCCAGCAGAACGGCCCTCAACAGGCCGCCGGAGTCCAGCCCCCCGGTGCCCAACCCCCTGCCACGCCCATGAGCCCGGGCCCCGGTGGCGGTCAGCCCTCCTGGGCACAGCAGGTGCACCGCCTGGCCGGACCCGACGAGGAGCAGCCCGCCCCCTGGAAGCCGCCGGTCGAGGACATCTTCCAGGCGGCCGCCCGCCGCCAGGCCTCCGCCAGGCCCGCCGGTCTCGGTAAGCGCCTGGCCGCACGCCTCGTCGACACCCTCGTCGTCGGTGCCGTGACCGCCGTGGCCGCCGTTCCGCTCGGCACCAAGGCGGCCGACCACATCGACGAGAAGGTCGACGCGGCCAAGCTGTCCGGCGAGACCGTGACGGTCTGGCTGCTGGACGGCACCACGTCGGTGTACCTCGGCATCGTGGTCGCCGTGCTCCTCGTCGCCGGTGCCCTGTACGAGGCGCTGCCCACCGCCAAGTGGGGCCGCACCCTCGGCAAGAAGCTGCTCGGCCTGGAGGTGCGGGACATCGAGGGTCACGAGCCCCCGTCCTTCGCCGGCGCCCTGCGCCGCTGGCTGGTCTACAGCGTGCCCGGCCTGCTCGGTATCGGCCTCGTGGGTGTCGCGTGGTGCCTGTTCGACCGGCCGTGGCGCCAGTGCTGGCACGACAAGGCGGCGCATACGTTCGTGGCGGGCTGAGCCGGTCCCGCGAACGGCGTACAGGATTCGGTACTCCGGACGGCCGTCCGCCGGATGCGGAGCCGGGGGGTTCGCGGTCCACTCGGGCCATGAGCAGTGAACCGCCCCCCGGCTCCGGACAGCAGCCGCCGGATGACGACCCGTTCAGGAAGCAGCCCCCGCCTGCCGAGGGCTCGGGATCGCCGTACAGCACGCCGCCGCCCTACAGCGGCGGTGACCCGTACGGCGGCGGCCCCGCCGACCCGCTGGCCGGCATGCCCCCACTGGCACCCAGCGGCCGGCGCACGCTCGCCCGGATCATCGACATGATCATGGTGGGCGTCGTCGTCTGGCTGATCACCCTGGGCGTCGGGGTCAGCGAGTACAACGTCGACAGCGACGACATGCAGTACGGCAAGTCGCTCGCCCAGTCGGCGCTCGCCGCGGTGCTCTACATCGCCTACGACACCGTCATGATCTCCCGGTCCGGGCAGACGCTCGGCAAGAAGTGGCTCGGCATGCGGGTGGCGAACCTCGAGAACGGCTCCACGCCCTCCACGCAGACCACCCTGATCCGCTCGGCGGTGCTGTGGATCCCGTTCGCGTTCTGCTGCGCCTGCATCTGGACGGCCATCTCGGGCGGCTGGAGCTACTTCGACAAGCCCTACAAGCAGGGCCTGCACGACAAGGCGGCGAAGACGGTGGTGGTCAACACCACCTGACCCGTGCGGCCCCGGACGTCACCCCGGAAGCACGCGGGCCGAGCGGCCGGGACCGTGACGGGCCTGGACCGCCGAACGGCCGCCGACCGTCGGCGAACAGGACGGGCGCGCCCCGACCAGCCCGGTGACGACCAGGCGCGCACCCGTACCGGGACCGTGACCGCGGAGCCTGAGCCGCGTCTCCGGAACTGGCACGGCCCCGGACCGCCGAGCCGTCGGCGCCCCGACGACCGCGACGGGCGCCGCGGCTCACCCCGGCGAACCCGGGGACGACCCGGCGAACGGGAGGAGCGCCCCGGCTCAGCCCCGGCGAACCCCGGGACGACCCGGCGCCCCCGGCTCGGCGAACCCGGTGTTCAGGCCGCGGTCTTGGAGCCCGTGGCCACGGCGGGCACGGGCTCTTCCGCTGGGTGCTCGGCCGAGCGCTCCGCGGGCCGGCTCACCGCGACGACGCGGGGCTTGGGCTGTGGCACCGTCATGGCGACCAGTAGACCGAGGGCGAGCGCCGAGACGGCGATGACCGCGGTCCCCACGGCCGAACTCGTCTGTGACAGCAGCAGCATGGCGAGCGTCGAGAAGATGACGGTGATCGAACCGTAGGTGATCTGTGCGGCGGTCGGACGCGGCATGTCAATCGTGTCCTCGGAATTGGGGGTCCACGGGGGGCGTCGGCCTGGCTTTCCGCCGACACCCGGGCGTTCCGCCAATCGACTCTAATCGCCTGTGTGCCCGAGTGGAACGAACAGTAAGCGTGACCTAACCAACAGTGCCGGAGCACAGGGGGCGCACGGAGTCATGGCGTCCATCAAGTGGACGGCTGTGCGCGCCTGTCGTGTTGCCGTCATGTGTCCGCAATACGAACACCGGCTCCTAATAATGCAATTGACGGGTCCAAGTCAAGATCTGTCTTTTCTCCCCAACCTTTAGTCAAATACGGCTCACTTGCCTTGATAGGGGAGGGGCACAAGTGACTGACAGATCCTGGACGTTCAGGACGGCGGCGACCATCGTCGCCCTCGCGGCCGCCTCGGCCACGTTCTCGACGTTCGCCGTGGCGCAGGCCGCGGACAGCACGTCCACGAAGGCCTCCGCGGTCGACCGGAACGACCCGCAGCCGGCGAAGGCCAGGGAGCACGACTTCGACGGCCCGCTGACCAAGACCAGGGAGGCGCAGCGCCAGGAGGCGCTCGACCAGGTCATATCCGGGAACGCCACGGTGAAGAACCGCAACGGCTCCCAGGTGGTCGAGCTCAAGAGCCGCAAGGGCGACAGCAAGTACGTCGAACTCGGCCGGGAGAAGACCGACAAGATCTTCACCATCCTGGTGGAGTTCGGCGACCAGGTCGACCCCCGCTACGGCGGCACGGCCGGTCCGCTGCACAACCGGATAGCCAAGCCGGACCGCAAGCAGAACAACAGCACGGCCTGGCAGGCGGACTACAACCAGGCGCACTTCCAGGACCTGTACTTCGGCACCGGCAAGAAGACCGAGTCGCTGAAGAAGTACTACGAGAAGCAGTCCTCGGGCCGCTACTCGGTCGACGGCGAAGTGACCGACTGGGTCAAGGTCCCCTACAACGAGGCCCGTTACGGCTCCAACAAGGCGTCCACCGGCGCCTGGTACGCCGTGCAGGACGGAGTCAACGCCTGGGTCGCCCAGCGCGAGGCCGCCGGTGACTCGGCCGCCGAAATCGCCGCGGAACTGGCCGAGTTCGACCAGTGGGACCGCTACGACTTCGACGGCGACGGCAACTTCAACGAGCCCGACGGCTACATCGACCACTTCCAGATCGTGCACGCCGGCGAGGACGAGTCCGCGGGCGGCGGCGCCCAGGGCGAGGACGCCATCTGGGCCCACCGCTGGTACGCCTTCGGCACCGACGCCGGCTCCACCGGCCCGGACACCAACAAGCTCGGCGGCACCCAGATCGGCGACACCGGCGTCTGGGTCGGCGACTACACCATCCAGCCGGAGAACGGCGGACTCGGCGTCTTCGCCCACGAGTACGGCCACGACCTGGGCCTGCCCGACGAGTACGACACCTCCGGCGGCGGCGAGAACTCCACCGGTTTCTGGACGTTGATGTCCTCCGGCTCCTGGCTCGGCACCGGCAAGGACTCCATCGGTGACCTGCCCGGCGACATGAACGCCTGGGACAAGCTCCAACTGGGCTGGCTCGACTACGACGTGGCCAACGCCGGCAAGCGGTCCAGCCACAAGCTGGGCGTCGCGGAGTACAACACCAAGAACCCGCAGGCGCTCGTGGTCCAGCTCCCGCAGAAGACGGTCACCACCCCGGTGGTCCCGCCGGCCCAGGGCGCCACCCAGTGGTGGAGCGGCAGCGGCAACGACCTGCGCAACACCCTGACCCGCCCGCTCGACCTGACCGGCAAGTCCTCGGCGGCGCTGACCCTCGACGGCTGGTGGGACATCGAGCAGGACTACGACTACCTCTACACCGAGGTCTCCACCGACGGCGCCAACTGGACGCCGATCGACGGCACTCTGGCCGACGGCACCGCCATCCCGAAGGACGGCAGCGGCAAGCCCGCCCTCACCGGCACGGTCGACGCCCACCAGAAGCTGACCTTCCCGCTGGACGCCTACGCGGGCAAGAACATCCAGCTGCGCTTCCGCTACCAGTCCGACGGCGGGGTCGCCCTGAAGGGCTTCACGGCCGACGAGATCACGGTGACCGCCGACGGCGCGACCCTGTTCTCCGACAACGCCGAGACGGCGGACACCGCCTGGACCGCAAACGGCTTCTCCCGCATCGGCGCCTCGATCACGGACGACTACGCGCAGTACTACCTCGCCGAGAACCGCCAATACGTGTCGTACGACAAGGTGTTGAAGGTCGGGCCGTACAACTACGGCTTCTCGACGACCCGTCCGGACTGGGTGGAGCACTACGCCTACCAGAACGGCCTGTTGATCTGGAAGTGGGACACCTCCCAGGCCGACGACAACACCAGCCAGCACCCCGGCGAGGGCCTGATCCTCCCGGTCGACTCCCACCCGACCGCGCTCAAGTGGTCCGACGGCACGCTGATGCGCAACCGCATCCAGGCCTACGACTCCACCTTCAGCTGGTACCCGACGGACTCGGTCACGCTCCACAACGCCGACGTCCCGACGAAGATCAAGTCCAAGCCGGGCGTCCCGGTCTTCGACGACGGCACGTCGAGCTACTACGACACGTCGAACCCGTTCGCAGGTGTCAACATCACTGACACCGACACCCGGATCAAGATCGTCAAGGAGCCCCTGAACGGCTCGACGATCACGCTCCAGGTCGGGCCTTCGGCCAAGAAGAAGTAAAGTAGCAGGTCAGAAGCGTATCGGCGGCAACCCCTGGCGGGTTGCCGCCGATCGTGTTTAGGTGCGTCCTGTGGCTCCCTTATTGACACCGACGCACACGGGGATGTGACCGCATGGCCGCAGGAGGTTTCTGCAAGCTGCCGAACGGCAGGGTGGTGGTGGCGCTGAACCTGCCCCGCCCGCCCACCGACGGCTGCGGCAGCGTGCGGGTACTCGTTCACGCCCAGAACCGGGCGCGCGCCCTGACCAGGCTGCGCAACCTGGGTCTGCGCGCGGTGTACCTGCGCGGCAACGGCGCTCCCCCGACCCCGGACGAGATCACGGCCGTACTCCACCATCCGGACGGCCTGATATGGCGTACGGCCCCTGACAACGCTGTCGTGGGCGGTCCCGAGCTGGTCCAGGAGCTGTGGCATCCGATCAGGTCACTGATAAGGAGGCCGGCGGCACCGGCCTGAGCGCCCGTTTCCGACGGCTAGACGACAGGCTTTCCGGACAGCTCCACGCCCGCCGCCCGCATCTCCTCGATCGCCCGCTCGGTCGTCGTCTCGGCGACCCCGGCGGTGAGGTCGAGGAGGACGTGGGTACGGAAGCCCTCCCGGGCCGCGTCCAGCGCGGTGGCCCGTACGCAGTGGTCCGTGGCGATCCCGACCACGTCGACCTCGGAGACCTCCCGCGCCCGCAGCCAGTCGGCCAGCGTCACGCCGTTCTCGTCGGCCCCCTCGAACCCGCTGTACGCCGCCGCGTACGCCCCCTTGTCGAAGACCGCGTCGACCGCCCCGGAGGCGACGGCCGGCGCGAAGTTCGGGTGGAACCCCACCCCCTCGGTCCCGGCGACGCAGTGCGCGGGCCAGGAGTGCACGAAGTCGGGGTTGTCGGCGAAGTGGCCGCCGGGTGCGATGTGGTGGTCGCGGGTGGCCACCACATGCTGGTAGCCGGAGCCCGCCGCCTGCCCGATCAGCTCGGTGACGGCGGCGGCCACATCGGCACCGCCGGCCACCGCGAGACTGCCTCCCTCGCAGAAGTCGTTCTGCACGTCAACGACGATCAAGGCGCGGCGCATGTGGGTGTCCTTCGACTGTTGGGTGAACTTACGAGCCTAGAGACTTCGACGGCACCGCGGGAGGGCGCACCCGCATTAGCTACCCGAGCGCCCCTGGACATACTCCGTCGGAAGGACCGGTTCTCCCCGCGACAGCTGGGTCGCCGACAGCGGCAGGTTGGCCCGGGCGGCGGCATGCCGGTCCCGTACGACGTCCAGCGGCTCCCGCGCGACGACCTCGCCGCCCTTGACCAGCTCCACCAGCAGCTGCCGGTCCGCGAGGGCGGGCGGAACCGCCCCGGTGCCCACGACCTCGGCCTCCGCGACCCCCTCCGCGTCCAGCCGGCGCGCCGCCCACTTGCGCCCGCCGACCGAGCTCTTGCCCCCGGACGACTTCTTCGCGACCGGGATCAGCGGCGCCTTCGGATCGTCCGACTCGGCGCGCGCGACCAGCTTGTAGACCATCGAGGCGGTCGGATGCCCGGACCCGGTCACCAGCTGGGTGCCCACCCCGTACGCGTCCACCGGGGCCACGGCCAGCGAGGCGATGGCGTACTCGTCGAGGTCGGAGGTGACGATGATCCTGGTGCGGTTCGCGCCCAGCTCGTCCAGCTGCTGCCGCACCCGGTGCGCGACGAGGAGCAGGTCCCCGGAGTCGATGCGCACGGCCCCCAGCTCGGGCCCGGCGACCTCGACGGCCGTATGGACGGCCTCGGTGACGTCGTAGGTGTCGACGAGCAGAGTGGTGCCCCGACCCAGCGACTCCACCTGGGCCTGGAAGGCGTCCCGCTCGCGGTCGTGCAGCAGGGTGAAGGCGTGGGCGGAGGTGCCCACGGTGGGGATGCCGTAGCGGAAGCCGGCCGCGAGGTCGGAGGTGGTGGCGAAGCCGCCGACGTAGGCGGCCCGGGAGGCGGCCACGGCGGACAGCTCGTGGGTGCGGCGGGCACCCATCTCGATCAGCGGCCGGTCGCCGGCCGCCGAGGACATCCGGGAGGCGGCCGCGGCTATCGCGGAGTCGTGGTTGAGGATCGACAGGATGACGGTCTCCAGGAGCACGCACTCGGCGAAGGAGCCCTCCACCCGCATGATCGGCGAGCCGGGGAAGTACACCTCGCCCTCCGGGTAGCCCCAGATGTCGCCGCCGAAGCGATAGGAGGCGAGCCAGTCCAGGGTCTCCTCGTCCACGATGTTCCGCTCCCGGAGGAAGCCGAGGACGTCCGCGTCGAAGCGGAAGTTCTCCACCGCGTCCAGCACCCGGCCGGTGCCCGCGACGACGCCGTAGCGCCGCCCTTCCGGCAGCCGCCGGGTGAAGACCTCGAAGACGCTGCGCCGCCCGGCGGTACCCGCCTTCAGCGCGGCCTGCAGCATCGTCAGCTCGTACTGGTCCGTGAAGAGCGCCGTCGAGGGAACGTCCACCGGCAGCCCAAGGTCCGCTGTGTTCATGACGAGGATGGTACCCCCATTCGCGTCAGTGTGACGATTTGTGCGGTGCGTGGCAGCATGGGCCGTGTGACGTCACCCGCTCCCGTAGAGATCGAACGCACCGAGTCGGCGGAAGAGGTCTTCGCCGTCCCCGAGCCGGACGTCCCCTGGGTCACGATCGTCCACAACGACCCGGTCAACCTCATGAGCTACGTGACCTACGTCTTCCAGACGTACTTCGGCTACTCGAAGGACAAGGCCACGAAGCTCATGCTCGACGTCCACCACAAGGGCCGGGCGGTCGTCTCCAGCGGATCCCGCGAGGAGATGGAGCGCGATGTGCAGGCCATGCACGGCTACGGTCTGTGGGCCACGCTCCAGCAGGACCGCAAATGACCCGCCCCCGCCCGCAGGACCGGAAATAACCCGACCCGCCCGCAGGACCGGAAGTAGCGATAAGCCCTTGGGAGGTCTCCTCTGGATCAGCTCGGCGTCGCGGGGTCTGGCACGCACATCTGCCGCGTTGTCGTCCGTCGCCGACGCTCCGCGTCGACTCCCTCCTCCGCCTTGCAGCTGCACGCACCAGACCCCGCTCGGGTTGGCCAAGATGCACTCGGCGCTACTGCCAACCTGATCCAGAGGAAACCTCCCATGCCAGGAACCTTCGAACCGCTCCCCGGCGGCGGCGCGGCCGTCGCCCTCGACGACGTCGAGATCTCCATCATCCGCTCGCTGGCCGTCCAGCTCCTGGAACTCATCGGCCCGGGCCCCGCCGAGGACGCCCCCGACGACCCCCTCGCCGAGCTCTTCGCCGACGGTCCGAGCGAGCCGCCGTCCGACCCGGTGCTCAGGCGCCTGTTCCCGGACGCCTACAGCGACCCCGAGGGCACTCCCCAGGCCAAGGAGGCCGAGGAACAGCGGGCGTACTCCTCGGAGTTCCGCCGCTACACCGAGAACGACCTGCGGACCGGCAAGCGCGAGAACGCCCTCGCGGTGGTCCGCTCCCTGGACGCGCTGAACTCCGCGGGCGAGGGCGGGGCGGTCCTCAAGCTGTCGACCGGTGAGTCCCAGCAGTGGCTCGGCGCCCTCAACGACCTGCGGCTCGCGATCGGCTCCCGCCTCGACATCACCGACGAGGAGGACACCGACCTCCTCTACCGGCTCCCGGACGAGGACCCCCGTAAGCCGATGGTGATGGCGTACCTGTGGCTGGGCGGTCTCCAGGAGACCCTCGTGACCACCCTTATGCCATGAGATGTGACGGTTTCGTGCCCGCTTTTGAGGGTGATGTGTTCGCTCAGAGGACGCTCAAATCCGGATAACGATCACGTCACCGCGCTGACGGCTTTCGCGTACGCCGGGCGCCGTTTGTCCCCTTCTTCCTGTGACCTGCGCCATATGTCGCGCAGGTGATCAACGTTGCGGCCGTGATAAATCTTCACGACCGCCCGGCGAACACCACCCGTATGTTCCGCCGGGTGCGCCACCGAGTCGGCAACCGCCGGCCAGGCACCACTCCATCAATCCGGGGGGATCGAGATCCGGTCCGCGGCCGACGAAGGCCCGGGTCGGTATGGAGAAAGGCGCACCACAGACATGACCTCCGCTCAGGTCGACACAGGCACGGGCTCAGGCTCCAAGAAGACCTCCGAAGAGGGGTACGAGCGCGGACTCGGCAGCCGCCAGGTCCAGATGATCGCGATCGGCGGCGCCATCGGCGTCGGCCTCTTCCTCAACGCCGGGGCGAACATCGCCAAGGCCGGTCCGAGCCTCATCCTCATGTACGCCGTCGCCGGCGTGATCATCTTCTTCATCATGCGGGCACTCGGCGAGCTGCTGCTCTACCGCCCGGTCTCCGGTTCCTTCGCGGAGTACTCCCGCGAATTCCTCGGCCCGTTCTTCGGCTACTTCACCGGCTGGACGTACTGGCTGCTGTGGGTCGTCACCGGTATGGCCGAACTCACCGCCGCCGCGATCTACGTCAACTACTGGTTCCCGGCCGTCCCGCAGTGGACGACGGCCCTGGTCTTCCTGGTCGTCCTGTTCGTGGCGAACCTGATCTCGGTGAAGCTGTTCGGCGAGATCGAGTTCTGGTTCTCGATGATCAAGGTCACCGCCCTCATCGGCATGATCGTGATCGGTCTCGGTGTCCTCACCTTCGGCTTCAGCGCGGCCGGCGACACCGCCGCGGTCTCCAACCTCTGGGCCTTCGACGGCTTCTTCCCCAAGGGCATCGGCTCGTCCCTGATGACCCTGCAGGGCGTGATGTTCGCCTACCTCGCCGTCGAACTGGTCGGCGTGACCGCCGGTGAGTCCGAGAACCCCGAGAAGACCCTCCCCAAGGCGATCAACACCCTGCCCTGGCGCATCGGTCTCTTCTACGTCGGTGCCCTCACCGTCATCCTGTGCGTGGTGAAGTGGACCGAGTTCGCGGCCGGCGTCAGCCCCTTCGTGAAGGCCTTCGCCGTGATCGGCATCCCGGCGGGCGCGGGCATCGTGAACTTCGTCGTCCTCACCGCGGCGCTGTCCTCCTGCAACTCCGGCATGTACTCCACGGGCCGCATGCTGCGCACCCTGGCCGACAGCGGCGAGGCCCCGCAGGCCTTCAACAAGCTCTCCGTCACCCGCACCCCGGCGCTGGCCATCACGGTCTCCGTGCTCTTCATGGGCATCGGCGTGGTGCTGAACTACGTCGTACCGGAGAAGGCCTTCGGGTACGTCGTCTCCGTCGCGACCGCGGCCGGCATCTGGACCTGGCTGATGATCCTGGTCAGCCATGTGCGCTACCGCCGCGAGGTCGTGGCAGGCCGGCTGCCCGCCTCCTCCTTCCCGGCGCCGGGCGGCTCGGTCGGCAGCTGGATCGCCATCGTGTTCCTGCTCTTCGTGACCTGCCTGATCGCGTACGACGCCGACTCCCGCGTCTGCCTGTACGTGATGGCCGGATGGGCCGCCGCGCTGGGGATCGGCTGGGCCGTACTGAAGACCCGGAACCCGCAGATCACGGACCGGCGGGAGCCGGAGTTCGACAAGGTTTCCGGATAGAGAGTCCGGCATATGGGCTGCCCCGTACCACTCCTCGGTACCGGGCAGCCCTTCTGCTTATCCTGACCACCATGCTGACCATCACCCAGGCCCTCGTCGACCAGATCGTCGCGCACGCGCGCAAGGACCACCCCGACGAGGCGTGCGGAGTCGTCGCGGGACCGGCCGGGGCGGACCGCCCCGAGCGCTTCATCCCCATGCTCAACGCCGCCATGTCGCCCACGTTCTACGAGTTCGACTCCGGCGACCTGCTCAAGCTCTACCGCGAGATGGACGACCGCGACGAGGAGCCGGTGGTCATCTACCACTCCCACACCGCGACCGAGGCCTACCCGTCCCGCACGGACATCTCCTACGCCAACGAACCCGGCGCCCACTACGTCCTGGTCTCGACGGCGGACACCGACGGCCTCGGCGACTTCCAGTTCCGCTCCTACCGGATCGTCGAGGGGGAGGTAACCGAGGAGGAGGTCACGGTCGTCGAGGCCTACTGATCTCGCGATCCGGTCGGGAACCATCCAGTATGCGAGATCACACTCCGGGACCCGGACCGGGAATCGATACGATGAGCCCATGGTTCTGAACGACGTGAGCGAGAAGACGCCGGGCATCCTGCTCGTGGCGCGCCTGCACGTCGACCTGTGCAGGCTGAACAGCGCCATCTGTTGACCTTCCCTGCCGCCGTACGGCCGTGAGCCGCGGCGCGCGTTCGCCGTGCGCCCACCGACCAGACCACTTTCCGACAGGAGCCCGCACCATGGCCATCGAGGTCCGCATCCCGACCATCCTCCGCACCTACACCGACGGCCAGAAGGCGGTGCAGGGCAACGGGAACACCCTCGCCGAGCTCTTCTCCGACCTCGAGACCCGGCACGCGGGCGTCCAGGCCCGCATCGTGGACGGCGGCGAGCTGCGCCGCTTCGTCAACGTCTACCTGAACGACGAGGACGTCCGCTTCCTCGACGGCATCAACACCAAGCTCACCGACGGCGACAACGTCACGATCCTGCCGGCCGTGGCCGGCGGCATGGCCTGATCGTCGATGCGTTACGACTCCCCGCTGGCCGCGGTGGGCAACACCCCTCTGGTGCGCCTGCCGCGGCTCTCGCCGTCCGCCGACGTCCGCATCTGGGCCAAGCTCGAGGACCGCAACCCGACCGGCTCGGTCAAGGACCGCCCCGCCCTGCACATGATCGAGCAGGCGGAGAAGGACGGCCGCCTCACACCCGGCTGCACCATCCTGGAGCCCACCTCCGGCAACACCGGCATCTCCCTCGCGATGGCCGCCAAGCTCAAGGGCTACCGCATGGTGTGCGTGATGCCCGAGAACACCTCGCAGGAACGCCGCGAACTGCTCGCCATGTGGGGCGCCGAGATCATCCCGTCCCCGGCCGCGGGCGGCTCCAACACCGCCGTACGGGTCGCCAAGGAGCTGTCCGCCGAGCACCCCGACTGGGTGATGCTCTACCAGTACGGCAACCCCGACAACGCGGGCGCCCACTACGCGACCACCGGCCCGGAGATCCTCGCCGACCTCCCCTCGGTCACCCACTTCGTCGCGGGTCTCGGCACCACCGGCACCCTGATGGGCGTCGGCCGCTTCCTGCGCGAGCACCGGCCGGACGTGAAGATCGTCGCCGCCGAACCGCGCTACGACGACCTGGTGTACGGCCTGCGCAACCTCGACGAGGGCTTCGTACCCGAGCTGTACGACGCCTCCGTCCTCACCACCCGCTTCTCCGTCGGCTCGGCGGACGCGGTCACCCGCACCCGCGAGCTCCTCCAGCAGGAGGGCATCTTCGCGGGCGTCTCCACGGGCGCCGCCCTGCACGCGGCGATCGGCGTCGGCAACAAGGCCGTGAAGGCCGGCGAGAGCGCGGACATCGTCTTCGTCGTGGCCGACGGCGGCTGGAAGTACCTCTCGACGGGCGTCTACACGGCGGCCACGACGGAGGAAGCGATCGAGACACTGCAGGGGCAGCTCTGGGCGTGACGTTCTACGTCGCCAGGTGACGGACCTGGTCCCACAGGACCGGGTCCACCACCCCCACCTTCCGCCTGAAGTCCCCCACCGGCACCGCCCGCAGCTCGTCGGTCTCCAGGAAACTCGCCCGCCCCTGCGCGTCCCCGACGGCACCCGGCGGCAGCGGGATCACCCCGGACCGCTCGTCGTGGTACTTGCTGGTGATCTTCGCGACGGTCGCCCGCCTCCCGTGCACCGCGAGCACCAGACAGGGCCGGTCCTTGCCCCCGGGCCCGTCCTCGTACGGCACGCTCGCCCACCAGATCTCCGCGGGCCGCGGCCGCACCACGGTCCGCCCGGACGGACGGCCGACCCGGTCCGCGCGCCCCTTCGGCCGGCGCCCCCGGCCCCAGCCGTCCACGAGCGTGGCGACCAGCGCCAGCAGTACCACCGCCGCGAGCGCGAGCCACCAGGACGTGTCCATGAGGACGACGTTACCGGCGCGCGATCAGGCCCGCGCGCCCTCTGCGCAAGCCGTAAGCGCGGTCACACTCCCCACGCGCCGCGGGTCCAGCCGAACCGGTGACACCACAGGTGAGTTCGCCCACAACAGCCCTTGGCGGAGGAGCGACCGGAGGTTTTGCGCCTTACGCTCGACGGACCGCACGACCCCCGTCTCCATCCCGGAAAAGTTCCCGCCAGCGGAGGTTTCTGTTTTATGAAGCTCACCGTCGTCGGCTGCTCGGGGTCGTTCCCGTCCGCGGAATCGGCCTGCTCGAGCTACCTCGTCGAGGCCGACGGCTTCCGGCTGCTTCTCGACATGGGCAACGGTGCCCTTGGCGAGCTGCAGCGCCACTGCGGTCTCTACGACCTCGACGCGATCTTCCTCAGTCATCTGCACGCCGACCACTGCATCGACATGTGCGCGTACTTCGTCGCGCGCTACTACCGCCACGACGGCGGCCGCTGCGACCCCATCCCTGTCTACGGCCCCGAAGGCACCGAACACCGCCTCACCACGGCCTACGCCGACACCCCCACCGCCTCCTCCATGAGCGAGGTCTTCGACTTCCACACGGTCAAGCCGTCCACCTTCGACATCGGCCCGTTCACGGTCCACACGGAGCGAGTGGCGCACCCGGTGGAGGCGTACGGCATCCGCGTCGAACACGGCGGGAAGTCCCTGACGTACTCCGGCGACACGGGCCTCAGCCCCGCCCTGACCGAACTCGCCCGCGACACCGACCTGTTCCTGTGCGAGGCGGCCTTCACGCACGGCAAGGAGAACATTCCCGACCTGCACCTCAACGGCCGCGAGGCGGGTGAGACGGCGGCCCGCGCAGGCGCCCGCCGCCTGGTCCTCACCCACATCCCCCCGTGGACCGACCCCCAGGTCAACCTCGCCGACGCACGCACGGCCTTCGACGGCCCGGTGGAACTGGCGGCGCCGAGACTGTCGTACGAGATCTAGCGCCCTGTACGTGCCCGAAGGCCCCGGAACCTCGCAGGTTCCGGGGCCTTCATGCTGCGGGAGAGCCTTACTTCGCCTCCGCCTTCTGGAGTTCCGCGAGTTCCTCGTCGGACTCGCGGCCCGGCGTCGGGAGATTGAACTTGATGATCGCGAAGCGGAAGACGACGTAGTAGACCACCCCGAAGCACAGGCCCACCAGGACCAGGCCCCACGGATTGGTCGCGATACCGAGGTTCAGACCGAAGTCGATCGCGCCGGCAGAGAAACCGAAACCGTCCTTCATGCCGAGCGACCAGGTCAACGCCATGGAGACACCCGTGAGGACCGCGTGGATCGCGTACAGGACCGGCGCGATGAACATGAACGTGAACTCGATCGGCTCGGTCACACCCGTGAAGAACGAGGTCAGCGCGATCGAGAACATCATGCCGCCGATGACCTTGCGGCGCTCGGGGCGGGCGCAATGCACGATCGCCAGGCACGCGGCCGGCAGACCGAACATCATGATCGGGAAGAAGCCGGTCATGAACTGGCCGGCGGTCGGGTCACCGGCCAGGAAGCGCCCGATGTCACCGCTCTTGCCGTGGTAGTCGCCCGCCTGGAACCACGGGAACGAGTTCAGCAGGTGGTGCATACCGATCGGGATCAGCGCGCGGTTCGCGACACCGAAGATGCCGGCGCCGACGGCGCCCGAACCGACCAGCCACTCACCGAAGTTGTGCAGACCCGTGCCGAGGACCGGCCAGATGTAGCCGAAGACGATGCCGATGAGCAGGCCCGCGAAGGCCGACAGGATCGGCACCAGGCGGCGGCCGCCGAAGAAGCCCGCCCAGTCCGGCAGCTTGGTGCGGTAGAAGCGCTGGTAGAGCAGTGCGACCACGAGGCCCATCACCACACCGCCGAGGACCTTGGCGTCCACCGGCGCGTCGACCATGACGACCTTGCCGTCGACGGCCGTGGCCACCTTCGGCAGGTTCTTGTCCGTGAACGTGGCCAGCACGTTCTTGAACACCAGGTAGCCGACGACCGCGGCGAGCGCCGTCGAGCCGTCCGACTTCTTGGCGAAACCGATCGCGATGCCCACGGCGAACAGCAGCGCCATGTTGTCGAGAATCGCGTTGCCGCCCGCCGCCATGAACCCCGCTATCTTCGTGAAGAAGGTCGGGAAGGACGGGCGTCCGAGCATGTCGTCGTTGCCCAGGCGCACCAGGAGGGCGGCGGCGGGCAGGACGGCCACCGGCAGCATCAGGCTGCGGCCGATGCGCTGCAGCACCGCCATCACACCGGCGCCCTTCTTCTTCTCGGCCGCGGGAGCGGCGCTGGCCGTGGTCATGACTTCCTCCTGGGGATCCTCCCGGACGAGGGCCGGGGGAGGGCGGGGCGCCGCCCGGGGACAAGGGAGAGGGACGGCAGCGTCTATGGTCTACACCACTCAGTGGTGTAGACCTGTTCTAGCATGATGAAGGCCAGATAAGGAACCCGTTGTTCCCGTGACGGAACCATCACGCACCGTGCTCGACCGCGGGCATCGCGAATGGCCCCCGGGCGGCTGTCCGAGGGCCCACCCCTCACGGGTTGGCGGCCCCCTGTCGGGTGGTGTAGACCAGTTACGCTCACTAAGTTGGGCCAACTGTGCATGAGGAGACCGACATGGCCACCAAGGCTGAGAAGATCGTCGCCGGGCTCGGCGGTATCGACAACATCGAAGAGATCGAAGGCTGCATCACCCGCCTCCGCACCGAGGTCATCGACCCCGGCAAGGTCGACGAAGCCGCCCTCAAGGCCGCCGGCGCCCACGGCGTCGTCAAGATGGGCACCGCCATCCAGGTCGTCATCGGCACCGACGCCGACCCCATCGCCGCGGACATCGAGGACATGATGTGAGCGAAGGACATGCTGTGAGCGACTGAAACTCACTCGTGAGGGGCTCTTCCCGCCGGGGGAGGAGCCCCTTCCGCAGGTACGGCTAGGCTCAACGCCATGTCTCGAATCGACGGCCGCACCCCCGAACAACTCCGCCCGATCACCATCGAACGCGGCTGGAGCAAGCACGCCGAGGGCTCCGTCCTCGTCTCCTTCGGCGACACGAAGGTCTTCTGCACCGCCACCGTCAGCGAAGGCGTCCCCCGCTGGCGCAAGGGCAGCGGCGAAGGCTGGGTCACCGCCGAGTACTCCATGCTGCCCCGCGCCACCAACACCCGCGGCGACCGCGAGTCCGTCCGCGGCAGGATCGGCGGCCGTACGCACGAGATCAGCCGCCTCATCGGCCGCTCCCTGCGCGCGGTCATCGACTACAAGGCACTCGGCGAGAACACCATCGTCCTCGACTGCGACGTCCTCCAGGCCGACGGCGGCACCCGCACCGCCGCCATCACCGGCGCCTACGTCGCCCTGGCCGACGCCGTCGCCTGGGCCCAGGGCAAGAAGCTCGTCAAGGCCGGCCGCCAGCCGCTCACCGGAACCGTGAGCGCGGTCTCCGTCGGAATCGTCGGCGGAGTACCCCTCCTCGACCTCTGCTACGAGGAGGACGTCCGCGCCGACACCGACATGAACGTCGTCTGCACCGGCGACGGCCGCTTCGTCGAGGTCCAGGGCACCGCCGAGGCCGAACCCTTCGCCCGCGACGAGCTCAACTCCCTCCTCGACCTCGCCGTGTCGGGCTGCTCGGAACTCGCTGTCCTGCAGAGCAAGGCGCTTGATACGGTCCTCGAAAGGTAAAGGGACCGCCAAGAACGGTGGCCGACGCACGCAACCCGACCGGCCGCCCCGGCGTCTTCGGGAGTACGGGCGCCCGCTGTGCACAACGGGCGCCCGGCCAGTCAACGGGGGCCTCCTGAGGCCTGCCACAGGGAGGTAACAGATCCATGGCCGCGAGCCGACGCCGCCGTAGTCGCCGTATCACCATCGCCGCCGCGGTGGCCGCCGTAGGACTCACGGTCGGCCTCACCACCGGCTGCGACGCCGTCAGCAAGGCACTGGACTGCGTCCAGACCGCCGAGGCGGTCGCCGACAGCGTCACCGACCTCCAGCAGGCCGTGGAGAACGCGTCGAACGACCCCACCCGGATCGACGATGCGCTCACCTCCATCGACCAGAACCTCGACGAGATCGGCGACAAGACCGACAACGCCGACGTCAACCAGGCGGTCGACAACCTCAACGAGGCCGTCACCAACGTCCGTACGGCGGTCAAGAACGGCGACGAGACGCCGGACCTGAGCCCGATCACCGACGCGGCAGGCGAGTTGACGAAGGTCTGCACCCCCTGACACCGGCTGGATACTGGTGGGCATGACCCGCCTGATCCTCGCCACCCGCAACGCCGGGAAAATCACCGAACTCCACGCGATCCTCGCCGACGCAGGCCTGCCCTTCGACCTCGTCGGCGCGGACGCGTACCCCGAGATCCCCGACGTCAAGGAAACCGGCGTGACGTTCGCCGAGAACGCCTTGCTGAAGGCCCACGCCTTGGCCCAGGCAACGGGCCTGCCCGCGATCGCCGACGACTCGGGCCTCTGCGTAGACGTCCTCAACGGCGCCCCGGGAATCTTCTCGGCCCGCTGGTCGGGAACCCACGGCGACGACAAGGCCAACCTGACACTGCTGTTGGCCCAACTGTCGGACATCGCCGACGAACACCGCGGCGCCCACTTCGCCTGCGCGGCGGCCCTGGCACTGCCGGACGGCACGGAGAGGGTGGTCGAGGGCCAACTGGGCGGCATCCTCCGCCACACCCCTGTCGGCACGAACGGCTTCGGTTACGACCCGATCCTCCAGCCGGAGGGGGAGACGCGGACGTGCGCCGAGATGAGTGCGGACGAGAAGAACGCGATCAGCCATCGGGGGAAGGCGTTTCGGGCGCTGGTGCCGGTGGTGCGGGAGTTGTTGGGCTGACCAGTACGAACGGAGGGGCCATCCTGGACGGACGGCCCCTCACAGTGTGCGGCCGATGGGATTCGAACCCACATGGGCAAACGCCCCGAGGCACCTAAAACCTCTGCTTATACCATTCAGCAACGGCCGCCTGCCCGCCCATGCTACCGGGGACGAGCTGCCCGTCTATTCCCACCTCGGCACCAGGTACTGGTGATCGCGTGACAGTTGGGGCACAGTAACCGCAGGTTCTCGCGGCGGTCATCGCGCCAGTCCCCGTTGACGTGGTCAACTTCAAGCGTCATCGGCTTTCCGAGCCACTCGGGGCCGATTCCGCACTCCCAGCATTCTTCGGGGACGCCAACTTCGTGAAGTGCGCGCCGCAGCAGGTGAGTTCGGGTCCGGCGCTGGCCGTTGTGCTGGACGAGGATGTCCTCGGCGGGTTTGGGTGGGGTCGGCCCCGACCCTCCGCGCTGATGTGCCTGTCCCAGGAAGTGGGATGTGTCGAGGTCGTCTTCGGCGACCCACTGGCGCAGCAGCATGCGTGTCAGGCTGCTGTACGGGGCCATGCTCAGTGAGCGCAGAGCGCCAGCGATGGATGTCGCCCCCTCGACCGCCTGCCGCAATTCGTGGGTTGTCGGCCTCGTCGGCTCCTTGCCCCGGGTCCTGCGCGCCATGTGGGTGACGTCGATCCCGAAGTGGTCGAAGCGCCGGAAAAGATGGCGGCGGAGATTGGCGTACGGCCGTGTTCCAAAGTAGGCGATGACCTCGTCGATGTCGGAGCATTGTGCGGCTGCTTCTGCCAGTCGCTCGCGTGTGTATTGCACACCGCCGCTCATCGGGCATCCCCCCTGACGCGCCCCTTTCCGCGGCCTCGATAGCTGTCCGTGGTGGAGTGGCAGTTGGGACAGAGGAAGCGCAGGTTCTCGATCCGGTTATCGCGCCAGTTGCCGTCGATGTGGTCGACCTCCAGCGGGAGCGGACGACCCCGCCACATCGCTTCCGTACCGCAGAGCGCGCACCGCTCCTGCACCCCTACGGTCGTCATCGCCCATCGGAGTCGGTCACTCGGGATGCGCCGGGCTTCTGCCAGCGGCTGTTCGACGAGTACTCCCTCCGAAGTCCGTGGGCGCCGCGGTTTGCCTCGCTGCGTCGGCAACCGGAAGTGCGACGTGTCGATCCCGTACGCCTTGATCCGTCGACTGATGTGCGTATGGTGCCCGCCGACCACCTCCAGCCCGAGCTGACGCAGCACGTCGCACATGTTCGTGGAGGAAGCTACCGCCTGCTCCAGCACCTCCCGCGTCCACTTCACCCCCTCCCGCTCGAAGTGGGAGGCATCCACCCCCAGTTTCTTCATCCGGTCGAGGATGTAGCGGCGAGTCGAACTCCGCGGATCCACCCCCAACCTCCCAAGCGCCTCCGACAACGTCCGAGCCCCCCGAGCCGCCTCCTCCAGCCGCTCCTTGGTGTACGCACTGGCACCCACTGAACCCCTCCGTTCCCGACCGCATGTTCGCGGCCTCGTACGGAGTAACGAACCGCTTATCCGACAGTCACGCCCGAAACGTAAAGCGGCTCGCACCCGGCATTCCGGTGCGAGCCGCTTCGGCGAGGGAAATGCGGAGGCTCAGATACCCAGGTCCTTGATGATCTTCGCCACGTGGCCCGTCGCGCGGACGTTGTACAGGGCCCGTTCGACCTTGCCCTGCTCGTCCACGATGATCGTGGAGCGGATGACGCCCATGTAGGTCTTGCCGTAGTTCTTCTTCTCGCCGTAGGCGCCGTAGGCCTCGGTCACGGTCTTCTCCGGGTCGGCCAGGAGCGTGACCTTCAGGGATTCCTTGTCGCGGAACTTCGCCAGTTTCTCCGGGGCGTCCGGGGAGATGCCGAGGACGTCGTACCCCGCGCCGGCCAGCACCTCCAGGTTGTCGGTGAAGTCGCAGGCCTGCTTCGTGCAGCCCGGGGTCAGGGCCGCCGGGTAGAAGTAGACGATGACCTTGCGGCCCTTGTGGGCGGAGAGGGACACGTCGTTGCCGTCGGCGTCGGGCAGGGTGAAGGCGGGGGCCACGTCCCCGGGCTGGAGTCGCTCGCTCATTGGGTCAGCGTAACCGGGGGTCCTGACAGTGCGGTCGCGGTCGGAACTGACAGACTGTCCAGGACACGTAGCAGCGACCCCGGAGGCCCCACCGTGGCGGACACGTCGGACATCAGAACCCCGGCGCAGATCGAGGCGGACATCAAGCGCCGCCGCGAGTTGCTGGCCGATACCCTCGACGAGATCGGGGTGCGGGTGCACCCGAAGACGATCGTCGGCGACGCCAAGGCCAAAGTCGTCTCCAACATCGACCACACGCTCGGGCGGGCGTACGTCTCCGTCAACAAGGCCGTCACGGACGTGAAAGCCCAGTTCGTGGACGAGAAGGGCGCGCCCCGGCTGGAGCGCGTCGTGCCCGTCGCCCTCGTCGCTGTGGGACTCGTGGGGCTGCTCGCCCTGGGAACCCGGCGTCGCAAGGGCTGACCCGGCCGCGTACACGGGCGCCGAGGACAGGTAGGTTCAGTGGCGTGAGCGCGAAGAGAAACGACACCCCGCACGACAAGCTGCCCATCCGGATGCTGCACGACCGTGTACTGGTGCGGCAGGAGAACGGTGAGGGCGAGCGGCGGTCGGGCGGCGGCATCCTCATTCCCGCCACCGCGGCCGTCGGACGCCGGCTGGCCTGGGCCGAGGTGGTCGCCGTGGGGCAGAACGTACGGACCGTGGAGCCCGGTGACCGGGTGCTGTACGACCCCGAGGACCGGGCCGAGGTCGAGGTGCGCGGGACCGGTTACGTCCTGATGCGTGAGCGTGATCTGCACGCCGTGGCGGCCGACCGGTTCGAGGGTTCCGAGGACTCGACGGGCCTGTACCTGTAGACAGCAGTCCGAGAGGGGCCGGTGACCTTCGTCACCGGCCCCTTTCGCCCTGTCGCGGGGCGGTCAGTCCCGTCTGGACGTGGTCACCAGGCCCGCGCCCTCCGTCGTCGCCCCGCCGCTCGGTGTGTCTCCGGTGGTTCCCCCGGTCGTGTCACCGGTCGTGCCGCCGCCGTTAGTGCCGCCGCCGTTCGTGGTGCCCCCCGTGGTCCCGCCGGTCGTCGTGCCCCCGTCGGTCGTACCGCCGCCGGTGGTCGTGCCGCCGTCGGTCGTGCCGCCCGTCGTGGTGTCGCCGCCGGTCGTGGTCGCGCCGCCGTTGTCCTGGCCCTGGGTCTGGCCCTCGGTCTGGCCCGGGGTCTCCTCGCCGCCGGTGGTGTCGCCGGTGGCGCCGCCGTCGTCCTGGCCGCCCGTGGTCGGGTCGACCGGGGCCTGGCTGCTCGGGGCCTGGACCTCGGCGCCCGGCTGGAGCTCGAGGTCGAAGTCGGTGACCGGCTTCCCCTTGAGGGCGGCCTTGGTGTACTGCGCCCAGATCTCGGCGGGCGGCCCGCCGCCGTTGACGCGCTCCAGGCCCATCGTGTTGTAGAGCGACTTGTGGGCGGCGGTCACCGGGTCCTGGCCCATGACGGAGACGACCGTGGCGAGTTCGGGGGTGTAGCCGGCGAACCAGGCCGCGGTGTCCTCCTCGGCGGTGCCGGTCTTGCCGGCGGCGGGGCGGCCGGCGGCCTGGGCGGCGGTGGCGGTGCCGTTCTCGACGACGCTCTGCAGGATCGAGGTGGTGGTGTCGGCGGCCTCGCGGCTGACGGCCTGCTCGGTCTTCTTCTGGGGCAGCTCGACGGTCTCCGCGCCGTCCTTGGTGATCTTTTCGATCATCGTGTACGTGCCGTGCCGGCCGTGGTTGGCGAGGGTGGCGTAGGCCTCCGCCATGTCGAGGACGCTCGCGGTGTTCACGCCGAGAGCGATCGAGGGTGTCCCCGTCAGGTCCGGGGTGTCGGAGGGGATGCCCAGGTCGATCGCGGTCTGCTTGACCTTGTCGGCGCCGACGTCGACGGCCATCTGTGCGTACACCGAGTTGACGGACTTGTCGGTGGCCTCGCGGACGGTGATCTCGCCGTAGGAGCCCTGGTCCTCGTTCTCGGGGGCGTAGGTGCCGCCGTTCCAGCCGACGACCGGGCGTTTGTTGGTGCCGTCGTAGTAGGTGTTGGGGGTGATGGTCTGGCCGTCCTGCGTCTCGGAGTCGTTCTGGACGGCCGAGGCGAACACGATGGGCTTGAAGATGGAGCCGACCTGGAAGTCGCCGCGGGTCGCGCCGTTCGTGTACTGCTTGACGTAGTCGATGCCGCCGTACATCGCGACGACCTTGCCGGTCTTCGGGTCGACGGAGGCGCCGCCCGCGCGGACGTAGTTGTCGGCCTTGTTGTTCTTCTTGTCGAGCTTCTTCATCACCTGGTCGTTGACGGCCTTGACGAAGGCGTCCTGCTTGGGCTTTTGCAGGGTGGTGGTGATGCGGTAGCCGCCGGCCTCCAGCTGCTCCGCGGTGACGATCTTGTTGGTGGTGAGGTAGTCCTTGATCGCCTGCACGATGTATCCGCGCTGCCCGGACAGGCCGGTGGAGACGGTCTGCTCCTTCGGCATCGGGAACTTCAGACCGGTGCGGTCGGACTGGGCCAGCCAGCCCTTCTTGACCATGCCGTCCAGGACGTAGTTCCAGCGGGCCTCGGCCGCCGCCTTGTTCTCGGGGTGCGCGACGACGTCGTACTCGCTCGGCGCGTTGACCAGCGCGGCGAGGTAGGCAGCGTGGGCCGGGTCGAGGTCGTCGGCGTCGACGCCGTAGTAGGCCTGGGCGGCGGACTGGATGCCGTACGCGTTGCGGCCGAAGTAGCTGGTGTTGAGGTAGCCCTCGAGGATCTGGTCCTTGGACTGCGTGCGGTCCAGCTTGATCGAGATGAAGAACTCCCTGGCCTTGCGGGTGACCGTCTGTTCCTGGGCCAGGTAGTAGTTCTTCACGTACTGCTGGGTGATCGTCGAGCCGGACTGCTTGCCCTTGCCGGTGGCGGTGTTCCAGCCGGCGCGGAGCATGGCCTTGGGGTCGATCGCGGACTCGCTGTAGAAGTCGCGGTCCTCGGCGGCCAGTACGGCGTGCTGGGCGTCCTTGGAGATCTGTGCGAGGGAGACGTTCTCGCGGTTGACCTCGCCGTCGCGGGCGAGCTGGCTGCCGTCGGCGTAGAGGTAGACGTTGGACTGCTTGGTGGCGAGCGCGTTGGCCGGCGGGATCTTGACCATGGAGTAGCCGAGGAAGAACAGGCCGGCCAGGACGATCAGCCCGAGGACGAAGGTGCCCAGCACCATGCGCCAGGTCGGGATCACCCGTCGCCATCCGGTGCGCTTGGGCCGCTTGGCCTTCTTCTTCCCGCCGGGCTCTTCAGCCGCTTGTGGGTTGCTCGGTGCCCAGCCCTCGGTGGGCTGCTGCGGCTGGTCGCTCATGTCGTGCACGGACTCCTGTTTCGCCTCGTACGTTCCCGTACGCCCTCGTACGCCTTCTGCGTCCCCTCTTGAAGACTCTCGCACCGTGCGTTCCGTTCCCGGATATGGCGCGCGTCTCCCCGGGAAAAATGGGTGGCCCGCCTCGTCACCTGCGCACTAGGCTCCTGCGCTTTGGTGCCGGCGGGCCGAGGAGGGCTGTGGATGTGGGTTCCTGGCGGTTGTACGCGGCCGTCGCGGCGGGGGGATTCAGACGGTATGCGACATATCGCGCGGCCACGCTCGCAGGGGTGTTCACCAACACCGTCTTCGGTGTGATCCTCGTCTACACCTATCTCGCGCTGTGGGACGAGAAGCCCCATCTCGGGGGCTACGACCAGGCGCAGGCGGTCACCTACGTATGGCTGGGGCAGTGCCTGTACTCGACGCTGGCCATCCAGGGCGGCGGTGCCGAGAAGGACGTGATCGAGCGGATCCGCACGGGTGAGATCGCGGTCGATCTGTACCGGCCGGCCGATCTCCAACTGTGGTGGCTGGCGAGCGACTTGGGCCGGTCCCTGTTCCAGCTGGTGGGCCGCGGCGTGATCCCCTTCACCTTCGGCGCGCTGTTCTTCCCGATGGCGCTGCCCACCGACGTCATGTCCTGGGCGGCCCTGTTCGTGGCGCTGCTGCTCGCGATGGTCGTCAGCTTCGGGATCCGCTATCTGGCCGCCCTGAGCGTGTTCTGGCTCATGGACGGCATGGGCATCATGCAGGCGGTGATGATCACGGGCGTCTTCTGCTCGGGCATCGTGTTCCCCCTCAACGCCTTCCCCGGGGTGCTGGGCGACATCGTGCAGGCGCTGCCGTGGGCGGCGCAGCTCCAGGTGCCGGCGGACGTGCTGATGGGGGAGACGGATCCGCTCGGGGCGTACGCCTTCCAGGCGACGTGGGCGGTGGTGCTGCTGGCGGCCGGGCGGCTGCTGCAGTCGGCGGCGACGCGGCGGGTGGTGGTGCAGGGTGGCTGAGACGTCCCGTCTGGGTGAGGGTGTGCGGGCCTACTGGCTGATCGCGGGCATGTGGGTGCGGTCCGCCATGACCTACCGCACCTCCTTCGTCGTCACCATGTTCGGCAACCTGCTGATGACCTGCCTGGACTTCGTCGGGATCCTGCTGATGTTCTCGCAGGTCGACTCGCTGGGCGGCTGGGGCCTGCCCGAGATCGCCTTCCTCTACGGCCTCTCGGTGACCGCCTTCGGCATCGCCGACCTGGTGCTCGGCTCGATGGACGTGCTGGGCGGCCGGATCCGTGACGGCTCCTTCGACATCCTGCTGGTGCGGCCGGCACCGGTGCTCGCACAGATCGGGGCGGACCATTTCGCGGTGCGCCGCCTGGGCCGGATCATCCAGGGCACGGTGGTGCTGGTGTGGGCGCTGGCTTCGGTCGACGTCGACTGGAGCGTGGCGAAGGTGCTGCTGGTGCCGGTGATGCTGGTCAGCGGCGCGGTGATCTTCAGCGCGGTGTTCGTGGCGGGCGCGGCCTTCCAGATCTTCGCGCAGGACGCCTCCGAGGTGCAGAACGCGTTCACGTACGGCGGTACGACCCTGCTGCAGTACCCGCCGACGGTGTTCGGGAAGGACTTCGTGCGTGGGGTGACGTTCATGCTGCCCCTCGCCTTCGTCAACTGGGTGCCGGTCTCTTATGTGTTGGACCGTCCGTACCCGCTGGATCTGCCGCAGTGGGCGGTCTTCGCGTCGCCGCTGGTGGCGGTGGCGTGCTGTGCGCTGGCCGGGCTCGCGTGGCGGGCGGGGCTCGGGTCGTATCGGAGTACCGGGAGTTAGCGATGGACGCCTTCATTGAACTGGACCGCGTCGAGAAGGTCTTCGACGTGCGCAAGAAGACCGGCTTCCTGAAACGGGAGCGGCGCCAGGTGCGGGCGGTCGACTCGATCTCCTTCAGCGTGGCGCGCGGCGAGATGGTCGGGTACATCGGCCCGAACGGCGCCGGCAAGTCGACGACGATCAAGATGCTGACGGGCATCCTGACCCCGAGCGGTGGTCGGCTGCGGGTGGCGGGGATCGACCCGTCCCGGGAGAGGACGAAGCTCGCCCACCGCATCGGCGTGGTCTTCGGCCAGCGCACGACCCTGTGGTGGGATCTCCCGCTGATCGACTCCTACAAGCTGATGCACCGCATGTACCGCATCCCGGACGCCCGTTACCGCGAGAACCTCGACCGCTGTGTCGAACTCCTCGAACTGGCCGACCTGTTGGACGTCCCGGTACGACAGCTGTCGCTGGGCCAGCGGATGCGGGGTGACATCGCGGCGGCCCTGTTGCACGACCCCGAGGTGCTGTACCTGGACGAGCCGACCATCGGACTCGACGTCATCTCCAAGGCCAAGGTGCGCGGATTCCTGCGGGAGTTGAACACCGAGCGCGGCACGACGGTCCTGCTGACCACGCACGACCTCCAGGACATCGAGCAGCTCTGCTCGCGCGTGATGGTCATCGACCACGGGCGCCTGATGTACGACGGTCCCCTCGCCGGTCTCCACGAGGTGGGCGAGAGCGAGCGCACCCTAGTGGTGGACCTGGAGCGGGAGTTGCCGCCGATCGAGGCGCCGGGCGCGCGCGTGGTGAAGGTGGAGGGGCCGCGGCAGTGGCTGGCGTTCCCGGCGTCCGAGTCGGCGGCGCCGCTGGTGGCGCGGGTCGCGGCGGAGTATCCGCTGGTGGATCTGTCGGTGCGGGAGCCGGACATCGAGGCGGTGATCGCGAAAATGTATGCCGGAGAAGCGGAGAAAGCGGTGTCGTAGCCGTGGGGTGAGGTAACTCGTAGGCTGCTGTACATGACCGACGCTGTGTCTTCTGGGGGGACACCCCCCAGGCCCCCCGGCCCAGAGCTGCGTGCCTCCGACGCCGATCGTGAGCGAGTCGCCGAGGTCCTGCGGGACGCCCTCGCGGAGGGGCGGCTCGACATGGAGGAGTTCGAGGAACGGCTGGACGCGACGTACAAGGCGCGGACGTACGGCGAACTCGCGCCGATCACCCGGGATCTTCCGGTCGGCCAGGTGGCCGTTCCCAAGGTCGACATGCTGAAGCGGCCTGAGCCGGACGGGAGTTGGGCGTCCCGGATCGTCGGCGGTGAGGGCTCGTCCACGTGGGCCGTCGCCGTGATGTCCGGGTTCCAGCGCAGGGGGCGGTGGACCGTGCCCCGGCGGTTCAACTGCTTCGCCTTCTGGGGCGGTGGTGAGCTCGATCTGCGGGAGGCGAACTTCGCCGACGGCGAGGTCGAGATCAACTGTGTCGCGATCATGGGCGGGGTACAGGTGATCGTGCCGCCCGGGGTCGAGGTCGTGGTGCGGGGGATCGGGATCATGGGCGGGTTCGACCACCGCGAGCAGGGTGTCCCGGGGGAGCCGGGGGCGCCTCGGGTGGTCGTGACCGGGTTCGCGTTCTGGGGCGGGGTCGGGGTCGAACGGAAGCCGACGAGGGCCGAGCGGCAGCGGCTCCGTGAGGAGCGGCGGCAGCAGCGGCTGGATCGCCGGGAGGCTGCTCGGGAGCTGAGGGAGTCGGTCCGGGATGTCCGCGACGCGCATCGGCGGATGATCGGGGGACACCACGACATGATGCGGGGCCGGCGCCGACGGGGTGAGGACTGAGCTGTCGGTGGGCGGGTGCGGGTGAGTTGTGGCTGGTCGCGCCCCGCGGCGGAGCCGCTGATGTCACAGCCCCGCGCCCCTGAGTGGGTGCAGTCGAAGCATGCCTGGCTGCACCCAGCCGTTTGGGGGCGCGGGGAACTGCGCGACCAGCCCCCACCGGCCCGCAGTCACAAACGTGCCGCCGTCGATCCCTTCAGGTACTCCAGGTCGAAGGCATCCGCCATCCGCTCGTACCCCTTGTCGTTCGGGTGGAGCCGGTCCCCCGAGTCGTACATCGCGCGGAGCCTGCGGGGGTCGTAGGGATCCCTCAGTGCCTTGTCGAAGTCGACCACCGCGTCGTAGACCCTGCCCGAACGGATCTCCGCGTTGATGGTCTGGCGGACGCCCTCGCGGGCCTCCGTCCAGGTCGTGCGCCTGCCGACGGGCATGAGGGTCGCGCCGACGACCTTGATGCCGCGGGCGTGGGCCTGGCGGACCAGGTCGCGCAGGCCGGTGAGGACCTTCTGGGGGTCGGCGGTGCCGGGGGTGCGGAGGAGGTCGTTGATGCCGAGGTCGATGACCACGATCTTGACGTTGGGGCGGTCCAGCACGTCCCGCCGGAAGCGGCGGATGCCCGCCTGGTTCTCCAGGGGACGGCCACGGGCGTCCGAGAGGACCCGGTTGCCGCCGATCCCCGCGTTGACGACGCTGTAGCGGGGCAGGTCCCGGCCGGCGGCGAGCGCGGTGCGCAGGCGCCGGTTCAGGTAGTCGGGCCAGCGGGCGTTCGCGTCGGCGGTGGAGTTCTTGCCGTCGGTCAGCGAGTCGCCGAAGGCGACCACCGTGCCGTCGGCCTCGCCGCTGAGCACGTCCAGCGCGGTGAGATACCGCCAGCGGTCGACCTGTTCGGTGTACGCCGTCCCGGTCTCGTCCTCGGTGAGGTCGCCCTCGCCGGCGTACGACGTCTGCCGTGCCGTCGGGTGGTAGGTGACCGGCCCGGACAGGCTGGGGGAGTAGGTGGTGACGAGGACGTCGCTGTCCGCCGGGACGGCCAGGGCGGCGGCGTCGCTGAGTACTTGCCGGCCTGCCGCGATGACGACGGTGGTGTTGCCGGCGAACGTGAGCGGCCGCATGGTTCCGGCGCGCGCGGCGGCGGTCTTCGTGCCGGCGGCGAGGGCGATCGAGGCGTGTGTGATGGTCAGCGTGGTCCGGCCGTAGAGATTGGACAGCGTGACGCGGGCACTCGTACCGCCGACGGCGGCGTGGACGACGTTGCGGACGGAGCGGCCGGTCATGCCTTCGGCCTGGGTGCCGGGCTCGGCGCCGACCGGGGAGGCGGACCAGGTGCCGACCCAGACTCCGGCGGAGGCGGGTGCGGCGGAGGGGCGTGCGGGTCGGGAGCCGGACAGTGAGGTGCGGTCCCTGGTGCCGGTGTCGGCCGCCACTCCGACGTAGATGGCGGTGGACATGGCCACGATCACGGCGATGATCGCGGCAAGCAGGGCGTAACCATGACGCCGAGTCATGTGGTGCTGTTCTCCTAGGGCGATGGGAGCCCGGGGCTCCGATCTGATCACCTCATGATGAGGCATGAACCCGGGGGCGAGTGACGAGACCCCCTCCGGTTCGCTCGTCCGGAATGACGCTGGGAACTCTTGTTCCGTTCCGGGAGTAGCTCAGGAAGGGACAATGTGTGAGGGATCACCGAACGGGTGGAGCGGATGGAACGCACGAAACCGCAGGAAACGGGACCTTCTGACGTGGAGCAGCATGCCCGGCCGGACGGGGCCGTGAACCGTGCCGTCCCCGCTTCGGCCGTACGTGCGATGAACACCTTCAGCGAGGCGGACCTGGAGAAACAGCGCGGGGTGCGGCGGATGAAGCTCACCGCGGCCGGGCTGCTGCTGTTCGTGGCGGTGGTGTACGTCCTCGCCACGTGGGCGCACAACTCCGGGGCCGGTCCCTGGGCCGGCTACGTCGCCGCGGCCGCCGAGGCCGGCATGGTGGGCGCGCTCGCCGACTGGTTCGCGGTCACCGCCCTCTTCCGCCACCCGCTCGGCCTGCCCATCCCGCACACGGCGATCATCCCCACCAAGAAGGACCAGTTGGGGGTGTCGCTGGGAGAGTTCGTCGGCGAGAACTTCCTCTCGGAGGATGTCGTACGACAGCGGCTGCGTGCCGTGGGGATCGGCAGCCGGCTGGGGGCATGGCTGGCCGAGCCCGAGCACGCCGACCGGGTCACCGCGGAGCTGTCGGCCGCGCTCAGGGGCGCCCTGACCGTCCTGCGGGACTCCGACGTCCAGGCCGTGGTCGGGGAGGCGATCACCCGGCGGGCCGACGCCCAGGAGATCGCGCCCGGCATCGGGAAGATGCTGGACAAGGTCGTCGCCGACGGGGGGCACCGGCGGGTCGTCGACCTGGTGGTGGCCCGGGCCCACGACTGGCTCGTGCTCCATGACGAGCAGGTCATGGACGCGGTGCAGGGGGGCGCGCCCGGCTGGACCCCGCGTTTCGTCGACAAGAAGGTCGGCGAGCGGGTCTACAAGGAGCTGCTGCGCTTCGTCACCGAGATGCGGGACATGCCGTCCCATCCGGCGCGGGGCGCGCTGGACCGGTTCCTGACGGACTTCGCCTCCGACCTCCAGTCCGACACGGACACACGCGCGCGTGTCGAGCGGCTCAAGGGCGAGGTGCTGGGGCGCGGTGAGGTCCAGGACCTCATCGCGTCCGCCTGGACCGCCGTACGGTCGATGATCGTCGCCGCCGCCGAGGACGAGCGCAGTGAGCTGCGGCTGCGGGTGCGGGCGTCGCTGCTGTCGCTGGGGCAGCGGATGGCCGTCGACCCGAAGGTGCAGTCGAAGGTCGACGGGTGGGTGGAGGGGGCCGCGGTGTACGTGGTCACCACCTACCGGCGGGAGATCACCTCCCTGATCACGGACACGGTGGCCGGGTGGGACGCCGAGCACACGACGCGGAAGATCGAGGCGCATATCGGCCGTGACCTGCAGTTCATTCGGATCAACGGCACGGTGGTGGGGTCGCTCGCGGGGTTGTTGATCTATACGGTGTCGCGGGCGCTGGGGGCGTAGGCGGGGTGGTGGGGGGCACCCGGGTGGGGTTCGCCCGAGGATTGCCCGACGATCGCCCGAGGGGCGCCCGGGGGTCGCTCGAGGATCGCTCGATGGGGAGGGAGCCTTTCCGTGACCACAGTCCAAGCCGATACCGGCCGTACCGTGACGACGAACATCCCCGCCCGGCTCGACCGGCTTCCCTGGTCGCGCTGGCACTGGACGATCGTCATCGGACTCGGCACCGTGTGGATCCTCGACGGCCTGGAGGTCACGGTCGTCGGCAACATCGCGAGCCGGCTCTCGGAGCCCGGGAGCGGCCTGTCCATCTCCTCCGGGCAGGTCACCGGGATCGCGGCGGCGCTGTATGTGGCCGGGGCGTGCTTGGGGGCGCTGTTCTGGGGGCGGTTGACGGACAAATGGGGCCGCAAGAAGCTCTTCATGATCACGCTGGCCGTGTATCTCGCCGCTACGGCGCTCACGTCGGTCGCCTTCGAGTCGTGGTGGTTCTTCCTGTTCCGCTTTCTGACCGGGTTCGGGATCGGCGGGGAGTACGCGGCGATCAACTCCGCGATCGACGAGCTGATTCCGGCGCAGTACCGGGGCCGGGTCGACCTGATGATCAACGGGAGTTTCTGGCTGGGAGCGGTGGGTGGTTCGCTGCTGTCGATCGTCGCGCTGAACACGGACATCTTCGCGAAGGACGTGGGGTGGCGGCTGACGTTCGCGTTGGGGGCGGTGCTGGCGTTCGTGATCCTTCTCGTACGGCGGCATGTGCCGGAGAGTCCGCGGTGGTTGCTGATCCATGGGCGGGACGAGGAGGCCGAGCGGATCGTCACGTCGATCGAGGAGCGGGTGGCGGCGGAGAGGGGCGGCGAGTCGCTGCCGCGGGCCGAGGGTGAGATCACGATCCACCAGCGGCGGAGTGTGACGTTCGTCGAGATCGCGCGGACGGTGTTCTCGGACTACCGGCGTCGGTCCGTGCTGGGGTTCTCGCTGTTCATCGGCCAGGCGTTCTTGTACAACGCGATCACGTTCGGGTTCGGGGCGATCCTCACGACGTTCTTCGACGTGCCGACGGGGGACACCGGGTACTACTTCGCGGTCATCGCGATCGGTAACTTCTGTGGGCCGCTGTTGCTGGGGAAGCTGTTCGACACGGTGGGGCGGCGGGTGATGATCTCGTCGACGTATCTGCTGTCGGGGCTGCTGCTGTTCGGGACTGCGTGGTTGTTCGACCAGGGGTCGTTGAGCGCGGGCACGTTGACGGCGTGCTGGTGTGCGGTGCTGTTCTTCGCGTCGGCGGGGGCGTCGAGCGCGTACCTCACGGTGTCCGAGGTGTTCCCGATGGAGACGCGGGCGATGTCGATCGCGTTCTTCTACGCGCTGGGCACGGCGGCGGGTGGCATCAGCGGACCGCTGCTGTTCGCCGACCTCACGAACACGGGCAAGGTCGGCGACACGGTGCTGGCCTTCCAGATCGGGGCGGGTCTGATGTGCGCGGCGGGTCTGGTGGCGGCGTTCCTGGCGGTGCGGGCGGAGCGGCGGTCGCTGGAGGACATCGCGAAGCCGTTGACTGCGTCGGCGTGAGCGGGTGCGGCTGGGTGGGGGCGGGCGTTTTTGCGCAGTTCCCCGCGCCCCTTTTGTGCCTGCGGCGGCCTGTTTCTGTTCGGTGGGGGCTTGTGTAGCGCGTGGGGTCTGGTGGGTGGGTCGGGGCCGGGGGGGGGGGTATCCGTCCTCGGTCCGGCGGTTGCTGTTGCCTCAGCTGTACTGGATAACGGACGCCGGCCGCTGCGGGCGGACACCCCCCACCCCGGCCCCTTGCCGCCGTACGCGGCTTGCGGCCCGTCGTGGCGCGCGGTGCGGCAAACGGTCCGTTGTGGCGGGGGTGACTGCAACTCCCTAGGGGCGCGGGGAACTGCGCGACCAGCCCCCACCGGCCCGCACCCGCCCGACCACCGCACCCGGCACCCCCGTGGGCGCCCAGCTCAAGCCCAGCGCTAGCTGCCCGCGGGGAACTGCGCGACAAGCCCCCACCGGCCCGCACCCGCCCGACCACCGCACCCGGCACCCCCGTAGGCGCCCAGCTCAAGCCCAGCGCTAGCTGCCCGCGGGGAACTGCGCGACCAGCCCCCACCGGCCAGCACCCGCCCGACCACCGACCCGGCACCCCCTACTCCGCACCCCCACGCCGCACCCGATCCCGCCGCCGCAGCAAAAGCAGTCCCCCCGCCACCGCAGTGATCCCCGCGGCCGCGGACCACCCCGCGATGTCACTGGAACCGGTGGCCGCAAGGTCATCGCCCGCGGCCGGGGACGCCGTACCCCCCGTCTGGGGCCGTGTGCCGGAGTCAGGAGAAGCGCTCGCACTGGTCGCCGGAACAGGAGAAGCCCCCGTATCCGAAACCCGGTCCCGCGTGAACGCCAGTGTGCCGAAGCCAAGTTGGTCGTAGCCCCCGCTGTTGGGGCCGTAGTCCCCGCCCCCACCCTCCGGCGCGGACCTCGCCGCGATGCGGGTGACGTACGACGCCGAAAACCCCCGCCGCTTCGTGTAGTGGTTCGCGATCATCGCCCAGATGGGGCGGGTCATCGCGGGGTCGACGTCGGCCGCCGCCGACGCCGTCTCCCGACCGGACCACCCCCCGATCGCCCCCTTCGCCCGGGTGTTCGCCGTGTAGGAGACGTCCCCTCCCATGCCCCACTTCGCCACATACTGGGCGCCCTTGAGGAACCGGCTGTCGTCGTAGCCGTACAGGTCGTACCCCTGGTTCCACGCCATCTCGCAGAACGTGCCCATCAGGCCGACCCCGAGAAGCGCGTGCCCCTGGTCCCGGCCCGCCTCCAACCACTCGGCGAGGCCGTCGTCGTACACGACGGGGATGGCGTGCTTGACGGAACCGAGGCCCTCGCCGTTCTTGAAGTAGTCGATCGCGCGGGCGACTTGGGATCTGTCGTCGCAGAAGATGCCCGTGGCCAGGACGCAGGCCATGGCGCACAGGTCCCAGTTGGTCCAGTAGTTGGTGATGACGGCACCGTTGTGCCGGACCAGGAAGTCGTCGCTGAGCGGGGCGAAGACCTTGCTGAGCATCTCCTGGAACCGGGAGAGGTCGAAGTCCGGGTGGTCCCGGACGAGTTCGGCGGCGTTGGCGAACTGGTAGCCGTAGAGCCCGGCGGCGAGGAATCGGTCCGCGCTGCCTTCGAGCGACGTCAGCTTCGCCGACCAGGCGTTGAGGATCGCCACGGCCGTGTCGGCGTACGTGCTGTCGCCGCTGACGTGGTGGCGGAGGCCGTTCTGGTAGGCGGCGTGGATGTCGTTGTAGAGCGTCGCGTAGTTCTGGGGGCTGCCCGCGCCCCGGTACACCGTCGCCTGCGGGTTGGGGGTCCAGCCGCTCTGCGCATGGCGGTTGGCGGTCAGCTTGGCGAAACCGGCCGTGTAGGGCGCGGCGCCCGCCTTCACCTTCGCGGCCATGCGGGCGAGGTCGGCCTGCGTGTGCAGCAGACCCGGGTGCGCGAAGGCGGAGTCGGCGGCGGTGGCGGGCACGGCTGTCGCGGCGGTCACCGCGACCCCCGCGGCTCCCGCCGCCTTGAGCATGCTGCGACGGCTGATCTGTGAAGTCACGAACGTCATTCCTCGCGTGCCGGTGGCTGGGGACGCTCAGGAGACGCGAGGGTGGAAGGGCGATAACAGAAAGAGGCCCGCAGGCCGCCGATTACAGCGAAGGAGCCGTTCCCATGACCATCCGCAGGATCATGCCCGACATCCATGTCGAGTCCGGTGAGGCCCTGAGGGCCAACCGCACCTTCTACGGCCTGCTCGGCTTCGAGGAGGTCATGGACATGGGGTGGGTCGTGACGCTGGCGTCGCCCGCCAACCCGACCGCCCAGATCAGCTTCCTCACCGAGGAGCGCACCGCCCCCGTCGTCCCCGACCTGAGCGTGGAGGTCGAGGACGTCGACGCCGTGTACGCGCAGGTCGTGGCGTCGGGCGCCGAGGTCGTACGGGAACTGCGGGACGAGGAGTGGGGCGTACGGCGCTTCTTCGTCCGGGATCCGAACGGCCAGGTGGTCAATGTGCTGACCCATCGGGAGGGAGGAGGTCGGTGACCTCTCAGGCGTTGCGGTCCGCCACCGCCCACGACGCCAGGGCCACCGCTCCCGCCACGCCGAACACCGCCGGCCACGCGCCCACCTTCTTGGCCAGCGGGTGGGACCCGGCGAAGGCTGCGACATACGCGGCCGTCAGCGCTCCGGCGGCCTTCCCGCCGGCCCGCTCCCGCCACTGCCGGGCCGCCGCGGCCCCGGCGACGGCCAGCACCGCCCCGCCCAGCTGCCGCTTCTTCGTCCAGCGGGCCACGCCGTACCCGCCGACGATCCCGCCCGCCGCGACCACCGCACTCGGAACCTTCGGAATCTTCGCCATGTCTGCCTCCTGAACGATCACGATCGACACCGCCGATGAGGCCGAGGCTAACTCCGGGCCGCGCCCGGAATTCGGACCTGAGTCGGGGCTTGTCAAGTTTCCTGGCTCCGAGCTATATAAGAAGGCGTAGGGCATCGCACCGCAGAGTCTGTGGAAAGGAGATGGACTGTGATGCTCATGCGTACCGACCCCTTCCGTGAGTTCGACCGGCTCGCGCAGCAGGTTTTCGGTTCCACCGCCCGTCCCGCCGCGATGGCGATGGACGCGTACCGGTCCGGGGACGAATTCGTCGTCCACTTCGACCTTCCCGGTGTCGACCCCGAGACGATCGAACTGGATGTCGAACGCAACGTCCTGAACGTCCGCGCCGAGCGCCGCGTCCCCGCCCCCGAGGGCGCGGAGATGATCGTCGCCGAGCGCCCCACGGGCTCCTTCACCCGTCAGCTCTTCCTCGGCGACACCCTCGACACGGAACGCATCGACGCCTCGTACGACACCGGCGTCCTCACCCTGCGCATCCCGGTGGCCGAGCAGGCCAAGCCGCGCCGTATCCAGATCACGGGCGGCGACAGCGACCGCAAGCAGATCAGCGGCTGATCCCCGCCCTCGCAACAGAGAGCGGCTGACCCCCCCAGCCCTCGCAACAGACAGCGGCGCCCCGCGGGCCGGTGTGTCCGTCCGCGGGGCGCCCGGCGCGACAACCCCCAGGAGACCCGTACATGAGCGCGAACCGACCCAGCTGGACCGACCTCGCCGAGGCGGTGCAGGACGCCGGACAGTACGTGAGCACAGCGGAGGCGGAACACGTCCTGCGCGTCGTCCTGTCCGCCCTCGGCGACCACGTCACCGGCGAGGAACGCGTCGACCTCGCCCGGGCCCTGCCCGAGGAGGCGGCCAGGATCATCGCCTCCCGCATCCCGCTCAACAGACCTTTGTCGGCACCGCAGTTCGTGGACACGGTGGCCGCCCGTATCGAGGGCGCGACCCCGGCGACGGCCCGCTGGCACGTCAGCTCGGTCCTGAGCGTGCTGCCGGAACTGGTGGGCGATGAGCTCGTGGACCGTGTCCTGGCCCAACTGCCCTCCGGCTACGCCCTGTTGTTCGGCAAGGCGGAACTGGCCCCCGCAGCGGCCTGACGTCCTGCCCGCCGTGCCTAGAGGGCTTCGCCCTTCCGTGTCTCGGCCCGCAGCCGCAGCTCCGTCACATACGCGGCGGAGACGGCACAGCCGATGGCGGCGAGGGCGAGGCCCACGGCGGCGGGGGTGACGTAAGCGGGGATCACGTCGGCGGTGTAGCTGCCGCCGCCCGTCATCTCGCAGTCGAAGGAGAGGGGGAGGTAGCTCACCGAGTAGTCGATGACATGGACGGCCCGGTCGTCCGTACGGCACGGCATGATCGGTGACGAGTTCGCTCCGCCGTCCTCCGCCTCCAGGACCGCGCCGACGACGTACAGCAGACCCCACGCGTAGACGGCGGCCCCCATGGCTCCCGCCAGAGCGGCGAGCCCGCGGAGCGCGGTGGGGAGTTGCGCACGACGGGCGAGACAGTCGGCGATCCGGCCGCCGCCGTAGCCGAGGAGCCCGAAGGCGGTGACCACGAGCACCAGGATGAGCAGCGGAACCAGCAAGAACACTCTGGACTCCTGACGACTCGTTTCCGGCTGACCACTCGTTCTTGGGTCCGCAGAGTCCAGCAGTACAGAAGGGGAACGGCTGTGGTGGAGCCCACAGTTCCGGCAACAGGGCTGTCACAGCCGGGACGTGGAAAACGGCTGGCGCACGGCGCGTGGGCGGGCGAGTCTTCCCTCACGAACGCAACCCAGGTGAGGCGGAGGGAAGTTGCAGCACCGGACCACGTACCTCACCGTCGGCGACGGCACCCGCATCTTCTACCGTGACCGTCCCAGCCCCAGTACCAGTCCCCGTCCCGGCCCGCCCGTGCTGCTCCTGCACGGACTCGCGGGTCATCTGGGCGAATGGGACGACCTGGCGGGGCGGCTGGAGGCGTCCGGGCACCGCGTGGTGTCGTACGACGCCCGTGGCCACGGTGAGAGCACCCGTCGCCCGGCGTCGGTGAGCCGGGCCGCCCATGTCGAGGACGCCGTGACCCTGCTGCGGGAACTGGATCTCGCCCCAGCGATCATCGTCGGCCAGTCCCTGGGCGGCCTTACGGCGATGCTGCTCGCGGCGGACCATCCCGGACTGGTCCACTCCCTGGTCCTGGTCGAGGCGGGTCCGGCGGGCCGGAGCCCGGAGCTGCCCGGTGAGATCGCGGGCTGGCTGGACAGCTGGCCCCTTCCCTTCGCGTCCCTGGCGGAGGCGACGGCCTTCCTCGGCCACGAGGCATGGGCCCGCGGGCTCGAGGAGCGGGCGGACGGCCTTCGTCCACGCTTCGACCGTGACACGCTGGTCCGGACGATGACGGAACTGTCCGCCGAGGGCTACTGGCCGCAGTGGTCGCGGATCCGCTGCCCCACACTCCTCGTGCGCGGCGCGTCCGGCACCATGAAGCCCGCGGAGGCGGCCGAGATGCTGGCCCGTCGCCCGGACACCCGTACGGCCGTCGTCCCGGGCGCCGCCCACGACGTACACCTGGACCGGCCGGAACCGCTCCACCGGGAGATCGAGAAGTTCCTGGCCGAACGAGCCGACGAGCCGAACGAGCCGACGAGCCGGCGAGCCGGCGAGTCGCTGAGTCGCTGAGGAGAAGCCCGTGAGGTACGTCTTCCTGGAGACCCAGAGGCTTCGGCTGCGGGCGTTCACCGAGGCCGACGTCGGGCATCTCGTCGCCCTGGACGGCGACCCGGAGGTGATGCGCTTCCTTACGGGCGGCGCGCCCACGCCCCCCGAGACGATCCGCACCCGCACCCTGCCCCGCCTCCTCCGCGACCACCCCGGCCTCGGCACCCGCGGCTACTGGGCGGCCGAGGAGAAGTCCACCGGCACCTTCCTCGGCTGGTTCGAGTTCCGCCCCCTCGACGACGACAGCCCGGCCGTCGTAGAACTCGGCTACCGCCTCAACAAGGCGGCGTGGGGCCGCGGTTACGCCACCGAGGGCTCCCGCGCCCTCATCGACAAGGGCTTCACCGACCTCGGCGTCGAACGCGTCACCGCCAACACCATGACCGTCAACAAGGGCTCGCGCCGCGTGATGGAGAAGTCCGGCCTGACCTTCCTGCGCACCTTCTTCGGAGACTGGCCGGAGGCGATCGAGGGCTCCGAGCAGGGAGAGGTGGAGTACGAACTCCTGCGCACCGACTGGGAACAACGCCGACGCGAGCACTGGCACTCATGAACACCGGCCGCCCGCTCCTCTACGTCGACGTCGACGGCCCCCTCAACCCGTACGCCGCCAAGCCCGAACGCCGCCCCGAGGGCTACACCACCCACCGCATGAAGCCCGAGGGCTGGCTGGCCCAGCACCCCGGCCTCCCCCCGTCCCGCGTCAGGCCCCTTCGGGTCTGGCTCAACCCCGCCCACGGCCAAGCACTGTTGAACCTGGCGGACCGCTACGACCTGGTCTGGGCGACCACTTGGCGCAACGAGGCGAACACCTTCATCGCCCCCGTCCTCGGCCTCCCACCCCTCCCCGTCGTCGACTGGCCCACGACATTTGCCCCCGGCCCGAACGGCACCTTCTGGAAGACCCGCCACCTCGTCACCCACGCCGAGGGCCGCCCCTTCGCCTGGCTGGACGACGAACTCGATGACAGGGACCGCGAGTTCGTGGCGGCCCATCACGACGGCCCGGCTCTGCTGCGGTGGGTGGACCCCCGGGTGGGTCTGCGGGACACGGACTTCGAGGCGGTGGCGGACTTCGCGCGAACTCTCTGATGGATCGACCCTGACGCCTTCAGCGAACCCCGTTCTGGCGCCCGGACACACCCCCGCCGCCCCGCTCGCACGAGATCGGCTTCTACGGCGGGGTGGCCCGCAAGCTCACGTGAACCGTTACAGCCTTACTGGTGGTACGGCTGCTGCGGGGCCTGTCCGCCCCGCATCTGGCCCCCGGTCCCGCCACCGGCGGCGGCCTGCGTCTGCAGCTGCTCCGCCTCCGCCGCGCTCAGCTTGCTCTCCGCACCGCAGAACGTGCACTGCGTCGCGTACTTCGTGGAGATCGGGAACAGCGGCACGAAGAACAGCGTGAACTTCGTGACGCGCTTGCGCAGGGTGTGCGCGGCCGGGTTCCCGCAGCGCCCGCACACCAGGGTGAGTATCGCGAGCTGGTACAGGTATCCCTTGGTGCCAAAGAGGATGAGCATGATGTCGTCGCCTTCCAGGATCGGTGCTTGAGAGGCAGTATCCCCGTGACCGGTGTCGGACCGGGTGCCCGCCGGTGCCGCTCGGTATGAGCGTGCCCTCGGTCCGGCCCCACGGCCCCACAGCCGCACGGCCGCACGGCCGCAACCGTCCGTCGGTGACCGGTCACCAGGGCCCCCGGCCGGTGCCGCCACCGCTGCCGACGCGGCCGGCCGCGCGGGCCGAGGCCCACCAGCCGGCCACGACCAGCGGGAGCACGGCCAGCAGAGGCAGCAGCGGGAAGTGGCCATCGGTGCCGTCGGAGGAGAAGGCGTCACGGACGGCCGCGTTCGCCGGCGAGGCGGAGACCACCAGCAGCAGCACCGAACCGATGACCAGCGTTCCGGTCGCGGCCGCCGTCGTGCGCACCAGCGGCGGACTACCGGCCGCTCCGAGCGCACTGCCCGTCAACGCGCAGACCAGGCCGGTGGTCAGACCGTTGCCGAGCACCAGGGGCAGGTTCTGTGGCACCGGGCAGATCAGCAGGGAGACCGCTGCCGCGAGTGTCATGAGCAACAGACCTACGACCAGGGGGATGACGAGCGCGGCGTATTGGGGCCGGCGGGTGCCGGTTGCGGCGGCGAGGCAGGCACGGGCCGCCGGTGGTTCCGCGGCCAGCTGGGTGCGGGTGAGCCAGGCCAGGGCGGGCACCAGCACGGCGGCGTTCCAGCCGAGCTGACTGCCGAGCCGGGACTGACCGTCCAGTGAGATCGCCACCAGTCCGACGTAGCACAGCACGGGCGGGAGCCAGCGCTGCGAGCGGAGGAGGAGGGCGCCGTAGTAGCGGAGCAGCGCGGTCACGGTCGGCCTCCGCTCGGGTGGATGGTGTGGGCCCGGGTCGCCGGGATGCCGTAGGACTGAAGCGGTGCTCTCACCGTGGTTCCCCGCTCGGGTGGGGGGTGTGGGCCCAAGCCGCCGAGGCGCCGTCGCGCTGAAGCAGCGCCCTCACCGCTGTCCCCCGCTCACGCCACGCACATGGGCCCCCGGCTCGGCGAGCAGCGCGCGCAGCACCGCGTCCGAGTGGGCCTCGTCCGTCTCCAGCCGAACGCTCCCGTCCCCGAGCGTGCTGACCGCCCGTACGCCGGGCAGCGCGGACAGCTCCGCCACCCCGCCCGTCAGGCCCGCGCAGTCGATCCGTACCGGTGCGGCGGCGACCTGCCGCGTCACGGCCACCGTGCCCCCACCGACGACCCACCGCAGATCGGTGCGCTCCGCGAGCCGTTCCGGATCATGATCGACGAAGACGACGGTCGTGCCCTCGGCCACCCGCCGCTCCACCTCCTCGTCCAGGGCGACCCGCGAATCGGCGTCCAGTCCCGTCCACGCCTCGTCCAGCACCAGCAGCTCGGGCTCGGCGAGGAGCGCCTGTACGACCGCCACCTTCTGGGACGTCCCCTTCGACAGCTTGGCCAACGGCCGCCCCGCGTACTCCTCGGCCCCGAACCGGGCCAGCAGCCGCGCCCCGCGCCGCTCCGCCTCCGCGCCCGGCAGACCGTGTACCCGCCCCACGAGCCGCAGATACTCCGACGCGCTGAAGGGCAGCGCGGGCGGGAACCGCTCCGGCACATACGCGGTACGCACCGGACGCCCGAGCACCCGCCCCCGGCCCGGCCGAGCCGACCCGGCGACCACCCGCAACAACGTCGACTTCCCGCACCCGTTGGCACCCTGGACCCGGATCAGCCGACCGGCCGGCAGGTCCAGATCCACCGCACGCACCACCCACGGCCCCCGCCACCCGTAGCGCAGCCCGACCCCCTCAAGTCTCACCCGGCCAGGATAGGAGGCAGCGGCGGGCGGGAGGCAGGGAAGCGCGACGACGGTCCGTTCGGCCGCTGATTCTCTGCTACGGCATGTCGAATGCGCCGTTCCTCGATCGACGTGAGAGTGAAGAAGGCACATCCAGGACCACATCCAGGACTACAGGAGCCCTCCGTCATGACCGTAACCGCGGATCTGGCCATCTCCCTCGACGGCTGCATCGCCGGCACCGACGTCACCCTCGACAACCCCGGCGGCACCGGCGCCGAACCCCTCTTCGAGTGGATCCACAACCTGGCGAGCTGGCGCGAACGCCAGGGCATGACCGGCGGCGAGGACAACCGCGACTCCGAGCTGATGCGCGAGTGGTTCGACGCGACCGGAGCGGTGGTGATGGGCCGCATGATGTACGACACGGGCGCGGACTTCTGGGGCGACAACCCGCCGTTCCGAACCCCGGTCTTCGTCCTGACCCACCGCCCGCACCCGCCCCTGGTCAAGCAGGGCGGCACCACCTTCACCTTCGTCACGGACGGCATCCACAGCGCCCTCGCCCAGGCGCGGGCGGCGGCCGGTCGACGGAACGTCGACATCGCGGGCGGCGCGAGGACGGTACGCCAGTACCTGAGGGAGGGCCTCATCGACGAGCTCCAACTGCATGTGGTGCCTGCGTTGTTGGGGGACGGGTTGCGGTTGTTCGAGGGAGTGGGGGCGGGGCGCCTCGAGCAGGTCAGAGTGGTGGACACTCCGCTGGCCACGCACCTGAAGTACCGCGTCGGGAAATGACCTTGTTTGGCCCGGGTCTCGATTCAGGGCTCCAGACGGCTCAGCGCCTCCATGGCCTCGCGTTCGATGCGTGAGAGCTCGTGGAGGGCGGTGCCCGCCCGTACGAGGTACTGCTCATCGCCCGACTCACCGGCTCGGGTGATCAGAGCGGCGACCTCCGTCCACAGCGCGGCGGCCTCGCTGTACAGCCGGTGACCGGTCCGCAACTGTGGACTGGGCTCCAGCACTTGGGAGCACTCGGCGAGGAAGTCCCGGTAGAGATTGCGGAACAGGGCACCGCCGGTACCGCCCTTTTCCATCAGAAGGGCGGCCTGCGGCAGGTCCCGCCGCGGGTCGTCGGTCCGCCGCAGCCAGGTGGGTACGAGCTTGCCGCTCTTCTCGATGCCACGGTGACCCAGGTTGGCGATGGGCGGGTTGAGAAAGGCGTCGGCGCAGGCGGTGATGGCGGGAACGATCCTCGTGTGAGCAGCGGGCAGGTCCTGGGGAACGGTGAGGGTGAAGGACCGGTGCCTGGCGGTCATGGGCCCACGCGCGGCCCGAGCCTGAGCAAGACCGCCCAGGCTGGTGGACACCGCTCCGCCCTGCTGCTCGGTGTCCACCAGGTAGGCGACCTGGTCGTCGTAGCCGTACATCGCGACGACATGACCACCGAAGTGCACCTTCGACCCGAAGTAGTCCAGGTGATAACTGTCGAGCTGCAGCCCCACGGGCCGGCCGCCATCGATGACCTCCACGACGTTCGCCCACGCCTTCCGGGGCGAGGCGGTCTCCTGCACCACGAGATCCATCTCGAGCGTCTCGGCCAGATTCCTGGTGAGCTCGAACGGCTTGACCCGCCCCCCGAGAAAGGGGAACCCCATGCTCTTGCTGTCCCAGTAAACGAAGGAGAGCCCGCGGCCCAGGCCGAAGAGCATGGGTTCGGAGAGGTCGAGTCCTTGGTGGCGCAGGAGTACGCCGAGGGTTGTGGTCTCGCAGTGCTGTGTGGCGCGGACGTCGATGCCGTTCACGGTGGTCACGCGATGCTCTCCTGGTCGGGGTGATCGGCCCGGTCATCATCGCTGCGATGACGCCGTCTGCCGCTCACCGCTCATCGGTCTCCCGCTTCAGCCGTTCCGTGAGAGCGATGCCTTCCCGCACAGCCGTGTCGAAGTCAGGCTCCTGGCGGAGACGGATCCTGCCTCGGTAGTCGACGATCACCATCGCGACCGCGCTCAGATCCGTCTCCGACGACGCCTCCAGCGCACGTTGGAGGTCCGCCTCGAAGGACACCGCGTCGTCGGGGAAATCCCGGCCAGACCGGAGGGCGGCACGGACATCACCGATGGTCCGCAACGGCGGCGACGCGGGCACGGGTTTCCTCGTGTGCGGTCCGCTCATGGTCGCCTGCTCCTAGAAGTCCTCGGGACGACGTACTCCAGACAGGAAGCTGCCCCACGCCCCCACTGACAGGATGAGGTACGGGCGTTCAGGCGCTTTGGAATCCCGTACGAGAACCCCGGGCTGTACGAAGGCGGCCTCCACGCACTCGGTTCCGCTGCCTCCGCTGTAGGAGGACTTGAACCACTCGTGCGTCGGTGCCTTCGTCATCAAAGCTCCTTGCTTATACGGCGAATGACCGCCGCAGAGGACTCAAGGTCGAGCGCCTGGGCGCTGAGGTACTCGAACGCCAACCTATAACGCTCCAGTTCGGGCCGCTTCTCCATGAAGAGACCGCCGCCGAGCAAGTCCACGTACACCACGTCCAGTTCGGAAGACGGACCTCGCAGGACCGCGAAACTGCCTACGGTGGCCGCGTGTGCGCCAGATGAAAAGGGGAGCACCTGGATGGTGACGTGCGGTCGTTGAGACATGGCGAGTAGATGCTGGAGCTGGTCCTGCATGACCTCGCGGCCGCCCACCCTGCGCCGCAGCGCCGCCTCGTCGATCACGCACCAGAGCAGCGGGGGCTCATCGCGTTCGAGAAGCTCTTGCCTCTTCATCCGGATGTCGACCATGTGCTGAACTTCGCGCTCGGGGCACTGCACCTCTGAGGCTCGGTGGACGGCTTCCGCGTAGGCGCGGGTCTGAAGAAGACCGGGGACATACATACAGGCGTAGTGGTCTTCGCGTACGACTTCGTCCTCAAGCGTGAGCATGAGGTTCATCGACTCGGGGATGGGGTCGGCGAGCGACCTCCACCAGCCCTGGATCTTGGCGCCTTTCGCGAGCTCTACGAGGGCGAGGCGCTCCTCGTCCGAGGCACCGTACTCACGGCAGAGAGCATCAACGGCCGGCCACTTGACCGTGCCTTCCTTCGTTTCGTATCGGCTCAGGGTCGCCTTCGAGATGCCGACGCGGGTGCCTGCCTCTTCGAGGGTCAACCCCTTTCGCTCGCGGAGACGACGGAGGTCGGCGCCGAGTTGGCGCCTTCGTGTCGTGGGTCCAACTGCCATTCCTACGGCCCTTCGTGTCGATCTAGCAGATCGTCCTGGTTGTCCCAACTGGACGGCAAGGTGGCGCGCGCCGGGGGCGCTCGCTGGGCACCCACACCACCAGAGGCAGGAAATGAGAGTTCCATTTTGAGAGTTCCAATGCAACTCTCTCTATGTGGGTGGATGCACCCGGCAACTCGGCTCGAAGGTAGAGGTGTTGATGGATGGACTGCATCGCTGGTGTCTCTAGGAAGCCCTGGAGCCTTCCCTTCACGGCGGAACCGCAGGAGGTCCCGGCGCTCCGGCGGATGATGCGGCTTCACTTGGGGCTGTGGGGGCTTCACGGTGTCATCGATGCCGCTCAGCTCTGCGTCAGCGAGCTCGTGTCGAACGTCATCAATCACGTGGGCACCGGTACGCCCGCCACCCTCGTCGTGTCCATGATTGGAACCCGCGTACGGATCGAGGTCCACGATTCCGATACCCGCGCTCTGCCGGTGTTCCTCGATGCCGGACTGGACGCCGAGTCCGGCAGAGGAATGGCGCTGGTCACTGCTGTCACCGACCGTTGGGGCGTTCAGCTTCAGGCCGACCGGAAGGTGACGTGGTGTGAACTGCCGACGGGGTTGCCTTCAGCCGAAGGGCACTCTGGGGGCGCTCGGGTGAATCGAGTGGAGGCCCTGTTCAGAGGCTACGGCTGCGAGCCGGAGCGCTTGCGGCCCGCGGGAGCTGGGGCGGTGGCGGTGGTCGAGGAAGTGGCGATCGACGTCATTGTCGACGTTCTGCACTGGCTGAGGGTGCACGGACGCGACTCCGATGAGGCACTCGATCGCGCGCAGATCCTCTTCGAGGCGGAGGCCGAGTAGCTGACCGTGCTGCCCGTGGATTGCCGTCGCCTGCGTAATGCGATGGCAATCCACCGACAGGAGCGCTCGCGAGCGAGGGGGTGTGGGCTGAAGCTCAGGAGATAAGCGCAGGGCAATCCATGCAGCGCAAGCCTTGTGGAGTGCCGCTCAAGGCCGTGGTGCTCGCCTCGAACTCAGAGAATCCGCCGCTGTCATTTCGGTACACGATGCCAATGCCATGCTCAGCAAGTAGGTCACGGAGATCTTCGCGGGGGAGCGTCGGCGTGAGCACCATCAGGTGGAGGGGCTGCTGGTGAGCCAGGCGTCTCAAATAGCGGCGCGCCTGGAGGAGTTGAGCGAGAGCCTGCTTGATCGACTCGTTTGCTGCGCTGCCCGTAGCCTCGTACAGCGTGTTGTTCGTCTGGTTGTAAAGGTCGAATACAAGTTGAGATGTCGAGTTCCGCATCGACAGCTCTAATTGAACGATAGTATCTCCAGCCGCGGTTTGACGATCCTCGAAAGCGTCTGCCAGATCGTCACGGACCGCCAGGCCTACCTGGTTGGCGTCCGTTGGTTGCGGTGCGCGCCTCTGGCGTCGGTACGCCCTGGCTATGCGGCCTGCGGTCCGATGGAATCGAAATCTGGAAACGGGTGCTGGTTGGAGGGTGTCGGAAGCCTCCCGGATGCAGGGGCCAATTGGACGCAGCCGGAAGACTATGACGTTGCGGTCCATTCCCAGTTCGTCTTTGGCTTCCCGTATCTCGAACGGATTGCGTTCGTCAACCTTGAACTTACCTATATACTTATGTGTTCGAGTGTCGCTCCCTGGCACCTTTCCCACGGCAATGAATAAATGCAGGGTCCGACCCTTTTTGGCGTGCTCCAGGATTGCGGCATTTCCGCCACTGAGGCTTTGATCGCCTCGCTTACCCGCTCCGGTATAGGTGAATATAGGGCCTATGTCATCGTCTTCGGCGAGCCATCCATCGCTATATCCGTAACGCTCGCCAATCTTGCTGTCGGAGAATAAGAGAACATTTCTTTTCTCTTTCGCTGGACAGATTCCAGCGTAGCCACTGCCGCCAAGCACGGGGTGGATGTCGGCGCGGGTGAGGACGGCACCGGGTTGAAACCCGGGTGTGGGTGTAGTCATAGGTCGAGGTTAATAGCTTCTGCACTCACGGAGTGTGGGAAGTGATGGAGGCCGCTGGGAAGGATGTTGTGGTCGCGCTGGGTCCAAGCGAGGATGGCCTGATGAGTGATGCGACGGGGACGGTCATCTCGGGTGTTATCGCTTTCGCGGCTGCGGTCATCGGAGCGGTGATCGCTGGCAGGTACGCTAAGCATGGAGCAGAAGCGGGCGGACGCAAGGCAGTTGAGGCAGCACTCACGCAGGTGCATGGTCAGGCTGCAGCGGAGCACTGGCAGTGGGTACGTAGTCAGCGACATCAGTCCTTTGCCGCCCTCCTTGCGGCTTATGCCGCTCTAGATGAGGTACTTACCCGTATTGCACCTGAGGTGCAAAATGGGGCCGGGTTTGATGAAGCGGCAAGGCGGGAGGTGAGGGAGCAGACGCTCGAATTGCAGGCTAAAACCAGTCAATTAGCCCTATGGGGACCAAGCGAGGCTTATGCATTGGCCTATGCGATCACGGGCAAGTCGGTGGCGGCTGTGCATGCCTTGCTGCATATCGAGAGTGTCAGTTCCCGAAGTTCTAGCGCCGATTGGTCCAGTTTTGGGCAAGCTAGGGACGGGATGGTGCAAGCGCACGCAACCTTCCTCCAGCGGGCTGGCGAGATCATTCGTGACCCACGGCAGCCGATCAGCTAGCGCTGCGCCCGCACTCTCATGGCAATCGGACCATCCGCGTCCCATCCCCGGTCCCGGCCCACCTACCATCTCCTGCCATGAACGAACCGGATCAGGTCCTGGGCTGGCTTCAGGACTGGTACGCCGCGCAGTGCAACGACGACTGGGAGCACGAGTGGGGCGTGAAGATCGCCACGCTCGACAACCCCGGCTGGACAGTCACCATCGACCTGGAGGAGACGGACCTGGAAGAACACACCTACCCCCGCCAGGGCGTCAACCGCAGCCCGCACGACTGGGTCTGGGCGTGGACATCCGAGAAGATCTTCCACGCCAGGTGTGGGCCGGCCAACCTCACCGAGGCCCTCACGCTGTTCCGCGCCTGGGCGATCTCGAACACTCCCTGAGCAGTCGCACGGCCGTAGGACACCGATCCGGTGAACCTGTGCTCCCTGTCTGCTAACCCGCAGCGATGGCAGAGTACGACCAGACGTCCGCAGGCAGTTCATGATGCAGCTGCCACGTGATGGCCATGGGCTTGCTGCCCTCGTGCCGGAGGTAGGTGGCCGGGCCGAGCAGCATCCACGGCTGGGCTTTGCCGATGTCAGTGTCCTTGTAGCGCCGCATGAACAGCAGTACGTGACTGCCGCGTTGGACGTGTTCTTGGTAGCGCAGACCGGTAGGAGAGGTCTCTGCCGTGGTGCTCTGTGACTCCCAGTGGAAGAGGGAAGGGCTCAGTGCGTAGTCCTTGTACCTGACGGTCGGAGAGAAGTCCTTCTCGTTCTTCTCGAGAGTGATCAACAGCGCGTCCGTCTGGTTCGGCTGGTCCCACAGAACGCCCTGCGCGAAGGAACCAGGCATTTGCCCCTTGAGTCGAGCGACGCCAAGCGCGGCCAGGATCTCCGAGCGGTTGTAAGCACTGTGGATCTTCAGAGGGATGTGCGCGTGTGGGCCCGCCAAAGGGATGGGGAAGTGGTCGGCCTGGCCCATCACATAGTCAAGTACCTGCCGCAGTTCGCTACGGAGGGCTCGCTGCTGGCGGAGTGATTCAAGTCCTTGCGCGTAGGAGCTGAAACCACCGGCCTTGTCCCAGAGATTGAAGAAGAGCATGCGCGCGTATGTCTTGTCTCTCGGATTCAGAGCCTCGTAAGTCGGAGCGTCATCGCTCAGCAGGCGGGTATACGCCTCAGCGCGTTCGAGGTCGTCGACGTGCAGGAAGGCATGCACGCGCTTCAAAAGGTCTTCCTCGCCAGCCTGTTCAGGTAGCTCGGCCAGACCGGCGCGCCGCAGGACGGACGTCCATGAGTTGCTCGACTTGTACAGCTCCTTGATTTCGCGGCGGCTCTCCCTGAGGTAGTCGGCGAGGAGCGGTGTGCGGAAGGCCCTGACCTCCTTGGCGAGAGTCTGAACGGTTGCCTTGATCTGGGCGCGAATGTTGTCCAGCACAATGTCCTTGGACTTACCTTCAAGGATGATCTGGCAGCCGGACGGCAGTAGAGGGAAGTCATGCTCGGCGTGCTCAAGAAGTCGGTTGCGTGACAGGTTTGTCATCGCACGGAATTGCTCCTCGAAACGGAACTCTGCACGGTGCTGTCCGATGAAATCGAGGACCGTGAGCACCGGCTTGTCCGGCGTGCGGCGTAGGCCTCGACCGAGTTGTTGGAGGAAGACGGTGGCGCTGTTCGTGGGACGGAGGAGCAGGAGCGTATCGACGTCGGGGATGTCCAAGCCCTCGTTGAACAGGTCTACGGAGAAGATGACCTGGACCCCTCCTGTCTTGAGCTCAGACAGGATCCGGTCGCGGACTTCAGGCTTCGACTCACTGTCCAAGGCCGCAGCCTTGTATCCGGCTTCTTGGAAGCATTTCGCCATGAAGTGAGCGTGCTTCCGGGTGACGCAGAATCCGAGGGCCCGCATACTTGTCGGGTCGGACACCTTGTCCCGCAGTTGCTTGATGACGATACGAGCCCGAGCGTGGTCCGCGGAGAACAAGTCGCCGAGTTGGCTCTGGTCGTACGTCCCCGAACGCCAGTTGAGGCGTGTGAGGTCTGTGCCATCGGGCACGCCGAAGTAGTGGAATGGGCACAGAAGGTCGTTATCGAGCGCCTCCCACAGGCGCATCTCGGCAGCGATCCTGCCCTCGAAGAACTCGTCCTGCACATTGAGCCCGTCGGCACGCTCAGGAGTAGCGGTCAGGCCGAGGAGCTGCTTCGGCTTGAAGTGGCTGAGGACGCGACGATATGTCGTAGCCGTAGCGTGATGGAACTCGTCGACGACGATGATGTCGAAGTGCTCCGGAGCGAACTGGTCGAGTCGCTGGTCGGTCAGCGATTGGACGCTGGCGAAGACATGCTGCCAGTCGCGCGGTAGCTCACCGCTGAAGAGGGGTTCGCCGAATGACGCATCATCGAGGACTTCGCGATACATACGCAGCGACTGCTTCAGGATCTCTTTGCGGTGTGCCACGAAGAGCAGACTCGGGTACTGCTTGCCGCCCCACTCTCTGTGCAGATTGCGGTAGTCAAGGGCGGCCATGACGGTCTTGCCCGTGCCAGTCGCAGCCACCAGCAGGTTGTGAGGGTGCCCGCGGACCTCACGCTCGACGCGCAGGCGCTCCAACATGTCGGCCTGGTGTGGGTACGGCCGAACTTCGAGGCCTGAGAGGCTGATCTTTGAGTCCTGGTGAGACGTCGAGCTACCGGCCACGCCCAGAGCCTCGTCCAACTTCAGGGCGTCGCGAGTTGGATCGTAGGTCTCAAAAGCGATGTCGTTCCAGTAGGAGTCAAAGCTGGCCTCGAACTTGTTCAACACAGCCGGTGTCGCCACGGACGACAGGCGTACGTTCCACTCCAAGCCGTCGAGAAGTGCGGCCTTGGAGAGGTTGGAGCTCCCTACATACGCGGTATCGAATCCGCTATTGCGACGGAACAGCCAGGCCTTGGCGTGCAGGCGAGTCGAGCGGGTCTCGTAGTTGACCTTTACTTCTGCGCCGAAGTCTCGGACCAGTCGGTCGAGGGCATGCCGGTCGGTTGCGCCCATGTATGTCGTGGTGATGACGCGAATGGGTACGCCACGACGGGCGGCTTCTCGGAGAGAGCTCTCCAGGACACGGATGCCATACCACTTTACGAAGGCACACAGAAGGTCGATGCGGTCGGCCGTGGCTAGCTCTGCGCGCAGTTCGGCGCCGAGGTTGGGATCGTCCGGGGCGTTGGTGATCAGTGCGGTTTCAGAGAGGGGCGTGAGCGGGCGGATGGCGTAGACGCCGGGGGCTTCCTGCTCCGCGAGGGCGAGCAACTGCCGGGGGCCATCGACGATGCTGCTGTTGCCCTCTCCTTCATCCAGTCCAGGCGCGCTACTGGTCAGCGATTGCATGATCTGGTTCGCGACGGCCACCTGCTCGTTCTGTGGCAGTTGAGCCAACCGACGGCCGATGGTTTCGCCAATGTGCCTAGCCAGCACGTGCGGGGTGGACTCTGGGCTGACCTCCGCGTCGATGGCCTTCCAGCCCGCAGCCTCGAGTCCCTGTATCTGGTCGTGCAGCTCCTGAGTGACAAGCCGTTCGTGGACGCCAGCCTTGAGGTCACTCGATTCCGCCACGACCGCTCCTTCGTTCCCTCATGCCGATGTGGATCTGTTCTAACAGCAGTCACTGACAATCGAAGCGCTTGTGTCGAAACTTGATCGATTTCAGGCCGTTGCCCTTGGCTGAGGCGGGCAAGTCGGCCTGGGATGGGGACAGCCCGTGACGTACGGCGGCTGGGAGAGTCGGGCTGGGCGGTTCCTGGTGAGGCAGACCATGGCGGCATACGAACTGCAGTGGGAGGTACCACGCGCTGTCGTCGTCGGAGTCCGCGCGAATCCCAAGGGTGGGCTCCAGCGAGGCCGTTTCGAGTTGGCGTTCGCGGTTGGGTCGTGGATCGCGTTGGTGGCGTCAGTGCCGACGCATGCCGAGCCGTTTGCGGCACAGGTGGGTAGCTGTTAGATCGGGGCTACAACCTGAAAACTCTGCCATCCGGCTCCAGCCTGAGGGCCTGTCCTGTGGATCTTTCCGGGCCCGGCGCTCCTGGCACGGCTGCACTGGGCCGCACCCATGTTGGCCGGACGGTCACGCGAGCGATGGCCACCGATCGGCGGCCCACTCCCGCCATCCTGACCATCCAGCAGGCGGACCTCCCACCTCATGTTCCTCTAGTTCCGTGGCGTCGGGCTCCTCGAACAGCGTCCTCCAGTGCACGAGGTCCGTCTCGCTCATCGCGAAGGTCTGATCAGGGGTGGTCGACTGGCGATGGGCGATCCGAGCGCGTTGGGTCTCATGGTCCACCGGCACGTACACGAGTTGACAGGATGCGCCCACAGACGTCACCAGCCAGCGGATCGCGGACCTCTCGTCACGCGACCAGCATCCGAAATCCAAGACCACGTTCGTTCCCAGCTTCAGCGCCTCCAGACCGAGCCAGAGCAGCCGTCCTTCCAGCACATCGCGCTTCCCGGCCGGCTGCGGATCGCCGAACAGCGGGATCATCCACTCATCCGGCGTCAGCCGCAGCGCTCTGTGCTCCATGGCCAGCTGCCGCGCTCTCGTGGTCTTTCCGGCGCCGGGCAGACCGACGGTCAGGAACAACGTCGTCACGCCCAGATATTGTCACGAAGGCCAAGTGATCATGGCTTGAGTCAAAGCCGGATCGAAGTCACGGACACGGCCGCGAGGCCGGTGCCGCTGAGCGGGCTCACTCGGTGCGTCGCTTAGGACAGCCACACGCCTATTGCGGCGATCGCGAGACCCACCGCCACGAAGAGCCCTGTCGTGGCGAACAGCACGCCCCGCAGGCTCCGTGCGCCGGGCCGCTGTGCGCCATGCCATGCGGTGAGGCCCGCGACCGCACCCGCGAGGACGAAGGCACCCCCGGCGATCAGGATCAACGCCGCGAAGAAGCTCCTCCAGCCGGAGGTGTGGTCCAGATTGTTGTGCGCGACCCCCGCGAGGATCATGTCCCCGAGCTCACCGTGCACCGTTCACTCCCTCTCGTTGTCGATGTCCTTGGTCAGACCCGGACATCCGACTTGCGTTGCCGTCGGGCCGCCCGCTTCTTTGCAGTGTCGTGCTTCCGCGGACTGCCTCAAGGGGCGCTCCCTGCGGACGCGTCGCCTGCGGCGATCTGCCTGCTGCCCGACCCTTGACCCAGTCCGCTCCAGCATGGGGGAGAAGCGAGCGGGCGGGCCCGGAGGGATGGGTGGCCCTTCTGGCTTGTACTGCGCAGAATCAAGACGGTCGCGACAACCCCGGTGACGGTGATCGCGCACCCGGCGATCAGTATCAGGTAGCCGAGAAATTGAGCCTTTTTCAACCTCGCCAGCGCCCTGGCGAGGTTGAAAAAGGCTCACAGTACGGAAGGCATGCCGGAAAGCCCCAACAAATTTTTGTTGGGGCTTTCCGGGCCTCAGGCGGTTTTCCGGATCAACGTACGGCTGAAATTTCCCCTGCTCCCGATGTGACGCTCACCGAGGCGGGGGCGCCGAACACATAGAAGAGCGCCGCTGCAACCAACACCGCTATGACGGTGACGACGATCCGTCGGCCAGAAAGCAACCAGGTAAGAATTCCTACCCCTATTATAACGACCCAGAAAACCATGCCCGGCCTCTTTTCTTAGCTCAAATATCCCAGGTGTAGAGGTAATTGCCGTCTGCGTGCTCGTAGAGGTGAATCTGTGGGAACTTCTGCTGTGTGGCGCTGATATGGTAGGGCGAGTACTTGAATTGGCCCCTACGCCAGATCTTCAAGCCCCCGCGCGAACTACCGTGCCACGAGTACAAAGACGGCCCCTTCGTCCCAGTCAGGTCCGCCCCCTCCCAGGACCAGCCGAGTAGCTCGGCCCAATCGTAGACCTTGTGGGTGACTGTCGGCTCCGCCTCGTAACTGGTGATCGCCCCGCCGCGGTAGCAGTAGTGTTCTGCGAGGGTGTAGTACCAGAGTGTGTTGTGACTGACGTTCTTCAACCTGACTGTCGCATTGTGGCTTGTGCACTGCGCGGGAGGGCCGGCGGTATCTGGCGTATTCATCGAGCCGTCGTTAGGCGTGACAGTCTCAACCTGCATCACCTCGGCGGCCCCAGGAGCCGCTGCCGCCTGATCCGCCGCTGAAACCTCCGGCTGCGTTTCCGGGTCAACCTCGGCGTCGGTGTTAGACGTACCAACCGCGAGCGACTCTTCCACGGGATATGCAACCCATGACCCGCCCGTCAAGAGCGCGTCGATGTTGGCTTCGGTCTCACCGTTCGCCTTGGCGGCATTCATGAACTTTATCGTCTCGTCCCAGACGGGCGCGTCCGTAAGTGAAACGGGTGCCGCCTGGTGCGCCGACAGAAGCGCCTGCATGTGGACGTGGCGGATCTCCTGCTGAATATCGGTCGCACTGGCCGTGCTGATTAGGTTCGCTGAAATCGCTACCGTCAGTATGGCAGTGCATGCCAGGTATTTAGCCTTGCGCATTTACCCCCCAGGGAATATGTGGCTTTTTAATCGCCGAGCGGAATCGAATAGTAGCCACAGTTGACTCTGGCGTGACAGATATTTTGAGGTAGATCTGAGGTTCGTTGCTCGACTTTTGCTGTTTAATGGCGACCTTTACCTGACTGTGGTCGATATTTGCCTCAGTGCCAGACTTGATTGCTTGACTTCGTGAGCATCATGGAAGCGCAGATTTCGAGGCCCTCGCGTTTACCGGCCCTCGGCGAGAGCACCGAAGCTGTGCAATCGACCGGCCTCACCGGGTGATCGCGGAGTGCCCAAACATGTGCGGTCGGGCTGCGAACCCCCACCGCCGTTCTCGCGCTCTCGGTCAGGTGCTGCCGTCGGGCACCGGGGTGTCCGTGCTGAAAGCGGGGGACAGTCAGAGAGACGGGTGAGCCTTCGTGCTGGGCAGTGAGCCCTTTGCAACTTCCCATGAAGGGCGGGCAGTTGGGCTGACAGATAGCTGAAGCCCCTGGTAGATGGGTTTTCAACCAAGAGAACCGTCTCCACCAGAGGATTCGCATGCCTGTCTACCCGTCCGGTGTCGACGTGTCCAGCTCTGCTCTGCGCTTCCTCGCCGCCCGTCTGAGGGAACATCGCCGTGCTCTCGGAACCCGATGGCGCCGCCTGAACGCAGGCCGACAGGCCGTGCTCACCCTCGCCCACCTGCGCAACGGCCAGCCCTACGCCCAACTCGGGGCCGGATTCGGGAGCGGCACCACCACGGCCTACCGGTACATCACCGAGGCCGTCAACCTCTTGGCTGCCCTCGCTCCCACCCTCAGCGAAGCCGTACGAGCGGCGTCGACGAAGGCGTACATGATCCTGGACGGGACGCTCCTGCCGATCGACCGAATCGCTGCCGACCGCCCGTTCTACTCGGGCAAACACAAGAAGCACGGCATGAACTTCGGCGTCCACACGGCCGTGAGGGCAATGCCGCTGAGGGTGCTCACTCGTCCTACTCGTCCTTCATCAAGTCCTCGGTGTGGGAGTTATGTTCAGAAGAGCCAGACGCCGAGAGCTACCCCGGCCAGGCCCACGGCCAGGAAAATAGCGGCCAGGATGGTGAGCGGAAGCAGTTGTGCACGGCGGCGCGACGGTTCCAGTCCGCGCCAGGTGCTGAACGCCGCGTATGCCCCGATGAGGGCGATGGCACAGCCGATGACCACCGCGAGGAACCCGAAGAAGCCGGTCCAGGTGAGGGGATGGTCCGGATTGGGGGTGAACACAGCCGCGAGGGCCACGTCGCTGAGAGATGTCACTCGTCCTACTCGTCCTTCTCATGCTTCATCAGGTCCTGGATGTCGGACTCGATACCGGACCCAGCGGCGTAGACGCCGGTGTTGAGGCTGGTGCCCACGGTGTTCCTGAAGGCCCCGTCCGCCAGCTTCCCCTGGTCGCTGAGGTGCTCTCCGCCGAGGCTGCCGTGTTCCTCCAGGGCATGGTTGACCCCGTGGTTCTGGACGTTTCCGGCGGCACCCGCGACTGCGTTGGCCAGCGCGTCCTGGCCCATAGTCGAAGCGTCCTGGCCGTTCTTGACGTCGGCTGTCAGACCACCGGCGACGTTACCGGCCGCGCCGTTGACGGCCGTACCCAGTAGGCCCTCCCCTTGCAGGAGCTTTCCGGCCGTCCCCGTGAGGCGGGCGCCCACCATGCCGGCTCCCGCGGTGAACCCGGCGGTCCCGCCCGCGAGCCACGCGCCGTTCCTGAGATCGTCCCCGACGGTCACCGGCTGCCCATGAACGGCCTGGTTCAGCATCATGCTTCCCGAGTCCGCAGCGAAGTTGGTCACGAAGCTCTCCAGCCCCGTCTTGGCGAATTTCGCGCTGACCCTGGCCGCGGTCGCGAGGCCCCGCTCCAAGGCAGCTACGGTCTCGGCGCTGAGCCCCGTGAATCTCTCAAGGAGACCGCCCACTTTCTCCGCCGCCGCCGAGAACAGACGCACCAACTCCACGACCTTGGCCACCCGCTCCGCCACCGCCGTGTTCGCGACCAGGTCCGAGATGAACCCGGTGAAGAACGACAACGCGACCCCGGCGATCTCCATCTCGGCGATCTCGACGCAGATGTCGATGATCTCCTTGTTGATTCCGTCGATCTCGTCGGCGTAGGACCGCAGGCCGTCGGCGACGTGGTGGAAGTTGTCTGCGATCTCCCGGATGACCTGCTTCTGCTCGCCCCAGTGTTTCTCGAAGGCGTCCCGTGCGTCCCCGTGCCAGCCATGCCGGTCGACCCCCGCGATCGCGGAGTCCACGGCCCGTATGACGTCCGTCAGTTCGGTGCCCATGGTGTCCCAGGAACGGGCAATGGAGCGGAGCGTGTCGCCGTCGCCGCCCGGGAGTTCCACGCCGGCCGCCTGGAGGATCTCCAGGACCTTGCCGTCGATCCAGCTGTTGACGCTCACGGACGGCCACCCGAGGTGCCCGCCGCGACATGCAGATAACCGAGGGCGGTCTGGTCCGAGTTCGCGTACTGGGTGACGTTCAGCCGCAGTCGGTCGGCGTCGCTCCTCAGGACGTCCGGCAGGTGGCCGAGCGCCTTCACCGTGTTGTCCAGCAACTGCCGGTACTTGTCCGCCGCCCCGTCGCAGATCCCGAGCAGCCCGAACGCCTCACCGATTTCGGCCGCGCTCCCCGAGAACGCCGTGATCGGCCCGGCGAGCCCCGCCGCTTCCCGGTCGAACCTGCCCGCCAACTCCGTCAGTGTCTCGGGGTCCACCCCGAACTGCCCGCCCATCCCACTCCCCGTTCGAAAACCGTCGCAGCGGCCAGCATCCCTGGGCGGGAGCCCTCCGGAGAAGGAACTTTTACGTTTGCGAAGCGAAGGGTGGCGCACACTTTGCGCCGCTCTGGTCTGCGCAATGCCTACGGTGGCGGTGGTTCCAGGGTTGGCGGTCTCGCTCACTGCATAGTTGACGTTGGGCCGCCCGCTTCTTTGCAGTGTCGTGCTTCCGCGGACTGCCTCAAGGGCGCTTCGCGTCGCCTTCGGCGATCGGCCTGCGGCCGACCCTTGACCCAGTCCGCTCCAGCACGGGGGAGAAGCGAGCGGGCGGCCCGGAAGGGCGGGTGGCCCAGGTGGGTTGGGGGTAAGTCAGCGTCCCTGCGAGGGGAGTTGGATTTGCGCGGTCCCGTCTCGGTGGCACGCCCGGTTTGCTCAGCGGCTTGCGGCCGGTGGGAGCGCGGGTGTGTCTCGGGTGCGCAATAAACACGCATAAACAACAGAAGGGGGCCGAGTTGAGTTCCTCGGCCCCTCACCGCGTCACTCCCCGTGGCACTCCCCATAAACCCGCCCCGACTCGCACCAGCACCCCGTCCCCCGCTGCGGCGGCCACTCCACTGCACGCCCACGCGCCGCCAGCGTTGTCGCGTACTGCGGGAGCAGGGAGACCTCCGCCGGGCTCATGCCCTCCGATGCCGCGAAGGCCTCGTACGACGGGACCGTTCCCGTCACGATGCCGAGGTTCGGTGTGCCGGAGGCGGAGAGTTCGCGCAGGGAGGCCTCTATCGTCGCGAGGTGCTCCTCGTGGGAGGGGTACTCCGCGGAGAGGGAAGGGTAGGCGTCCACCAGTTCCGTGAGTTCGGTGGCGGGCCAGTGCAGGACCGCCACCGGGAACGGGCGGGACAGCGCCTCCCTGAACGTGCCGAGTTCCGCGCGCAGGCGGGAGATCTCCGCCTCCAGTTCCGCCGGGTTCTCCGAGCCGAGCGACCAGACGCGCTTCGGGTCGTGCAGCTCGTCCAGGGAGACCGGGGAGGAGTGGAGGGTGTCCGCCAGGACGTCCCAGTCGTCGTGCGCCAGGCCCAGCATGCGGCGGACTCGGTGGCGGCCGAAGAGGAGGGGGTGTGTGGAGTACGGGGGTTCCGGTACGTCCGTCAGGAGCACCCTGACCCCCTCCGTGAACGTTTCCTGCGCCTGCTCCAGCTCGTCGTGGGACTCCAGGGCCTCCGCGACGATCACCCAGGGGGCCGGGTCCCGCGGTGACGCCACGCGGACGCCCTCGATGATCGCGCGGGCCTCGGCCTCATGGCCGTACTCCCAGAGGTTCGCGGCCTTCAGGGCACGGACGAGAAACGGGTTCTCCAGGCCCTCCTGCGTGGCCAGCAGGCGGTCGTAGAGGGAGGACGCGGCGGGGCGGTCGCCGGCCAGTTCCAGATGGGCCGCGGCCTGCAGGAGCAGGGCTTCGGCGTCCTCGGGATACCGGTCGGCGGTCCGCTCCAGGCGCGCCGCTTCGGCGTTGTGGTCGACGTTCTCGGCAGGCGTGTCGGGGCGCATGGGGGACACCGTACTGCCGATCAGTGACAAAGAAGAGGGAGGTGCAGGCCAGGGCCCGGTTAAGGGGAGGAGAGCCCGGGGCCCGGCCGCACCCCCCCGTCTCAGATCGTCACGCCGTCGATCTGCAGCGTCTGCACGGCCTTCGCCGCGAAGGGCACCGCCACCGACTTTCCGCTCAGGAACGTGTTGGAGTACGACACGTACTTGTCGCCGCCCGTCGTCACCGTGTTCCAGCGCGGGACCAGGCCGCCGGAGCCGCCCGTGACCGTCGTGAACCTGGACAGGTCGAAGGTCAGGGTCTGGGCGGAGGTGGAGGTGTTCAGGGCCACGATGACCAGGCGCTTGGCCGAGGAGTCGTAGGCCGCGACGGCGTTGCTCACGCCCGTGTCGATGATCTTCATGCCGGGGCGGATGTGCCGGGCGAACTGGGCCATGACGTAGTACTTCGTCTGGACCGCGGCCGGCTGCAGCGTAGAGGCGTCGTACGCGATCATCGCCCAGCCCGTCGACGGGTCCATGACCTGCCAGTAGACCCAGGCCGTGGGGTGCAGCCAGCGGAAGTCGTAGAGGAGGTTGAAGGCCATGGTGTAGCCGGTGCCGTCGCTGTCGCCGGTCTCGGAGTTCCACAGCTTCTTGCCGGCCGTGGTCACGACGTCCGTGTACAGGAGGTCCCTACGGCCGTTCGAGCCCTGGTAGCCGTGCACGTTGACCTGGTTGACGTACCCCTTCGTCGTCGAGCTGAAGGAGTTCCAGGTGGTGCGGGCGAGGTCGTAGCTCGTCTCGTCGGAGGCCGAGATCTTCACGCCGGTCAGGCCGCGGTTGTTCAACTCGCTGCGCAGGTACGGCAGTACGGCCGACTGGACCGTCGCGTCCATGTGGCAGCCCTCCTGTGTGCCGGTCGCCGTCCACCAGGACGAGGAGGGCTCGTTGAAGGCGTCGACCGTCGAGAAGTTCACGCCCCAGTTGTTCCTGGCGTACAACGCCGTGGCCGCCAGATGGGAGGCGTGCTGGCGGTAGTTCCAGGACTGGAGGTTGTTGCCGCCGTCGGAGGCGCCGGAGGGGTTGTGGTTCAGGCACATCCACCACATGGGGGAGTTCGCGAAGAGCTCCGAGGTCGCACCTCGCGCCGTCGCCTTCACCAGCATCGCCCGCTGGTTCGCGTCCGCGGTCCAGTCCCACGCCGAGGACGTCGGGTCCTCGTTGTTCCAGTCCTGCCAGAAGCCCTCGATCTGCTTGAAGGCGGGGATGTTCGGCGAGGCGGTCATCGACGTGCCGCCCACGGAGTTCCAGCTGGAGGCGCCCAGGTTGTAGCGGGCGATGTTGAGGCCGAGGCCGGGGAGCGAAGTGCCGTTGTAGGACGTCGACTTGGTGGTGAAGAAGATGTCGGCGAAGTCGTCACGGGCGCCGAACACGTTGGCCCACCAGGCCAGGGAGGTGCCCCAGCCCTCCCAGGTGCCGTACGACGTCCCCGGACTGACCGCGATCGTCGCGTCCGCACGAGCGGTACCGGTGGCCAGCGCGCTGCCGAGGAGGGTGCCTCCTGCGGCTGTCAGCAGCGTTCTGCGTCGGATCATGGCTACTCCGAACTTCCGAACTCCGATGGATCGACGCGGCCGTGTGACGCGCGTCGTGGCCTTGCCCCGTTCATGCCACGACGAAGCATCGGGTGTGGCCAGTGGGGTTGTCGAGAGTTCTGACAGCCCTTCCTAAAACCTGTGGAGGAAGTTCGGTATGCCGGACGCGTCGACGGCTTCGCCCGCTCTACGAGGGGTTCGGCACTGGTGAGTTGAAGGCCCCGCCCTTATCGTGCGGGCGGCCCCGTCCGAGGAGGCGTTCCGAGGAAGCATTCCGAGGAGGCGTGACGTATGCGGCAGCGCATCATGCACCACGGAACCCGGCGCCGGCGCGAGCGTCGCCGCCGCGCGGTGTGGACCGGCGGCGAACTCCTGGTCACCGTGGGCGTCGTCCTGCTGCTGCTCGTCGTGCACCAGCTGTGGTGGACCAACAGGGAGGCCAAGGAGGGCGCTCGGCACGGGGTCGAGGCGCTGGAGCGGGAGTGGGGACAGGGCGGGGGAGCCGATTCCGGTACGGCGGCCGACTCCGGCTCCGGGGCCCCGTCCGCGTCCTCTTCCACGGCTTCTACGGCGTCCCCGGGCTCCCGCGCCGAGCGGGATCTCCGCGCCGCCACCCTGACACCGGGCCGCTCCCAGGCGTACGCCATCCTCACCGTGCCCCGTCTCCACCTCCGCGTCCCCGTCGCCGAGGGCGTCGGCAAGCGGAGCGTGCTCAACAAGGGGTACGTCGGGCACTACCCCGGCACCGGACAGCCGGGCCGGGCCGGGAACTTCGCGCTCGCCGGGCACCGCAACACCCACGGCGAGCCCTTCCGGTACATCAACCGCCTCGTGCCCGGGGACACGGTCCGGGTGGAGACGCGGAGCGCGGTCTACACGTACGCCGTGGACAGGACCCTCCGCCAGACCTCGGCCCGCGACTCGGGAGTGCTCCGCCCGGTCCCGCGCTCGACGGTCCACCCCACCTACGGCTACACCGCGCCCGGTTACTACCTCACCCTCACCACCTGCACCCCGGAGTACACGTCCCGGTACCGGCTGGTGGTGTGGGGCAAGCTGGTGTCGATGCGGCCGCGTTGAGGGGGCTCACTGCTCCCGCAGTGCCACCACGCTCGCCGCCGCCACCAGTGCCAGGGCTGCCGACACCAGCATCGCGATGTCCGCGCCGTGGGCGAGGCCGCTTCCCGAGGACGTGGCGAGCGCGATCGTCAGGGCGACTCCGGCGCAGGAACCGATGTAACGGAAGGTCTGCTGGGCGCCCGATCCCATGGCGGCCCGCGCGGCCGGGACGGACTCCACCGCGAGCAGCGGGAGTGCCGCGTTCAGCAGGCCGCTCCCGATGCCGGCCACCACGAGACCGGGGAGCAGCCGTACCCAGGAACCGGCGTCCAGGGAGCCCAGCATGGTCAGGACGCCCGCCGCGTGCAATAGGAAGCCGATCGCGAGCTGCCAGCGCGGCGGCACCCGGCCCGCGAGGCGCCGGACCTGGAGGGCCACCGCGAAGGAGAGGCCGGACCAGAGGAGGAAGAGCCAGGCGGTGTCCATCGCGGACAGGCCGACCGTCTGCTGGAGGAGGGCCGGCAGGAAGCTGAACAGGCCGATCACCGCGAGACCCGTGAACAGGCCGCCGGAGGAGGACGCGAGGAACCGGCGGTGGCGCAGCAGGCCCAGGTCGATCATCGGGGTGGCCGAGCGGCGCTCCACCGCCGCGAACCCGGCGAGCAGGACCACGAACGCCAGCAGCAACAGCCCGACCGGTGCCCGCAGCCAGCCGTCCCGGCCCAGGGTCAGCGCTGCCACCAGGGCGACCAGGGCGAGCCCGAAGGTCACGGCCCCGGCGAGGTCGGGGCGGCCGCCGCGTGGGGCCCGGGACTCCGTCAGGAGCCGTGCGGACAGGGCGGCCACGAGCACGGCGGCGGCGCCGAGAACGCCGTAGGACACCCGCCAGTTCGGCATCGCGCCGCTCAGCAGCGGGCCGACCGCGATGCCGCCGCTCACGAACGCGCCCCACACGCCGGTCGCGTGCAGACGGCCCCTGGGTGAGGGGAAGGCGTGCACGATCAGGCCCAGGCTGCTCGCGAGGAGCGCCGCGCTGGCCGCGCCCTGGGCGATCCGGGCCAGGGTGAACAGCCAGGTGGACGAGGTCAGCGCGCCGAGGGCCGTGGTGAGGCCCAGTGCCAGGGTGCCGGCGACGAAGATCCGGCGGCGCCCGTAGTCGTCGGCGAGGCTGCCGGCGACCAGGAGGAGGGCGGCGAGGCCGAGCGGGGTGCCGTTCAGGAGCCAGGCCTGCGCGGACAGCGGGGTGTGCAGGTCGGCGGCGACATCGGGGAGCGTGACCATCGGAGCCGTGTACGTCATCAGGGCCACGGCGGTGGCGGCGCTGGTCAGGGCCAGGGTCGCGGAAGGGCGCGGGGGCGCTGGGGCCGGGGCGGCCGACACCTTCGTTTCGGAAAGAGCTTCCGATAGAGTTCGTTCACTGAACCTAGTCATGCCGAGAACCGTAGCAGAGTAGGTTCTGTCATTGAACCTACTGCCGGAAAATGGTTACAGTGGCGCCATGGCACTGGGTAAGGACTACGCGACACAGGAATGCTCGATCGCCCGCGCGCTGGAGATCGTCGGCGAACGCTGGACCCTGCTCGTCGTCCGCGACGCCCTCTACGGCGTCCGGCGCTACAACGACTTCCTCGCCCACCTCGGCATCCCGCGCGCGGTCCTCGCCGCCCGCCTCCAGATGCTCACCGAGGAGGGGATCCTCGAGAAGCGGCGGTACCAGGAGTCCCCGCCGCGCGACGAGTACGTCGCCACCGACCGCGCCATCGCCCTGTGGCCCGCCCTGCGCTCCCTCGGCCGCTGGGGCCGCGAGCACCACGGCGAGACAGCGCTGCGCACCTTCCAGCACACCGAGTGCGGCACCGAGATCGGCTCCTACGGCGAATGCCCCGCCTGCGCCAGGGTCGTACCGCTCGAGGAGGTACTGATGGTGCCGGGGCCCGGACTCGATCCCCACCCGGCGGATCCGGTCAGCCGGGCCCTGCTCAAGCCGAAGAGGCTCTTGCAACCGATCGTGGTCGATCAGGTATAACCGGGGGAGGACCGACAACGAGGCCGACAACAGGGAGAGGGGGAGCGCCGTGATCCGCAACTGGACGGGCGTGCGGCCCGCCGCCGTGCTCCTGCTCCTCGTCCTCGACGTCGTCCTGCTCGACACCGGCAGCCTCTCCGCCGCCGTCGCGCTCGCCGCGACCGCCGCGGCCGGCTCCGCCTTCGCCGCCTGCTCGCTGATCGCCTCGCGCTGCGCGCCCGCCGTACCGCCCACCCGGGTCCGTACGGCCATCCGCGACCGCGCCCGCCGCACGGCCTTCCTCCCCCAACGCGACCCCGACGCCAACGGCCGCCCCCGCCCCCGAGCGCCCGGACACGCCCTCCCGGCGACCGTCGCGTAGGGGCTCACTCCTGTAAGGACGCCCGCTCCTGCAAGGACACCCCGCGCGGGTCGTCATGCCGCCTCGCACCACTCCCGGCACGACGAGACCCCCGGAGGGCTCACCCATGTCCGTCTTCGCTGATCTGGTCCAGCATCTCGCCGACCTGCTCCACCCCCTCTTCGGCGCCACCGCGGCCGCCGCCGCGATCGTCCTGTTCACCGCTTTCGTACGACTGCTCGTGCATCCCCTGTCCCGCGCCGCCGCCCGCGGCCAGAAGGCCCGCACCAGGCTCCAGCCGAAGATCGCCGAGCTGCGCACCCAGCACAAGGGCAACCCCGACAAGCTCCAGAAGGCGGTGCTGGAACTGCACGCCGAGGAGAAGGTCTCACCGCTGACCGGCTGTCTGCCCGTGATGTTCCAGATGCCGGCGTTCTTCCTGCTCTACCACCTCTTCTCCAACACGACGATCGGCGGGAAGACGAACGAACTGCTCGGCCACCAGCTGTTCACCGCGCCACTCGGCGGGCGCTGGGCGGACGCGCTCGGAGACGGCGGGATGTTCCAGGGAGCGGGCCTCGTGTACGTCTGCCTGTTCGCGTTCGTGATCGTGGTGGCGACCTTCAACTACCGCCGCACGAAGCGGATGATGGCCGCGAACCCGGTCATGCCGGTGACGGAAGGGCAGCCGGTGCCCGGGGCGGGCGCGATGGGCAAGGTCATGCCGTTCATGTCCTTCTTCACGCTCTTCACCGTGGCGGTGGTGCCCCTGGCGGCCGCGCTGTATGTGGTGACCAGTTCGACGTGGGCCGCGGTCGAGAGGGCGGCCCTCTACCGCTGACCGGTCCAGTCCGTGAACCAGGTATTGCGGACTGGACACGCAGCTTGGAGGATCGACCAGTCATCCGATGGCTGCACCCGTCGGCGGGCGCCCCGCAATCGAGGGAGATAGTGATCATGAAGCTGCTGCGAGTCGGTACGGCGGGAACGGAGACGCCCGCGCTGCTCGACGCCGACGGGGTCCTGCGGGACCTGTCCGGTGTCGTGGACGACATCGACGGGACGCTGCTCGCCGACGACGCGGCACTCGGCCGGGTCCGCGCGGCCGCGGAGGCCGGGGAACTGCCGTCGCTGGACGCCACGGGGCTCCGCGTCGGGCCGCCGGTCGCCCGGATCGGGAAGGTCGTCTGCATCGGGCTCAACTACCACGACCACGCGCGCGAGACGGGGGCCGAGCCGCCCGCCGAGCCGGTGATCTTCTTCAAGGCCGCGGACACGGTGGTGGGCCCCTACGACACGGTGCTGGTGCCCCGGCGGTCGGTGAAGACCGACTGGGAGGTCGAGCTGGCGGTCGTCATCGGGCGTACGGCCCGCTACCTGGAGTCCGTGGAGGAGGCGCTCGCCCATGTCGCCGGGTACGCGGTGGCGCACGACGTGTCCGAGCGGGAGTTCCAGATCGAGCGCGGGGGGACGTGGGACAAGGGGAAGAACTGCGAGACGTTCAATCCCCTGGGGCCCTGGCTGGTGACCGCGGACGAGGTTCCCGATCCGCAGGACCTGTCCCTGAAGCTGTGGGTCAACGGCGAGCTGAAGCAGAACGGCACGACCGCCGAGCAGATCTTCCCCGTCGGTGAAGTGGTGCGGTACGTCAGCCAGTTCATGACCCTGTACCCGGGGGATGTGATCAACACGGGTACGCCGGCCGGCGTCGCGATGGGGGAGCCCGAGCCCAAGCCCTATCTCCGGTCGGGGGATGTGGTGGAGCTGGAGATCTCGGGGCTCGGGCGTCAGCGCCAGGAATTCAAAGACGCGTAAACGCTCCGCTGGGGGAACCGGGGACTGCGCGTTGTCCGGCGGCTGCAGGCCGTCTGTGGCTGGTCGCGCCCACGCGGCGGAGCCGCAGATCGACACAGTCCCGCGCCCCTGGGTCGGTCCAGTCACGTCAGTAGTGATGCGAGCTTGCGCCAGGCCTCCCTCGGGAGGCTGTAGCGCGGGCCGCCGTCCACGATCTGCAGGGCCACGTGGTCCGCGCCCGCCTCGATGAACTCGTCGATGCGGGCGCGGATCTTCTCGTCCGTGCCCCAGGCGTAGACCGCGTCGACCAGGCGGTCGCTGCCGCCGTCCTTCAGGTCGTCCTCCGTAAAGCCGTTGCGGAGGAAGTTGTTGGTGTAGTTGGGCAGGCCCAGGTAGATGGCGAGGTAGTCGCGGGCCACGCTGCGGGCCTTCGCAGGGTCGGATTCGAGGACGACCTTCAGCTCCGGGGCCAACAGGGGCGCCTCGCCCAGGAGTTCGCGGGACCGTGCCGTCTGCTCCGCGGTGATCAGATACGGGATCGAGCCGGCCGCGCGGTCCCGGGCCAGCTCGATGGTTTTGGGGCCCAGCGCGGCCAGCACGCGGCCCTCGGCAGGGACTCCCGCCTCGTCCAGGGCGTCCAGGTAGGCCACCAGGGCCGAGTACGGGCGCCGGTACTGGTCCGCGAGCTTGGCGTGGCTGACGCCCAGACCCAGGACGAAACGGCCGGGGTGGGAGGCGTTCAGGTCGGTGAAGCTCGCGGCGGCGGCCTCGGGTTCGTGTTCCCAGATGCTCTGGATGCTGGTGCCGACGACGATCCGGGAGGTCGCCTCGAGCAGCGGGGCGGCGTTGGCGGCCGAACTGTTGCCGCCCAGCCAGATCGCGCCGAACCCGAGTTCCGCCAACTCGGCGGCGGCCTCGGCGCGTTCGCCTCGCTGGGCCGGGTCCTCCCCGCGCAGACCGCCGCCGTTCCAGATGCCGTACTTGCCGATGATCTCCTTCATGGCAGGTGCCAACGCGGGAGGGCCCGGCGATAATTCCTGCCCGGACTCCCGGACTCCCGGACTCCCGGACTCCCGGACTCCCGGACTCCCGGACTCCCGGACTACCGGACTCCCGGACTCCCGGGCTACCGGACTACGGACTAACGGTCCTTGCTCAGGAACTCCTCCAGCGCCTCGACCACGAAACGGTGGTCCTGGAGCTGGGGCAGGCCCGAGACCGTCACCGTGCCGACGACGCCCACGCCCTCCACCGTGATGGGGAAGGAGCCGCCGTGGGCCGCGTACTCGTCCGGGTCCAGGCGCGAGGACTCCTCGAAGGTGCTGCCCTTGGCGCGGAAGCGGGCACCGACCAGGTAGGAGGCGGAGCCGTAGCGCTCCACGACCCGGCGCTTGCGGTCGATCCAGGCGTCGTTGTCCGGGGTCGAGCCCGGCAGGGCGGCGTGGAAGAGCTGCTGGCCGCCGCGGTGGATGTCGATGGCCACCGGCGCCTGCCGCTCCCGGGCCAGCTCGACCAGCAGGGAGCCCAGCGCCCACGCGTCCTCGAACGTGAACTGCCGGAAGACCAGGCGGCGTTCCTGCGCCTCCAGCTCCTCCAGCGGCGGGGTCAGTTCCGGATGGAACTTCGGGGTCAGCTCGGTGTTGTGCGTCACAGCTCCACCGCCACTCCGTCGTGGGCCGAACGGCGCGCCGCCTCCAGTACGTCGAGGGCGGCGGCCGCCTCCAGCGCGGTCACCGGGTTGGTGCCGCCGCCGGAAAGGGCCCTGGCCACGGCCGCATAGTAAGCGGGGTAGTCGCCGGAAAGGGTGGGGACGGGGCTGCCGCCGCCCGTCACGGGGGACTCTCCCGAGCCGAGCCGGCCCCACAGCGACTCCGGTTCCCGGCCCCAGTCGGCCGCCGTGCCGGGGCGCTCGCCCTCCCGCAGCGCGGCCTCCTGCGGGTCGAGGCCGTACTTCACATAGCCCGCCTTGGAGCCCAGCACCCGGAAACGGGGGCCGAGTTGGGCGGTGGTCGCGGAGACGTAGAGGTGGGAGCGGACGCCGCTCGTGTGGGTGATCGCGAGGAACGTGTCGTCGTCGACCTCGGCGCCCGGGCGGCGGACGTCCGCCTCGGCGTACACCAAGGCGGCGGGCCCGAAGAGGGTCAGGGCCTGGTCGACGACGTGGCTGCCGAGGTCGTAGAGCAGACCTCCGACCTCTGCGGGATCGCCGGACTCCCGCCAGCCGCCCTTGGGCTGCGGCCGCCACCGCTCGAAACGGGACTCGAAGCGCCATACGTCGCCCAGTTCGCCCTCGTCGATGAGGCGTCGCAGGGTCAGGAAGTCGTTGTCCCAGCGCCGGTTCTGGAAGACGGAGAGGAGCAGGCCGCGCTCCTCGGCCAGCGCCGCCAGCTCCCGTGCCTCGGCCGCGGTCCCCGCGATCGGCTTGTCGACCACGACCGGCAGGCCCGCCTTCAGGGCGGTGGTGGCGAGCGGGACGTGCGTCTTGTTGGGGGACGCGATGACGATCAGGTCCAGGTCGGCGGCGCGGGCGAACAGCTCGTCGGCGCCCGCGACCGTCCGCACGTCCGGGAACTCGGCGCGGGCCTGTTCCTGCCGCTCGGGGTTAGAGGTGACCACCGTGTCGAGGGTGAGGCCCTCGGTGGCGGCGATCAGCGGGGCGTGGAAGACGGAGCCCGCGAGGCCGTAGCCGACGAGGCCCACGCGGAGGTCAGCAGCAGTCATGCCTCCCACTTTCGCAACGCTGTTGCCAAAGTGCAAGCGAGGCGGAGAATGGCAGACGTGAACAGGACGAACGGCGGCGCCAACCTCCTGGCCCTGCGCAGCCACAACACCGCGCTCCTGCTCGACCTGCTGCGGGGTGCGGGCGCCGAGGGAATCAGCCGGCTGGAACTCGCCGACCGCACGGGGCTGACCCCCCAGGCCGTCAGCAAGATCACCGCCCGGCTCCGGGAGGAGGGCTTCGCGGTGGAGGCGGGGCACCGCGCCTCGACAGGCGGCAAGCGACGGACCGTACTGCGACTGGTGCCGGGAGCGGGCCACGCGGTGGGCGTCCACCTGGACCGGGACGCGCTGCGGGCCGTGCTGGTGGACCTGGCGGGGACGGTGGTGGCCGAGCGCTGCGCCGCGCTGGACCTGGGCGCGAGGGCGGGGGCGGAGGCGGTGGTGGCCGTGGTCGCGGGGGAGGTCGAGGCGCTGGGGAAGGGGGTGCCGGGAGCGGGCGGGACGGGAGTGGTGGGTCCGGACACGCCTTCGTCCACCAGCGCACACGAGCTCCCCGCCCTCCTCGGCGTCGGCGTCGCCCTCCCCGGTCCCCTCGACCACACCCGTGGCGTGCTGCACCGCGTCACCGGCTTCCCCGAGTGGGACGGGTTTCCGCTGCGGGACGCGCTCGCGCGGCGGCTCGGGGTGCCTGTGGTGGTCGACAAGGACACCAACGCGGCCGCGCTGGGGCTCGCGGTCGCGGGGGAGCGCGGGTCGTTCGCGTATCTGCACCTGGGTACGGGACTCGGCGCCGGGCTCGTCATCGACGGGGCCGTGCACCGGGGCGCGCGGACCGGGGCGGGGGAGTTCGGACACCAGGTCGTCCAGCTCGACGGACCGCCCTGCGACTGCGGTGACCGCGGCTGCGTCGAGGCGCTGTGCCTGGCCGCGGTGGCCCGCGGCGACCTCGCCGAAGCGGCACGGGTCCTGGGCATCGCGGCCGGCAACCTCATCGCCCTGCTCGACATCGACCTGGTCCTGCTGGGCGGACGTACCGTCGCCACCGCCCCGGACGCGTTCCTACGAGGCGTCGCAGCCGTCCTCGACGAACGCGCCCGGCGCGCGGGCGAGGAGCCGGTCCCCGTACGAGCCGCGCCCGGCGAGGTCGCCGACGGGGCGGCGCAGCTCGTGCTGGGCCCACTGTTCGGACGAGCCGACGCCTGACGTCCGCTGATCGAGGGGACTTCCCGTGGCCTCACGGAGCGGCATCCCCGGCCGACCGCACCCACCCGGCATGGTCATGTGTTTATGCGACGGTATGTGCACGCCCATACGCCCGCCCTCCTCGGCCTCGCGGCGGCAGCCGCCCTGTTTCCCGCGCCCTCGGCCGCAGCCGCTGCGTTCGCTGCGCCTCTGACGACGGCGGCCTCGCCCGGGTCCGCGGCTGCTGTGTTGCCCGCATCCTCGGCGGCGGCCGCTGCGTTCGCTGCGCCTCTGCCGGCGGCGGCCTCGCCCGGGTCCGCGGCTGCTGTGTTGCCCGCATCCTCGGCGGCAGCCGCTGTGTTGGCTGCGCCCGTGCCGGCGGCGGCCTCGCCCGGGTCCGCGGCCGCCCTGTTGTCCGCGTTCCCGGCGGCCGCTGCGTTTCCTACGCGCCTGATGGCGGCTGCCTCGCCTGCGACCGCCTCGTTCGCCGCGCCCCCGGCGGCGGCCTTCCGGGCTCCCGCCTCCCCGGCCACCCCCGTGGCCCCCGTCGGTGAGTCCTGTGCCCCCACCGGCCGAACCTTCCCCCTCACCACCCGCATCCACGGTGGTCCCGCCGTCTATGAGGCCGGTGGCGGTTACCGCATCTGGTACCTGGACCTCACCAACACGACCCGGCACACCTGCGCCGCCGTCCACCCCGTCGTCGTCCTCGTCGACGAGCGGCACGTCCTGAAGCCCTCCCAGCTCCGCCTCGGGTTCTACGACGGCCCCCGCACCCGCGCCGTCCGCTTCGAGAGCACCGACGAGGACGAACTCGTCGGGGCTTTCGGAGGAGCCGGGTTCACCGTCGGCCCCGGAAAGACCCTCACCGTGAAGGTACGGCTGGCGCTCGCCCGGGACGCCGTGCCGAACGAGGTCACCGTCAACGCGGCCGTCGTCCAACGGCGCGGTGATGACGGCGACTGGGTGGGGCAGTCCAACGCCTACCGCTTCGGCATCGACACCGATGTGAACCCGAGCCCGAGCCCGAGCCAGAGCCAGAGCCCGAGCCCGAGCCCGAGCCCCGACCCGGCCACCCCGGAAGGCCTCCCCTTCACGGACGCGGTCGAGGAACTCGCCAGCACCGGCCCCGGCGTGGCCGCCGCCCTCGCGGCCGTGTCCCTCCTCCTGGTCACGGTGGGCGCGATCCTGCGAGCCCGCGGCCGCCGTTGACCCCAAACCTTCCGAGGCCTGTCCCGAACCGGCCATTCCCGCAAGATCGGGCCACTGTCTAGGCTGGGGCCGACGCAGCACGGCGTACACGCGTACGGCAGGAGACCCCGCACATGGCAGACCGCAAGCCCATCGATTCGTGGCTCACCGACATGGACGGTGTGCTCATCCACGAGGGCGTGCCGATCCCCGGCGCCGACGCCTTCCTGAAGAAGCTCCGCGAGTCCGGCAAGCCCTTCCTGGTGCTGACCAACAACTCCATCTACACCCCGCGCGACCTGCACGCCCGCCTGCGCCGCATGGGCCTGGACGTTCCGATCGAGAACATCTGGACCTCCGCCCTGGCCACCGCCCAGTTCCTGGACGACCAGCGGCCCGAGGGCACGGCGTACGTCATCGGCGAGGCGGGTCTGACCACCGCGCTGCACGACATCGGCTACATCCTCACCGACCACGAGCCCGACTACGTCGTTCTCGGAGAGACCCGCACCTACTCCTTCGAGGCCATGACCAAGGCGGTCCGGCTCATCAACGACGGCGCCCGTTTCATCTGCACCAACCCCGACGAGACCGGCCCCTCCGCGGAGGGCGCGCTGCCGGCCACCGGCGCCGTCGCCGCCCTGATCACCAAGGCGACCGGCAAGCAGCCGTACTTTGCGGGCAAGCCCAACCCGCTGATGATGCGCACCGGTCTCAACACCATCGGCGCGCACTCCGAGACCAGCGCGATGATCGGCGACCGCATGGACACCGACGTCCTGGCCGGCATGGAGGCAGGCATGCAGACCTTCCTGGTGCTCACCGGCCTGACCCGCCCCGAGCAGGTCGAGGCCTTCCCGTACCGGCCCTCGAAGGTCGTGGACTCCATCGCGGACCTCGTCGACCGGATCTGACTGACGGATCTGAGACGGACCCGAACGGAGCAACGCGGCACCGCCTCGGGATGCGGACCCGGGCCCCCCGGGAGACCCTCCAGGTATCTGGAGGTTCACGATGGGTTCAGTACGCCTCACTCTCTGTACCGCGGTCCTGGCCGTCGCCGCCTTCGCCCCGGCCGCGCAGGCGGCGGACGGCGGCAGCGTCTCGGTGACTCCCTCCTCCCCGGCCGCCGGCGCCGACCTCACGCTGCGGGTGACCGGCTGCGCGGGGAGGACGGCCACCGCCGCCTCGGCCGCGTTCGTCGCGGACGCCCGGCTGACCGGGGCCGACGGCCGCCTCACCGGCGAGACCCGCGTCCGCTCCTCGATCGACCCCGGCCCCTACGACGTGGAGATCACCTGCGCCGACTTGCAGGTGAAGGGCCGGATCACGGTCGTAGCGGCAAAGGACCAGGAGGCCACCGCCACCGCCACCGCGACCCCCGCCGCCCCGGTGAACGCGGGCGGCGGCTGGACCGCCACCCACCTCTCCGCCATGCAGCCCCAGCCCACCGGCCCCGGCACCGGGCAGACCGTGACGGGGCTGGTGCTCGCCGGGGTCGCGGCGGTGGCCGTGGTGCTGCGCCGCAGCCGCCGGAGTCGCGGGACGGGCTGACCGGAGATGTCCGACCGTTTCCCCGACCAGGAAGGCGGTCCCGCCCACCGCGCACACGTCTCCGGGACCGGACGGCTGCTGGCCGGCGTGACCTGGGCGGTGCTGCTGCTCGGGCTGTGGCTGTGGGGCCGCGAGGTGACCGACGTACGGCACGTCCTGTCCGCGCCGACCACCGGTGACGTGGCCGCGGTCGGGCGCCCGCCCGAGGCCGTCGAACTGCCGCCCGCCGCGCGGCCCTTGACGGGAGCGCGACCGCAGCGCCTCGACATCCCGGACCTCGGGGTGCAGGCGCCCGTGGTGGCCCGAGGCCTGGACGCGCGGGGCGCCCTCGACCCGCCGCCCTTCGACCAGCCCGGAGTCGTCGGCTGGTACGCGGCCGGCGCGCAACCGGGGGCCGCCGGGACCGCGCTGATGGTGGGACACGTCGACACCGAGACCCGGCCCGCGGTGTTCTACCGGATCAGCTCCCTGAAGCCGGGCGAGACGGTCCGGGTGATCCGCGACGACGGCAGGGTCGCCGAGTTCACCGTCGACGACGTACGGACCCTCACCCGCGAGAGCTTCGACGCCCACCAGGCCTACGGCCCCCGCGAGTCGGGCCGCGCCGAACTGCGCCTGATCACCTGCGGCGGCACCTTCGACCGGGCGACCCGCAGCTACTCGGCGAACGTGATCGTCTCGGCGTATCTGACGGGCACGGGCCTGTAGGACCGGCAGGCATCACCTGGCCCGGTCGGCGACCCGCTCCCCCCGAAGTCGCCGACCGGGCTGGTCCTCGACCACGCACGCTCGGGCTGCGGGAGTAACCCGGCGACGGCGCGGGAGGCCTGGAGGCACGGTGGGTGCTGACTGCGGCCAGGGGCTGGGGCCGTGTCCGTATGAGGAGACTCTAGAACGGATGAGCGCCCGGGCCTAGAGGCTGATGGACGCCAAGTCCCGTGCTCGTGGCTCTCCGTCATACGACCTGGTGGTAGCGGGCGCTACGCGGGTCCGTCGGCGCTCGCGTCGCTCTCCCGGCGCAGCTCGGCGTCGTCCTCGACGCCCTCGATGACCGCGCTCGCCACCTGGTCCAGGGGCAGCCGGTGTCGTCGCGCGTACTGCCGCAGCGCCATGAACGCCTGGTCGGCGTGGACACTCCAGCGCTCGGCGAGCCTCCCCTTGGCCTGCTCGATGCGGACCCTGCTCGAGAGGGCTTCCTGCAACTGCCCGGACAGGGCGCGGTACTGGGCGTAGGTGCTGCGGTTCTGCAGGCCGAGGGCGGCGGCGTCGGCGAGGACCTGGGCGACATGGAGCTCGGAGGTGACGTCGTCGGCCGCAGTGGTGTCGGGCAGCGTGGGCACGAACACGTTGAGGGCGCCCAGCAAACTCTCGCGGCGGCGCAGCGGGACTGCGAACGTTGTCACGATGTCGTGGCTGAGGGCCCGTTCGGTGAAGTCGGGCCAGCGGGCGTCCGCGTGGGCGATGCGTATGGAGACCGGCGGTACGGGCTCTCCCGAGCCGTAGCTGTCCAGACAGGGGCCGCCGCCGTGCTGCGCCTCCAGCAGGTCCAGCGCCACCTGTTCGTGCCGGCTGCTGGCGGCCAGCGACACCGACCGGCCCGCGTCGATGAGCATCACTCCGGCCGCGCGGGCGTTGAGCAGGTCCACGCAGTGGTCGGAGACCCGTTGTAAGTACCGGGTGGCCTCGAAGCCCTCGACGAGGGTGTCCGCCGCTTCCACCAGTGCCGTGGCCAGCCGGATCTCCCTGGTGGCGTACCGCATCGCTGAGCACTCCCCTTCATCGACGAGCGCCCCCGTACGGCGCGCACCTACCCCGACCTTCGGGGGTGTAACGGCTCGTGGACAAGGCTCCGGCGACCTCGTGGGCGGCGCGACCGGTGTGTCACGATTGAGACTTTCCACGGTGCACCCAGGGGGGAATTGGATGTACGTCAGCAGGGGGGCCAGGAGGGCGACCCGCGCACGGGTTTCCGCGGCGGTGCTGGGGGCGGCACTGCTGCTCGCCGCGTGTTCGTCCTCGGGAGACGGAAACCAGGAGGGCGAAGGCGACAAGGCCGGTGCCGAGATCACCCAGCAGCCCAAGGAGGCCGACCCGTTCTGGGTCAACCCGGACGGCAACGCGGCCAAGCAGGTCGCGGCGTATGTGAAGAGCGGCAAGGACGACGAGGCCGAACAGATCCGCAAGATCGCCCAGCAGCCGACCGGCGAGTGGATCAGCCCGGAGAGCCCGGAGCAGGAGGCACGCGGCTTCACCGAGGCTGCGGACAAGGCCGGCCGTACGGCCCTTCTGGTCCTCTACAACATCCCGCACCGCGACTGCGGCCAGTACTCCCAGGGCGGTGCCGCCGACGGCAACGCCTACCGGACCTGGATCGACGGTGTGGCGGCGGGCATCGGTGACCGCTCGGCGACGGTGATCCTCGAACCGGACGCGGTTCTGCACCTGGTCGACGGCTGCACCAAGGACGAGTTCCACGAGGAGCGCTACGACCTGCTCACCGGCGCCATCGAGAAGCTCAAGTCCCTGAAGAACACGAAGGTCTACCTGGACGCGGGCAACGCGGGCTGGGGCCACCCCGACCAGATCTTCGAGCCCCTGAAGTGGGCCGGCCTCGCCAAGGCCGACGGCTTCTCGGTGAACGTCTCCAACTTCTACTCCACCCAGGACTCCATCACCTACGGCAAGCAGCTCTCCACCAAGGTCGGCAACAAACACTTCGTCATCGACACCAGCCGGAACGGCAACGGCCCGTACAAGGAGGGCGAAGAGAACGAACGCTGGTGCAACCCACCGGGCCGGGCGCTGGGGGAGACGCCGACCATAGAGACGGCGGACCCGCTGGTGGACGCCTACCTGTGGGTCAAGCGCCCGGGGGAATCGGACGGCGAGTGCAAGGGAGGGCCGAAGGCCGGCCAGTGGTGGCCGACCTACGCCTTGAAGCTGGCAGAGGCTTCGACTCCCTAGGGGCGCGGGGAACTGCGCGACCAGCCACAGCGCTCCCGCACCCGAAAGGCGACCCGCGGGAGCGCTACGGCACTCGAACCCACTGTGCCTTCGACGGCGTCCCCTGATCGTCATCGACAAACAGCATGTACCACCCCGACTGCACCAGATTCTTGTTCTCCGGCACCGTCACCTTCACCTTGTCCCCGGACACCGTGTACTTCAGCTCGATGGACCGCTGATCCACATCGGTCACATGAGTAGACGCACTGGGCCGAATCAACCGCACCTTCTTGATCACAGAAGCCTGCGGAGAGGTGAACGTCCCGGAGCCACCCCGAGCAATGGTCTGCGGCCCCCCGGACAAGGACGGCCGGGAATCCCGGTACAGATACGGCGGCGTATAGATCTCGATCCGCTGCTCGAAGACACCCGGCTTCGTGTTCGCCTTGTCCCCGTACAGCGAGTCCGACCCGAAGAACATCACCCGCCCGTCCGGCAACAGCAGCGACCCGGAGTGGTAGTTGCGCCCCACCAACGGATCGGCCACCGAATCGAACGTGTTCGTGTCGGGGTGGTACAGCCGGGCCTGAAGGATGTTGGAGTCACCGCGCCCGCGATAGTCCTCCGATCCCCCGGACACCAGCACGCTGTCGTCGGGAAGGATCGACGCCTGCGGATACCGCGTCCCCTTCTCCAGCGTCGGCCCGTCCACGAACTTCGGGCTGTCCGCCTTCATGTCCACGATCCGCGTCCTGTTGCTGGACAGCTTCGACTCGCCGACCCCGCCGCCGCCGATCACCATGAACTTCTCGTCCTGCGCCGGCGGCAGCAGCACGGTCCCGGAGGTCTCCATCTCGCCCGCATCGCTGAGCCCCGGGATCTTCGTGAACTTGTTGGTGTCCACGTCCCAGATGCCCGGCACCCGGCCCACGTTGTCCGGCCCGTACCCCGCGTTCGACCCCGAGTAGAAGACCTTGCCGTTCTGCAGGAGGAACAGCGCCGGGTACGTCGGGAACTGACGGACCTTCGGCAGATACGTCCACTTCTTGGTCTTCGGGTCGAAGACCTCGTTCTTGCCCGGCACCAGCTGCCCGATGTCGTCGAGCCCGGAGACACTGAGGATCTTCCCGTCGCTCAGGGTGGTGAGCGTCGGATACCAGCGGGCCTCCTTCATGGGGTCGACCTTGATGTACTTCTCGGCGACCGGGTCGAACTCGAAGGCGTCCCGGATCCCCTGGAAGTCCTTCTTGTCGAGCGCGAGCTTCTGCGCGATGCCGTAGGTGTTACGGGCCTCGGTGCCGGTCAGGCCCTGGATCCGGTAGTTGTCCTGGGTACCCGTCTCGTACTTGGCGCCGCTCTTCTGCGCCTCGACGTAGATACGCCCGAGACCGGGGGTGTTGCGCAGGAACTTCCCGGTCTTCTTGTCGAAGACCTTCGTGGCCCGCTCGACGACGACCGGGTCCCTCGACACGAACGTCTTGCCGTTCTCCTTGCCGGTGAACTTGGTGCCCGCCGGCAGGGTGATCGGCTGGTCCGGATTCTCGTTGTGGACGATCATCAGGCCGCCGGCCTTGGTGACGTCACCCTTGAGCTTCTCGTACCGCTTGGTGCCACCGGCGATCAGCAGATTGCCGTTCGCGAGCTGCGTGTGACCGGTGCAGAACAGGTCCTTGGGCGTCGGCACCTTCTTGATCGTGCCCTTGACCGGGTCCCAGATCCGGGTGTCGAACTTCTTCGCGTCGAAGTTGTCCTGGTTGTTACCCGAGCCGGCCACCAGCAGCACCTTCCCGGTGCGCAGCAGCGCCGCGTGGATGGTGTTCTGCCGGTACTTCTCGGGGAAATCGACGATCTCCCACTTGCCGTTCTCGGCTTTGTACTCCGGTCTGTTGATCTGGTACTGGTGGTATTTCTCGGTCCCGAAGCGGTACAGCCACGGCCCGTTCATCCCGGCCAGCGCGAGCACCACCGCCGTACCGATCGCGAGCCGACGGGCGCGGCGGCGGCCTGCACGGTCGTTCATTCCTTACGTCCCCCAAGTCCACCAAGGGCGATCTGCATGGTCTGGTCGTTGCCCCCGTCGTCTGCGGTGCCCGGGTTCGAGGCGGCGGCCCAGGTCGGCTTGTGGGCCGGGGCGTGCGGGGCCGGGGCGTGCGAGGTCGGGGCCTGCTGGGCGGGCAGCGGCTGCGGCTGGTACTGCGCCGGAATCTGAGCCGGGATCACCGGCCCCTGGGGCTCCTCGGCGGCCGCGGCGGGCTTCTTCTTCGCCTGTCGCAGCATGTGCCGCCAGGTGAAGATCGGTGTCGCGGTGATCAGCATGGCGAAGGTCGCCCAGGTGATCATCGCGGGGTGCGAGTGCCCGAGGGCGAGACCGGCACCGATCGAGCCACCGAAGATCAGGATGAAGTACCAGTGGTAGCGGAAGGTCGCGAACCACCGGTCGGGGCTGGCCGAGTCGCCCTTGGGCGTCACCACGAACTTGCTCTTGCGCCGCAGCAGCGAGTCGACCAGCGCCTTCGCGTACAGCGGGGCGGACAGCGCCGACATCACCATGCCCGCGACCCCGCCGGAGCCCTCCGGCTCGTGCGGGGAGACGTTGTGGCGGCGGTTCCAGATGTACAGGCCGATCTGGAGCGCGGAGGCGTTGCCGTAGAGCATCAGCCACACGGTCGGGTCGATGTTCACACCCGAGGCGCCCAGGCCCAGGAACAGCGCGCAGCTCAGGGCCGCGAGGATCCAGTTGAGGGCGGACATCGGGTAGAAGATGATCATCATCGTGTAGTTGAAGAGCTTGCTCGGCGGCAGCGAGTACCAGCCCTTCCAGTACTGCTTGAGGATCGTCTCGTACGTCCCGCGCGACCAGCGCATCTGCTGGGTGAAGAAGTCGGTCCAGGCGCTGGGGCCCTCACCGACCGCGAGCACGTCGGGGGTGTAGACCGAGCGCCACTTCCTCCCGGTCGCCGGGTTCTTGGCGCGGTGGATCTCGAAGCCGGTGGCCATGTCCTCGGTGATCGAGTCGTACAGCCCGCCGATCTGCTTCAGCGCCTTGATCCGTACGGCGTTGGAGGTGCCCACGAACATCGGGGCGCCGTACTTGTTGCCGGCGCGCTGGATCAGCGCGTGGAAGAGGAACTGCTGGGACTCGGCGGCCTTGGTGACGAAGTTGTCGTAGTTGCCGTAGACCTGCGGGCCGATCACGAAGCCGATGTCCGGGTCGCGGAAGTAGCCGAGCATCCGCTCCAGGTAGTTGGGCAGCGGCACGTGGTCGGTGTCCACGGAGGCGAAGTAGTCGTACTCGTCGCCGTGCGCGTCCAGCCAGGCGTTGTAGTTGCCGTGCTTGGTCTTGGCGCGGTGCGGGCCCTTGGGCCGGTTCCACTTCTCGACGCCCTTGCGGGAGAAGTGGTGCACGCCGAGCCGGGCGCACACCTCCTTGACCGCCGGGTCGTCGCCCTCGTCCAGGAGCCAGACATGCATGAGGCCGCGGTGGCGGATCCGCACCGCGGCTTCCAGGGTCTTCGTCACCATCTCCAGCGGCTCCTTGCCGGGCACGAAGGAGGTGAGGAAGGCGACTCTGGTGCCGGTCTCGGGAACCACCGGGATCGGGTCGCGGGCGACCAGGGTGGCGTGCGCGTTGGACAGGACGTTCATGCAGCGGAAGAACTCGATCAGGCCGATCGAGACCAGCATGACGATGTCCAGCGCCGGCAGCCACGAGAAGGCCGGGTAGTCCCGCTCGGTCCAGTGCTCGGGCTGCAGCAGCCAGGCCAGCAGGACCAGCGAGAGCAGCGGCGCCGCGGCGAGCATCAGGGCGACGCGGATGCGGTGCGGTTCCTGCGAGATCAGCGAGCGGTACTGCACCTTGTAGGGCTGGCCCGGGTCGGGCTGCGTGAGGGGACCGGCCAGTCTGCTGTAGTGCTCGTAGTCGTATTTCGGAAGCGTCTTCTTTATCCGGCGCAGGGTGCCGGTCCGATGCGAAGGCAGCCTGAGCTGAGTGGTGTCGGACGGGTCGAAGTTCTGCCGGGCGCCCGTCGGCGTCGACGTCATGAGTCATCCCCCCACACGCGGACGAGCCGCGTGTCGTCGGTTCCTTACGACTGCTCTGGTCCCCCTCGACCTTCACAGGCGTATCAGTGGTGGGCCGCAGTCACCACAATCTTCACAGCATTAGACAGGTAACAACGGCCTTCCGGTTGCAGACGCCCCCCTCGGCATCTTCCGAAGCGGGGCCCCTTTCCCCGCAACTCCGGCAACCGGATCCTTGCCCCCCAACTGCCGCGTATGCGCAGCATCTTGAAAAACCAGGGTTCTACGGTGCTCATCATGATCGCAAGATGCGAAACGCGGTGTTTACCGGTCATACGCGTTCAATGTGGCCCCTGTCATGCAAGAAGACCCCCCGCCTGAGCGAGGGGCCTTGCGTGTCTGTGCGCCGCCAGGGACTCGAACCCCGGACCCGCTGATGCTGTGTCTTCCCGGGGGCAACCCCCGGACCCCCGGCCGCCTTACAGTGCCGTGACGACTGAAGGCCCCCCACTGTCGCGGGAGGCCTTCAGTCGTCTGTGCGCCGCCAGGGACTCGAACCCCGGACCCGCTGATTAAGAGTCAGCTGCTCTAACCAACTGAGCTAGCGGCGCGCGCTGACCTGCACGACTCTACCGGATGCCGGAGGGTGCTCCGGGACGCGCTCCTGGGGGGCGCCGTACATCATTCGGACCGTCAGCATGCGCGTCCGGGCGACAGTTGAGAAACTGACGAATGTGCATAGTTGCGGACATTTCTACCTGGAGGGTGAGGGACGTCGCATGGAGACTCCGGTATTCGAGGAAGTCGATCCCGCGAGCGACTGCGACTGCCCCGGATGCGTCCACTGGCGTCGCGTGCTCCCACGATCGACCGGAGGTCACCCGGCGGCCACCCGAGTCGTGATCATGGCCGCCGCCGCGGCGGCCTCCACCGCCTTCGGCACGGTCCACGCGGCCCCGGCCCTCGCCGCCCCCCAAGCCCCCGCCCGACCCGGCGCTCCCGGCGTTTCCGCGGGTGACGAGCCCGACACCCCGCAGGGCCGCAAGGCCCCGCTGCACGGCCCCGGCGGCAGACCGGTGGTCGTCAAGGCGACGACCACCACCCGCGCCGACATCATCAGGCGGGCCAAGCAGTGGGTCGCCGCCAAGGTGCCGTACAGCATGTCCGAGTACTGGAGCGACGGCTACCGGCAGGACTGCTCGGGCTTCGTGTCCATGGCCTGGAACCTGCCGGCCAACGAGTGGACCGGCAGCCTCGGCCGGTACGGGATCAGGATCGCCAAGGACGACCTGCAGCCCGGCGACATCCTGCTCTTCCACAACCCGGACGACCCCGAGCAGGGCTCCCACGTCGTCATCTTCGGCGGCTGGACGGACTACACGCGCACCAACTACGTCGCCTACGAGGAGACCCGCCCGCACGCCCGCGAGCAGGCCACCCCCTACGCCTACTGGAGCAACTCGGACCGGTACGTCCCCTACCGGTACAAGGGCCTCGCGGCCGGCACCGCGGGCACCGGGACGGACCCCGCCGGGCCGGACAACGCCAAGCCGGGCTCACCGGCCGCGACGCCCTACCCGGGGAGTGCCTACTTCGGGCCCGGGGCCCACAACAAGTACGTCACCCAGCTCGGCCGGATGCTCGTCGCACGCGGCGCCGGGCGCCACTACACCTCGGGCCCCGGCCCCCGCTGGACGGACGCGGACCGCAGGGCCACCCAGGCGTTCCAGCAGGCGCAGGGGTGGCGGGGCAAGGACGCGGGCGGGCTGCCCGGGGCGCGGACCTGGACGCTGCTGGTGACGGGCGGCGGCAAGGACATCGGGGAGGGCGGTGGGACGGGGGCGGCGAGTCCGCCCGCACCCTCCTCCCACGGGGTCCCCGGCTACCCGGGGCGCGCGATGTTCCGCCCCGGCGCGACCAACACGTACGTCACCCAGCTCGGCAGACAGCTGGTGAAGAAAGGGTTCGGCAAGTACTACACGACCGGGCCGGGGCCGCGCTGGGGCGAACCGGACCGGCGGGGCGTCGAGGCCTTCCAGCGCGCCCAGGGCTGGCGGGGCGGCGCGGCGGACGGCTACCCGGGGCCCGAGACCTGGCGGCGGCTCTTCTCTTAGTCACCCGGCGCGTCGTCATCTCGCCATCACGCGGCGCGCCATCTCTTCATCACCCGGCTCGTCATCACCTGGCCCGTCATCACCTGTTGTGACGCATCTGGCGCGGAGGCTGGAGGCACTCATGAGCACGACCACTTCACACACCCCCGAACACACCCCCGAGTCCGAGGGGCCGGCACGGCCCGCCCGGCTCATCCAGAACGAGGCGACCACCGAGATCCCCGTCCATCTGCTCTTCCGCGACGACCCGGACCCGGTGTCGGTCCCGCTGACGCCCGCCGTGGTGGCACGCCGGCAGGGCACCGGGGAGCAGCCCCGCCTGCGCAGAACCGGCCAGGTCACCCCGCGCCCCGCCCCCGACGTCGACCCCGAGCTGGCCGAGCGCCCCGCGCGCGTCCTGCCGGGCTCGGCGGGCGTCCTCGCCGGCGCCTGCGGACTGGCCGGGTGCGCGGTCACCTCGTGGTGGGCGGGGCTGCTGCCGCCGCTCGCCCTGAAGGCGCTCAGGGTCCCGGAGTTCGCGGGCGCGGGCCTCGGCCCCGCGCAGTGGGCGGCGTACGCCGGAGCCGGCGCCCTCGGCCTGTTCGGGTTCGGCGGACTGGCCCGCGGCCGTACCGGACGCGCCTGGGTGCTCGGGCTGTTCGGCCGCTACCGGGGGACCGTCCGGCGCACCGGCCTGATGTGGGTCAACCCACTGCTGCTGCGCCGCCGTGTCGACGTACGGCTGCGGCACTGGCGCGGCGAGCCGATGCCGGCCGCCGACGCGAGCGGGGTCGCGCTCCGGGTCGTCGTCCTCGTGGTGTGGCGGGTGCGGGACACCGCGCGGGCCACGCTGGGCGTCGACGACCACGAGACGTTTCTGCGCGAGTGCGTCGAGTCCGCGCTCGCCCGGGTCCCGGTGGAGGCACCGGGTTCAGGGCGCGGCTCGGTCGACGCGGCGGGGGAGGCGCTGACCCGGCTGGTGGCCGCGGAGACCGCGCCCGTCGGCGTCGAGGTCTTCTCGGTCCAGCCGCTGCGCGTCGAGTACGCCCCCGAGGTCGCCGCCGCGATGCACCGCCGCCGCATCGCCGCGCTGGACGCCCAGCACCGGGCCACGATGCTCACCTCGGTCGTGGACTCGGTGGAGGACACCGTGACCCGGCTGACCATGCGGGGCCTGGTGGAAATGGACGACTACGAACGCAAGGCGCTGGTCAAGGACTTGACGGTGGCGTTCTGCGCGGGCCGTGGAGAACAGGGCGGGTGATTGGTATGGACACGGTCAACACACGGTAATAATCTGGGACTTGGTCTAGACCTGCAAGCTCACTGAACTTCCCCCACGTTCTCCAGGAGCGGCAGCATGCGCAGAAAGACCAAGTGGTACGCCGCCGTGGTGGGCCTCGCCACCACCGGGGCCGTCGTCCTCTCCTCCGGCGGCGCCAGCAGCCACGGCTACACCGACCTCCCCATCAGCAGGCAGAAGCTCTGCCAGAACGGCACCGTGACGAACTGCGGCGACATCCAGTGGGAGCCGCAGAGCGTCGAGGGCCCCAAGGGCTTCCCGGCCGGCGGTCCGGCCGACGGTCAGATATGCAACGGCGGCGTGAGCCGCTTCAGCCAGCTCAGCGCGCCGAGAACACCGTCGGGCAGCGCCTGGCCGGCGACCAAGGTGACGGGCGGCCAGAGCTATACGTTCCGCTGGCAGTTCACCGCCATGCACGCCACGACCGACTTCAAGTACTACGTCACCAAGGCGGGCTGGAACCAGAACCACAACCTCGCTCGCTCCGACCTCAACCTCACCCCGTTCCTGACCGTCCCCTACAACGGCCAGCGACCCCCCTCGACCCTCTCGCACAGCGGCACCCTGCCGTCCGGGCTCAGCGGACGGCATGTGATCGTCGCGGTGTGGACGATCGCCGACACGACGAACGCGTTCTACGCCTGCTCGGACGTCACGTTTTGAGCGTCGCTTGAGACAGTCCAGGCTTCCCCCGGGGTAGGTTCCCCCACACGATCACGCGATCGGTGCCTGACCTCGGGGGATCTGCCATGGACGCCTTCTTCTACATCATTCCCGTCCAGATCATGGCCGTGGTCCTGTTGGCCGCGTACGTCGTGGTGCGGCGCTGGCACCGGGCCGGCAGCGCCTGGCGGAGCGGGCTGACGGCCGAGGCGGAGTGCCTGCGCGTGTACGCGATGGCACATGGCGGCGGCGACAGCATGGTGCATACGAGACTGCGCCATGTGTACGAGTTCAGAACCCGCGAGGGCCGGGTCGTCCGTTTCGAGGAGGAGGGCGGTCCGGGGACGATACTCGAGGGCGACATCGTCACCGTCCACTACGCCGACGGCCCGGACGTCGTGGCGACGGCCCGCCCCGGCCCTGGCGGGCACGGGTGCGCTGCCTGCGCGGTGCTCGCCCTTGTCGGCGTGGTCGTGCTCGTCTGCGTGTTCTTCATGGTCGCCTTCGCCGCGATGTCCTAGGCCTCCACATCTGACGGTCCGTCAATTACCGTACGCGCCCATGGACTCCAGGAGGCGTACGGTCGCCGAGCTCGTCGCCGGGCGGTGGGGGGACCACCGGCCCGGGATGTGGTTCGAGGGGCGGGTGCTCACCCACCACGAGGTCGCTGCCGGTGCCGCCGCCCGGGCGGCACTACTCACCGACCTGCTGCCGGGGGCCGGGGCCCACATCGGTGTGCTGCTCCACAACATCCCCGAGTACCCGCTGTGGCTGAGTGCCGCCGCCCTCGCCCGGGCCGCCGTCGCCGGCATCAACCCCACCCGCCGGGGCCCCGAACTGGCCCGCGACATCCTGCACACCGAGTGCCGGCTGCTGATCACCGAGGCGTCCCACCTGCCGTTGCTGCGGGGCCTCGACCTGCCCGGCGTCCGCCTGCTGGTGACCGGCACCGAGGAGTACGACGCCCTGCTCGCGCCCTACGCCGGCGCCGAACCCGACGCCTCCCGCGCCGTGCCCGACGACCGGCTGCTCCTTTACTTCACCTCCGGCTCGACCGGCGCCCCCAAGGCCGCGCTCTGCTCCCAGGGCCGCCTCGCCGCCGCCGGGCGCTCGCTGGCCGACCAGTTCCAGCTCGGCCCCGACGGCGTGCACTATCTCTGCATGCCGATGTTCCACGGCAACGCGGTGATCGCCGACTGGGCGCCCGCGCTGGCGAGCGGGGCGGGGGTGGCGCTGAGGCGGCGGTTCTCGGCGTCGGGGTTCCTGGAAGACGTACGCGCGTACGGGGCGACGTACTTCACCTATGTCGGCCGGGCGATCCAGTACGTCCTGGCCACCGAGCCCCGCGAGGACGACCGGGACAACCCGCTGCGGCTCGGCTTCGGCACCGAGGCGGGGGCGGTGGACGCGGCGGCGTTCGAGCGGCGGTTCGGGGTGCGGCTGGTCGAGGGGTACGGGTCCTCCGAGGGTGGCGCGGCGATCCAGTGGGCGCCCGGCACGCCGGAGGGCGCGGTCGGGCGGGCGGGGCCCGGGCTCGTCGTACTCGATCAGGAGACGGAGCAGGAGTGTCCCCCCGCACGATTCGACACGGCCGGGCGGCTGCTGAACGGTGACGAAGCGATAGGCGAGCTGGTGAACCGGGCGCCGAACCCCTTCGAGGGGTACTGGCGCAACCCGGAGGCGGAGGCCGAGCGCCTGCGGGGTGGCTGGTACTGGACCGGGGACCTCTTCTACCGGGACGCCGACGGCTATCTCTACTTCGCGGGCCGCACCGACGACCGGCTGCGCGTCGACAGCGAGAACCTGGCCGCCGCGATGATCGAGAACATCCTCGCGCGCTACGAGGGGGCGGTGGCCGTCGCCGTGTACGCGGTGCCGGATCCGGTGACGGGGGACCAGGTCATGGCGACCCTCGCGGGGACCTTCGATCCGGCGGCCTTCGTGGACTTCCTGGAGGCCCAGCCCGATCTCGGGACGAAGATGGCGCCCCGGTTCGTGCGGGTGGTGCAGCGGATGCCGGTCACCGCCACGAACAAGATCCACCGGGCGCGACTCAGGAAAGAGGGCGTGCGGTGCGCGGACCCGGTGTGGTGGCGACCACCCGGGACGCGGACATACCGGCGACTGGAAAACGCCGAAGGGCCCCACGACCCCCAGACCCCGGCCGACCCCGTCTGGACCCGTGGAAACGCCGAAGAGCCCCTCGCTCCCACGAGAGGCCCTTCACTGGTGCGCCGCCAGGGACTCGAACCCCGGACCCGCTGATGCTGCGTCTTCTGGGGGGCGACCCCCAGACCCCCGGCCGTCCTCGCGGCACCGTGGAAACGCCGAAGGGCCCCTCGCTCCCACGAGAGGCCCTTCACTGGTGCGCCGCCAGGGACTCGAACCCCGGACCCGCTGATTAAGAGTCAGCTGCTCTAACCAACTGAGCTAGCGGCGCATGACTCTCGCCGTCCGCCTCTCGGCGGCTGGCGACGAGAAAATACTACCCGGTCCGCAGGGGTGCTTCTGACCATCATGAGCTGGACCCACTCAGGGGCGCGGGGCTGTATCGATGTGCGGCTCCGCCGCGTGGGCGCGACCAGCCCCCACGACCCGCGGACGACCGACAACCTCCTGCCCCACTCCTAGATCGCCAGTGACAGGAGAACCGGTGCCGCCCCCCGGTTCAAACGGTCCGTCGCCTGGCGGAGTCGGTGCGCCTGGTCGAGCGGCAGGGACAGTGCGAGGCATCCCACCGACGACCCCGCCGTGATCGGCACCGCGGCGCACACCGTGCCCACCGCGTACTCCTGGAGGTCGAGATGGGGGACCGTCGGCGGCTGGGCCTCCAGGCGGGAGAGCAGCAGCTTGTCGTTGGTGATGGTGCGCGAGGTGAGCCGGGTCATGCGGTGCCGGGAGAGGTGGTCGCGGCGGCCGTTGTGGTCGAGCTGGCTGAGCAGGCTCTTGCCGAGGGCGGTGGCGTGGGCGGAGGAGCGGAAGTCCACCCACTCGTTGACCGCCGGGGTCGCGGGGCCGTCGGCGTACTGGGCGATGGTGACCTCGCCGTCGACGTACCGGCTGATGTAGACGGCCGCGCCGATCGAGTCGCGCAGTTCGTCGAGGGTGTGTTGGAGCTTGTCGCGCAGGGCCTCGTCACGGTCGTGGGCGGAGCTCAGCCTGGTCAGGGCGGCTCCCGTCACATACGCGCCGTCGGCGACCTGCTCGACGTACCCCTCGCGGCGCAGCATCCTCAGGAGCGTGGTCAGCCGCTCCGGGTCGAGGCCGGTGGTACGCGCGAGTTCGACGTCGGTGACTCCGGCGGTGTGCCGTGCCACGGTCTCCAGGACGCGCAGTGCGTCCTGGGCCGAGTGGTACGGCGCGGTCGGCTCGTGCTTCAGCGCCACGGTTTTCCCCCTGCGCTCGCTCGGTCGCACTACTACTGGGCCGTAATCCAGACAGCGATCCCCTCCACGATAACCGGCAAAAGGCCTGTAGTGAGCGGCTGTTGACGAGATTCCGTCCCCGGGCCGGGCCTCTCAGCAGGGGTGCTGACACTCTGGCATATGCCAGAGGAACGACCCGGGTCCGGGACCTCGAAGATTGAACGCTGTTCACCTCTTGCAGTCAGAGAACCGCGCTGAGAAATTCCCGGGTGCGGTCCTGCTCGGGGTCGCTGAAGATCTTCTCCGGCGCGCCCGACTCGATGATGCGGCCCGAGTCGAACATCAGGACCTGGTCGGAGATGTCCCGGGCGAAGTTCATCTCGTGGGTCACACAGAGCATCGTGATGTCGGTGGTGCGGGCGATGTCCCGCAGCACGTCGAGGACCCCGGCGACCAGCTCGGGGTCGAGCGCCGAGGTGACCTCGTCGAGCAGCAGTACCTGCGGCCGCATCGCCAGCGCCCGGGCGATCGCCACCCGCTGCTGCTGACCGCCGGAGAGCTGGCTGGGGCGGGCGTCGGCCTTGTCGGCGAGGCCCACCAGGTTCAGCAGGTCGCGGGCGCGCTCCTCCGCCTCGTCCTTGGACATCCCGAGGACGGTGACGGGGGCCTCGGTGATGTTCCTGAGGGCCGTCATGTTCGGGAACAGGTTGAACTGCTGGAATACCATCCCGATCTTCTTGCGGACCTCGCGGACCTGCTTCTCCGGCGCCGGGAACAGCTTCTCCCCGCCCACGGTGACCGTGCCCTCGTCGGGCTTGGTCAGCGTCATCAGCATCCGCAGGATCGTGGTCTTGCCGGACCCGGAGGGGCCGATCAGCGTCACGTGCTTGCCGGAGTCCACGGAGAAGTTCAGCCGGTCCAGGACGGTGTTCGACCCGAAGCGCTTGGTCACGTCCTCGAAGCGGATCAGCTCGCTGCCGTCCACCGGCGGGTTGGTGTTCGCGTCGGGTTCTTTCATGAGGGGAGTGTCAGCGGACAAGACGTCGCTCCAGGGATCGCAGAAGAAGGGAGGCCAGATAGGAGATGACGATGAAGGCCACGCCGATCACGGTCAGGGGCTCGGTGAACTGGAAGTGCTCCTGGGCGAACAACCGCGCCTCGCCGAGCATCTCCAGCACCGTGATGACCATCAGCATCGGTGTGTCCTTGAGCATCGAGATCACGTAGTTGCCGAGGGCCGGCACGACCCGGCGGATCGCCTGCGGCAGGATCACCACCTGCCAGGTCCGCACCCGCGGCAGGTTCAGCGCCGTCGCCGCCTCCCACTGGCCGGTCGGCACCGCCTCGATACCGGCCCGGTAGACCTGCATGGTGTACGTCGAGTAGTGCAGCCCGATCCCGATGACACCGGTGGCCAGCGCCGAGAGGGTCACGCCCCACTCGGGCAGCACGTAGAAGAGGAAGAACAGCTGGACCAGCAGCGGGGTGTTGCGCACGAACTCCGTGACGACCCCGACCGGCCAGCGCACGAACCGCGAGGGCGCGCGCATCAGCAGCGCCCACACCAGCCCGAGCGCGAAGGAGATCAGCGAGCCGAGCGCGAGGGCCTGCAGGGTGACCAGCAGCCCGTCCCAGAACTGCGGCATGAAGTCGCTTACGGCACTCCAGTCCCATGTCATGCGACACGACCTCCTACGCCCGTCGTCTGGGCACGCTTCAGCTCGGCGTCGGTGTCAAGACCGAGTTGGGGCTCCTTGCCGACCCCCGCCTTGAGCTTCTTCTCGAGGCCGCGCATCAACCGCGTGAGCAGGAAGGCGATCACGAAGTAGATGAGCAGCAGATACGTGTAGATCCCGGCGCTCTCCTGGAGCGCGAGCCGCACCAGGTTGCCGCTGAACGCCAGATCGCCCATGCCCATCACGGACACCAGCGCGGTGCCCTTGAGCAGCTCGATCAGCAGGTTGGAGAACGGCGGGATCATCTCCGGCACCGCCTGCGGCAGCAGGATCAGCCGCAGCCGCTGCCAGGGCGTGAAGCTCAGCGCGATCCCGCCCTCCTGCTGCGCCGGGTCGACCGCCTTGAGCGCCCCGCGCACGATCTCGGAGCCGTAGGCCCCGTAGGTCAGCCCGAGGGCGAGCGTGCCCGCCCACATCGGCACCAGCTGCCAGCCGAAGGCCGGGGGCAGCACGAAGAACACCCAGAAGATCATCACCAGCGCCGAGGTCCCGCGGAACACCTCGGTGTAGAAGCCCGCGAGGAAGCGGACGATCCACAGCCGGTGGGTGCGCAGGACGCCGACCACGAAGGACACGGCGGCGGCGAGGATCGCGCTGAAGAACAGCAGCTGGACCGTCGTCCAGACGCCCTTGAGTACCAGGTCCCAGAGTCCGGAGGTCATCCGCCGCAGAGCTCCTTCGCGGTCAGGTCCGTCATCTCGGCCTGCGTGAACCCGAAGGGCTTGAGGACCCGGAACAGCTCCCCGCTCTTCTTCAGCTTCCGCAGCTCGACGTTGAAGGCGTCCCGCAGGTTCGTCTCGGTCCTGCGGAACGCGAACGCGCCGCCGTCGACGTGCGGTTTGCCGCCGACGGTCGGGGTGAAGGCCTTGGTGGCCTCCGCCTTGGCCGATTTCTTCACCACCTCGCGGGTGGTGAGCGCGGTCCCGGCGAACACGTCGACGCGTCCCGCCTCCACCGCGTTCAACCCCGCGACCTGGTCCGGCACGATCAGGATGTCGCTCTGCTTGTAACCCGCCTCGACGGCGTACCCGATCTCCGCGTAGCCGGTCCCGGTGGCGAACTTCGCCTTCTTCGCGACGACGTCCTTGTAGGTGTGAAGACCTTTGGGATTTCCCTTGCGCACGATGAAGGAATCGAGCATCTGGTAGTCGGGATCGGCGAAGATCACCTGTTCACAGCGTTCCGGCGTGACGTACATCCCGGCCGCCACGACATCGAACTGCTGAGAATTCAGCCCGGGAATGAGCGAGCCGAACTCGGTGGGCACGGGCTGCACCTTGTCCACCCCGAGCCGCTTGAATATGACCCTCGCGAGTTCCGGCGCCTCGCCGGTCAGGTCACCGTTCTTGTCGATGTATCCGAAGGGGATCTCACCCGCGATTCCCAGCCGTACGACACCTGCCGCCCTGAGCCGGTCGAGCAGTTGACCGCCTCCCGTGGTCGAGGCGGTGGCCACGCGTGAGCAGCCCGCGGCGCCCAGGGCACCGAGCGCCGCCACCCCCGCGAGCAGCGACCGGCGGGTGGTCCCGGATATGTGTTCGCCATGTTCCAGTGGTGGAGCCATGGCGGCGCGGCTACCCGACCGGATGCGACTTATGCCGATCGATTTGAGCCCCGTTCCTGACCGAGGCCCTCTTGACCGGCGGGGGACCATGGAATGCATGGCTGACCGCTACATCGAAGTCTCGCTGGTCAAGCGGGGAATCACCGCCACGGCTAAGCTCCTGGACGATCGGGCGCCGATCACCTGCGCGGCCGTATGGGACGCCCTCCCGCTCGCCGGTGACGTCTACCACGCGAAGTACGCACGCAATGAGATCTACGCCCTTTTCTCGCCTTTCGCGGAATCGGAACCACCCCTGGAAAATCCGACAGTTACCCCCATTCCCGGAGATCTCTGCTATTTCTCCTTCGCGGGCACCGAACTGGGCACGAAGTCCTACGGCTACGACCGCGAGGTCCGCGCCGGCACGACCGTCGTCGACCTGGCCCTGTTCTACGAACGCAACAACCTGCTCCTGAACGCCGACGTGGGCTGGGTGCCGGGGATCGTCTGGGGCCAGGTGGTGGACGGACTGGACGCCCTGGCCGAGGGCTGCAACGACCTCTGGCGCGCGGGCGCCCTCGGCGAGAGCCTCCGCTTCAGCCGGGCGTGACGCTGCTCGCGCGGGCCGGGTCGGGTGGCCGGATGCCCGCGGTTTCCGCCTCGTAGAGCGCGTGAGCAGCCCGCAGCACCAGGTCGTCCCGGTGCCGGGCCGCCACGATCTGGAGTCCCACCGGCAGCCCGTCGGCGTCGGTTCCCACCGGGACGGACGCTGCCGGCTGCTGGGTCATGTTGAAGGGGTAGGTGAAGGGCGTCCAGCCCGTCCAGCGTTGGTGGCCCGAGCCCTTCGGGACCTCCGTGCCCGCCTCGAACGCGGTGATCGGAAGGGCCGGGGTGACCAACAGGTCGTAGGAGTCGTGGAAGCGGCCCATCCGGCGCCCGAGTTCCATCCGGACGTCCACCGCGGCCAGGTAATCGAGCGCGCTCATCCGTGCCCCCTGACCGCAGATCTCCCGGAGCCCCGGGTCCAGCACCTCCCGCTGGTGCGGCCCGAGATGCTGGGTCACCCGGGCCGCCCCGCTGAACCACAGGGTGTGGAAGGCGTCCACCGGGTCGGCGAAGTCGGGATCGGTCTCGGTTACGTACGCACCGAGTCCGACCAGGCGCTCCACGGCCCGCCGTACCGCCGCGGCGACCCCGGGCTGTACGGCCACCTGGCCGCCGAGGGACGGCGAGTACGCGATCCTCAGCCCGCGCACCCCGCCCGACAGGGCCCCCGTGTACGGGCCGGCCGCCGGGCCCAGCGCCGACCAGTCACGGGAGTCCGGCACCCCGATCACGTCGAGGAGCAGCGCCGCGTCGGCCGCGTCGCGGGTCATCGGGCCCACGTGGGCGAGGGTGCCGAAGGCGCTCGCCGGGTACAGCGGGACGCGGCCGTACGTCGGCTTGAGGGCGAAGATCCCGCAGAACGCGGCCGGGATGCGGACGCTGCCCCCGCCGTCCGTGCCGAGCGCGAGCGGCCCCGCGCCGAGCGCCACGGCCGCCGCGGCGCCCCCGCTGGAGCCGCCCGCGGTGCGCGTCGGGTCGTAGGGGTTGCGTGTCACGCCCGACAGCGGCGAGTCCGTGACGCCCTTCCAGCCGAACTCGGGGGTCGTGGTCTTGCCAAGGAAGACCGCGCCCTGCTCGCGCAGCCGGGCGACGGACGGCGCGTCCTCGTCCCAGCTGCCGCTCTCCGGGATCGTCCTGGAGCCCTTCAGCGTCGGGGCGCCGCGCAGCAGCAGGATGTCCTTCACCGTGACCGGGACGCCGTCCACCGCGCCGGACGGCTCTCCGCGTCGCCAGCGGTCGGCCGAGGCGCGGGCCTGCGCCAGGGCCTCCTCGCCGGTCAGCCGCACGAACGCGTTCACCTCCGGCTGGATCCGTTCGGCCCGGTCCAGAGCCGCCCGGGTCGCCTCCACGGGGCTGAACTCGCCCTTGCGGTAGCCCTCCACGAGTTGTACGGCGGTCAGTTCGGTGAGGTCCTGCATGTGCTGCCCCTCCGCTCGACGTTCAGTGCCCCGGCACGTACCCGCGTTGCTTGTCGACCACGTTCGGCAGTGATCTGCCCGCCTCCCAGCGGTCGTACAACTGCAAGAACTGCGTGCCGAGTTCATCGCGCCAGCCGACCGTGTCACCGCTCATGTGCGGGGACACGATCAGGCCCGGAACCCGCCACAACGGGCTCTCGGGCGGCAGCGGTTCGGTGTCGAACACATCGAGGGCGGCCCCGGCGATCCACCGCTTGGACACCGCCTCCACCAGCGCGTCCTCGACCACCAGCTGACCCCGGCCGATGTTGATGAACCGGGCCGAGGGCTGCATCATCCCGAAGCGGCGGGCGTCGAACATGCCGTGCGTCTCCGCGGTGAGCGGGGCGGCCGCGATCACCCAGTCCGCGCGGGCCATCAGCCGGTCGAGGTCGTCGGGGCCGTGGATCCCGGTGCGGGAACGGCGGCCGACGAGGGCGGTGGTGATGCCGAGCGCCTTGAGGGTGCTCACGATCGCCCGGCCGATGGGCCCGGAACCGACCACACAGGCACGGGTCCCGGCCACCCGCTGGGACTCCCGGTGCTGCCACACGCCCTCCCGCTGCAGCTCCAGGGTGCGGGGCAGGTCCTTGGCCATCGTCAGGACCAGCGCGGCGACGTACTCGGCGATCGGCTGGTCGAAGACACCGCGGGCGTTGGTCACCACCGTGTCGGAGGCGGCGAGTTCGGGGCACATCAGGTGGTCCACGCCCGCGCTCGCCGTGTGCACCCAGCGCGGCCGCGGGCCCTCGCCCGGCCACGCGTCGCGCACCGCGGTCGAGGTGAAGTCCCAGACCAGCAGCACGTCGGCGAACGGCAGCCGCTCGGCGAGCGTGGACGCGTCCGCGTGCACGATCCGGGCCCGGCCGGTGAGGCTGCCGAGGCGCGGCGGGGGATCGGCGTCGAGGACGAGAAGGGTGGGGACGGACATCGAGGCACCGTTTCTACGGATTATCGCGGTGGCTGCCAGGCGTCTGACATGGGCGGGAACGCCGGTGGTGACACCGGTGTGACGTGAGCGTGACATGGGCGGATTGACCACGCTCGCACCCGAACCTACCTTCGTCAACACGGGCGTTGTGCACGTTCCGCTGTCCCCCCGTCTCTCACCGTGAGGCCGGTACCTGCCATGGACGTTTCCTTTCTGGGTGGGCCGCGCCCCCAGCGCGGTGTCGGTGTCGTCGCCCCCTTCGACTTCGCGCTGGACCGCGAGCTGTGGCGGTGGGTCCCCGACGAGATCTCGCTCCACATGACCCGCACCCCGTACGTCCCCGTCGAGGTCAGTCTCGACCTGGCCCGGCTGGTCAGCGAGCACCAGACCCTGCACGAGGCGGTGCGCACGCTCAACGCGATCGCCCCCGAGGTCGTCGCCTACGCCTGCACCTCCGGCAGCTTCGTCGGCGGGATCGCCGGGGAACGCGCCATGTGCGCGGCCATGACGGTGGCGGGCGCGGTCCCGTCCCTGACCACGTCCGGCGCCCTCCTGGACGCCCTCGCCGAACTCGGCGTGAGCCGGGTGGCGCTGGTGACGCCGTACACGGTGTCGGTGACCAGGTCGCTGGAGGAGTACGTCGCCGAGGCGGGCGTCTCCGTCACCGGGTGCGCCTACATGGGCCTGACCCGGCACATCTGGAAGGTGCCCTACCGCCAGGTCTCCGAGATGGCCCACAAGGCCGTACGGGCCGACGCCCAGGCGCTGTTCATCAGCTGCACCAACCTGCCGACCTACGACGTCATCCCGCAACTGGAAGCGGAACTGCGCATACCGGTGATCTCGGCCAACCAGGTGACGATGTGGGCGGCGTTGCGCCGACTGGGTACCCGAGCCGTGGGACCGTACCAGGCGCTGATCGACCCGGCGGCGAGGACCGGTCCCGTGCGCCCGGAGATTCCGGGACTGCCGGAAGTCCGGGGCCTGCCGGACGAAGAGCAGCAGCAGGAAGGCTGGACATGACCGCTCTCGGATTCCTCTACCCGGGCCACTCCGCCGAGGACGACTATCCGCGCATCGAACAGCTCCTGGGCAGCGACGTCCGCCTGGACGTCGTCCACACCGACATCGGCACGGACGCGCACCGCGTGGACGCCCTCATGGAGATGGGCTCGGCCGAACGGCTCGCCGCGGGTGTCGAGGAACTGCGCATGTCGGGCGCCGAGTCCGTCGTCTGGGCCTGCACCAGCGGCAGTTTCGTCCGCGGCTGGGAGGGCGCCCACGAGCAGGTGCGCGCTCTCGCCCTCGCGGCCGGCATGCCCGCGTCCTCGACGTCGTTCGCCTTCGTGCACGCGGCCCAGGAGATCGGGGCCGGGCGGGTGGCGGTCGCGGCGACCTACCCGGACGACGTGGCGAACCTGTTCGCGGAGTTCCTGCGGGCCGGCGGAGTGGAGGTCCTTCAGGTCCGCGGCGCCGGGATCATCACCGCCGCGGAGGTCGGCACGTGGGGCGAGGAGGAGGTCTTCGCGCTGGCCCGGGAGGCCGACTCGCCGGACGCCGAGGCGGTGCTCCTCCCGGACACGGCCCTCCACACGGCCGGCCACATCCCGGCCCTGGAGAAGGAGCTCGGCAAGCCGGTCCTCACCGCGAACCAGGTCACGGTCTGGGAGGCGCTGCGGCTGACGGACCGCCGGGTGAACGCTCCGTCCATGGGAGCGCTGTTCACCAGGGAGCCGATCGTCCAGGCGTGAGACACGCCTGTCCAGGAGCTCACCGCGGACGGTCCTGGGCGGCCTCGGCGGTGAGCTCCGTGTGCATGGCGCGCAGTCGCCGGTACTGACGGTTTCCGTACAAAATGAGCCAGCCCAGGAAGACCCCGGCGAACAGGCCCATGCCGAGGGTCTGCGGCAGGCTCGCGGTCAGGGCCGTCGCCACCACGACCGCGCAGCACAGGACGGCGAGGACGACCTGGGCGGCGACCCGGTGACGGCCGCGGTGCAGGCGGTCCTCGACCAGGTCACGCATGGCCCGCCGCTCCTGCGGCGCCGTGGGGACCTCGCCCCGGCGCAGCTTCCGGTCCAGCGACACCAGGCTGTCCACCGAGCCTCCGGCGGCCCGCTTCTCCCGGCGCCGCACGGCGAGCATGACGCCGACGCCGCCGACCGAGGCGAACACCACGTACAGCAGCGTCGAGGCGGTCGAGCGCTCGGGGGACAGCAGCAGGACCACGACGCACGCGACCAGGAGGGACAGGGCGACCTGGACCCACAGGTGCTTGCCGAGAAAGGAGTTGACGCGTTCCACCGCCGGCCTCCCCGTCACATCCGGTCGCGCCGGCGGACGGCCCGCAACCGCATCGTCAGGCCGATGGCCAGCAGCACCAGGGCCACGGCGCAGTAGGCCCACGAGCCGGTGCCGCGCACGGCGTCGACGGCGGCCAGGATCACCCACAGGGCGGCGACGACACTCAGTGCGGTCCACGCGATGTCGGCGATACGGATGGACAACTGGGCGCGCTGTCTGGTGCCGGGTTCGAGCGGTCCGAGTTCCGACGGCCGCGACGGGTGCTCTCGCGTCATGGCGATCCCTCCCGAATCGTGGATTTGTGCGCTCTGAGTACCCGGGGGCCGGTGCGGCAAGCCATCGACGCAGGTCGGGATGCGGAAGGCGGCGCTCCAGGAATCCTCGATCCCGCCCGGGAATAAACGGAGACACTCTCCTGTTAGTCCCTGACTGACAGCGCACGGCTCATGAGCAGGAGGCCCCCACCGTGGCGGAAGACGAGATCCGAGGTACCGCACAGGGCACCGCCCCCGTACCTCTCTCGGTACTCGACCTGGTCACCGTCGGCGCCGGACGCACGGCCTCCGACGCCCTGCGCACCAGCGTCGCCATCGCCAGGCTCACCGAGTCCCGCGGCTTCCACCGCTACTGGATCGCCGAGCACCACTCCATGCCGGGCGTGGCGTCCTCGTCCCCCGCGGTGATCCTCGCCCACCTCGCCGCCCACACCACCCGCATCCGGCTCGGCTCGGGCGGCGTCATGCTCCCCAACCACGCCCCGCTGGTGATCGCGGAGCAGTTCGGCACGCTGGAGGCGATGGCCCCGGGCCGGATCGACCTGGGCCTCGGCCGGGCGCCCGGCACGGACGGCGCCACCGCGGCCGCCCTGCGCCGCAGCGACCGGCTGAACGAGGGCGCCGACGACTTCCCGGAGCAGCTCGCCGAGCTCACCCGCTTCCTGGACGACGACTTCCCCGACGGCCACCCCTACGGCCGTATCCACGCCGTACCCGGCCCCGTCCAGGCGACCTCACCCGGCGGCGTCCAGTCCCCGCACCGCCCGCCGCTCTGGCTGCTCGGCTCCTCCGGATTCAGCGCCCGGCTGGCCGGCTCCCTCGGCCTGCCCTTCGCCTTCGCGCACCACTTCTCGGCGCAGAACACCATCCCGGCCCTGGACCTGTACCGCGAGTCCTTCCGGCCCTCCGCGGTCCTCGACGAGCCGTACGCCCTCATCGGCGTCTCCGCCCTCGCCACCGACGACGAGAAGGAGGCCCGCCGCCAGGTCCGCGCCGCCGCGCTCAGCATGATCCGGCTGCGCACCGGCCGCCCCGGCCTGGTCCCCACCCCCGAGGAGGCGGAGGCCCACGAATTCAGCCCGATGGAGGAGGAGTTCGCGCGCTCCTGGAACGCCAACGTCATCCACGGCACCGCCGACGAGGTCCGCTCCGGCCTCGACGACCTCCACAAGCGCACCGGCGCCGACGAGTTGATGCTCACGGGCAACGCCCACAGCGGTGACGTACGCCTGCGCTCCTACGAACTCGTCGCGGACGCCTACGGATTGCCCACGACCTCCGCGACCTCCTAGGCCTTCACGCCCATCAGCCCGGAGATACGGTCCGGCGACACCGGCCGCGAGTACAGCCAGCCCTGGCCGGTGTCGCAGCCGATCCGGCGCAGGCGGTTGGCCTGGGCCGAGGTCTCGACACACTCCGCGGTGACGGTGAGGCCGAGGCGGTGGGCGAGCTGGATCATCGCCTCGACGACGACCTCGTCGGCCGGGTTCGGGGGGACGCCCTCGCCCTCGTACTGGAAGCCGCGCACGAAGGAGCCGTCCAGTTTCAGGACGGAGACCGGGAGGCGGCTGAGGTAGGCGAGGTTCGAGTAGCCGGTGCCGAAGTCGTCGATCGCGATGCCGACGCCCATGTCGCTCAGCGCCTGGAGGGCCTGGAGCGGGCGGCCCGCCGAACCCATCACCGCCGACTCGGTGAGTTCGAGCTGGAGGAGATGGGGGGCCAGGCCGGTCTCCGCGAGGGTCTTCGCCACGTCCGCGACCAGGTCGGAGTCCCAGACCTGACGGACCGCCACGTTGACGCTGACGAAGATCGGCGGCTCGTCGGGGTGGTCGAGCTGCCACTGCCGGGCCTGACGGCAGGCGGTGGCCAGGATCCAGCGGCCGAGCGGGACGATCGAGCCGTCCTCCTCGGCCAGTGCGATGAACCGATTCGGCGTCAGCATCCCGAACTGCGGGTGATTCCAGCGCACCAGCGCCTCCACCCCGCGCAGCCGGCCGTCCTCCATGCCCACCAGCGGCTGGTACTCCAGCTGGAACTCGCCGCGCTCGATGGCCGGGCGCAGTGTGGAGGCGAGGGCCTGGCGGGTCATGCGGTGGGCGTTGCGCTCGGGGTCGAAGAGCGTCCAGCGGTCCCGGCCGTCCGCTTTGGCCCAGTACAGCGTGGTGTCGGCGGCCTGCATCAGCCCCGTCGCCGAGGTGCCCTTCGCCTGCCGCTCGACGACCCCGATCGACGCCGACACCGACATCCGGTTGCCGGAGACGTCGAAGGGCGCCTGGACGGCCTTCAGCAGGGACTCGGCGAGGTCGGCGAGCTGTTCGGTGCCCGTGGAGTCCTCGACGAGCAGCGCGAACTCGTCGCCGCCCAGCCTCGCCACCAGGGGAGCGGTCGCCCGCCCGTGGCCGGCCTCGTCGGCGCAGCGCGTGAGCCGCTCGGCGACGGCGGCCAGCAGCCGGTCGCCGACCCGGTGGCCGAGCGTGTCGTTCACGGCCTGGAACCCGTCGAGGTCCAGATAGCACAACCCGATCCGGCCTGTGCCGCCCTGCTCGTACGATTCCGGCTCCAGCGCGGCCGTCAGCCGCTCGAAGAACAGCGTGCGGTTGGGCAGCCGCGTCACCGGGTCGTGCATCTGCAAGTGCCGCAGCCGCGCCTGGAGTTCACGACGGGCCGTGATGTCGGCGACGGACAGCAGGACGCCGGGGGACCCCTGGGAGCCTTCGGCCAGCGGCGTGATCGTGATCTGCGCCCACATCGAGTGCCCGTCGGGATGCTTGAGCCGCCGCTTGCAGCGCAGCTTCGCCTGCCGACCGCGCAGCACCTCGCGGTAGGAGTGCCAGGTGCGGGCGTCCGAGGCCAGGTCCACCAGGTCGGCGGCCTGGGCCCCGGCCAGCTCCCCCGGTACGGCGCCGAGCAGCTCGCCGAAGGCGGGGTTGGCGTCGACGACCGTGCCCTCGCGGTCCACCACGGCCATGGCCAGCGGCGCCGCCGCGAAGGCGGCACGGTGCGTCGGGGGCTCCGTACGAGCAGGTGTCGTGATGTCACTCTCTGTTACGGCCGACCCGTCGAGGTCTGCCGCGGGCGCCGGCCCTTCGGACGTTCCGTTCACCGCTAGCTCCCGCAGTGCACTCGATCGCTGTCCGCGCAGGAAAGTGTGCCGATCATAGAGGCTGCCTTCGGGCCCTTCCAGCCATTGCCCGCTCCGGAGGACCGGCAACCCCTTCTGGCAGATCGTTTCTGCCCGCGGCTGGACGGGTTCTTGGGGCCTGGGACCGGTTGTGACGTTCCGTGAGCGATTCGGGGGTGTCGGCCGGTCCCTCAGGTCACGCCATCTCACTCGTCCGGTGCAGATAAACAGGGCGTACTACTGCAAAACCACACAGGCTGGGTGCGGTATCCCGTGAAACCGTTCCCGGAGGTCACGTTGCCGCGCCCGTTTCCGCGCACACTCCCGCGCCCCCGACTGCGCAGCACCGCCGCCGTGTTCACCACCATGGCCGCCCTCGCCTCCACCTCCCTCGTCACCGGCCCCTCGGTCGCCGAACCCTTCTCGTCGGAGCCCTGCACCCTGGAGCGCACCGAGGCCCACCACTCGGAGGGCCTCGACACCTGGAACACCGCCTATCCGCGCCCGGCCCGCGCCCTCGACGCGGTCATGGTCTTCCTGTCCTTCCCGGACGCCCCGCCGGTGACCGCCCCCGCCCAGCTGGCCGCCGATCACTTCCCGGCCACCACCCGCTTCTTCCAGCACGCCTCCTACGGCCGCTTCACGCTGCGCCCGCATCCGCTGCGGCACTGGATCCGGATGCCGCGCCCGTCGACGGCCTACGCCATACAGCGCGACTGGAGCGCCGCGGACCGGGGGGCCTATCTGCGCGACGCGCTCGCCGCGGCCGACGGGCAGGTCGACTTCTCGCGCTACGACGTCGTCTACTTCGTCGCCGACCCGGACGCGCCCGGCGTCGACTCGGACGCCACGAAGGTCGTCAACCTGGACGTACCGCTGCGCGCCGACGGCACGGACATCCGCCGGGTGGTCACCGTCTTCGAGAAGCACCCGCCGGACCGGCTCGTGCTCGCCCATGAGACGGGGCACGTGTTCGACCTGCCGGACCTCTACCACCGGCCGGTGGACGGCAAGGGGGACTGGGACACCTACGTCGGCGACTGGGACCTGATGGGCAGCCAGTTCGGTCTGGCGCCCGATCTGTTCGCCTGGCACAAGTGGAAGCTGGGCTGGCTGGAGCGGCGGCAGGTGGTGTGCGTACGGGGGCCGAAACCGACCCGGCTGACGCTGGAGCCGCTGGGGACCGGCCCCGGAAACGCCGGGATCTTCGGGCCCGGCCGCGGCACCAAGCTCGCGGTCGTGCGCACCGGGGCCGACAGCGCGCTCGCCTTCGAGGCCCGCGTGGCGACGGGCGACGACGCGGCGGTCTGCCGGCAGGGCGTGCTGATCTACCGCGTCCAGAGCGGCGCCGCGTCCGGCGGCGGCCCGATCCAGGTGATCGACGCCCACCCCCGTACCGAGGCCTGCTGGGAGAACTCCGTCTACCCACCCCTCGCGGACGCCCCCGTCGACACCGGCGAGACCTTCACGGTCCCGGACGAGCACGTACAGGTAAAGGTGACCGGCCGAACGGCCTCGGGGGCGTGGAACGTGGAGATCGCGCTGGGGTGACGTCCCGGCCGACGGTTCGGTGGGTGAGGGGGTGTGGGTGGCGGAGCCCCCACGGCGCGCGGCGCAGCCGCGCAGAAACGACGATGGCGAGGCCGGTTCGCGCTTTCCGCGAACACGCCTCGCCATCGACATCGTGCGCCGCCAGGGACTCGAACCCCGGACCCGCTGATTAAGAGTCAGCTGCTCTAACCAACTGAGCTAGCGGCGCTTGCTGACGTCGTAGACCTTAGCATCCTGATCGGCGGAGGGAAAAATCGATATCCGCACGGCGGTGCGAGCCGCTCGTACCGCCGCCCAGAGCAGGATTTCCGGGCCCGGCAGCCAGGGGTGGCGGGTGTCGGGGGCGACCAGCCAGCGGGAGGCCGACGCGGACTTCGGGGTGCTCAGCGGGGCCGGGACGGTGACCGCGTCGCCGATGCCGTGGCACAGCAGCGGCGGGATCGCGGCCGTACGGCCGATCTCCTCCCACCGCAGCAGCGACGGCAGCCGCTGAGCCGTACCGGGCGCCGCGAACAGCAGCATCCGGGCCCGGAGCATCGCCACCGGTCCCGAGCCCGGCCCCTCCTCCCACAGCCGGTCGAGCATCCGGCGCCCGAACATCGCGGGGGCGCTGACCACGTCGAAGGCGGTGCCGCAGGGCAGGACGACCGGGGCCGTGGGGCGCTCCTCCCAGAACGCCAGGGTGCTGCGCGGGTACGTCCCCGCCGAGGCGAGCCAGGCGGCTCCGTCCGCGGTGACGCCCGAGACGTCGAAGCGTGTGTCGGAGAACGGTTCGTCGCGAGTGCTCATGCCGACTACATCTACTGGGCGTGAGCAGGTCGTTCCCCAGAGTTGCGAGAAACCGGGACAGGAAGGGTCGAGGAGGGGTATCTTGCCCGCCTGGCATATGCCTCTGATCGTTTACGGCGGCTACGGCGAGGGCGGTGCCCGTGGCTCACACCGGGTCCGCGTGCCCCGCTCCGCCCTCCGCGCCCGCCAGCAGATCCCGACCGAACTCGACCATCTTCTTGGCGTAGTCCTCGGTCCACTCGGCGCGCTCGGCGATGTCGGCCGTCGTGAGCCGGTCGAAGCGCCTGGGGTCGGCCAGCTGGGCAGCCGCCATCGCCTGGAACTCCACGGCACGGTCCGCCGCCGCGCGGAAGGCCTGCGCCAGCTCGGTGGACCGGCTCAGCAGCGCGCGCGGGTCGTCGATCGACTCGAGGTCGAAGAAGTGCTCCGGGTCGTCGGCCACCTGTGCGGGCTCGAACAGCAGGGGCGCGGGGCGCAGCCGCGGTTCGTTCCGACGCGGCGTGGGCTCCGCCATGTCTTCATCCTCCTCGTACGTCGTCCGTGGTGACGGCCCATCTGTGCATGGGCCACCGTCCATTGTCCCGCGCCCGTGCAAGAGGGCGGGCGCCTCCGGCGGTACCAAGGTCTACGGCCCGCACGATGTTCCCGCTCACGGTCACCACGCCCCCGGTGCCCCGCCAGCCGCGCGAGTACCGCGTGGTTCGCCTCCCAGCCGTCCGGGCTGTTTCCATCGGCCGCCTCCGGCGGCGTGCCGGACTCCGTCCGGCGAGGGGCGGCGCTGAGCCGTATGCCCGCCGACCAGGTGCCCGGTGTGTCGATCACGACCGCAAGACCACCCGGTGCTCCGCCAGCCGTGCCAGTACCGCGTGGTTGGCCTCCCAGCCGTCCGGGAACTTCACCAGTGTTCCCAGCTGGACCGGTTCCGTCGACGGGTAGTCGTCCAGGAGTTCGCTCACGCCCGCGCGGCACACCACGACGCACGCGTGGCGGTGCCGGGAGGCCAGGACGCACAGGCGGCCCGTCTCCAGGTGGAAGGCGGTGGCGTCGGGGCGGCCGGAGAGGGGGTGGAGGATCACCGTGACGTCGTACTCGCGACCCTGGAGACGGTTCGCCGTGTCGACGGTGACCTGCATGACGCCGAGGTCGGTCAGCGCCGCGCGGACCGCAGCCGCCTGGTCCCGGTGCGCCGTGCCCACCGCGATACGGTCGGCCGTCAGCGGCGCGGGGTCCGGTGAGCGTTCCGACGTGGCCGCCCCGCCCCGGTCCAGCAGCCGCCGTACGACGGTCGCGACGGCCCGTACCGCCTCGGGGTCCGTGCGCGGAGTGTGCCGCGCGGGCAGCTCCAGCAGGCCCCAGCCGGACTCCGCCGCCGCGTCGATCACCCGGTCGGGGCCCGAGCCGTCCGAGGGGACTCCGAAGGTGAGCCGGCGGTCGCCGTGGTCCGTGCCGCTGCGGAACGGCGTGTACGGGTAGAAGGCGTCGGAGACCAGGGGCGCGGCCGAGGCGGGCAGCCGCCAGGACACCGGCAGGCGGTGCTGGGGCAGCTCCGGGTTGTGGGCCAGCAGGGTCGTCACCGCCGAGGCCGAGGGGTCGTACGACAGCCCCGCCCACTGCTCGCTGCCCACGATCGCGAACGGGTCCAGCTGCCCGGGGTCGCCCACGAACAGCGCCCGCTCGAACAGCCCCGCCACCGCCAGCAGCGCGTCCGAGCGCATCTGGTACGCCTCGTCCACGATCGCGTGCTGCCATGGCTCGTCGACCTTCACATGCCCCCACTTGGCGGCCGTGGAGATCACCACGGGCAGCCCGGTCAGATCACCCGCCTTCGCCGACTTCCGTACGTTCGCCAGCGCGTCCAGCGCCTTGTCGTACGGGTCGGCGTCACTGCTGTGCAGCCGCCCGACCGGCAGTTCGGGGTTCTTCTCGGCGAGCCGCAGGACCAGGTCGTCCACCTGGGCGTTCGTCTGCGCCACGACCATCAGCGAGCGCCCCGCGTCGGCCAGCTCCAGCGCGGCACGGACGACGAGGGTGGACTTGCCGGCGCCGGGCGGGGAGTCGACGACGACACCGCGGTGGGTGCCGTGCAGGGTGTCGTGGAGGATCGCGTCGGTGGCCCGCGCGGCTTCGGCACCGGGGTCGAAGGTCCGGGTGGTCACAGGACGTCCTCCGGGGTCAGGGGATCGGCACTCTCCTGCACGGCCTCGCCGGGCGGCCCGCCGTGCGTCCACGGCGTGTCCTCCGGGTCGGGCAGCTTCGCGCCGCCGCGCTGCTCGTGCTCGAAGAGCGTGAAGCACACCCGGTCGCCCTTCTCGGGCACGGACCCCCTCTCGGGCTCCTTGCCGCGGCCCATCTTGTCGAGGATCTTGAGGACGACGAGGGCGCCCTCCTCCTCGTACCCCACGAACTCGGCCGACTGCGGTTTCCCGCCCAGCGCGCGGTACACCTTGGCCCGCTCGCCCAGATGCGGCCGGTCGTCGGTCCGTACGGTCACCAGGGGGCGCGGGCTCGGCCGCTTGCCCTCGCTGTACGTCATCACGACGTCCGTGACCTCCCCGGCGAACGCCTCCCCGGCCAGCCGCCGCCCCGCCATCACCAGCGGGTCGTCGAGCGCCTCCTGTGCCTCCAGACGGGCCTGTTCGCGCTCGCGCGCGGCGAGCTTGTTGGCGGCGGTCACCGCGTCGTCGCGGCGCGGCTGCGGGGGCTCGCCCGCCACGACCCGGTCGCGGTGGCTCGTGAACGACCAGCGGTCGCGCGTCCACCGCTCCTCGGCGTGCGCCCCCTCGGGGAGCGTCCGCAGCAGGTCGATGCCCCGCCACACCGCGTCCCAGGTCGGCCGGGTACGACTCGCGACCAGGGCGCGGATCTCCTCCTCGGCGGCGGTGAGCGCGCCCAGCCGGTCGTCGGCCTCCAGTCCGTCCTCGGCGGCGGCGAGAGCGGTACGCGCGCGGTCGTAGCGCAACAGGGCCGGTGCGAGCAGTTTGTTGTCGAACGCCGGGTCGGTGGCGGGCCCCGCGGGCGGGTGCCGCAGCTGGCCGTGGTCGTCCCGGGCGAGCTCGGCCTCCAGCGCGGCGTCGGCGCCCGAGCGGCCCTGCGGCGGGTCGATCCACGCGAGCAGCGCCCCCAGGTGCTGGTCCTCCAGCGTGGACTGGCCGGTGGACCAGTGCCGGGACAGCACGTCCGTCATCGCCAGCACCAGCGAGGAGCCGGGCACCCGGGCCCGCTCCCCGAAGTGGGTCAGCCACCGGCCCAGCAACGGCACCCGGGGCGGGGCCGGATACGGGGTCTCCGGGTCCTGCTCCGCCGTACGCCTGAAACGCATGGAACGCCCGAGCAGCCGTACGAAATCGACACCCGCGCGGCTCGGCAGGATCAGCTGCGGGGCGTCCGCGCACAGCTCGACCTCGACCTTGACCCGCTTGCCGGTCTCCGGATCGGTCTCATTGCGCTCGGCGGCCTCCACGGCCTCGGCGTATCCGTCGACGTACGGCAGGACGACGTCCGCCAGCTCGGCCAGGAACGCGAACCTGAGGTCCCGGTCCCGTGGCTGCGGTACGACCAGGAGGTGCGGCGCGTCCCGGTCGGTGCCCACGAGCGCGCCCAGCGGGGCACCGGCCTCGCCCGCGGTGGTGAGCGGGACGAGGACGAGGGGGTGGTCGGAGAGGTGCCGGTGCAGGACGGTCGCGGCGGGCTGGGCGCGGCCGGTGCGCACGGCTTCCAGCCGGGCCAGGGTGGTGATCAGTGACACGGGGGCTCCTGGAGACGCGGGGCCGTGGGGACGCCGCGAGGGGGCGTGACGTGGGGTGGGGCCGCGGGGGCCCGGCGCGGAGGCGCACTCACCGCGCGGCACCTCCCGGCACCGCGTCCAGCGCTTCGGCACGCAGCTCGGCCGCTCTGCGCAGAGCCGCCACGGCCGGGTCGTCCGGGTCCCCGGCTTCCCCGCTTGCCGCGGCCAGGACCTCCTCGACCGTGGTCAGGCCGCCCAGTTCCGCGCGTACAGAGCGGCCCAGGGAGGTCACCGCGCCGGCCGCGCGGGAGCGGTCCCGGCAGTGGAAGGCCAGTTCGCACGCGGACAGGCATTCGGGGGCGTAGGTCGCCGGGACCGACTCGACCGCCGCGGTCAGTTCGGCGGCGGGCTGGTCGGGGGCGAAGCAGGTGCCGTCGGGGAGGGCGTCGGCGATGTCCTGGATGCGGGTGAGACGGGCCAGCTGGCGGGCGGTGACCGCGCGCTGCTTGCGGATGTCGACGGCCGAGGCGGTGGGCAGGTTGGAGAAGTCCTTGGGGCAGACCAGCAGGACCCGGTGGCGGACCTTCGGAGCCGGTTCCAGGCGGGCGGCGACCTCCTCCAGTGCCAGGACGTACACCGCGGCCTGGCGGGCGGCCGCGCCCACCTTCGACGGGTCCGCCGAACCGTCCAGCATCGGGAAGGACTTGATCTCCACGACCGTCCAGCTGCCGTCCGGGTGCACGACCACCGCGTCCGGCTCCAGGAAGGCGGGGGAGCCGGCGACGTCGAGCGCGAGCATCGGGTGGTCGAGCAGCGTCCAGGTGCCTGCCGCCTCGGTGGCCTCGCGCAGGGCCAGTGCCGTCCGCGCGGTACGGCCCTCGGGGCCGATCGCGGTGAGGTCGGGGACCTGGGCGTCGGCGGGGGGCTGCGCGGTGCGGTCCAGCCGCTCGTGCACCAGCCGCAGCAGCTCCGCGCCGCCGTCCGCCTTGACCTTCGCCTCGAAGGCGTTGCCCCGCGTCAGGGCGAACTGCGACTGCCCGAAGGCGGACGGCGCACCGAGCGCGCTCGCCACCGCCGTCTTGTCCACACCGGCGCCGTCGAGGATCGCGCGCCGCTTGCAGCCGGGGTTCGCGGCCAGGGCCGCGAGGGCGCGCGCGTCCAGTGCCTTGGCCGGTACCTCGGGCCCGCGCAGCTCAGCGAGCCGCTGCCGGAGCGCCGTCCCCGGCTTCCGCGGGAGAGGCACTGGGCTCGACTCCGCTTCCGAAGAGGGATTCGCGCTGCCGTGGAATGTGCTCACCCGCGGAAGTCTGGCATCCGTCACTGACAATTGAGGGCTCTGCGTCCCGCGAGACGGCGGTGACGGGGGCTATCCGGGCCCGGATGCCCGCCGTGGCCCGCTCCGCGGCCCGTGTGACGTACGGGGCGAGCAGGAACCCGAGCCCCATCACGGCCGCGCCCGCGACCGCGTCGAGGAAGTAGTGGTTCGCGGTGCCCATGACCACGATCGTGGTGATCAGCGGATAGGCGACGGCCGCGACCTTCGTCGTACGCGTCCTGCCGTAGCGCCACAGCATCACACCGCACCACAGGGCCCAGCCGACATGCAGGCTCGGCATGGCCGCGTACTGGTTCGTCATGCCGCCCATGCCCCGCGGGGCGCTCGCCTCGCCGCCCCACCAGCCGTACGAGCTGTACTGGGCCATCGTGTCCACGAAGCCGTGGCTCGCGGAGAGGAGGCGGGGCGGGCAGGTCGGCAGCAGGGTGAAGCCGATCAGGCCCATGAACGTGGACGTCATCAGCCAGGTGCGGGCCGCGCGGTAGTGCAGGGCGCGGGACCGGAAGAGCCAGATAAGGATGGCCGGCGTAACCAGGTAGTGCAGCGAGGCGTACCAGAAGTCGGCCGGTACGCCGATCCAGGTCTGGCTGGTGAACAGCCGGTTGAGCGGATGCTCGGCGTTGAGGTAGAGGAACTTCTCGACCTTGAGGATCGCCAGGCCGTGGTCGACGGCGCCCGTGACATCGCCCCTGGCGAGGAGCCGGCCGGCGCTGTAGCAGGCGTACACCAACAGGATCAGGGGCAGCTCGGTCCACCAGCGCAGCCGTGCGTCCGGGACTGCCTCGGTGCCTGGTGTCTCGGTCAGCGGCATCCGATCCTGTCCCCCTTCGTTTCGCGCGGCGTCCGGCGGTCCTTGTCCGGGGGTGCCACTTTACGGCGTATGCGCGGGCCCATGTGGAGTGCCCCCACGCAGCGCCTTCGGCCCTCAAAGACGCTGAGATCGCCCGTCGGGTTGCCCCTGCACAGCGTGCGCGATGATGGAGGTGTTCCGCCTCCGCTTTCCCCCGGAAAGGTCTCTTCATGGCTCCGCGCGTCCTGCTGGCCCGGCACGGACAGACCGAGTGGTCGCTGTCCGGCAAGCACACCGGCAGGACCGACGTGCCGCTCCTGGAGGAGGGACGGCGGGGCGCCAAGCTGCTCGGCGAGCGGCTGCACCGGGCTCCGTACGACGGTCTCCCCGGGGTGGAGATACGCACGAGCCCGCTGGCACGCGCGCGGGAGACCTGCGAACTCGCCGGGTTCGCAGAGCGGGCGGCCACCTGGGACACGCTCATGGAGTGGGACTACGGCGCGTACGAGGGCATGACCCCGGACGAGATCCAGGCCGTCCGGCCGGGGTGGCTGATCTGGCGGGACGGGGTGCCGGACGGGGAGTCCCTGGCGGAGGTCACCTCGCGCGCGGACGAGGTCGTCGCCTGGGCGCGTTCCGCCGACCGGGATGTGCTGGTGTTCGCCCACGGGCACATCCTGCGGTCCATCGGGGCGCGGTGGCTGGGGTTGCCGATCGACTTCGCGGCGCGGGTGCGGCTGAATCCGACGTCCTTGTCTGTGCTGGGGTGGGCGTATGGGGAGCCGGCCATTGAGAGCTGGAACGACTCGGGGCATCTGGGTTCGTAGTCGGGTGCCGGCCGGTGGGGGCTGGTCGCGCCCCGCGGCGGAGCCGCTGATGTCACAGCCCCGCGCCCCCAAGGAGGTGGGTGCTGGCCAGGCGGGCCGTCACTGCACCCACTCAGGGGCGCGGGGAACTGCGCGACCAGCCCCCACCGGCTCGCAGCCGAACAACAACCGGCTCACGCAGTCCTCGGCGTCGACGCATGGCGTTCCAGAAAGGCCGACACCCCAGAAGCCCGCCGATGCGGCAGCAACACCCTCGCCGTTCCCGCCAGCATCGTCTGGATCCGGGACGACTGGACCTCGCCCAGCAGCTCCAGCACCCGCAGCCCCGCCGCCGCACTCTCGTCGGGGTGGCCGCCGCGGGCCAGGTCGTCGGCCAGTTCGGCCGTGTACAGCGCGATGTTGCGGGTGAAGTGCGGATCCTGGAGGTCCGCCGCCCGCCCCGCGTGCCGGGCGGCCCGGCGCCAGTCGCCCAGCGTCGACCAGCACTGCGCCTCCAGACCCTCCAGCTCGGCCTCGCCGTAGAAACTCATCCACTCGGGGTCGGCGTCCGAGAGGCCTCGTTCGAAGAAGGCCTGGGCGCGGGCGAGGGCCTGCTCGCACCCCGTGCGGTCGGCGAGTCCCGCCCAGCCGCCCGCCTCGCGCAGCGCGAGCAGCGACATCAGCCGGGGCGAGCCCAGGGACCGGGCCACCCGCTGCGCGGCCTGTGCGGCCCGCACCGCCTCGCGCGGCCGTCCCGCGTCGCGCGCGAGGAAGGCCGTGTTGCAGAAGGCGTGCGCCTCCAGGGCGTCGTCACCGGTCACCCGGGCCGTCGCGAGGGCCTCCGCGTAGTGCGAGCGGGCGTCGTCGAAGCGTCCCGAGTCGTGCGCCAGCCAGCCCACCGAGATGGCGAGCTCGCCCGCGCCCGAGTGCAGCCGGTCCGCGGTCGTCTGCCGGGTCGCGCCGGCGTCCAGCAGCGCGTAGGCGGCGCGCAGTGGAGCCGCCGCGCGCCGGTACAGGCCGTCCGCGCCGTGCCGGTCGTCGAGCAACCGGATCCTGCGCACGGCCTCTTCCAGGGCGCCCGCCTCGCCCGTCCCGGCGCGACGGACCGGCTGTCCGGCGGCCGTGGCGTCGACGGCGAGCCCGAGGGGGCCCAGTGAGGCGGCGGCCACCGTGGCGCCCCCGCCGGTCATGAATGCGCGACGCAGCACGTCGCTCTCCTCGTAGTTGTCGTACGTCTCGTCAGGGTCTTGCGTGTCTTGCGGGTCATACGGCTCGTACGTCCCCTCTGTCTCACTCGCCGGACGCGCCCGGCGTCCACGTACGGATGCGCGGGGCGCGAAGCCCAGGTCGGTGAGTGTGCGGCCGGGGAACATGTGCAGGAACACCCGTTCGTACGCGTAGTTGGGGCAGCGGATCTCGCCCGCCTCGACGCGGCCCACATAGCGCGCGTCGCAGCTGACCCGCTCGCCGATCTCGCGCGCGGCCCGCCGCACCGCCGCGGCGAACTCGGCCGGCGAGCGCTGTCCGCGCAGGCGCCGGAACGCGAGGTTCGGCCGCGGTGGGGTGGGGGACTGGGACGAGGTCACCATTGACGACGCCATGGCCGGGTCCTCTCGTGCGAACCGTCGAACCATGCCGGAGGTGGGCGAGTTGACTGGTTTGTCAGTGTGACGCCCTGTTTCCGGCGGGCAAGAACGTACCTGCTGTGTCCGGGTCGCCATGCGGGGTTTGGCTACAAACCGGATATCTCATCCGAGATCTGCCATGAACTGCCATCCTTTGCGGCGGACTTCTGCCGTAGCCGTTGACGCGGGCGCGCGTTGAAATCCTCGGAGTCGGACGAGGGTTCCTTGTTGGAGGCCGCGTGGAGATCAGCCAGAGCGTCGATCCTTGTACGCCGGTGTCCTGTGACGTGGTCACGGTGCCGACGCGACACGGCCTGGAGGCCGTCGACATCCTGCGGCGGGGGGTGGGGGACGGGGTCGGGCCGGTGCTGCACGACGACGGCGGCCAGACCTTGGGGTTCCTGGTGCCACCGGGGACCGCGGCAGGCTGGGACATGCCGGGGAGTACGTGCACGGAGACGGACGGCCGGGGTCTGCGGCTGACTCCGGAGCCTCCGGTGGCGGGATCGGACTGGCTGCTGCCACCGGGAGACGCCGACCTGGCGACGGACCCAGCGGTGCTGCGGGCGGCACTGGGCGAGGCGGCGAGACTCATCGAGGCCGCGGACAACTGCCAGTGAGTTCGCCGGCCCGAGGGGGCCCCGCCGGCCCGCAGACGCGTGACCACCCGCTGCTGCGGATAATGGCGGAGTGGGAAAGTCCAGAAGGTCCGCCGAAGCCGTCGTAGAACCCGTGGACGGCGGCCTCGCCGAGCTCATCCCCGATCGCGAGCGCACCCACGCGTGGACGCTGCTCATCGACGGCGCCCCGCAGTCCCATGTCGACCTGGACGACCCGACCCACCTCTCCTTCGAGTACCAGCGCCGCCTCGGTCACGTCATCGACCTCGTCGCGCCCCCCGGCAAGCCCGTGCACGCCGTGCACCTCGGCGGAGGCGCCTTCACCCTCGCCCGGTATCTCGCCGCCACCCGACCCCGCTCCACCCAGCAGGTCGTCGAGCGGGATGCCGCTCTGGTCCAACTGGTCCGGCGAAAGCTCCCGTTGGAGCAGAACGCGCGGATACGGGTGCGGTCCGTCGACGCGCGCGAGGGCCTCGCCAAGGTGCCCGACGGGTGGGCCGACCTCGTGATCGCCGATGTGTTCAGCGGAGCCAGGACCCCGGCCCATCTCACCTCCACCGAGTTCCTCGACGAGGTCCGCCGGACCCTCACACCGGGCGGGTACTACGCCGCCAACCTCGCCGACGGACCGCCGCTCGCCCATCTCCGCGGCCAGATCGCCACCGCCGCCGCCCGCTTCCCCGAACTCGCCCTCGTGGCCGACCCGACGGTCCTGCGCGGCAAACGCTTCGGCAACGCCGTCCTGGTCGCCTCCGACACCCCCCTGCCGCTCGCGGAACTGACCCGCCGCGCCGCCTCCGACCCGCACCCCGGCCGCGTCGAACACGGCAAGGCGCTCCTCGACTTCACCGGAGGCGCCGCGGCCGTGACGGACGCCGGAGCGGTGGCCTCACCCGCCCCGCCGGCCTCCGTCTTCAGATGACCGATGACCCGGTGACTCAGTACGTGCCGATCTCCACCCGCGGCGGCCCGTCGTGCCAGGTGCAGAACACCGACACCCGGTCCGTGCCCGAGGCGAACTCCACCCGGATCCAGGACTCCGTCTTCCACACCTGCATCGACCAGCCCGTGCCCGGCGTCGCGGACACCAGGGCCGCCGACGTCTCGCCGAGGTCGAAGACCGCGCGGCCGCCGTCGGTGTCGTAGCTCCTGACCTGACCGGAAGCCGTGGGGGAAGGGCTGTTCGAGGGCGTCGGCCTCGCGGACGTGGCACTCGGCGTCGGTGACGGGCTCTTCGACGGGGCCGGCCGCTTCGCCGGGCTCGGTGAGGCCAGCGGCTTCGACTCCTGTGTCGTCGCCTCGGCCGCCGTGATGGGCAGGGCGCGCGGCGGATCGTAGGCCGTGCCCGCCATGACCGTGTGGACGCCCCACCACGACAGCGTGGCCGCTGCGCCCGTGGCGAGCGTCCAAGCCAGTACGTGTACGAGTCCTCTGCGCATCGCGGGCCATACTGCCTCAGGCACCTCACGGTGCGCACCCGGACCGAGTTGTCCACAGGCACCGGAAGGGGTCCGCCATATGGCGTACGGTGCCGCGCATGGCAAGTGTGCTCGTGGTCGAGGACGACCAGTTCGTTCGCTCGGCGCTCATCCGGCACCTGACCGACGCGGCACACACCGTGCGCAGTGTCGGCACGGCACTGGAGGCGCTGCGCGAGGTCGCCCATTTCCGGTTCGACGTGGTGATCCTGGACCTCGGACTGCCCGATCTGGACGGGTCCGAGGCCCTGAAGATGCTGCGCGGGATCACCGACGTCCCGGTCATCATCGCCACCGCGCGGGACGACGAGACGGAGATCGTGCGACTGCTGAACGCCGGGGCGGACGACTACCTCACCAAGCCCTTCTCGGTCGAGCACCTCTCCGCCCGCATGACCGCCGTCCTACGGCGGTCCCGTGCCGCCGGCGGTGACGGACCGCCGGAGACCGTGCTGCGCGTCGGCGGCCTGAGCATCGACCCGCTGCGCCGCCAGGCCGAGCTGGACGGCGTCCGACTCGACCTCACCCGCCGCGAGTTCGACCTGCTCGCCTTCCTGGCCGCCCGCCCCGGCGTGGTCGTGCCCCGCAAGGAACTCCTCGCGGAGGTCTGGCAGCAGTCCTACGGCGACGACCAGACGATCGACGTCCATCTGTCGTGGCTCAGGCGCAAGTTGGGGGAGACGGCCGCGCAGCCCCGCTATCTGCACACCCTGCGGGGCGTCGGCGTGAAGCTGGAACCACCGGGCGGGGGGCTGCCGCTGTGAGATGGGCCCTGGTCAAGGTCTGCCTGGCGGTCACCACCATGGTCGTGGTCGCCTTCGCCATCCCGCTCGGCCTCGTCATCAGGGAGATGGCCCGGGACCGCGCGTTCTCCAACGCCGAGCGGCAGGCCGCCGCCGTCGCCCCGGCGCTGTCCATCACCACCGACCGCGACCAGCTGGAGCGGGTCGTCGCCTCCGCGGGCTCGGACTCCGGGATGGCCGTCCACATACCGGCCGACGGCGACCGGAAAAGCGGTCAGAAGGCGGTCGACATCGGACGGCAGCGGGCCGCCGCCGAGGACATCGCGACCGTGCGGAAGCTGGGCCGCGCCTCCACCACCGAGGTGCCCGGCGGCTCCACCCTGCTCCAGCCGGTAGCGCTCAGCTCCGGCGAGATTGCTGTCGTCGAGGTGTACGTCCCCGAGTCCGAGGTGAGCAACGGCGTCGCGACCGCCTGGGCGGTGCTCGCGGGTGTCGGCATCGCGCTCGTCGTCGGCTCGGTCGCGGTCGCCGACCGGCTCGGCGTCCGGATGGTGCAGCCCGCTCAGAAACTCGTCGAAGGCGCCCATGAACTGGGGGAGGGGAAGCTGGGGTCGAGGGTGCCGGAGGAGGGGCCGACCGAACTGCGGCTGGCGGCGGTCGCGTTCAACTCCATGGCCGACCAGGTCGTACAACTGCTGGCGAACGAAAGGGAGTTGGCCGCCGATCTGTCCCACCGGCTGCGCACCCCGCTGACCGTGCTGCGGCTCAACGCGGCCTCGCCCGGGGACGGGCCCGCCGCGGAGCAGACCCGGGCCGCGGTCGCGCAGCTGGAGCGCGAGGTCGACACCATCATCCGTACCGCCCGGGAGGCCAAGCCGCAGACGGCGGCCGCCGGGCCCGGCGCCGGGTGCGACGCGGCCGAGGTGGTCCGGGAGCGGATGGGATTCTGGTCCGCGCTCGCGGAGGACGAGGGCCGCAAGTGGCGGGTGGCCGGCACCGAGCGGCCGGTGCGCATACCCGTGGCCCGGGCGGATCTCGCCGCCGCGCTTGACGCCCTGCTCGGCAACGTCTTCCGGCACACCCCGGAGGGCACCGCCTTCGCGGTCGACGTGCACAACGGCGAGGACGCGGTGATCGTGCTCGTCTCCGACGCCGGGCCCGGCATCCGCGACCCCGAGGCCGCGATGGCGCGCGGGCGGGGATCGGGCAGCGCCGGGTCGACCGGGCTCGGGCTGGACATCGTGCGGCGGCTCGCCGAGTCGACCGGCGGGGACGTACGGATCGGGTCGTCGGTCCTCGGCGGCACCGAGGTACGGATCTGGATCCAGCTGGACGGACGGGAACCGGTGCGCCGGGGACACCGGGTGCGCCGGCGCCGGACGGGCAGATTGGTCTCGACCTTTAACCGACCCCGATCCCTTCCTTAAGGGCGCCCTAAGATCCTCAACCCCCGTCCTGATCAGGCCATTTGCCCGATTCCGGCTCGCTAGCGTGCCGCGTCATGAGCATGCATCGGCACAAGGTGAGTGGCAGGAACAAGCTGATCGGCGGGGCGGTGGCCGCCGCCGTGGTCGGGGGCGGCGCGGTCCTCGTCACCGGTACCGCCCAGGCGGCCGGGGTCGGCGCCGCGTACAGCAAGACCAGTGAATGGTCGACGGGTTACTCCGCGCAGTACGTCGTCACCAACAACAGCGGCGCGGTCGACAAGGACTGGAAGCTGGAGTTCGACCTGCCGAGCGGATCCACGCTCGGCTCCCTGTGGAACGGGGAGTCCGGTGTGAGCGGGCGGCGTGTCACGGTGAAGCCGCCCCGGTGGGACACCGACGGTCTGGCCGCCGGTGAGTCCGTCACGGTCGGGTTCGTGGTCAACGGCACGGGCGACCCCACAGGCTGTCGCATGGACGGCGCCGACTGCGCCACCGACGGCAACGACACCCCCCCGCCCACACCCACGGCCACCCCCACACCCACCTCCACCGCTGCCCCCACAGTGAGCACCGGCTTCGCCCCCTACGTCGACACCTCCCTCTACCCCGCCTTCGACCTCCTCGCGAGCGCCGCGTCCACCGGCGTCAAGAACTACAACCTCGCCTTCGTCACCGACGGTGGCGGTTGCACCCCCAAGTGGGGCGGGGTCACCGATCTGGCGAGCGACGCCGTGGCCCAGCAGATCGGTGCGCTGAGGGCCAAGGGCGGGGACGTCCGGGTCTCCTTCGGCGGCGCCTCCGGCTCCGAGCTGGCCACGACCTGCTCCTCGGCGGACGCGCTGGCGGCGGCGTACGGGAAGGCCGTGGACGCGTACGGCCTCACCAAGGTCGACTTCGACGTGGAAGGCGGGGCGCTGCCGAACACGGCCGCGAACACCAGGCGGGCACAGGCGATCGCGAAGCTCCAGTCACTCCACCCCGGCCTTGACGTCTCCTACACCCTCCCGGTCATGCCCGAGGGCCTCACCCAGGACGGCGTGGACCTGCTCGCGAACGCCAAGGCGAACGGCGTCGAGATCAACACCGTCAACATCATGGCGATGGACTACGGGCCCGCGTACAGCGGAGACATGGGCACCTATGCCGAGCAGGCCGCCACGGCCACCCAGGCGCAGGTCAAGGGCGTTCTCGGGCTGTCCGACAGCGCGGCCTGGAACGCGGTCGCCGTCACCCCGATGATCGGGGTCAACGACGTGGCCTCCGAGATCTTCAAGGTCGACGACGCCTCCCAGCTGGTGACCTTCGCCAAGGCGAAGGGGCTGGGCGGGCTGTCGATGTGGTCCGCCACCCGGGACAAGCAGTGCCCCGGGGGTGCCAAGCCCTCCGCCGACGCGACCTGCAGCTCGATCGTCCAGGACGCGTTCGCCTTCTCGAAGGCCTTCGCCGCCTACAACTGAACCCGTCGCCGACGGGGCTCCTGGGTCACCGATAGGCAGGGATGTCGGTCACGTTTCGACAAATCGGGCCGATAGCTATTGACGCATGACCTGACATAACGCTGTCATTGCGCCACCGTGTTCGGTCAAGTTGGTTTCTGGTCGATTACGACCGGTCTCCAGACCCTCCATGATCGAACCCCTGCCTTCAGGAGCCGTACATGCGTGACCTCTCGTCTTCCCTCTCCTCGCCCAGCCGTCGTGGTGTCCTCAAGGGCGTGGGCGGCGCCGCCCTGCTCGGGGCCGGTATACCCCTGCTGTCCGCCTGCGGCAGCAGCGACAGCTCGTCGGACTCCAAGACCGTCACCCTGGGGTCGAACCAGTCGGATGCCGTGCCGAAGAAGGCGTACGGGGAGATCTACACGGCGTTCACGAAGCAGTCGGGGCTCTCGGTCAAGGTCAACACCAAGGACCACAACACCTTCCAGGAGCAGATCAACTCCTACCTCCAGGGCACGCCGGACGACGTGTTCAACTGGTTCGCCGGGTACCGCATGCAGTTCTTCGCGGCCAAGGGCCTCGCCTCCCCGATCGACGACGTGTGGGACAAGATCGGCGACAACTTCCCCGACGCCATGAAGAAGCTCAGCAAGGGCGCGGACGGCAAGTACTACTTCGTGCCGCTGGTCACGTACCCGTGGGCGATCTTCTACCGCAAGAGCGTCTTCGCGCAGCACGGCTACGAGGTGCCCACCACCTGGGACGCCTTCATCGCCCTGTGCAAGCAGATGAAGAAGGACGGCCTCGTGCCGATCGCGTTCGGTGACAAGGACGCCTGGCCGGCGATGGGCACCTTCGACCAGCTCAACTTCCGCACCAACGGCTACGACTTCCACGTCGACCTGATGGCGGGCAAGGCCTCCTGGACCGACCCCAAGGTCAAGAACGTCTTCGACCACTGGGCCGAGATACTGCCCTACCACCAGGACGGCTTCATGGGCCGCACCTGGCAGGACGCGGCGCAGACCCTGGTGGCCAAGAAGGCCGGCATGTACGTGCTGGGCACCTTCGTGGCGCAGCAGTTCACCAACAAGGCCGACCTGGACGACCTCGACTTCTTCGCCTTCCCGGAGATCAACTCCGCGTACGGGCAGGACACCGTCGAGGCGCCGGCCGACGGCTTCATGGTGAGCAAGTCGCCGAAGAACAAGGCGGGCGTCACCAAGCTCATGGAGTACCTGGGCACCCCGGCGGCGGAGCAGATCTACCTCAAGTCCGACACCAGTGTGGTGGCCGCCTCCAACAAGGCCGACACCTCCTCGTACACGCCGCTGCAGAAGAAGGCGTACGAGATGATCACCGGCGCCAAGAGCCTGACCCAGTTCATGGACCGTGACTCGCGTCCCGACTTCACCTCGACGGTCATGCAGCCCTCGCTCCAGAAGTTCCTGCAGAACCCCAAGGGGATCGACAGTCTGCTGTCCTCGATCGAGCGCCAGAAGAAGACGATCTTCGCGTCCGGCTGAGCTGAGCGATTACATGACTACCGA